>DAONDZ010000009.1:0-37210 GCA_035402825.1 bacterium | reverse complement strand
GAACCCCCGCCAACGGTTTTGGAGACCGCCGTACTACCACTATACGAATCCCGCAGATCGGCCCTTGCGGGCCGGGTATATTATAACAAACTAATAAGTTTCCACAAACACTTCAAAATAGGCTTGGGGGTGCTGACAAGCCGGACACTTCTCCGGGGCATCAGTGCCCTCATGGATATAGCCGCAGTTATTACACTTCCAGCGCTTCACTTCCGGCCTCTTGAATACTTCTCCCTTTTGGATGTTTTCTAATAGCTTCCGATATCTAGCCTCATGCTTTTCTTCCACCTCTCCCACCTCTTTGAAAAGGTCGGCAATCTCATTATGCCCCTCTTCCCTGGCCTCAGCCTCCATCCGGGGATACATTGAGGTATTCTCATAGTGCTCACCGGCAATGGCATTGTTTAAATCCACCTGCAAGTCATCGCTAATCATCTCCAAGGCCTTGGCCCACAGCTTGGCATGCTCTTTCTCGTTTCTGGCAGTCTCCTCAAAGATATTGGCTATTTGCACATACCCCGCTCTTCTAAACACCGAAGCGAAGTAGTCATACTTGTTTCTAGCCATTGACTCACCGGCATAGGCTTCTTCTAAATTCTTTTTAGTTTTTGGTCCTAAGTTCATATAATTGAAATTAATTTAAAACTATTTTTTCTCTTTCAAAGCCGGCGGAGTCTCCAGCTCTTGAGCAAATTCTAGCTCATAGATGTGGAAGACAGTGATGGCAATGGAAATGATGAGCGGGCCGATAATTACACCCCAGAAGCCAAATAGCGCTACCCCTCCCAAGATAGAGAAAAACAGGAAGATGGGATTAACATGGGCTTTGCCCTTGATGAGATAAGGACGAATAAGATTATCAATTGATCCCACTATCAAAGCCCCCCACAACAGAATGAATAGTCCCTGCCAAGTCTGGCCAATGACTAAAAGATAGATGGCAGTCGGGACGTAGATGATAATGGAACCGATCATCGGGATGAGTGAACAGACCGCGATGAGCAGCCCGGCGAAGAAAGCCGGCAAACCCACAATGGCATAGCCCACGCCGCCCACAAAGCCCTGGACGGCCACCACGGCGAAAGTAGCGACAATGGTGGAATAGCTAACGTCTCTAAACTTCTTAAACAACCGCTCGTCGTATTTATTGGGCAGTGGCGACCAATGCATTAACTTCCGCACCATCCGCTCTCCGTCTACAAAGAAGAAGAACATGGTGAAGATAATAATAACTAGAGAGAATAAAAAGTTAGTGGTGGACTTAATCACCAAAGTCGCCCCGTCCACAATGAAACTGCTGGAACGGCTGATCATATCAATGACAAAGTTCTTGATACTGCTATTATCAAAACCCATGAAACTGATTTTGTCTAAGAACCCGCTTTGAATAGAATTATTCCAATTGCTCCCATGACTGTCAAAATAGACCAAGGTGTCGTTATAGGCCACGATGGATTTTTTGGCAGAATAGATTAAAAGCTCGCTGACCGGCACGATGATTAGAGCCACCGCCAACAGGCACATAATGCCCGCGGCGATTTGACGTCGGTTGCCCAATCTCTTGGTCAGCCAAGAATATGGCCGATATAGTATGGAAACTAAAACTGCCGCCACTAATATTTCAGTCAAGAAAGGGCGGAAGATAAAATAGCAGGCCACAATTACCGCCAACACTAACAGCAATAAAAAGGGCTTGCCGAATTTATTAGGAGTCATAACGCATGGATATTATGATAATAAAAGCAGCGGCCAAAGAGCCGCGCTTTTTTATTTAGTTTCTTTGTGGAGGGTATGCTTGCGGCACTTCGGACAATACTTGTTCATTTCCAATCTGTCCTTCAAAAGTTTTTTGTTTTTGTGGGAATTGTAGTTAACCGTCTTGCATTCGGTGCACTCCAACTTGATCATGTTATCTTGAGACATAAGATTTAAAAATAATACATGAATTCGGATAAAAGCAGAATTGATGCATTATCAACCTAATATTAATTAATTCTAGGATAAGTATATAAAATTAGGATAAAAAAGTCAATTTCCGCCCTATTTCTGACAATAGGGGCAAAAATGAGTCCCCCGGCCAGCTAATTTGACCTTGGTAATGGCCCGTCCGCAGCGATAGCACTTCTCCTTAGAGCGGCCATAGACTTGCAACTTCACCCCAAAACCGCCTCTTTTTCCCGTAGCATCTCGATAGTCGCTAAAGGTAGTGCCCCGGTGAGAAATGGCTGACTTAATCACCCCTTTAATCTCCTGCGCCAGTTTTTTTGTCTCCACTTCCGACAAACTGCCGGCAAGGCGCATCGGCCTGATACCGGCTCGAAATAGAGCCTCATCGGCGTAAATATTGCCCAAGCCAGCAATATGGAGCTGATTCAAGAGCAAGGCTTTGATATTTCCCCGCCGGCCCCGCAACAATTTTTTCAAAAATGAAGCATTGAACTCTGCCTGCAAAGGTTCCGGACCGAACTTCTCTTTGATCTTGGCCAACTCCTTGGCATCAACAATTTTCAGATAGCCGAATCGGCGCTGGTCATTGAAATACAACTTGCCGTCGTCAGAAAAAGAGAAAACAACTCTAGTCATTTTGTTGGGCAACTCTTTGACTTCCCCTCCTTCATGGCCGCCCGGGATTAACTCTTGCTTGGTTTGATAGATTAACTGCCCGGTCATCTTCAAATGGATTAAAAGATATTTTCCCTTCTGCAAAACAAAGATGAGCAGCTTGCCGATGCGGTCAATTTCCCGAAAACTACTTCCCAGAATCTGGGTGGAAAATTCTTTTTTGTTTCCCAAAACACTCTGGGGCGACAAAAGCTCCAGCTTAGTGATTTTGGTTCCTAAAATTCGGGCGCTTAAATCGCGCCTAATAGTTTCCACCTCCGGCAGTTCCGGCATATTATTTGATGGTTAATAGCAAAATGATGATGACCGCCAAGAGCAAAAAGAGCACGCCGAAGATCTTCAAGAAGCTGCGGCCGACTTTGTTGGGGTCTAAAAAATATGGCATAAATATAGGTTAATAATACTTTAATCATAGACCATTAGGGCTCAAACTGTCAAAGAGCCAGATTGACATTTCCCTAAATCCGGTATATAATGCCATTCGTAAGTGTTTAAAGTGATTTTTTGTTTTTTCGCCTCTTCTTAGGAGACGCGAACAAAATAATCTTTAAATGGTCGGCTTACAATTAAAAATTATTTTGTTCGCGAAATTATGTCCAAGAAATTATACGTTGGCGGTATCCCTTACTCCATGGATAACGATGCTTTGAAAGAAGCTTTCGTTCCGGCTGGTAATGTGCTTTCTGCCATGGTAATCATCGACAAGAGAACTAACCGCTCCAAAGGCTTCGGCTTCGTGGAGATGGCTACTGATGAAGAAGCTCAAAACGCTATCTCCATGTTCAATGGTCAGGAAATCGGCGGCCGCAAAGTTATTGTTAACGAAGCACGCCCGATGGAAGAAAGACCTCGCTTTGATAACCGCTACTAAACTGCTAATCAGTTTATATACCAAAAAACAGCTACTCAATAGCTGTTTTTTGTATGGTAAATTATAATTTACAACCACCGTCATTTTTGGTATACTGATTAGCAGATTATGACTCACAAAAAAGCCTTCACCTTAGTAGAATTATTAGTAGTTATAGCCATTATCGGTCTATTAGCTACTATTTCGGTTATCGCTCTGCAAGGCGCTAGAGCTAAAGCCAGAGATGCCAGAAGGGTCGGCGATATCAAGCAAATCACTACTGCCTTAGAACTATTTTTTAATAATGCCGGCCGCTATCCTAATGCCACCGAATGGGATTCGGGCTCTCTAACCTATAACGGTCAAACTTATCTCTCAGTTATTCCTGCCGCTCCGACTCCGGCCGATGGTACTTGCGACAACACCACCAATGATTTTTCTTATACCCAAAATAATAACGGCGGATCATACACTGTCACTTTCTGTACCGGCGGCGTAGTCGGCGCTCTCTCCCCTGGCGAACTTTGCGCTACCCCTATGGGCATGGCGCCCTGTTCGATAAGCGGCGGAGGCGGAGCATGGGCTTGCGGTGATACCATAACCCTCACCAGTATCGGCGGCCATACTTGCAGTAATAGTAGTTTCTCTGATACCTGCACCTATAACACTGTTAACATCAACGGTCAATGTTGGTTCAAAGAAAGCTTAAACATCGGCTCCATGGTTCTAGGCGCTAATGAACAAAACAACAACAGCATTCTGGAAAAATACTGCTATGACGATCAGACCGGCAATTGTTTAGTCTATGGCGCCTTATACCAATGGAGCGAAGCTATGCAATATTCCACCACTGAAGGAGCTCAAGGTATTTGCCCCACCGGCTGGCATATACCGACCGCCGCGGAGACTAACAGCTTGGTTACCTATCTCGGCGGTACCAATTTGGCGGGAGGTCCGCTCAAAGAAGTGAGCAACCGTTGGAGCAACCCGAACACTGGGGCCACCGACAGCTCTGGATTTTCAGCTCTAGGAACCGGACAAAGAGGCATCACCGGCGCTTTCACTTCCACTGGCTATCAAGGATTCTTCTGGAGCTCCAAAGATAACGGCGGCTCTGAAGCTTTGATGGCGGATCAGAATTATAATAATACCATAGTTAATGTCTTTGCTTCTCCCTGGGTTACCGGCGCTCCGATTCGCTGTCTAAAAGATTAAATACTTTATATCAAAAAAGACTCAGGAAAACCTGAGTCTTTTTTTGTGATGTGGGCCGAGCTGGATTCGGACCAGCGAAGGCGTGAGCCAGCAGATTTACAGTCTGCCCCAGTTGACCGCTTTGGTATCGACCCTAAAAATAAGCACTAAGGAACCTTAATGCTTATTTATTGTATCTAATTATTGGATATTGTCAACCTAGACTCCTAAAATACCGGAAAACACGAAGCGCACTATGGCATAGGAGCTGAAGATAATCACCAACCCCAACGTGGACCAAAGCAGAATCTGCTTGCCCTTAGACACCTGTTGTTCATTGCCCCCAGCCATCATCCACAAGAAACCGCCGTAAATAAACATCACTAGAGCTAAGGTACCGATAACTCCTAGAACGGCATTAATCACCCGCCCAATAAAAACCGGAATGGTGGCGCCCCCCAAAGGATTAGTCATGGTCACCGGCAAAACTACCTGAGTCTGTTCGGTGCTAGAGTTGGTTTCACCAGTACCGCCGGAACCAGTCTGCACATTATCGCAACAACAAATCTGATTGCCCTGAGGATAGCCGCCGCAGAAAAGCAAGACGTCCGTAGTCTGATACTTGTCTATTCCACAAACTGGAGTCAAAGGAGCGGTGGAGGGATCTTGAAAGCTGCAAGCCGCTAAGACTCCGCTAGCCGGAAAAGCTAAAAACAAAGCTAAGAAAAAGAAGAGTGATAATTTAAGAAAATACCGTTTCATTTGGTTGATATTAATATTTAAGCTCCTAGTCCGAAGATAACAAATCGGACTAAGGCATAAGAAGTGAAAATAATAATCAAGCCCACCGTAGCCCAAAGGATAACATTGCGTCCTTTAGCTACCTGCTGTTCATTGCCACCGGAAGTTAGCCACATTAGGCCGCCGTAAATAAACATTAATAGAGCAATGGAACCCAAAATGCCTAAAGCGGCGTTGATTACCGAGCCGATTAATTTCTGAGGAGTATCAATTCCACCTAAGGGATTATCAATAACCACCGGGGCGCTGGGCTCAACCTGCAATCCCCCGTTGGATTCATTAGGCGGACCGTCAGCCTCGCCAGTACCGCCGGAACCGGTCTGCACATTATCACAGCAACAAATCTGATTGCCTTGAGGATAGCCGCCGCAGAAAAGCAAAACATCGGTAGTTTGATATCTATTAGCTCCGCAAACCGGAGTCAAAGGAGCGGTGGAGGGCGCTTGGAAACTGCAAGCGGCTAAAATACCGCTAGTTGGAAAAGCTAAAAACAGAGCCAAGAAGAAGAGGAATAATAGCTTAAGAGAATGCCGTTTCATTTGGTTGATATTAATATTTAGAGGCAATAAAATACTACTTAAATTATACTAAGATTTAAAAAAAAAGGCAATTCCGGAGAATTGCCTGTTAGGACGTATCAATTAAGATTTTTTTTTTTTACCGTCTTTACGGAGAAAGACTGATTGTCTTCTCCCGCGCTGATGCGGAAAACGATGTTGCTGCCACGGGGCAGCTCCTTGGTTTCATTAATGCCGAAACGAAGGATTGTCCCGTCCTCATAGTATAAAGTGTAGCTGCCATGAGGGCAGAAAACTGAATACATAGAATTAGCCGGAATAGCCAACCAGGGGGTTTGTCTTCCCTTGTCCAACTTGAAGGTTTTTTCACTGTCAATGAGGATGGTTGCATTATTCAGTGCCAGATCCATATTTTCATCTCTGGCAAACACAGTGTCAAATATTTTAGTAAGTGCTTTAGGACTATCTGCCCCATAATGCTTGAAAATAATCAGGGCAAATATCAGAAGCACGGTGGGTAGAATTGCCCGGGAAAATTCACTGCGTTCGGGAGTGGCTTTATCACAGACTATTAAGGCCAGGATCACTAATATGAAATTGATAGCCACCTTAATCCAGAAATCAATTTCGGGATAAGGGACAAATACCCAATTTCTGGTGATCAGCCAGAACAGAAAACAAATCGTTACAGAAACGCCGACGGCCATAATTAAGTTCTTAACGAACTTGAACTTATTTTTGGGTTCATCCGGATTGGGCTCGCCTTTTTTAAAGACTTTTTTAAGCTCGCCGAACGTTCCACCCAGCCTGTCGAAAAAAGATTCTTGGGGCTCAATTGAGCCAAGGTTTTTTGCTGCCATCTTTCAGTTTTTTTTAATTACGGTTTAACTTTTTACCGGTCTTTTTTTGTGGCTGGCCCGGAAGCCAGTACCAAAGGTGACGCCAGCACTCACTCCGCCGGTACCGGAGCCATCAATGATGGTGGTGCCGTCGTTTTTCTCAATAGCGCTCCACTTAGCGTGGTTAATCAGATATTCAGCCGCTTCCAGGGGCGACAACCCTTCTTCCTGTAATCTTTCCAGCTGATCGGCTAAACCTTCACCGGTTTTTACCAAACCGTGTTTTTTGCCAATCGCTTCCTTCTCCTTGATCTTCTGATCAATATCAGCAATTTCCAGATCCTTACCTTTAATCTCCAGCTCTTTTTCTTTTTTGAGAACAGAGCGGCGGACTTCCAGGTCCGCATCGGAAAGCTTGATATCGGCGACGACCAGTTTGGTGAGTAAAATTCCCCACTCTCTTAAAACCTTGTTGCGGAATTTTTTGGTGAGGATTTTTTCTCCCAAAGTTGCCTTAGCTTCATTAGCTTCGTCAACTGTCATATGGGAAAGGATTGTGCGCGCCCGGTCTTCAATTAACTTAGTGACAGCCCCAATGGGATATACTACAGCATAGGCTGCTTTAACCGGATCAACAAATAACAGATAGAAATACATTTCAACCACTGCTGAGGTGTCGGTGAAATCTATTTTATCGGCATCGTTATCATTGAAGAGCCGATATATTTCCTCTCTTGATGAAGCCTTATAACTGACTCTCTCAAAAAATGGAGTTAGGAGTTGTGGGCCGGGCTCAAATGTCCGCTCGTATTTCCTCATGTATTCTATTAACCATCTTTGACCAGAAGGAATCATTTTAAAATTGGTGGCGAAAATAATCACCAACCAAACAAAACAAACGATTCCCGCGATCAAATTGCCGGAACCCAGGAGAAAACAGAAGAGATAAAAGACAGCGGCAACCGCAGCGGCGATTGACCACCCGAATAAAATTTTATTTGCTTTCATGATATATGGTTTTTTATTGTTAATGTTCTTTTTTTGTACACTTTTATACTCTAAATAATAGCATATTTTATTAATTTTGTCAATAATCAACAAAAAACCAGCTATTTAGTGGAAATAACTGGTTTATTGCTATTTGGAGCCGTTGATCGGGCTTGAACCGATGACCTTCTCCTTACCATGGAGATGCTCTACCAACTGAGCTACAACGGCAGGTTTTTTAAACTATTTCATCTATTCTAGTTTGAAAATCAGCTAATTTCTGATTCTCCGGATTAACCTCAGCCAAACGCTTTAAAGTCTCTTGAGCCATTTCCCGATCCTTCTTGGCTAAACAGATTTCTAACATGAAATCCAGGAAGCGAGGATTGCTCGGTTCAATCCTTAATGATTCTATAACATTAGCTAGGGCCTCGTCAAGGTTATCCAGGTTCTCATTAGCTTGGGCCAAGAGATAATTAACTTCCGCCTCTTGTCTGGGGTCTTCATTTATCTCCAATAATCGCAAAGTATACAAGAAAGTTTGCTTGGCTTCAGCATATTTTTTCAGGCGTAAATAGAGGTCGCCCAGCTCCAAAAAGGCCGGCAAGTTCTTCTGATCCATCTCCACCACAGCAATTAATTTCTTTTCCGCCTCCAACCAACTGTCATTGTCTTCCTGCTTAGCTAATTCTTGAGCCTGGCGGATTAATATCTCTTTCTTCTCGGATTGACTAACCTGGGCCATCTGCTTCTCTTCCCGATGTTTTTCTTGCATAGCTTTCAACCTCTCTAGCCAGCGATGGAAGAAATTGAAATTCCCAGATAGTTTATGAAAAAACTTCTTGAAGCCGGTGGTCATCTCATCCACATCTCTTTCTAATCTTTTTTGAATAATTTCTTTTTTCTTTTTTTCTTCTTTCTCTTGGGGCATATTCTCCACATCCAAAACTGCCAACTGAGGAAATTTGCGAATGGCCAAAGCAAAAATAACGATGAGGGACAAGAGGATTAAAACTATGGAAAGCCAATTATACATATATTTTAATTTAGGCGAGAATAATTTTAGCTAGATTATTAAAACTCTTAGCTTGCAAGCTAGCCCCACCCACCAGCAATCCGTCAATATAGGGCTGAGCGGCGAAAGATTTTACATTCTCCTCTTTAACGCTGCCGCCATACAATACCGGCGGTACCAGCTTAGTATATTCTTTAACTATTAACTTAATCATAGCCTGATATTCGTTAGCCTTAACCGCTGCTAGTGCTTGACCGGAGCCGATAGCCCAAACCGGTTCATAGGCAACAATAATCTTAGAATTTTTTTTCAATTTTAATCCTTTCAGAATACTCAATTGGCGGCGCAAAACTTCTTCCGTCTTCTCTCCCCGCTTTTCACCCACGCATAATATCGGGGTAAGGCCGGCGGCTAAAACCAAAGTTAATTTCTGTTTGATGAGCGCATCATTCTCTAATCCATATTCTCGCGCTTCACTATGTCCTAAAATTATATATTTCACTCCCAACTCCTTGAGACTAGCCACAGAAACTTGGCCGGTATAGGCGCCGGAAAGAAAGGCGGAAACATTTTGAGCGCCTAAAAACATGGCACTAGCCTTAATGGTTTTCCCCACTGCTGACAGTTCGGAAAAGTCTGGGCAGATGATTACCGTCTTTTTCTTAGCTAATGGAGAGGCAACTAGCTGTTTAGCCAATTTCTGGCTAGCGCGGCTAGTTAATTGCATCTTCCAATTGGCGACTAAAATTTTGTTGTTCATATATTTAATGTGTGGAAGGGCAGGGACTCGAACCCTGGACCTCTGCAATGTGAATGCAGCGCTCTAACCAACTGAGCTACTCTTCCTTCCTTTGGACCAAGCCACGGTCAAAGCAATGCCCTCGGGCAAAAATACTTGCGGTTCCCAGCCTAACACTTCTTGGGCTCTTTTAAAAGCCAGGGCGCTGCGACGGCATTCTCCAGGCTTAGCTGGTTCTTTTATCACTTCCAAACTATGGCCTAAAGCGGCCTCAATCTCGGAGATAACGTCCAGCAAACTGCTTTCCCGGCTAGTTCCGATGTTGATCGCTCCCACATATTCGGTTTTCATAGCTAAAATGAAAGCCCGCACCACATCAGAAACAAAAACGTAGTCTCTAGTCTGCAAACCATCGCCATATAATCGGCTGGGCTGGCCGGCAATGGCTTGGTCGGTGAAAATGGCGATGACGCCGGCTTCCCCGCCCTTATATTGCCGCGGGCCATAGACATTGGCTAGGCGCAGAATAGTATAGTTCTGTCCGAATACTTGATTATAATAATACAAATATTTTTCAAATGTCAATTTGTTGATGCCATAGGGAGATAAAGGATCAGTGGGATAATCTTCCGCGGTGGGAATTATTTTAGCTTCGCCATATAAAGCGCCGCCGGTGGAAGAAAAGATAATTTTCTTCACCTGGTGCTTTAAACAATTTTCTAAAACCTTCAAACCGCCTAAAACATTAATCCGATTATCCAGCTCCGGGTTCTCTACGGATTTTCGGACATCAATTTGCGCCGCTAAGTGATAGACATATTCGGGTTGAAAATCAGAAAAAACCTGGGGTAATTCAGGACTGTTAATATCCAATTCATAGAACTTAGCTTGGGGGTTGATATATTCCCGCAAACCGCTGGATAAATCGTCAACCACGGCCACGCTGTGGCCTTCCAAGACTAAAGCGTCCACTATTTGGGAAGCGATAAAGCCCGCTCCCCCGGTTACTAATATTTTAGACATAGAAACATTGTATCATTATTACCCAAAATCTACAAAAGGCTATAAAAAATCCCCCGAGATTTGAGATTTAAAGCTCAAAAATCGGAGGATTAAAATACTGCGGTTAGGATTAAGAAACCAAGAGGCAATCCACTGGAGCAAAAACATTGCCGACTCCAATAGTCCAGACAAAGTTTTTTCTGCTCAAAGGATAGGGAGTGGCTTCCAGGCCGTCAGAGTCTACGCTAACATCAATTACGAAGTACTCATCCTGCTCTTTCGTCAAAAAAAGATTAGCGCGGCCATCTTGATCTAAGCGCCAAGAATGCATTTGGCAGAACTTGACGATTTGCGCTTGGGTGACACAGGCCTTGTCCAAATCCACGAACGAGTTAAAAATTTCAATGGAGGTGGCATTTCTAATCAGGTCACGACCTATGACGTCAATCTGTTCGGTGGGGACACTGGGCTTATTCAATCCCAACCGTCTGAACTCTTTCTCGTGGAGAAATGACTTGAAGGTTCTAGGGGAATCATTAATGATTGCCCGGCCATCGACGGCATCAATAGTCATGATGTTGAGATTACCCAAAGAACACTTGTGAAGGACGGAAACTCTTTTTTCTTCCATGATATAGAGTGTTTGTTAATATACTATTAGTTTAATAACGTAGTATAGAATAAAATATCGCCCGGGTCAATGTTAAATCAAAAATTAAAAAATCCCTTGGAAATCAAGAACCTAAGTTCTAGAAATCCAAGGGATTTAAATGTTGTTAGAGTTGAGCGGGCGTTAAAGTAATGACACAATGGCGATACAGCGCCAGAAATTCTTCTTCGTAACTCATCGGACGAATACAAATCTCCAGACTGTCAATGTGAGCGCTAACTACAACCAGGAGGAGATTGCCGTTTCTTTCGGTTAGGAATAACTTTTCCCGACCTACTTGGCGCAGCCAAACCGGGTGCCTTTCACAAAAATCAACAATATCTTCAATGGTCAAAGCCAGTCTGTGAAGATTAGGATTAATAGCCCGAAAAATTTCAGCGGCCATTCCATCCCCCACTATTTCGTGAATATCCAGCGGCAGTCTGCCGGCAACATTAGCATTTTCCTCCAAGGCATTAATGGCCCTTCTTTCATCGCCGGTTACGAGCCGAACCAGAGAACTTTTTTCTTTATCCATGGCGTAATTATTTTTGTTAAAATACTATGTTTTTTCCATAAGCCGAAGGCTTAATAGGGCCAGTATAAGATAAAAGGTATCTTTAGTCAATATTAAAAAAATGGGTCTAAAAAGGCCGATAATTATCCCCAGATACCATTGCCAAGCCCCTATTTTTTTGCTAAAATAGAGGTGATGAAGTTAAACAAAATTAACAGAAAAAATATCACATTTCAGGTGTATTTTTTTATTTTATATGCCAAAAACAGAGAAAATCAAGAAGTCTAATTACGGTGCTGATGCCATTACCGTCCTGGAAGGTTTGGATCCTGTCCGTCGTCGTCCCGGCATGTATATCGGCTCCACTTCAGCCGCCGGTTTGCATCATTTGATTTGGGAAGTAGTGGATAACTGTATTGATGAAGCGATGGCCGGATACGCCACCGAAGTTGATGTTACCCTAACCAAAGATGGCATGGTGCGCGTAGGAGATAACGGCCGCGGCATTCCGGTAGAAAAACATAAAGTGACGGGACTATCAGCCCTGGAAACCGTATTAACCAAATTACACGCCGGCGGAAAATTCGGCGGCGGCGGTTACAAGGTCTCCGGCGGTTTGCATGGAGTCGGCGTTTCCGTAGTTAATGCTTTAAGCGAATATTTAAAAGCTGAGGTGCACCGCGACGGTCATTTATGGATGCAAGAATACAAAATAGGTATCCCACAAAAGAAAGCTTTGCCGGTGGCAACCAGCAAAAAAACCGGTACGATTATCACCTTCAAACCTGATGCCACTATTTTCACTGAGACCGAATTTGATTGGGGAAAAATTTTAGATCGCTTGCGCCAACAGGCCTATCTCACTAAAGGAGTGACCTTGAAGGTCAGCGACGAGCGACTGGATCATACCCCCAAACATTATCAATTCTATTTTGAGGGCGGCATCAAATCATATGTTAAATCCTTGAATCGCAATCAGAATGTCAAGAACGACACTATCTTTTATTGCGAAAAAGAAATGCACGATTGCAAAGTGGAAATTGCTTTGCAATATAACGATCAATACAATGAAACTGCTTTGGCTTTTGCCAATAATATTTATAACCCGGAAGGCGGCACTCATTTAATCGGCTTCAAGACCGCTTTAACCAGAACTTTGAATAACTATTCCCGTAATCATAATCTAATCAAAGAAAAGCAGGAAAACCTAACCGGTGAAGATGTCCGAGAAGGACTAACCGCTATTATCAGCGTTAAGCTTCCGGATCCGCAATTTGAAGGCCAGACTAAAGGAAAACTGGGTAATGCGGAAATGAAAACCTATGTCGAACAAAGTTTCGGCGAAGCATTCTTGACCTTCTTAGAAGAACACCCCAAAGAAGCTGAAGCCATAGTCGGCAAATGCGTTTTGTCAGCTCAAGCTCGTTTGGCCGCCCGTACTGCCCGCGCCACTATTTTACGCAAAGGCGCTTTAGAAGGCATGACCCTGCCGGGAAAACTGGCTGATTGTTCTTCCCGCCATCCGGAAGAATGCGAGCTCTACATCGTTGAGGGAGACTCCGCCGGCGGCTCCACCAAACAAGGCCGTAACCGCAAGTTCCAAGCCGTTTTGCCGTTAAGAGGAAAAATATTAAACGTGGAAAAAGCCCGATTGGACAAGATGCTGGCTAATAACGAAATTAAAAATTTGGTCATCGCTTTAGGCACCAATATTGACGAACAATTAGACTTGAGCAAACTCCGCTACCATCGCATCATTATCATGACCGATGCTGATGTGGATGGCGCTCATATCCGAACCTTGCTGCTTACTTTATTCTTCCGTCACTTCACGCCGCTAGTCACTTCCGGCCATATCTATATCGCCCAACCGCCTCTCTATCAACTCAAGAAAGGCACTCAGGTTAAATATGCCTATTCCGACGAGGAAAAGGTAAAAATCATCAAAGAAATGGGTGGCGAAGTGGACACCGTGGAGGAGGTAGTAGAAACCGATGTGGAAGAGGCAGAAGAAGAAGGTGCCGAGGAAGCTAAGGCCGAAAAGAAAAGCAATAATATCCATATTCAACGCTACAAAGGTTTGGGCGAAATGAACCCCGAACAGCTTTGGGATACCACCATGAATCCGGAAAGCCGCATCGTCAAACAAGTCACCCTAGAAGATGCCGCTTTAGCCGATCAAACCTTTGACATGCTCATGGGCGACGATGTAGCTCCCCGCAAACATTTCATTCAGACTCATGCTAAAAATGTCACTAACTTAGATATCTAAAAATTATGTTTAAATCGCTAGTGTTAAATTTTCTGCATACCTATATGGTTTTCTGGGTTCCCTTTGCCGCCGCTATTATTACCCAGATTATAAAAATCTGCATAAAACAAAAAAAGCGCCAAATGAAAATCCGCGACTTCTTTGTTTTCACTTATGCCGGCATGCCTTCCGGTCATAGCGCTTTGATGATTTCCCTATTAACTATCGTCGGTCTAACCCAGGGAGTTAGATCTCCCCTCTTCGCCGTGGCCACCGTTTTCGCCATTGTAGTTATAAACGACGCAGTCAGATTGCGCCGCTACTTGGGCCAGCATGGCGAAGTCTTAAATATTTTAGTTAAAGATTTAAAAGATGATGATGTCTTGGATAAAAAATATCCCAAACTATTAGAAAACATCGGCCACCGTTTCAGCGAAGTGCTGGTCGGTTCCGGTATCGGCATCGCTACCGCCGCCTTAGCTTATTTTCTCTTCTAAAAATACCTAAAAAAGAAAAAAGAGCCCGAGAGCTCTTTTTTTTGTTGGTTTGATGGCCGATTAGATGGACGATGATTGTTCTTGGGGCATCATGCTGCTGCCGCCGAATAAAGAGATTTTAGATATTCTCTCATACTCGGAATTGTTAACGCCGTTGATTGCCTTATAGCAATCATTCATCTGGTCTAGAGAGAATTCCACTCCCAGCAGGCTGAGATTTTGGGGAGCAAATCCTTTTTCTAATACGGTATTAAAATTATCTCTGATGTCTACGACACCGGCCATAATTAAATGGACTTTGAGTTTCTCCAGAAACTCGGTTTGTTTTGCGTTTAAATCCATGACTGTCCTCCTATGACTTTTTTGTAATTGTTTAACTATTTAAATTGAAAAAACTAATAAATTAAATTAGACTTCGGCCAGCCATTCCGACTGGCGGTTCTAACTTCATAATCTGTAAAATGGTGGGGGCAATATCTTCCAAAGATCCGGCCGGTTTTAAAAGACTTAAATCATTAGCTGGAGCTTCGCTGAGTCCGATAGTCTTGCCTTCATAATCCGAACCGACAATGATGAAAGGCACTGGGTTATCGGTATTGTCCTTATTCACCTGCTCGGTTTGAATATCATAGACCTCTTCAATATATCCATGGGCACTCGTTACTATCAAGATGCCGTTTTGCTCTAAAACTAAATCAGCTATTTTCCGCAAAGTTCGGTCAACATACTCCACCGCTTTAATCGCAGTCTTAAAATCACCGCTCCGGCTAAGGCTATCAATATTAGCCAAAGAGGAGACGATAAAGTTATATTTACCAGATTTTAAAGCTTTGTGCAAGCGGCGCAGCAATAGCGGCGTGGCCATATTAATCGAGCTGGCCACTGGAGAAGGAATCAATTCATAGTCTTCTCCCGGCAATTGTTCGGCTTGGCCATTAAAAAAGTTAGTAACTAAAGCCAGCTTTTCAGTTTCCGCAATTTTCAGCTGCTGATATCCCAACTCCGAAAGATGGCGCGAAAGGCCGCGGCCGATAACATTATAATTAACGCTGTCTTTATTATCCTTGACGCTTAAAATAGCGGCCGGATAATGGCTGACTAATTTCTTGAAATTAGGAATCTTAGCTAAGCGGATAGCATTATTATCCCGGCTCTGAGATACTCCCCACCCGTCCACCAACAACAAAACCAGCGGCCGCGGCCGCGTCAAACTTTCATCGTCGCCGGAAAGTCCGGCGTTAGTATGGGCAGTAATAGTCATATGATATTTATAGTTCAGCGGCGATTTCCAAGAGGCGATTATATTTCGCCAATCTTTCTCCCCGAGCCAAGGACCCAGCCTTGATATACTCAGCGCCGCAAGCGACCGCTAGATCAGCGATAAAGTCATCGGTAGTTTCTCCGCTGCGATGCGAGATCATTAAACGGTAGTTATGTCGCTTGGCTAATTTAATCGTTTCCATGGTTTCCGTCAAGGTGCCGATCTGATTTAGCTTGATTAATATGGCATTAGCGGCTTTTTTCTCAATACCGACCTCTAAGCGTTTGGCGTTGGTGACGAATAAATCATCGCCAATTAGCATAATCTTTTTGCCCAGCTCCTGAGTCATAATTTGCCAATTACTCCAATCATTTTCCGCTAATCCGTCTTCGATGGAAACAATCGGATATTTCTTCAGCCAGGATTTATACAAAGCTAAGAGCGCCCGAGCCGATAATTTCTTTTTATCCATCGGTAGTTCATAGGTTTTGTCATTAATATTATAAAGCTCGGAAGAGCCAATATCCATTCCCAAAGCCACATCTTTGCCGGCCCGATAGCCGCTGCGCTTAATGGCCAAAAGAATTAATTCAATAGCTTGCTCGCGCTTTTTAAACTCCGGAGCATAGCCGCCTTCATTGCCCAAATCAGTATCCATCTTCTTTTCCTTTAACACCTTTCCTAATTCATGAAAAATCTCCGCCCCCATTCTCACCTTCTCCGCGAAATTTTTAGCCCGCAAAGGCAAAATCATGAACTCCTGAAAATCCAAATTAGTGGAAGCATGCAAGCCGCCGTTAATAATATTAAAAGACGGAGTGGGCAAAGATAGTTTTTTAAAACCATAGCTCTTAGCTAAATAGCGATAGAGAGGCAAGTTGGCCGCCAAGGCGCCGGCTCGAGCACAAGCCAAAGAGACAGCTAAAATAGCATTGGCTCCCAGCTTCCGTTTATTATCCGTTCCGTCCAAGGCGATTAATCGGGCATCAATTTCTTGAATATTATTAATCTCCATTCCCTTGAGGCGCGGAGCGATAATTTTATTGACATTAGAAACCGCCTTCAAGACTCCTAAGCCGTGATAGCGTTTAGGATTTTTGTCACGCAATTCCACCGCTTCATGTTCGCCGGTGGAGGCGCCGCTGGGCACTGCCGCTTTAGCTATTTGTCCCGAATCCAATATTACCTTAGCCTCTACGGTGGGGTTACCCCGAGAATCTAAAATTTCTCGCGCTGAAATTGATTTTATTTTCATATAAAAATTATTTAATTAATCCTTTAAGCCCCGGCAACTTTTCGCCGGCTAAATAAGCCAGCATGGCCCCGCCGCCGGTAGAGACCCAATCCATATATTGGCCCATCCGGCTCAAATGCAAAGCCTCCACTGTTTCCCCGCCGCCGGCCACGCCGAAAGCCCGGCCGCGTGAGCGAGAAGCGATTAATCGCGCCATGATCACTGTTCCCTTTTGAAAATTCTTGTCTTCAAACTTGCCCAAAGGCCCGTTCCAAATGATAGTATTGGCCTTTTTTATATATTCGGAAAAAAGTGTAATGGTATGGGGGCCGATATCTAAAATAGTTTCCCCTTTTTCCACTTTGTCCGCTAAACGCCAAGTTATCTGCGGCTGCTTATTATTCTTAACCGGTCGGGAAACCAAAACATCCACCGGCAAAACAATCTGCGGGCCTCTTTTCTTTTTTAGTAATCCTTCGGCAATCTTAATACTCTCTTTATCCAAAAGCGATTTGCCAATATTATTCCCTTTCGCCACTAAAAAATTATTAGCTAAAGCACCGCCGATTAAAAGATAGTCGGCGCGGCGATAGAGGTTCTTGATCAATTTAGTTTTGCTGGCCATTTTCTGACCGCCAATTAATACCGCCAAAGGATGAGTGGGGCGCAATATTTTTTCCAAGTGTTCAATTTCTTCATTAAGCAACCAGCCGGCATAGCTCTTAATATATTTTTTAATCGCTGACACCGAGGCGGCGGCGCGATGAGAAACCGCAAAAGCATTATTGATATAAATATCTCCCAAACTAGCTAAAGCCTTAGCGAAACGAGGGCTGTTATCGGCTTCGCCGGAATTAAAGCGCAAATTCTCCAGCAAAAAAACTGAACCGGCCGGAGCTTGATTTATTTTCTGGCGTAAATTTTTAAAAGAGTCTAAGCTCTTCCAATCTAAAAATTCTACCGGCAATTTTAAAATCCGACTTAAATGTTCGGCCAAGGGCTGAGTGGAATAAGCTGGGCGGCGCTTGCCTTGCGGATCGCCCAAATGAGTCATGAGCACCACTTTATTATTCCGAGCCAAGAGATAATGAATATCAGCTAAACTCTGACGGATCTTAAAATCCTCTTTGACCTTACCTTGAAAAATCGGGACATTAAAATCAACCCGCATTAAAGCCACGAGGGATTTCTTCTGCTTAGCAAAAGCTAAAGTCTTTATTTTCATAAACGAGATAAAACTATTTCTGTTCGCCTAAGATTATATCCACTTCTTTCACTTCACCTTGACGCCAATATTTCAGAGTTACTTCGTCCCCGGCTTTATACCCCTGGATAATAGCCGCTAGATCACTGCCGGCATTCAACTCCGTCCCGGAAACTGAGGTGATAATATCATTAGCCAATAATCCGGCCTGTTGCGCCGGAGAGCCCTTGATGACTGCCGCTTCTTTGCCCTCAGGAAGCAACAAAGCGCCGGATAAGTTCAAGCTGCTCTCTTTGCCAGCCCCTTCATTTTTCACCAAGCTAGAAAGATCCCAATAGTTCACGCCTAGATAAGGACGGCTGAAAGTTTGTTTTTTGAAATAGCTGGCCACCGGAGTACGGAAATTCATAGTCGGTAGCAGTTTGCCGTGGACATCAATTAAAGCTAATAGGTCGCCGCTCATGCTAAACAACCAGGAATTACGAAAAGAAACCGGCACCTCATCCATCAAATTAGCTTGCCAATTTAAAGAGTCGCTGCTGCGAGAAATACCGTCTGCCGGCCGCCAAGAGGCTACATAGCTCAACCAAGCATCGCCGGCAGCGTTAATCGCCAATACCGTTTGACCGACCTGGCTATCACTAGCGGAAAGCAAATTTTTCGGTAATAAATTATTAACACCGGCTACATGGACTAAAGAAAAACGACCGTCAGGATAATCTACCGCTTTATCAATATTATAAATCTTCTTAGTCCGGGATACGGCCTGGTAGTTGCCAACCAATGTTTTAGAATTAAATCCTTCCGGCCGCGGCATTAACACCCAACCGTCGGAGGTTAATACTAAACCGAAAAAATCGGGTTGGGATAAGTTATAGGCGGCGGAGACATCAATTCCCTTTTCGGTTTTGTCCACCGCTTTCTGGCGGAAAAAATACAAACTGCTTTCTTGAGAACTCAATACTATTTCCTGGATTTTCAAATCTTGATTGACCACTACCTTGCGGGGATCCCGGATCAAAACTCGAGCCTGGCTATTTAAACTATCATCCAAATTAATTTCATCAATCGCCGGGGTCAAATCAGTCTGGCCTTTCAATAGCCAGCTGCCCAATAATCCGCCCAGCAAACTAAAAAACAAGATGGCGATAATCACAATCAAATACTGGCTTTTGTTCTTGGTCATATATTTAATTTAACGCCACCGGACGGTTAAAATCAGAAGGACCATAATTATGCCGCCAAACAGCAGCAAGGCCTTCAAGGTTTTGGCCGACAAGGTTCGTTCCAAATAAAATTTAACTATATTAATCAAAAGATAATACAACAGAGCCAAGATTAATCCCAGAGAATCATAATCAAAGGGCAGAAAATATAGAGCCCAAGCCAATTGCACCATGATAAAGACTATCAGAATAATGAAAGGCCAATATTGTTTCTTCTCCGGACCAAAACCGAAATTCTGTTTAGCCAAGAGCAATACTAAAGCGGCCATGATGATAATGATTACCCAATAAGAAAGGTTTAAAAATAATTGCAAACCATAAAGAGCGGCTAGAGCAAAGAATAAAGACAAGAAACTGAATAAGGCCGATAGATTGCTATAAGAGTCCCCCATTCCCATCCATAGTTTTTTCAAAGACTGAGCGTAAAGAGCATTAAACCACAAGATGATGATGAATAATAATTGAGTAAACAACCCGCCTAAGAATTCATTCTGCGGCACCAGGATAGAATAGGCCAAGATGCTGTTCAGAAACACCAAAGGCAGCAAGAAATATCTGCCCCAGGGCCGCGGTGCTTTAGCGTTTTTGGCTAATTGGTAGATACCAGCGATTTCTAAAACATTAATTACTATCCACAAGGCATAAAACCAAGCTGACTTAAAAATCAACAGCTCTAAAGAAGCTAAGAGCAAAAGATTGATTATAAACCAAAAACGTAGCTTCATGTATTTATAATTTAATTAATAATCACGAATCCGGAACTGTTCTTGTCCAACTCCACCTTCTTGGTTTCTTTTAAATCCGGCAAACGGTTAGCCTTCAAATACCAATTAGAGAAAGTATAGAGCTGGTCATTGATGTATAAGCTGCGCAGAACATTGTTGTCGTAATAGCCGCTATAATCGGAAGCTGATTTTTGACCGCCATCGGAATGATCAATCTTGCCGGCTAAAACAAACTTATTGGCATTGATTTGGAAGACCAAGGCGCCGCTGAAGTAAACATCTCCCCAGCTATTATTCGGTCCGCTCTGGCGCAAAGTCACCGGCAAAGATAAGACATTTTTCTCTTTAGAGAAAAGGAAAGCTTTGTGATCATATAGCGCCACGGAATCACTGCCCATGTCTCCCATCACATAAGTATCTAAAACTTTAGGATTCTTGATATCGGAAACATCAAATAGGGCTAGTTTCAATCCTTTAGTCTTCACCACCTCACCGCTGTCATCGGCATCCTTGCCGAAACCAATCATAGTATTTTGGTCATAAGGATGCAAGTAGGTAGAAAAACCCGGAACTTTCAACTCTCCGGCCACTTGCGGCGATTGCGGATTGGATAAGTCAACTACGAACAAAGGATCGGTTCGTTTGAAGGTCACCAAATACAACCTATCTCCCATAAATCGCGCCGAATAGATTCTTTCTCCGGTAGCCAAATCTTCAATCTTGCCCACGGTCTGCAAGCTGCTATTTAAGACATAGATATTATTATAAGACTGAGTAACATTTTCCTGAAAGTTAGACCAAATTTGATTATAGGTAGTGGCGATACGGAAATAACCGTTAGATTCATCCATGGAAAACTGGTTCAAAACGCTGCCCGGAACTTCGCCTTTGGATTGATAGGTCAACTCGCCATTCTGAGCGGTAATTTTATAAACCACCGTGGTTTCAATTTGGCGTTTTAAGTCAGCATATTTCTGTTTCATCTTTTCGGTCAACTCTTTTTGATAAGCGTCTTGATCAGCGCTGGATAAATTCATGACATAGCGATCAATTATCTGCTGGACCTTGTAGCGCTTCTCCGATTTGCTCAAGATAAACTCATCGGCGGCATCAATTTTCATAATTCTAGCCCGATCGGAATCGGACAAGCGGGAAATTACAATCTCTCTCGCTAATTCCATTTGAATATCATATTCGTTGATATAGCGAGTATAGGAAATATAAAGATTTTCCGGTGAAACATAGAAATTCTGAGAACTATTCATCAAATACAAGTCGCCACCGATTTTAGCGGCGCTGTCCTTGATATTAATAGAGGCCACGGTAGTCATCTGATAGTTATCATAAGGAATGTCAAAATAATAAATATCCGGTTCAAAGCATTTCACTGCCCCAGCGGCGCATTTAGTATCCAAGGCCTGGCCCCCGTCCAAAACTTGCGGCAAGGGTGAATCAACATTGAAATTATAATTATTCAAAACGACATAAACATAATCGCCAATTAAGCGGGAATTAAAATAATTGCCGTCAAATTGTAAATCCTTCACTAATTGAGGATTCTGCTTATCAGCCAAATCAAACACTTTGACGAAGGTTTTATTATTATAATACCCCGGGGCAATCATTTTGGTCTCCGCCATCGGCCGGGCATAAATCTGATCATTGCTGCCAAAGACTACCAAACGATTATTCTCTACATAAATCTCCTGCGGTCGAGAATCAAATTTAATTTTTGCTACCACCTGAGCGGTGTCGGCCGGATAGGCTTTAATCACAAAAACCACATTATGAACTACGGCATAAATATATTCGCCATCAGTCTTAATGATATCCGCTTCGTCCACTCCTTCCACTTGGACATTGGTTTTAGAATAATCGGTGCTGACTCCCTGTCCATTGGCACTATCCACGGCCGGAGCAGCAGTCGGAACACTGCCGGAGACAGCCATTTCTCCCATTCCTTTCACGGCCAAACCTGAACGGACAGAATAATTGCCCTGAGAAGCTTGAGACTCCAAAAAGGTTTTTAATTCCGAAGCGTCAGCGAATTTTTTCACTTCGCCGCTGCCATAGAGTTTTTCTATCAAATTGCGGTTAGCATCATTAGCGTTAATACTGATATTATTCTGATCAGCCGGTTTATTGTTTTTAAATTGCTTGATCTTTAAAACCGCGAAAGAGGCTAAAACAGCCACTACCACTAAAATCAAAACTAAAGTCTTAAAATTTTTAAAATTTCCCATAATTTTATAAGCGATTTGACAGATCGCCAAAATAAATATTAATGCTCTTATTATAGCACAAACTATAAAAATAATAAAAAAATCGCTACGGATAGCGATTTTAATTTTCCCTGAACGGGAGAGTAAGTTTAAATGAGTTTTGCCAATTCGGCTACGAGAGCCATTAGGGGCTTAGCCTCTTTTTTGGCGCGATGCGTGGCGCCGGCCAAGAATAGGGCTTCATTGCTTTGCGGGTTATCAGAAATAGCAATGATCGGCCCGGCAAATTCCCAATCTTTGGCTATTTGAATAGCCTCCTGGGTATTTACTACCTTCGGGGCGCTTTCCCCGTTAGCTTCAGGAATGGAACCATCCAACAAAATTATGTAGCGGCCACTTTCCGAGAGTGATAATGATTTAATCAACCCCGCCCTGACGTCTTCCAGGTTGGAGAGCAGAAAGAGACCGCATCCCATTTTGTGGACCTCCCTGGTAATTAAGAGGATATAATCGGGATTATCCTCAATTAAAATAACGGTTAATTTACTTATGTCCATGGCTAAACTTTTAATAAGAACGGTTAATAATCCATAATATAACAAAAAACTGGTTTTGTCAACTAGCGCTTGGCAAACTCACAACCGCAATACTTCTGACGATAGATATCCAAATCCTTGGCTAAAGTCAAAGACTTATGCCAGCCGTCGTTATCTTTAAAATCTAAATCTAAAAACTTCACGCCGATTTCTTTGGCTAGTTCCCGGCCATAGCCCAAAATCTGAGCACTATCCTTAAAAGGACTGGCGGTTAACGAAGTGCCGAATAAGTCATAATGACCATCTTTAGCCACCAAAGCGGTCTTTTTAATTCTCGCTCGCAAACAAGTCGCGCAGCGAACCCCATGTTCCGGTGCCTGCTCTTGACCCTGAACTTTCTTGAGCCAGGCCGGGTGGTTATATGATTCAATGAGCAGCGGCAAATGATATTTTTCAGCCACGAACTTAACCGCCGCCAATCTTTTCAGATATTCTGCTTCGTTATCAATATTCGGATTATAATAATACAAAGTCACCTGATATTTAGCCGCTAAAATTTGAGAAGCGGTATAAGCGCTGCAAGGAGCACAGCAAACTTGGAGTAAAAGCTTCGGTTTCTTCTTCTCCCAGACGGAAAACAAAACCACTATCAAAAACATGAGGAGGAGTAACAAGCCTAAAGCTAAAAGTTTGCCGCGGCTTTGTAAAAACAAGCCGGCCAAACCGAAGCTCAAGGCCAAAGCATAAAAAACTAAAACCGTTCCTCTCTGCCCTAGCCCTAAGGCCAACAGGCGATGGTGTAAATGTTTGCTATCAGAAAAACGAAAAGGATTTTTTCCTTGTCCCAAGCGGCGGATGATAGTCCAGGCCACATCTAAAATCGGAATACCCATCACCAACAAAGTGACGGCAATCTTCCCGCCGGAAATTATCGCCAAAACTCCCAAGGCAAAACCGCAGAACAATGATCCGCCTTCTCCCAAAAATATTTTCGCCGGGTGCCAATTGAAGATTAAAAATCCCAGAACCGAACCCATTAACACCGCGGCCGCTAAAGCAATATCCGGTTGATAATAATGAGTGGTCAGAGTAAATAAGAAAATTATCAACGCTCCGATAAAAGTTACACCAGAAACCAAGCCGTCCACTCCGTCTAATAGTTTAGTGGTATACATCAACCCCAAAAGCCAAAAGATGATAATCAAAGCGCTAACCAAGGCCGGCAAGACAATGAACCCGCCGAAAGGGTTGGTTATCCTAGCAATCTCCACGCCGGAAAATACTATACACACTGCGGCTAAAATCGGAAAAATAAATTGCTGCCAAGGGCGCAGGTCATATTTGTCGTCTAAGAAGCCACCGATCATAATAATCAGGCCGCCCAGGGCAAAACCCAGCCAATGAGAAATATGCAAATTGCCAGCCAGTAAATAACGGCCGGCGAAGGAAAGAATCAAGAAAAAAGATAAATAAATAGCCAACCCGCCTAAAAGCGGTGTCGGCCGAGCATGAATTTTTCGGCCGCCGCCCGGCATATCCAAAATACCCCAACGCCGAGCTAGTCGACCAGTGAAAATTGTAAAAATTAAGGCTAAAATTAGAGCGAGAAAGAAATAAATGAAATAATGGGCCATAATCGATAGTTATTGACTGAGCCAATAATTGCTAGTATAATATAACCAGTACCTAAACAAAGTATTAACATTTTCAAAAAAAATCAAGCATGAGCACTAACAAAGAAGGAAAAGCCGGTTCCGGTTCCGCTTACGGCAGCATTATCGTGGATCATATCGAAATTGATACCCAGGATGCCGAAGAGCATGTAACTCTTTTATTAACCAAGCTCGAGTCCGAACCAAATGAGGAGGAACGAGCCAGGCTAAAAAGAAACATTCGTTGTTTCTTGGAAAAAATAGAAGACCAGGAACTCTTAAACCGAGCTAGCAGCGCCATCGCCGCTTGATCAAAGTATCACACAGCAGGGCCGATTCCAATCGGCCCTTCTCTTTTTTTATAACGCTTTGGCTTTCTCTATTTTCAAATTACCCGTCTCGTCAATCACCACCAAATCTCTTCTCTTCAAACTCTTATTCAACAAAATATTAGCAATTTCATTTTCAATCTTTTCCTGCAACAAACGCCGCAAAGGCCGAGCCCCGAACTTCGGATCATGACCGGATTTAGCTAAAGCTCTAATGCCGGCTTCACTGGCTAATAGACCGATACCTTTGGACTCTAAATTCTTCTTGATTTTATCCAACATCAATTTAGTGATGGCCACCACCTCTTCAAAAGTGAGCGGCGAGAAAACCACCAAGCCGTCAAACCGGTTAATTAACTCCGGCCGCATCACTTTGTTCAGCTGATTATCAATCAGCTCTTGTTTGATAACCGGCAAACTCTCTTGGCGGCCGATAGCTTCGGAAATATACAAAGCGCCGGCGTTAGAAGTAGCCACGACGATGGTATTGGTAAAATTAATGGTCTTGCCCTGGCCATCAGTCAAGCGGCCATCGTCCATCAACTGCAAAAATAAATTTAAAATATCAGGATGAGCTTTTTCAATTTCGTCTAATAGAATCAAGGCGAAAGGTTTTTTTCTAACCGCTTCGGTTAAATACCCCAAAGCTCCGTTATTATCCCCAATCATCTTCACCACGCTATCGGCCATTTGATATTCGCTCATATCCAAGCGGATCATGGCTTTTTCATCGCCGAAATAAACCGCGGCCACAGTCTTAGCCAATTCAGTTTTTCCCACGCCCGTAGGACCTAAGAACAAGAAGCTGGCAATCGGCCGGCGGCCTTCCCGCAATTCGGCTCGAGCCCGGCGCAAAGAACCGGCAATAGCCTTCACCGCTTCGTCTTGGCCGATTAAACGTTCATGAATCTGAGCTTCCAGATTTAATAATTTTTTGGTTTCGCTTTCGCTAACTTTCTGCACCGGAATACCGGTCAAAGAACTAATGGTTTCGGCCACGGTCTCACGGTTGCAAAAAACCAAATTATTTTTCCGACCGCGGCTCTGTGCGGCCTTTAAAGCCGCCGCTTCTAAAACGGTAATTGCCTTCTCGGGCAGAAACTTGTCATTAATATAGCGCGAGCTTAAATCCACCGCTTGCTCCAAGGCCGGATAATCAATATAGACATTATGCTTCCCTTCCCAAAAACCGACCTTGCTTTCTAATACTTGAATGGTTAAATCCCGCCCAGCTTCGGAAACACCGACAGTGGTCATCACCTCGCCCAAAGTTTTCGGTTCAATGAACTTGGCATATGAATCTTGATGAGCACAAGCTAAACAATAGATTTGCCCCTGACTAATAGCCTTAGCTAAAACCTCGGAAAGCTCTAAGCTGCCATCAGCGCCAGAACTCAGACCGGTGATATTTTCCAAATTATCAAAAAATAAAATAACATTGCCGGCTCGAGCCGCTTCATCAATTAAAGTCAGTAATCGGGCCTCAGCCTCGCTGGGGGTTGTGCCGCTAATTAAACGGGTAGTATCTATTTCCACCAAGCGCTTGTCTTTCAAAAAATCAGGCACTTGCTCCTTGACCATCAAACGAGCAATGCCTTCCACAATACTTCTTTTTCCCACGCCGCTTTGACCTACCAGCAAAACGCCGTAATGGGCGCTGGAAAAAGCGTCAAAAACCGATTTGATTTCCGGATCGCGGCCGACGCAGAAGCTTAAGCGGCCATATTTAGCAAGCAAAGTTAAATCGGTAGAATAATAATTCAAAGTCGGCGTGGCCACGGCAGTATAGGCCCTGTTCATTGCCCCCTTGGGGCGGAAGCCGGACAAACGATGATATTCCTTGTATTCCTTAATCAATAATTCATTGATCCGGAACCAAGCCACGGCGTTCTTTATTTTCCCGGCATCAATTTCATGTTCATTTAAAACCTCGGCGATAATTTCTGAGGTATTAGAAATTTGGAACAAGACATCTAAGGTATCAACCGCCCGACGCTGGTTGTCTCGTGCCGCTATATAGGCCGCGGCCAAAATAGCTTGAAGTTCTCCAGACAATACCGGCGGCACCGTTGCCCCTTGATTCTTGATTTGCCGCGCCAGCATTTTAGAAACTGACAACGGATTAACATTCAAACGCAAACATAAATGACGGACAGTCGGATCAGCCAAAAGAGCCACAAACAAATGGACGGCATTAACCTCCGTCTGCTTTAATTTGAAAGCTAAGAGATAGGCATCTTCCAAAACCACCTGACTGCCGTCGCTCAATACTCGGAAAATATCCACATTTTTAGGATGCCCCTTAATCTTCTGTCGCCGGCTATTTTTCAAGCTCAAGCGATAGATCAAAAAAAGATCAAACAGAATAGAATAGAAAAAATACTTTCCCCGCCAATCCGTTAATAGTCCATTGATAAATGACTTGAAGCTTAATGTATTTAAAATACTAATCTCTTGATACAAAAACCAAATTAAAAGAATCACCCCGGCCGCTCCCAAGAGCAAGGCCGCCGAATTGATAATTTCATCAATTTTCAATTTCAATCTCCGGCCGGAAATGGCTAAGGAGCTCAATTGAGGATATAAATAATTTTCCGTTTTGTTATCCATATATTTAGAACCAAGTAATCAGGCCATAAATCCAGGCCGGCAAAACCCCCAACCAAAAAACCAGGGCGGCTAGCCCCAGGATTAAATAAAAAAGCATCAATATGCTCCGCATTACTATCTGAAAAGATCGCATTAAGAAACTGACAAAGCGGCCCAAGAAATCTCTTTGGCCATACATCGGCACAAAAAGATTGCGCAGCCAAATGGATAGCCCCAGAGATGACTCTTTGCGAGCCCAAAATCTCCCCACCGCGGCAGCGCAGCGCAAAAATCCGAAGCTATACCACCAAAGAGGAAAATAGATAATATCCCGAACTAATTGCCAGAAGAAGTTTCCCGGCGCGGTTAAATTAGCGGCTTGCATAAAAATAAATAATTTGCCAAATAAAACTTGAGGCGCTACAATTAATATATCACAAAAGCTGGAAGCGATACATATATTGACAAAAACAATAAAAAATGATACAATTTAAACATTAATAACTAACTCTAAATACTATGTCTGAGTTTGCAAAAAACACTTTTAAACCCGAAGGCCCTACTAAATCTAAAGCCCCGGAAGGCTATATGGCCGAACAAGGGAAAAACGAACCGCGCACCGCTGAATGGCTAGAAAGAAAGAAGACTGAAATGGAATTAGACGAAATGATTAATACTCCAACCAAATCCGCCGCGGAAATGGAGAAAGAATTAGACACAGCCATTAGAAACGCTAAATAAGATAATAAAAACTGCCGATTAATCGGCAGTTTTTATATTCCCCAAAAGTCATTGACACCTTCCCCGTTATGCCCTATATTATACTTAGCACTCTAAATGTTAGACTGCTAAATATAATTAAATTATTTATATAAATATGTTCAATAATTTCACCAACAAATCGCAAGAGGCCATCATCAACGCTCAAATCATCGCCCAAGATTTCGGCCAACCCTATATTGAAGGCCTGCATCTGCTTCTGGCTTTGCTGCAACAAAACGAAAGTCTAATTAGACCTATTTTAGAAAAGAGCCAAATCGATCCCGATGTGGTAGAAGATTTCGTGGTCCGGGCCTTGAATCGCTTGCCCAAAACTAAGGTCAACAAAAATGTCGGCCCGGTTCAAGCTGTTCAAGGCACCAATGAAGTGGCGGCCATTTTAGAACGCGCCGAAAAAGAAGCCAAACAAATGGGCGATGAATATATTTCCACCGAACACATCCTCTTGGCTTTAGTCAGCATCAACTCCCCGGCGCAAAATATCTTGCTCACTTTGAATATTGAATATCAAAAAATATTAGTCACCCTCAAGGAATTGCGCGGCAACCAAAAGATCAACGATCAAGACCCAGATACTAAATTCAGAGTCTTGCAAAAATATACCACCAATCTCACCGACTTAGCCAAAGAAGAAAAACTGGATCCGGTCATTGGCCGTGATTTAGAAATTCGCCGCATCATGCAAGTCCTTTTGCGTCGCACCAAAAATAATCCAGTCTTAATCGGCGAAGCCGGCACCGGCAAGACCGCCATCGTGGAAGGCTTAGCGCAACGCATCGTTTCCGGCGATGTCCCGGAGATGTTGAAAAACAAAGAAGTGGTCGCTCTAGACTTAGGCGCCTTAGTGGCCGGAGCCAAGTTCCGCGGTGAATTTGAAGAAAGATTAAAAGCGGTATTGAAGGAAATAAAATCACAAGGAGATAGGATAATTCTTTTCGTTGACGAACTGCATACTTTAGTCGGCGCCGGAGCCAGTGAAGGATCTATGGATGCTTCTAATATGTTGAAGCCGGCTTTAGCGCGCGGTGACTTGCGCACTATTGGCGCCACCACCACCAAAGAATATCAAAAATATATTGAGAAGGATCAGGCCTTAGAACGCCGCTTCCAGCCGATTTATGTCGCCGAACCATCCATTGAAGATACTGTCGCCATGTTACGAGGCATCAAAGAAAAATATGAAGTCCATCATGGTGTCAGAATTACCGACAATGCCTTGGAGGCCGCCGCCGAACTTTCCAGCCGTTATATTTCCGACCGTTTCCTGCCGGACAAAGCTGTGGACTTAATTGACGAAGCCACTTCATCTCTGCGGATGGAAATAGATTCTATGCCGGAAGAATTGGATACCTTGAAACGAGAAATCAAACGCTTGGAAATCGTCAAAGCCGGCTTGCAATCCAGCAAACAAGAAGCCAACAAAGTTCGCAATATCAACAAGCAGCTAAGCGAATTGAAAGAAAAAGCCAACCAGCTAGAATTGCATTGGCAGAATGAGAAAAATATCATCTCCCAAATCCGAGAAAAGAAAAAAAAGATAGATGAACTAAAAGCCAGCGCCGAAATTACCGAACGCCGCGGCGATGATCTGACCAAAGTCGCTCAAATCCGCTACGACTTCATTCCTAAACTAGAAAAAGAAATTACCGCCGCTCAAGCGGAGTTGTATAAAATTCAAAACAAAGGACAGAGAATATTAAAAGAAGAAGTGGACGAAGAAGATATCGCTCGGGTAGTTTCCCGCTGGACCGGTATTCCGGTAGCTAAAATGCTGGAAAGCGAAACCAAAAAATTAGGCCAGGCCGAAGCGGAATTGAATAAATCGGTCCTTGGTCAAGACGAAGCCATCAAGGCGGTGGCTAACGCTTTGCGTCGCAGCCGGGCCGGACTATCAGAAGAAAAGAAACCGATTGGTTCCTTCCTTTTTGTTGGCCCCACCGGCGTCGGCAAAACCGAATTGGCTAAATCTCTGGCTCGTTTCATCTTTAACGATGAAAACGCTTTAGTGAGAATTGATATGAGTGAATTCATGGAAAAGCATAGCGTTGCTAAGATGATCGGTTCCCCTCCCGGATATGTCGGCTTTGAAGATGGCGGCCAACTAACGGAAAAAATCCGCCGCCGCCCCTATAGCGTCGTGCTCTTTGACGAAATTGAGAAAGCTCATCCCGAAACCTTTAACTTGCTGCTGCAAATTCTGGATGACGGCCGCCTCACCGATGCCAAAGGACGGGTGGTGAATTTCAAAAACACCATCATCATCATGACTTCTAACTTAAGCAACGAAATCATCAAGCAATATTCTATCGGTTTCCATGATGAAAACAGCGAACAAGAAACTAAACAAGTCCGAGATGATGAAATGAAAGAAAAAATCAACAAGACTTTGCGAGAACACTTCAAGCTGGAGTTCTTAAACCGCATTGATGAAATAGTGCTCTTTAAAACTTTGACCAAAGAGGTGTTAACTGAAATCGTTGACTTGGAGTTAAAGAGAATTGAGGGCCGCTTGTTGGATCGTCAGATTACCATTAAGATCAGCCAGAAAGTGAAAAAGATGTTAGCCGACAAAGGTTTTGATATTACCTTCGGCGCCCGACCTTTAAAGCGTCTGATTCAAAATCAAATCTTAGATGAATTGGCGATGAATATCGTGGAAGGCAAAGTCCAAGACGGCGACAAGCTAACTATTGATTTAGGCGCCAAAGATCAAGTGCTTATTAGTGTGAAATAAAAATAAAACAAAAAAATAAAGCCCCGGATTCAGGGGCTTTATTTTATTAATCAATTTGATTAAGCACTGATTTTTTTCTCTAAAACCGGCTTAACTTTTTTCTCTCGCCGAGAGTTAAACAATATCCTCACCTGAGCGAAAGAAACTTTAGGATTATTTTTACTCATTCTAAAGCTATTGGGATTTATCTGGAAATAATAATCGCCCGGCTGGTGTTTAACATCATTGGCGATATAATTAATCCGCTTGCCATCCTTCATGTATTCCACAAACATCAATTGGCGCTGGCCTTTAAATTCTTTTTCTAAAAACTTAGCCTGGGGCATTTTCAAAAACTCCGCCCATTCCTGAGCGCCGTCCAAAATTTGCTCCGGGGTTAAGCGTTCTTTATCCTTGCCTTCAAAAATCGGAGTCTTGACGCCATCTTTATGCACGGAAAAATCAAAACAGCTCTGCAAAAATTTCTTTTCCGCTTCAGAATATTCCGCCAAATCTTTCTCCCAGCGCTTAGCCTCTTCATTATCTTCTTTGACTTCCTCCGACTTGCGAGCTTTCGCTAGCAAATTTTCCAAATCTTTTTGGGCGTTCTTTATCTTTTGAAAATAGGCATTGAGGCGATCCACATTCCCCCGGGCTTCCGGGTCAGAAAAACTATTCTGGCCGCTCTTGGTGAAAAAGTTCCGGCCGCGCTGTTCATTCTCATCAGCCATTTGCGCCGAAAAGTTGCTAATTTCATTTAATACCTTATCCAGCTTCTCCTGTTCTTTCGGGCTTAAACGATTGAGCTCCTTTTCGCTCAGTAGCATCTCCTGGCCTTCGCGCTGGTCGTTAAAACGATCGTAATAATATTCGGTCAAATCCAAAATGTCCTGATCACTGGCCAAGGGTTTGACCTTGCTTTTGCCTTGGGTGTAATCCAAACAAGCTTTAGCTAAATCAACCAACTCAAAATCATTGGCCAGTTCATGCTTAGCCATAAATTCTTCTTCATCCAATCCCTTTTCTTCATCGTCCACAACTTCTCCAAAAACTCTTTCCTCTTCATCTTCAAAACCGGGAAGGTTGTAAACATTTTCCGTTTCAATTAAATCCCGACCTTCTGAGAGATAGGTGTTAGGTTCAATTTTAGTTAAAGGATCTTGTTCTCTATAACCGATTGGTCCAAAACCTTTTGGCATATTTTTGAAATTAGTTTTCTAAATACTCTTCTTATTTTAACATAAAAAAATAAAAAAGTAATCCTTGACAAAACAGGAGGAAGTCATTAAGCTGAGAAGAACCAACAAAAAAGAACATGCCCCAACCATCGAGAAGGAGGCTTAGGAAAAAAACCCCTAAAATTGACCTCGCTTCCCTGAATAGTCCCATCGCTACAGTCGGACTATCTATTTCATTGACCTTTTCCCTGAAGAAATTGGGGATAGAAACATTGGCCGAGCTCTATCAGCAGCTCCAGCAAAAACAAATCAGTCGTGAAACTATCGGTTCTCGCGGCTGGCAAGAAATAAAACGAATTTTCAAAGAAGCCCCCATAAATCAATAGGGGTTTTTTAATTTTGGAAATATAGCGAAAATATACTATAATGTAATAGTAATAATTAATTTAACCATCATATATGAGAAATCTAGAAAGAATCGCCTTAATTTCCCTGTTTTCCCTCTTGGCAATCCTGCCGGGAAAGCTTTTAGCGCAAACCGAAATTGACCCCAATTTCCGACCGGGCAATATTATCAGCGATGAAGAAATCTTGAATTGCAACGGCATGAGCTTGGGGGAAATTCAGACCTTTCTAGAAAAAAAAGGCAGTTTCTTGGCGAATTACACGACCTATAACGCCCATGGCACCTTCGGCAAATCGGCGGCGCAAATAATCTATGAAGCCGCTACCGCCAATTATGATTGCGAAGGCGTGGAAATGAGCGACACCCCGGACGAAGCCGAAAAGCAATTAAAGTGCCGCCGGGTGTCCACGGTTAATCCTAAGTTTCTCTTGGTACTATTACAGAAAGAACAAAGTTTAATTGAAAACTCCGCGCCGACTGCCAGACAATTGGATTGGGCAACCGGCTATGGCTGTCCGGACGGTTGGACCTGCAATCCTTATTACCAAGGCTTTGGCAAACAAATTAACAGCGCTGCTTTGCAATTCCGTTATTACATTGATCACCCCAATGAATTTAAATATCAACCGGGTAATACTTATACCTTCACTAACCCTTACGGCACAATTATCAACGAACCGATGGCAGTCACTATTGAAAACCGAGCCACGGCCGGATTGTATAATTACACACCGCATGTCTTTAATGGCAACTATAATTTCTATAAACTTTGGCAGAGCTACTTCCCGGGCGGCAGCCGCCGAACCTATCCCGACGGATCGTTGTTAAAAACCAGCACTCAGCCGGTAGTCTTCTTGATTGAAAACGGCCAGAAAAAACCTTTCGCCAATATGGGCGCTTTAAGCACTCGCTTTGATATCAACAAAATAATTACCGTCAGCCCGGAAGTCTTAGAACAATATGAACCCGGCGGCGCCATTAAATATCCTAACTATTCTTTAATCAAAACTCCGGAAAAGAAAATCTATCTATTGGTGGACGGCAACAAGCGGCTCATTGAAAGCGATGCCGTATTTAGAAAAATCGGCTTTAGTTCTGAGGAATTAGTCAGCGGCACCATGGATGACTTAGCGGCCTATGCCACCACCACTACTATCACCGCCACTTCCACTTATCCGCTCGGCGCTTTAATTATGAATACTAAAAACGGCGGCGTCTATTATGTCAGTGAAGGCCAAAAGGCTCCAATCGTTGATAAGGTGTTGTTAAGCACCAAATTCCGTGGCCGCCGGATATTAAAAGCCACTGAAGCCGACCTAGCTAAATATCCTAAAATCAGTCCGGTGTTATTTGATAGCGGTGAATTATTAAAATCAAATAACGCCCAAGCTGTCTATTTGATTGATAACGGCCAAAAGCGCCCCTTCCTGTCCGGATCTGATTTTGAATCCTTGGGTTATAATTGGGACAATGTCATTACCGTTTCTCCGCAGATGCTCTATCTCTATCCGGAAGGCGAAGCGGTTAAACAATAATCATATGATTCAAGATGCCTTTATCGTCCCCCATTCCCCAATTCTAATTCCGGCTATCGGTAAGGCCAATATTGCTTTACTGCAAAAAACCGCTCAGTCCTATGCCAAGCTAGCCGAAAAAATTATCTCTTTAGAACCGGAATTGATAGTTATCATCTCTCCGCATAGCCAAAGCGATACCGAAAACTTCACCATTAATATTTCCCCCAAGATGATGATTAATTTTGAAGAATTCGGAGACTTCGCCACCAAGAATGAAGCCAACGGCGATATCGCTTTAGCTCATGAATTAAAAGAAGCTTTGAGAAGCGATTATGAAATCAAATTAACTACTCAAGAAAGACTAGACTATGGCAGCGCTATTCCCTATCATCTCTTGACGGAAAACTACAAAAAGGTTAAGGTGTTGCCCTTAGCGCCTTCGACGCTAGATATCGCTAATCATTATGAATTTGGCAAGAAATTAGGTGATTTCCTAATTAACCGCCCGGAAAAGATATTAATAATCGCCTCAGCCGATCTCTCCCATCGCTTAAAACGCCGCTCTATCTATGGCTATTCTCCTAAAGGAGCTAAGTTTGACAACAAGCTGATTGAGTATTTAAGCAATCCGGAAAACGCCGCCGAAAACATTTTGAAAATGGACGCTAACCTAGTAAAAGAAGCGATGTCTTGCGGATTAAAATCTATCATCTTGAGCTTAGGAATCATATCGCGATTAGAATATCAGCCTCAAGTCTTATCCTATCAAGGAGATTTAGGCATCGGATACCTGGCTCTGGATTTTAACATTGACTATGCAGACTAATGACTTTAATAGTTTCTCGCAAATTCTCGCCGCTCGCCAGCCAGCCAAAACTATCAAGCCGCCGGCTCACCCTTGGCAGGATTTAGCCTTGCGCATCATTCAAGAATTAGGAGTACCAGCCTTCAAACGCTCTGCAGTCTTTAAAGTTTGCCGCGATTATCCGCAAAATGTCATTCAAGCCGCTTTAACCGATACCAAAGAACTATGCACCAGCGGCCAGAAGTGGGCCTATTTTTTTAAGGTCATTGATAGCATTGATAAGCAACAAAAAGAAAATAAATAATATGTATAAACCAAAAGTTTTAGACATAATCCATCACCCCGATTCCCGTTTACGTCAGAAATCAGCAGAACTCCAATTAGCACAAATCAAAGACGACAAATTCCGCCGCCTAGTTTTAGATATGGTCTTAACCATGCTGCAAAAAGACGGTGCCGGTTTAGCCGCGCCGCAAATTGGCCAGAATATCCGCTTAGTGGTAGTCCGCAAAGATTATGAAAAAAATGATGTCCTGATAATGATCAATCCAAAAATCACTAAGAAGTCCTGGGCAAAATGCGTGGAGGAAGAAGGCTGCCTCTCCGTAGTAGACGCGAAAGGCGATATCATCTATGGCTTAGTGGAGCGCCCCAAGAAAGTAGCTTGCGTCTTTTTGGATTTAGCGGGCAACAAACAAAGGATAGAAGCCACGGAATTACTGGCTCGAGCCATTCAACATGAGGTAGATCACCTAGATGGCATCCTCTTCATTGATCATCTTTATGAAAAAAAGAAAAAAAATTAAAACTATCTTCTTAGGCACTCCAGAGTTCGGAGCTAGTTGTTTGGAAGCGCTAATCTCTAGCGACTTTTTTGAAGTTAGCGCTGTTATCAGCCAACCAGACAAACCGGTCGGCCGCAAGCAGGAGTTAGTATCACCAATCATAAAAACTATCGCCCAAAAATATCATATTCCTGTCTATCAACCGGAAAAGATTCGCACCGAAACCGAATTGATTAAAAAACTAGACCCGCAATTAATCGTGGTCGTCGCCTATGGCCAGATAATTCCCCAGAGCATTTTAGACATTCCAGAATTCGGTTGCATCAATGTCCATGGCTCGCTTCTTCCCCGCTATCGCGGCGCCGCTTGTTTGCAGGCAGCTATTTTAAATGGTGATCGCCAAAGCGGTGTCACTATTATGAAAATGGACAAAGGTTTGGACACCGGACCGATTCTGGCGCAGAAGAAAATTAAACTAGCTAAGGACGAAACCTTGGAATCGCTGCATGACAAATTAGCCATTAAGGGAGCCCAAGCGCTGGAAACTACCCTCAAAAAATATATTGGCGGCCGGATAAAACCCCGCGCCCAAAAAGAAGATCAGGCGTCATATGTCAAAATAATCCAAAAAGAAGACGGCCATATCAATTGGAGCGAGGATGCCAAACAAATCGAAAGAAAGATCAGAGCCTTTAATCCTTGGCCCGGCACCTTCAGCTATCTATCAGATGAAAAATTAAAATTAGACCAGATAATGTTTAAAATTAAGGCCGCTCGATTGGAGCCGGTGAAGGTCAACAGCCGGCAAATCGGCGAACTTTTCTTGTATAATAGCGCCCTGGCAGTCCAGTGTGGACAAAATTCTTTAGTTATTATAAAATTACAACTTGAAGGAAAAAGGGCGATGGAAGTAGATGAGTTTTTGCGCGGTAATCATAGTATTATCGGCCGTATTCTAAATTAGTTTGGCCTCTTCGTCTATCGGTTAGGACGCTTGGTTCTCAGCCAGGCAAGAGGGGTTCGATTCCCCTAGAGGCTACTTTGAGAGAACTGGCAGTTGCCAGTTCTCTTTTGTTTTGTAATATTAGCGACAATTTAGGGGTTCGACTTTCGGAAAAATCAAAATAGACCTTTTCGGGAAAAATCAAACCCTGTAATTTTAGTTTATCATAATAGCCGAGGCCATTATAGAATTTATTGAGGTCGGGGATAATATCAAAAACTTTTTTGGATTCTTTTTTGACATCAAAATTATCAGCTATACCCTCGGCTGGGATAGATTGCTTTTCGGCAATTTTAATCTTTACTTTATACATCTCTTCTTTAAAATCTTCATCATCAAGCAAATCTTTTTTCTTCATTTCAATTAATTTAGACTTCTCTATTTCTAACTTGGCTAATTCATTCTTAAGGTTAATAATACTGCCTTTATAATTTTGCAGTCCCTTTTCCCATTCTTCAACCACAATTTTTTGATAGGCTTTAGCAAAATCAGGATCAGGCGATATCTCTTTGGAGGGCACCCCTTTTGTTAGACACATTGTCTATGGAGTTCGTGATATTGCCG
>DAONDZ010000008.1:0-39969 GCA_035402825.1 bacterium | reverse complement strand
TAAAAGCTCACTTCGTCTTTTGTTTTCGGGCATTTTCATCAGTTCGAACCCTGCTTTTTAAGGAGTGTTTGTGATTTTTGTATCGGTAAGAGCCGTTTATAGGCTAATATATCTAATTTTTTATGTCCCAAAGTCCAATTCTCGCTCTAGATATTTAATATATTTTTGTTTCACCCACTATTTGTTAGGGGTGGGGAAATATGTTACAATACGAGTATTGATAAAAATTAAGTATTAGTTTTGTTTTTATATGAAACCTAAAAAAGCCTTCACCCTAGTTGAACTACTAGTAGTCATAGCCATTATTGGCATCCTTGCTACCATTTCCGTTATTGCTTTAAATAGTGCTCGGGCTAAGTCTAGAGACGCTAAAAGAGTAGCTGATGTTAAACAGATTAATACGGCTTTAGAGTTATTCTTCAATGATGCTGGTAGATACCCCACTGATCAAGAATGGTCCTCTGGTTCTTTGGAGTATGGTAGCCAGACTTATCTCTCTATTATCCCCGGTGCTTCCTCCCCAGCTGATGGTAGCTGTGATGATACTACCAACTCTTTCTCCTATACCCAGGATAATAGTGGTGAGTCATATACCCTGACCTTCTGCACTGGTGGAGTAGTAGGTTCTCTTACTGCCGGTGAGCTTTGTGCTACCCCTAGCGGGATAGCGGCGTGTTCTATTGGCGGAGGTACTCCTCCTTTTGTTTGCGGAGATCAAATAACTATCACTAGTTTATTGGGGCATACTTGCGACACTGACGCTCCGGATTATGATACTTGCACCTATGACACCATCCAAATCGGTGCTCAGTGCTGGCTAGCCGGAAATATGAATGTCGGTACCTACGTTATTAGCTCTGAAGATCAGGATGATGACAGTAATTTAGAGAAATATTGTTATAACAATGATACTGACAATTGTTTATCTTATGGCGCCCTCTATCAATGGGACGAGACTATGCAATATTCCACCTCCGAAGGCGCCCAAGGTATTTGCCCCACCGGCTGGCATATTCCATCTGATGCCGAACAAAATACTTTAGATCAATATCTAACTGATTTGCCAAATAGCTGTGATCCTGCTAGAATTGATACGGGTTATATAGATGGAGAATGTGCTAATGCCGGGACCAAATTGGCTATAGGTGGTTCTTCTGGATTTAATTGGCCTATCGCCGGTTTTTATAAAAGTTCATTTCAAAGTCTAAGCGCTTGGACTTACATTTGGTCATCTTCTATAAGTGGACAATCAGCTTATTTCAGGGGATTATTGGCTGGACAACCCACGGTTTATCGAGTATATGACAATTGGAATGTCGGAGTGAGTGTTCGTTGCTTGCAAGATTAACGAAAAGTTTAAACGCCAAAATATCTTGATAAAGCCGCGCGGTGTTAAGTCATGGATAAGCGAAAATTACAACACAAAACCCCATGATTCCTCATGAGGCTTTATAAGCTTAGAATGCCAAACTACAAAAAGAGGGGCATTTATAATTTACCTTTATCCTTTAAGTCCTTTATATGGTAGCTAAAGTGTTTATTAAATTTTTCAAATAGTTTTTTATTGTTTTGTTTTTTTAATTCCAAATATTTTTGTTTTATAATTTCGCTTTCATATTCTGAAAAAAGATTATAAGATGGCCATCCTATATTTAATTGCCAAGACGCACCTCTTCCTTCTCTGCTACGTATTTCTCTTTCTCCAGCTTCTCTATGTTCTTTTTCGATTGGTGATTGTTTTCTGAAAACTCTTCCTGTCAAAATGTTATCTATTTTATCAAACTGGTTTGAGTTTATCATATCAGAAAATTTTAAAGCCATGGCTCGAGCCTTCTCTTCTGTAGCTATTTCTAATCTATTTTTATTCTTAAAATCAGTTTGAACTAAGATATCGACTGCTTCTGTGTAATTAGCAGCCTTTTTGTCTTGTACTAGTTTGTCGGCCGCTCGGTTAATGGCTTCAGCTTCTTCCAAAATTGAATTTTGTTGACTTTCTTCCCGAGAAATGTCTTCGGCGGTTACTGGGCAAAACATTTTTTTCCAAGTGGAAAGATAAGTGTTGCGTTCTGTGGCCCTAATTTCGCGCGTGTTATCCACGGGTTTTTTAAAATCGTCCAAACTAATCATTTTTAGCATAAAATTATTATATTCATTATGTTATTATATTCATTATGTTATTTTAGGATATCTTGTGTTAAAAGTCAAATTCTAATTCTAATCTTGTGTTATTGGGTTGATTTTTGCTAATTTCTTGGGTATAATCGTATTATTAAATTTAAACTAAATATTAATATGAATTTAAAAATAAGGTAATTGTTATTACTGGTGCTAGTGATGGTATTGGTAAGCAGATTGCTCTCAGATTTGCTAGAGAAGGTGTCAATTTAGCTCTTACTGCCAGGGATCAAAAAAGACTTGAAGATGTTGAACTTGAAGCTAAAAAATTAGGCGGGGCTATTGTTAAAAGTTATAGTTGTGATATCAGTGATCTGAAAAAATTAGAGGAGACCGCCCAATCAATTATTTCTGATTTTAGAGCTGTTGATATCTTGATTAACGATGCTGGTGTTTGGCAAAAAATGATGCCGCTAGAGGATATTAAACCGGAAACAATCGATGATATTATTGGGATTAATTTGACCGCGTTTATCCATATTACAAGATTGTTTATGCCGGTATTGAAGAGTAGAGAAGAGGCGGCAATTATTAATGTAATTTCGAAATCTGGTATTGTAGCCCAGGAAGGACAGTCTGTTTATATGGCTAGTAAGTATGGCGTTAGAGGATTTACAGATGTATTGAGAGCGGATCTTAAAGATACTAATGTCCGAGTGGCTGGTGTTTATCAAAGTGGAACTAATACAAAAATGTTTACTAAAACAGGCGAAGATTTTTCTACCGAAAAGTTTACTGACCCAGCTGACTTGGCGGACGTTGTTGCGTATATGCTATTATTACCAAAAAAGATTTGGTTGCCAGAAGTTAGAGTTGAATATTAATTATTAAAATAATTGGGTTTTTGTAAGGTTTCAGTTCTAACAACGTCCACGACACTCCGCATTTTTGTGCCAACGTAAAAACATCAGTTTATTTAACTATATGAATAATTTATTTAATGAGTCGTTAGAAGCAAACAAGGAAAATAAAAAAAATTCCTTAGAAGATGTTTGGGACTTGTTGGAGGAATTTAAGGACAGTTTGAAACAGCTTGGTCTGGATGTTACTGAGCGACTTTTTTGTCGGGAATATTTTTTTGACGACAGAGCCAAGTCCGGCATTCCGGTCGTTAGCGATGGGTTGGATGGCGCTCGGGTTTCTTTTAATAAAAAATCATTTGAAAAACATGGCATAGAAATAGAAGGTTTTCGCACCCTAAATCTTTGGTTTACCAATGGTTTCGAAAAACCGGAAAATAAAATACGGCAAAAAATTCAGGCTAAGTGGGATGAGTTGATGAAAAAATATTTTGATAAATATTAAAATTATTGGCGTTTTTAAACATTTCAGTTCTAACAACGTCCACGACACTCCGCAGTCTATAAATAACCCCTGGAATAGGGGTTATTTTGATATAGTAATTGAAGTCCCAAACCAGACATGTTAATATAAAAACAAAAAGATTGGCTAAAAATAGTTTAATTTATGTTCACCAAACAAAAAATCCCAGTTTCTGTGTTAACTAAAATATTATCAGGTTTTGCTTTGGGAAAAATTAATACTATGACGCCTTTGCCCACTAGCGGCAATATTGCCTATATTATTCAAATTAAGAATAATAAATACTTCTTGCGCCTTTCTCCTTTAGGACCGCGATGGCGATCAAGGGGAGAGATTGCCGCTGAGATAGAGCTTTTAGACTATTTGGCGGATAATGATTTCCCGGTGTCTCGGCCCTTGGCTAATAGCAAAGGAAACAAGATTATTACTTGGCAAAAACATCAGGGGTATTTGCGAGAATATGTTTCCGGGAAAGAAAAAACCAGGCCCACGGTTAAAGAGGTGAGAGAGTTTGGCCGGCTATTGGGAAGATTCCATAGTTTAGTTGAAAATTATCAGACTAAAAATAAACGCCGGCATATTTGGAATCCGGCGGCCACCCAGAAATATTTTCTTTCTATTCAGAAAAAATTGGATAAGCAATTTGCCGCGCTATTTTCGGAAAGATTATCAGCCCTGCGGTTTCCTAAGAAGCTGCCCAGCGGCTCTATCCATGAGGATTTAGGCAAACGTCATGTTCTGTGGCGGAATAATCAGATCGTGGCTGTTTTAGATTTTGATCGTTTCTATTTCGCTCCTTTGATTTTTGATTTAGGCCAAGCCATTAGAGGTTGGTGTTTTCTGGGCGAAAAACAGAAATGGAGTTCGGATAATTTTAAAGCTTTAATTTCTGGTTACCAGAGCAAACGACTTTTGAGTCAGATTGAAAAAGAGGCTTTGGTGGATAGTATAAAGTTTGCAGTCTTAGAAAGATCCTTGTCTTTTTATTCTAAATATATTTATGTCTCCAGAGACAAAGCGGATTTAGATTACGCTTGGTTCTCTTTGCGGGAGATCATGGGTCGGTTAGATAAGATAGAGAGAATTTAGGGAAATAAAAAAATCGTTTTACCCTAAAACGATTTTTTAGAATGTGTATTTCGGCCCTCGCCTTGACCAAGTTGATTGCATAACTTGGACGTTAGGGTGCTGGCGAATTTTTTGCCAATCCATTGCAATCCATTTTTTTCGGTAATAGATATTTCGAAAAAGATTTTTGAATATCCCGAATAAATTAAGCAGACTATGGGGCCGACGGTTGCCTTGCCAGCCAGTCTTGGCTTCCCAAGCATATTGTCCGGTGGCAAACCAATGAGCGATTCGCGACTTCCAGAATAGAATTTGAGCAGTAGCTCCGATTTTGAGATAGATAATCAAATCATATTCTGATAGAGGTATTATCGCCTGAGGCAGGGTAGCGTGGACATCTTCAATTAGATAGATTGTGTCTTGGGAGAATTCCTGGGGAAGCTCTTTCAGGCAATCAATATCTAAGGGGTGGCGCACGCTGTCAAAACAGTCAACATCAAAGTGTTCCACTTTGGCGCCAGCTGTTCGCATTTTTTGTAATAATTGTCGCCGCAGAGTACTCTTGCCGACAATTCCGATTCCGGTAATCAGTATTTTCATGGCCTAGAGTTTTAAGGAGCGATGAATATTAATTGTTGATAATACAATATGTTTGTGCTTTTGTCAATGTATTTGGGGGCTTTATAAAAAAGGAGAACTTTGTTATGATGAGAATAATAATTTGAGTTTATAAAAATATATGTCAAAAATAATTATCGCTTCCGGCCCGGTTATTGTTGAAAATAATAAAGTATTGCTAGACAAGCATGGTGATGATGATTTTTGGAAATTTTGCGGCGGGAGGATTGAGGAAGATGAGGCTAATTTGAAAGATGCCGCCCAAAGAGAGGCTAAGGAAGAAATGGGGATTGAGATAGAAATATTAAATAATGATCCTTATTTTTTCTACACCGAGAAAGAAATTAATGGATTACAAGTTAGTGTGATTCTAGTTCACTTCCTGGCTAAAAGAATAGGGGAAATTATCCCAGGAAAGGATATTAGGGAATGGCGCTGGATAGATATTAATGATTTAGATAAAGAAAAGTTAGCTCCTAATATCAAGCCGGTTCTAAAATATTTTGGTTTTTAAATTATCAAGTTCACTATGTTAATCAGCAAAACTACTACAACCTGGTCTGGTTTCAATAAAGGAATAATCTCTTGCTAACGGGGAGGGGCTTGATTAATGAAGATGCCCTCCGGGGCGTTTTTTGTTTATTAAATTATTACTATATGAAAATTAAAACTATTAAAACTCGGATATTTAAACCAAAAGAAAACCTCTTGTCTTTTATTGACGATTATTTTCCTCGCCTAGCCGAGAAGAGTGTGTTGGTTGTCACTTCTAAAATAGTGGCTTTGTCTGAAGGGCGAATAGTGGAGAATGCTGATGAGCAAATTAAGGCGGAGACGATAAAGCGGGAAAGTGATTTTGTGTTGCCGACTGAATATGTTTGCCTCACTATCAAAGACGGTCAAGTGATGGCTAATGCGGGTATTGATGAAAGCAATGCTAACGGCAGCCTAATTCTTTTGCCCCAAGATAGTTTCCGGGCGGCAGGGAAGATTAGAAACTATTTAAAGAAAAAACACGGATTAAAAAATCTGGGCGTGATTATCACCGACAGCCGTTCTTTGCCTTTGCGTTCGGGGATAACTGGAATAGCTTTAGGGTATGCCGGGATTAAAGGACTAAAAGACTATCGCCAAGAATTAGATATTTTCGGCCGGCCCTTCCATTATTCCCGGGTAGATGTGGCTGATAGCCTGGCTACGGCCGCCGTGCTATGCATGGGAGAAGGAAATGAGCGCCGGCCCTTGGCTGTGGTCTTAGAAGCGCCGGTGGAATATGCGGAAAAGATTAATCGGAATGAATTAAGAATAGAGGCCAAAGATGATATTTATCGGCCGGTATTTGAGAATTTAATTTAGTGGTTGAACTGAATTATCAGATTGACAGCCGCTAGAGTTTACAGTAGAATAATTTGATTGTCATCGTTAATTAATAATTAAAATCAGTAATCACCAAAACCCTTAAAAATGAAGAGAAAAGTAGTTATTCTGCCCTTAGACGGGTATCGCGACGCTGCAGCTTTGTATGCGGCTTTGGACGAATTGTTGGCTGCTCCCGGATTGGGAGACCAGTTAGCCTATGTAAAACTCAATGACGGTGTTCACAATGATGATGCCGGTGGTCCGGCCATTGTTCGTGAAATCAGATTGAATTTGGCCAGCGGTGGTTTTAAGGCCGGCATTTTTCTGGATCTGAAGATCAACGACGTTTCGGCCACTATGGAGAATGTGCTGAAAAAGTATGTTGAGTGTCCACCGGATATTTTGACCGTCACCTCGTTGGTATCGGTGGAAGGAATCATCAAGCTCCGGAGATTATTACCGGACACCAAGCTGGCTTTGCTCAGCATGCTGACTGATATTCCGGCCGCAGAGTGCGCCGCGCGTTTTGGTATGAAGCCGGAGGTCAAAATATACAACGACTACATGAATATTAGTGCGGTGTATAAAGAAAAGGCTGAAATACCCGGAGAGCCGTTTGAAATGGTGGTCTGCTCGCCGCACGAGCTGCCGTTTTTGAAGAAGAACCTGCCTGCCTCCTGTGAGTTCATTGTGCCCGGTATCCGGGACCAGTGGATGACCAAGAAAGATGAACATCAGAAGCGGATAACCGGAGTCAAGAAGGCTTTGGATATGGGAGCCACCTATGTCGTGATGGGAGCTCAGATGACCCGGGGAAACCCGGAGAAAGGTATCAGCCCGGCAGAAAGCCGCAAATTTACCGAAGGGGAAATTAATGCGGCTAAAGCCAATGTAGTCGTGCCCGGAGATCCTTTAGCCACTTTGAAATTTTGCGGCGGATATTACAAAAGTCCGTTTAGCGAAGAGGCCGGCCGCTATGTAGGTCCTCTGGTAGCGTATGCCGGTACCTATGAATCTGGCAACGGTCCCAAGAACTATGTGGGTTTTGAATATTTCAATTTTTCCCGCGCCGAATCTCAGCCCGCCGCCCGCAGTTACTTTGCTAAGTTAATTAGCGAAGAAATCAAAAAGGCTAACCTGTCTTGCGATGTGGTAATTGGCGCTCCGATGGGAGGTATTCTGCTGGCTGGCGCGATTGGCAAGGCCTTAAATTGTCGGACAATTTTTGCTGAAAAAAAGGTGACTGCCCTGGGAATACCGGCTGACGGCATTAAAGAACAGAGTCGCCAGATCATTGACCGCCATGAAATTTTTTCCGGTGATAATGTGGTGATTGTGGAGGATGTTTGCAACAATTTTAGCACCACTCAGAAGCTGAAAGAATTAATTGAAGAACAGGGAGCCAGGGTGAGCGGCATCGTTTGCGCTTTCAACCGTTCCGGCAAAACGGAATGGAATGGCCTGCCGGTACTCTCCGCTCTGTATATCCCCACCGAACAATTTGAGCAGAATGACCCGCAAGTGTTTCATCTGGTTGAACAGGGAAATATAATTTGGAAGCCCAAAGTGGAGTGGAAAAAGCTCCTTGAAGCTATGGAAGAAGAATAGTCTAAAGAAAGACTCAATATAACCGTCGTCTCACAAACGACGGTTTTTTATTAGAATTTTTGGCTATAGTTTGTTAAACTATACTGATATGGTAATCAAAGAAATTAAAGCCGCCTCAATTATCGTTAAATCCAACCTACCGGGTGGTGATTTTGTGATTAACCCCTATGTCGGTTGCAGTCATGGCTGTATTTATTGCTACGCCAGATTCATGAAGCGTTTCACTGGCCATCTTGAACCTTGGGGTGAGTTTGTGGATGTCAAAATTAATGCCCTGGATTTGTTGCCGGCTAATTTGGATAAATATAAAAACAAATCAATAATTATCGGCTCGGTCACCGATCCTTATCAGCCCCTGGAAGGAAAGTATCAACTAACTCGGCAAATTTTAGAAAAATTAATTCCGCTCCAGCCGCCTTTGGATATTATTACCAAATCCGATTTAATTTTGCGCGATATTGATCTATTGAAAAAGTTTAAGCATTGTACCGTCAGCATCTCAGTATCTTTTTTAGACGAGAAGATAAAGAGCCGCTTAGAAGCAGGATCAATTTCCACCAGTCGGAGAATTGAGGCTTTAAAGAAATTGCACAGCGCCGGGGTTAGGACGGTGATGTTTATTTCTCCCATCTTTCCGGAGATTAGTGATTGGCGGCGGTTGATTGAATTGACTAAAGATTTTGTTAGTGAATATTGGTTTGAAAATTTGAATCTTTATCCTTCAATTAAAAATGAGGTTTATAAGTTTTTAAAAGGGTATAATCCGGATTTAGTGGTTAAATATAATGCCATATATTTTGGCCGCAGCGATTATTGGGACAAAGTGCAAAGGGAGATAGAACAATTTTGTAAAGATAGGCGGGTGGATTATAAAATATATTTCCACCATAAGAAATCATAATTTTAATTTATTTTAATTTAAAACCTATGTCCCACGAAATTGAAGCTGATTTTGTCACTGATTGGGGAACTGTCGCCAGCCAGTGCCGAAATTGCACTAGTTTCCAAGTTAGAGCCGAAGGCGGATTCTGTACCGAGGCTCAGAGCCAGGTGCCGGAAACTGCTCATTGTGATTTTTTTCAATCCCGCGACTAATTGAATAGGGCTTGACAATGATGTTAGAATAATATAACATAAAGGTATGTTAATTAATTCTAACAAAATTATATGACTCTCAAACAATTTAAAATCGTCAAGTTAGTATTCGTCATGATTCTGGCTATTGTTTTTAGCCAGGCCATTGTTTTTAAGAATTATTTGATTCCCATCGTTTTGATGATCGTGAGCGCTTTAATTCTGATGCTCTTGCGCCGCCGAGTGAAGGGAATAATCGCCGATGAACGCGATTATGCCACAGGCGGGAAGTCGGCTTTATTAGCCATGCAAATTTATGGCTGGGTAGCGGCTATGGCGATGTTTATTTTTTATGCCGGACGGGATATTAATCCGGCTTATGAACCGATTGCCTTAACCCTGGCTTTTTCCACTTGTCTGTTAATGATTCTTTATGCCGCTATTTTTAGATATCACAGCCACTTTAAGTTTTCTGCCAAGAAATCCGGCTATATAATTCTAATGGTTATTTTATTCGCCCTCCTCTTTATCTTCGCCGCTAGATTATTTTCCGGTGAAGACAATTGGGTTTGTACTAATGGCAGCTGGGAAAAGCACGGACAGCCAGGTTTTCCGGCTCCTCAGACCGAATGTCGGTAATTTATGAAAAATAATATTAAAGAATTGCGGACTAAATTGAATATGACTCAGGAGGAATTAGCTAACCTGGCCGGCGTCCGGCGGGAAACCATCGTCTTTTTGGAACAGGGGAAGTATAATCCCTCTTTGTCTTTAGCTCACGGCGTGGCCAAGGCCTTGCGCAGCTCAGTGAGCAAGGTTTTTCTATTGGATTAAAAGCCGGTAATTTTAGCGGCTATTTTAGTGGCAGCAAAACCGGTTTAACCGGTTTTCTTTTATCCTTTTTTCTGCTATAATTTTAGTATAATTAGGTCTTGATTTAGTTGCGAAATTATGGCACCAGCTGCTAAGAAAAATATTTTATCCGATGAATATAATTGGCCCAACTTCGGCAATCAGCCGGTGGTGGATTTTTTAACCAAGGCTATTAATCAGGGGCAAGCAGCCCAATCCTATATTTTCGCCGGCCCCAAGCATTTGGGCAAGAGTCGTATCGCCAAATGCTTTGCCAGGAATATTTTATTGCATGACAGTCATTCTTCTGAAGAACTGGCTGATTTAAGCCCGGAAAAATTGGTCCTAACCGGCGATGTCCATATCGTTAGCCGTTTAGAAGAGAAGCGGGGTATTAGCATTGAACAGATTAGAGAGTTGATTAAATCTTTGGAAATGAGCGCTTTTGGCAATTCCTATAAAATTGGCTTGATTGATGAGGCAGAAACTATGAGCTTGGAAGCGATGAATGCCTTGCTCAAGATTTTAGAAGAACCCCGAGAGAAAGTTATTCTAATTCTTATCACCTCTAACTTAGAATCATTGCCTAAAACTATAGTTTCCCGGGCGCAATTGCTTAATTTCTATCCGGTGCCCAGCGACATTATTCAAGATTATTTGGTGAGTGACTATTCTGCCTCCGCTGTCCAAGCTAAAAATGTCGCCCATTTAGCTTTGGGACGTCCGGCTTTAGCGGTGAAGTTTTTGGAAGACAATGATTTTTATGAAAACTATCTCACCCAAGCTAAGCTATTTCTCACTTTTTCTTTGTCTAGTCCTTTAGAACGTTTTGCTAAGTTTAATGAATTGGGTAAACAGGATTTTGCTTCGGCACAGAGTATTTTAAATTCTTGGGAGGCGGTAGCCCGCGATTTGCTGTTGATTAATTCCGGCCAAGTGGATTTAATCCGCCATCAAGTGATTCGCCAGGAATTAGTGGCTTGGGCTCGGCGCTGGCCAGAGAAGTCTATCAATAGTCTGCTGGGCAATTTGCGCCAAGCTAAATTTTATCTGCAGGGCAATGTTCAGCCGCAAGCGGTTTTTGAATATCTTTTCAGCTTTAATTTTAATTAATTATATGAAACACAAAAAACAATTTTTATTTCTAATGCCGCTGTTGGCTGTGATGGTTTTAGTTTCTGGCTGCAGTTTTAGTTTGGGCACCAAAACTGATTCCACTAACGACGTGGGCGGTGTTTTTATTTCCACTACTCAAGGCGACACTTGGAAAGCCATGAATGGCATCCCGACTGTTTCCGGTACCCCGGGCTCTATTGCTGGGGTTAATGTCAACAAATTAGTGGTTGATCCCAGCGACAATCAAGCGGTTTATTTAGCAGCCATTGATGATGGTTTGTATTATACTTATAGTATTGCCAAGGGCTGGAATTTCGTGCAGCGCTTAGACAAAGGAACTATCAACGATTTAGCTGTGGATAGCAAAAACAAATGCGTTCTGTTCGCCGCTATGGGCAACAAGCTTTATAAATCTACCGATTGCAGCCGCTTCTGGAAAGAAGTATATTATGATAATAATCCGGGGGTGACCGTGAACGCCGTGGCTATTGATTATTATGATAACCGCCAAATCTATATTGGCACTTCCCGCGGCGAGGTTATCAAGTCTTTAGACGGCGGTACTTCCTGGAGTACTATTCAGAGATTAAAAGACGGCGTGCGGCAGATAATTTTGAATCCTAAAGATAGCCGTATCGTATTGGTGGCTTCTGAAAAGTCCGGTATGTATAAGTTTAACAACAATGGCACTACCAAATTGGAAGATTTGGCCACCTACAACAATCGTTTTGATGGCAATAACTGGACTGACTTGAATGAGGAATTGAAAGAGTTTAATCTAGGCTTTAACTTTAAAGGCGCCAACTATTGCCAGGAAGGCACTTTATTCATTGCCACTGACAAAGTGATACTGCGTTCCACCGATAACGGTTCCAGCTGGGCGAGAATTAAGTTGATCACTCCGGACAAAGACACTGCCATGAATGCGATAGCGGTTAATCCGGCTGATTGCAACCAATTATTCTATGTTACCAACACTACGTTTTATAAATCACTAGACGGCGGCGTTTCTTGGATCACTAAGCAATTGCCGACCGACAGAAGCGGCAACGCGCTCTTGGTGGATCCGGCTAATCCCAATTTAATCTATTTGGGAACCAAGAAGGTCAAAACCGAACAATATTAATTAACTACAAAAATATGAATCAATTTATCACCAATCAACAAGCTGAGTTCACCGGGGCTATTGAATTCTTCAAGAAAGATATCGCTTCTTTGCGCACCGGACGGGCTAATCCGGCGTTATTAGAAAATGTGTTAGTCGACGCCTATGGCGCCAAGACTCCTTTAAACGGCGTGGGAAACATTGCGGTTTCCGATGCTCGGAGTATGACGGTTTCCCCTTGGGACAAGAATGTTTTGAAGGATATTGAGAAGGCTCTAATTGAAGCTAATTTGGGTATGGGCGTAGTAAATGAAGGGGACAAGATTAGGATTACCATCCCCCAGATGACCGAAGAAAATCGTAAAGATTTGGTCAAAAAGGTCAACGAGCGTCAGGAAAAGGCCAAGATTTCCATCCGCCAGATTAGAGAAGAAGTGAAGCAGGCGATAGAAGCCGCGGCTAAAGCCAAGGACATCAGTGAGGATGACAAGTTTGCCTTCGTGGAAGAATTGGACGGCGTGGTTAATAAATACAATGCCGAGATTAAGGAAATTAGAGATAAGAAAGAGGGGGAGATAATGGAAATTTAATCTAAAAATACATGTTGCTGACTATTATAATTTTTCTTTTAGTATTATCAGTTTTAGTCTTCGTCCACGAGTTCGGCCATTTTAGTATGGCCCGCTGGTTTGGGGTGCGAGTGGTGGAATTCGGTTTTGGTTTTCCGCCTCGCGGCATCGGCTGGCAGAGGATTAAGAAGCAGGGTTTGGAAAAAATTGCCGAGTCCGATGTAGTGAGTGTCAAAACTGAAGAGACTGATAGCGGTATCAAAGAAACTATCACCGAAGAAAAAAAAGAGATTGATGTAGTGCGAACTGACAGTTCTTGGAATGTGGTGAAAGGGAATCGGGAGCTGAGCGAAGAAGAAATGGAACGAGGCACCGTCTACTCTTTGAACTATGTTCCGTTAGGAGGTTTTGTAAAAATTAAAGGTGAAGACGGCTCCGATCGCGATGACCGAGATAGTTTTGCTGGCCGCAAGATTTGGCAGAGATTCCTGATGCTTTTTGCCGGCGTATTCATGAACATCGTTTTAGCCTTTGTGCTCTTTTCTTTAGTGTTCATGATCGGTTCACCGCAATCAGTGGATGAAAAGAATCAGAATCAGGCACAGGCGACCGAAGTCCAGATTGTGGAAGTCTTAGATAATTCTCCGGCTAAATCAGCTGGCTTGCAAGTGGGAGATATTGTTTTGAATATCAACGGGGAAGAAGTCAGAACCGAAAAAAGGATTCAGGAGATTATGGCCGCTGAAGTGAATAAGGAAGTGACTCTTGATTTGCAAAGAGGCGGGCAGAAGATGGAGATTAAGGTGAAGCCGGAATATCGTGAGGATATCAGTCGGGGCGGTGTGGGTGTGGCCCTAACTGCCGTCGGCATAGTGCGCTATCCTTGGTATCAGGCTATCTATGAAGGCTTCAAGCAGACCTTTGTCCTCTTGGGAGCGATTGCGGTGGCTTTCGTGGATTTAATTGGTAACTTAGTCACCGGTCATTCAGTGGGCGGCGATGTTGCCGGACCGGTGGGGATCGCTAATATGACTGGCCAAGTGGCGCGCATGGGCTTTGTCTATCTCTTGCAGTTTATGGCATTGTTGTCTCTTAACTTAGCAATCATTAATATCTTGCCTTTCCCGGCTTTGGACGGCGGCCGAATACTATTTCTAATCATTGAGAAGATTAAAGGACGACCAGTCAAGAAAGAACTGGAAGCGGCTATTCATAATATCGGTTTTCTCTTGCTGATGCTTCTGGTTATTTGGATCACCGTCAAAGACGTTTGGAAAATATTTATTCACTAATAATTAATTCCTAAATGTATGAAAATTAAAATTAAGGCTACTAAAATTGTAGTCACCCCGGAAATCAAAACCTATGTGGAAGAAAAAATGAATATACTGGAGAAATATTTAGGCGACATCAAAGTCCAGAATTTTGATATTGAGCTGGAGAAAGTGGCCGGAGAGCAGCATAGCGGTTCTATATTTAGAGCTGAGGCTAATCTAGCTTTGCCGGGAGATTTGCTGAGAGTGGAGAAGACCACTAAGGATTTGAATAAGGCGGTGGATAAGGTAAAAGATCATTTGGCCCAGGCGATTAAGAAATATAAAGGCAAGAGAGAAGATAAACGGAAAGGGAAATAGTCGCCTTATAACAATATTAGGATTAAGAACGGCTCAGTAGCCGTTCTTTTGGATAAAAAAAGAACCAGTTTTTTAGGCTGATTCAAAGCTGGGGGAGCGGTGCGAAAACCGCATCACTCAAAGTGGAGTATATTGCATAATTTTGATGTGAGGTACGATGTCTATATATTATCACATATATTATATCTTGTCAAGAGGGGGAGAGGGAGTGTTATATTGAAGGGGCGGGGGATAAAAGAAAACCAGCTTTTTTAGGGCTGATTTATTGAGGTGTGGCAATTGAATTGTGCTTAAATACTGCGTGTTTTCGTCTGGTTGCGTGTTTTCGCATGGTATTTATTTTTGGTACGATGTCTATATAGTATCACATATTATAGATATTGTCAAGATAGCATTAATTTATTAGATGTATTATACTGAAACCAGTTAAAATTTATTAATTTTTAAAGCTTTTTTGAGTGTTTTCCTCAAAATGAGCCAATTATATAATATGGCATTTTTAAGCAAACTATTCGGCGACCCTAACGCCAAAATCGTCAAATCCCTTCAACCGATTATTGATCAAATCAATTCTCTGGAACCGGAAATGCAAGCTAAGAGCGATACTGAGCTCAAGGCTTTGACCTCGGAGTTCAAGGAACGCTTGGCCAACAAGCCCTGGGAAGAACAAGCTAAAATTATTGAAGATATTTTGCCGGCCGCCTTTGCCGTAGTGCGCGAAGCTTCGCGCCGCGTTTTAGGCCAACGACATTATGACGTCCAATTGGTGGGCGGCATAGTATTGCATCGCGGGCAGATAGCAGAAATGAGAACCGGTGAAGGAAAAACTTTAGTGGCTACTTTGCCGATTTATCTCAATGCTCTAGCCGGTCGCGGCGTCCACTTGGTGACCGTCAATGATTATCTATCTAAAGTTGGTGCCGGTTGGATGGGGCAGGTTTATAATTTTTTAGGGCTAACTAGCAGCGTCATTATTCACGATGCCGCCTATCAATATGATCCGGAGTTTGTAGATGATACTCAATATGATGAACGTTTGCAGCATTTCCGTCCGATTACTCGCCGCGAAGCTTATTATTGCGATATCACCTATGGTACTAACAATGAATATGGTTTTGATTATCTGCGCGACAATATGGTCTCAGAAGTATATCAGATGGTGCAACGTCCTTTGCATTACGCCATCGTTGATGAAATCGATTCTATTTTAATTGATGAAGCTCGGACTCCTTTAATTATCAGCGGTTCAATCAATGAAACCACCGACAAGTATTATCGCTTCGCTGAATTAGTGAAGAGGCTGGCGGAGAATGAGGATTATAATGTGGATGAAAAGATGCGAGCAGCTACTTTAACCGAAGAAGGCATCACTAAAATGGAAAAATGGTTGGGCATGGGCAATATCTATGTGGAAGGTGGCGTGCGCGAAGTCCATCATATTGAACAGGCTTTGAAATCGCAAGTATTATTTAAAAAAGATAAAGACTACGTGGTGAAAGACGGCGAAATTATCATCGTTGATGAATTTACCGGCCGGTTGATGCCCGGTCGCCGTTATAGTGAAGGTTTGCATCAGGCTATTGAAGCTAAGGAAGGGGTGGAGGTCCAGAAAGAATCTCAGACTTTGGCCACCGTCACTTTTCAAAACTATTTCCGTATGTACCAGAAACTTTCCGGTATGACCGGTACTGCTGTGACCGAAGCCGAAGAGTTTTATAAGATCTATAATTTAGACACCATTGTTATCCCGACTCACAAGCCGATGATTCGTCAGGATTTAAATGATTTAATCTATCGGAATGAAGAAGCCAAGTATATGGCCGTGATTCAAGACGTCAAAGAACGTCACGCCAAGGGACAGCCGGTTTTAATTGGTACTATTTCCATTGAGAAGAATGAAATATTGGCCAACATGATGCAGCGGGAAGGTTTGGAGCCGCAGATGTTGAACGCCAAGAACCACTTCAAAGAAGCGCAAATCATTTCTCAGGCTGGTCGTTTAGGCGGTATTACTCTAGCCACTAATATGGCTGGACGCGGTGTGGATATTATTTTAGGCGGCAACCCGCCGGAAAAGGATGAGCAGGACAAAGTCTTGGCTCTAGGCGGTTTGCATGTTATCGGCACCGAACGCCATGAATCGCGGCGCATTGATAATCAATTGCGCGGTCGGGCCGGACGCCAAGGCGATCCCGGATCTTCTCAGTTCTATGTTTCTACCGATGACGATTTGATGCGTATCTTCGGCGGTGATCGGATGAAGAAGATTATGACCACCTTGAAGGTGCCGGAAGATATGCCGATTCAGAACAGTCTAATTTCCAACTCCATTGAATCCGCTCAAAAGAAAGTGGAGGGCAATAACTTTGATATCCGCAAACATTTAGTGGAATATGACGATGTCATCAACAAACACCGCGAGGCTATCTATCGCCGCCGCCGGGAAATTTTGGAGAAATATACCGAAGAAAACCCTAATGGTTTGTCGGAAGTTATATTGGATTTAGTGTCGGAGGAAATTATTTCGGTCATTAATTTCCATACTGCCGGAGAGCGACAATCTTGGAACTTGCAGGAAATTGCCGAAGTGGTGAAGACCATCGTTGATGTCGATGTCAAAGATCAGATTGCCGAGAAGAAAGAATCTCAAGAAATAGTTAATTTCATTTTAGATTTAGTCAATGAAAAATATCAGGAATTGAGAAAGGGTTTCCAGGATATGGATGTCAATTTCAAGGAAGTGGAGAAAGGCATGATGATTAGAGCCATTGATGTGCTCTGGATTGAACATTTGGAAACTATTGATTACTTGCGCCGCGGCATCGGTTTGCGCGGTTATGGCCAGCATGATCCTTTGGTGGAATACAAAGCCGAAGCCTATCGCTTATTCTCTGAACTTAACGGCCTTATCCGTCAGCAGATAGTTTATTCTATCTTCAAAACCGGTGAAGCTTTGAGCACTAATACCGCTGATCGTCTTTTGACTCTAGCTCAAAACGACCAGCGTCGTTTGCGTTATCAAGCCCCGGAAAAGACGGCGGTGGAAGAAAATGCTCATCAGAATGCTGATCTGGTTACTCTCAAAACTAAAAATGAAGAAGGCGAAAAAGTTGGCCGCAACGATCTCTGTCCTTGCGGCAGCGGGAAAAAATACAAGAAGTGCTGCGGGAAATAAAAATATGATTTTTCGAGAATGTCCAAGTAATTTTGAATCGAAGTTTGAGATTGTCAGCTGTTATATAGAAAATGATGGTGATATTCTTATCTTGCACAGGCAGGATTATAAGCCGGAGGGTAATACTTGGGGACTCCCAGCCGGAAAGATAGATAAAGAAGAAGATAGAACGACGGCGATGCTAAGGGAGATAGAAGAGGAAACGGGAATAATAAAACAGACGAATGATTTGGAATTTTTGGATACCCTTTATGTCAAATATCCGGAATATCATTTTATTTATCATATGTTCAGGATGGTATTGAAAGATCGTCCCGAAATAAGATTGAGCGACAAGGAACACAAAAATTACCAGTGGTCTCAACCTGCGAGCGTTTTGAAATTACCCCTAGTGAGAGATTTAGATAGCTGTATCAAAATTTCCTACTTCAAAAATAAAGAAAAAGTTGGTTAAGCCTATCTTTCACAGTAATTAATTTAAGAAGTGCCGTGGGAAGTAAAAAGATTATAGTTAAAAAAGATATGAAATATAACAAGCTGGTCAGGGACAAAATTCCAGAATACATCAGAAGCAAAGGCGGGGTGCCAATAACACACATTGCCGATGACAAAGAGTATTGGGAAAAATTGAAAGAAAAGTTATTAGAGGAAATAAAAGAATTTTCTGAAAATGAAGTTATCGAAGAAATGGCTGACATCCAAGAAGTGATTAATGCGATGTGTGATTATAAAGGATTTAGCCAGGGAAGTATTGATGATGTAATGAAGAAAAAAGCTGAAGAACGTGGGGCATTTAAAAAGAAAATTATTTTAGAAGAATCATAAACCCCCAATAATAAAATAATATGAACATCAGAAAAGCCACGGCTAAAGATTTTGAATCTTTATATCAAATCGGATTAGATACTCCGGAATTGAAAGTGAGCTCCGGTGAAGATTTCATGGCCAAGGATGAGTTTCTCCAAGCTCTGGAGAGTCAGGACGGAACTTTTTTGTTGGCTGAAGATGATGATAATCCAGTCGGGTTTATTTATGCGCATCGCAAGGATAAGCCGAATATGGAAAAGAAATGGGCTTGTATTGTCTATCTAGTGATTAAGCCAGAATATAGAAAGCAGGGAATAGCCCAGAAGTTGTATGATGCCTGCTTGGAAGAATTGAAACAGTTTGGTATTAACTGTGTCTATACTTGGGCCAGCTCCGAAAGCGATGGTGGAATTATTAATTTTATGAAGAAGAACGGCTTTAACAAAGGTCACCAGTATACTTGGATGGATAGAGAGATATAGTTATTATTTTATATGAATGAAGAAACTTTTTTAAAAGAAACCGCTCTGTGCCGAGATTTATCTACCAAAAATGGCGGTCATTGTAATTGGGGTGAATGTGATAAATGCGGGGTAATTCCGTTGTTGTATAAGCTGGGGAAGGGAAAAATATATGAGAAGGAGGATGAGGTTAAAGAACTAAGAAAGACTACTTTGCAATAATATGGAAACCTTAATTATCACCACAGCCATAATCAAGAGGGAAGACAAATTTTTGATTGCCAAACGGGCGGAAACTAAAAAGTTTTCTCCAGGGCAATGGGAGTTTATTTCCGGCTTCATGGACGCCCCGGGAAGCGCTGAGGAAACTATTTTACGGGAAATAGAAGAAGAATTGGGAGCTAAAGGTCAGATAATTAAAGGGGCCGCTCCATTTAGTTTTGGCGATGAAGAGGGCGAGTGGGTGGTGATTCCTTTTTTGGTTGCAGTGGAATCAGCGGATATCAAGATTAATCCAGCTGATCATTCTGAGTTGAAATGGGTCAGCGGCACCGAACTTTTGGAGTATCCTGATTTGGAGGTGTTTTTAAATAATGAAGGGGTGAGAAAATTATTAAAATAAAAATATGAGCTTAGAATTAGAGAAAGATTTGTATTTCGTAGCGGTTAAAGTATTTTTGACTGATGAGGCCGGTCGTCTTTTGATTACCAAAGATCGTTTCGGTGATTGGGATTTGCCGGGCGGACGTTTGCGGGGCGATGATTTTTTTGAAGCTTTAGAAGATGTCGCTGCGCGGAAGATTAGCCAGGAATTGGGGGGTGAAGTCAGATATGAATTAGGCCGTCCTTTGGTTTTCATGCGCCATGAACGCCAAGAGATATTGGCTTCCGGGGAAAGGGCGTTGCGCCGTATCTTTGCTATTGGCTATGAAGCTAAATATTTAGGAGGAGAAATCGGCCTAGGACAGAATCACGAGAATTATGAATGGGTGGATGCCAAGACTTTTAACCCCGAAGATTATTTTTCCGGCGGTTGGTTGCAAGGAGTGAAGGACTATCAAGCTATTATATGCTTAAATTAGGGAGATACCGACATTTCAAAGGCAACGAATATCGGGTGATTGGCGTTGCCAGAGATAGTGAAACCTTTGCGGACATGGTTGTCTATCAAGCTCTTGATGAGGTCGGTCAACTTTGGGTGCGGCCTCTGGCGGTGTTTTTAGAAGAGGTGGAGGTGGATGGCCAAAGAGTGCCGCGGTTTAAATATTTGGGTGAATAATATGGACGAAAAGATTTTAGAAAAAATGCTGGACACCGCTGAGAAGTTTTTCGGATCGGAGAATGACCCCGAACAGATGCCGATTACCAAGGAGTCTTTTGATAAGTTGCAAAAACTTCATCCTCAAACTTTGATTTACAAAACTGAGAATGGCCAACCGGTGAGCTGGATAGTGACTTTGCCGACTTCCAATAATCTAGCTGAGCAATTTTTAGCCGGTGAGATTAATGAAAAACAGCTTTTAGAATTGTCTCAACCGCAGGCTGTCTATGAAGCTCTCTATCTTTGCGTAGCTTTTACTCTGCCCGAGTATCGTCGCCGGGGATATATCACGGAAATGTTTCAAGAAGCTTTGCGGACTATCCCGCATGAGCCGAATGTGAAATTATTTGCCTGGGCTTTTAGTCCGGAGGGCGGCCAGTTGATTGCCAAGTTGAGCCAGATGCTGGGGCAGGAAATTTTTTTGAAAAAATAGAATTTGGATAAGAAAAAGGCCTGTCTTGGGGACAGGCTTTTTTTTGGTGATGATGCAAAGAAAGGAACGAAAAATGTAAAGAACGGATGATGCTTGGCGTGGCCTGGGTGGGGTCGGATGTCGAAATTGAATTAATAATCCTAAAACGTTGAACCTAAGAGAGCTGACATCCGCCCCAGGCCACAAAGTATTCACTAAAGCATGTTGATATCTTATCTATATTATATATATTTGTCAATACCGATGGGAAATGTTAGCCTTTTTGGTGAATTGTGTTATAATATGAGTATATTATTAATTTAAGATTTATGAAACTCAAACTTTATTATGTCGTGATTCCTTTGTTGACTGTATTAACGGCTAGCGTCGGCAGTCAGATTACCAAGCTCGGTATGGGTTGGTATAACGGTATCGCCTTGCCGAGTTTTACTCCTCCTGGCTATGTCATTGGTATTATTTGGACGATAATTTTTATTTTAGCCGCTCTGTCCGCTTTATGGGCCTATAGCTCCAAAAAGATTGGACCTAAGGCGGAGTTAATCATGATTCTGTTTCTCGCCAGCGCCGCCTTAAATGTGTGGTGGAGCGCCTTTTTCTTCGGATTTAATTTAGTCGGCGTGGCTTTAATTGAATTAATAGTTTTGAACTTGGTTAACTTGTTATTAATTATCTTATTGGCCAAGAAGCAATGGCAGCCGGCTTTGTTGCTCTTGCCTTATTTCCTCTGGGTTTGTTTTGCCGGTTATTTGAACTTCCTGATTTGGCGTTTAAACTAGCTTTTGCCCTGGTTTTATCCCTTAGCCCCTTTCCGGGGCTTTTTGGTTTTTGTCTTGATTTATTAAAGCAAAAACGCTAAGATGGAGACAGTCTATAATTCAATTCAATTAAAAGATATGGAGAATAAAACCAATAATCAGGGCTCGGATAACCCCTTAGTAGCGGCCGAAGAGACCGTTTTAAACTTTTGGGAACAGGCTGATATTTTTAATAAATCTTTGCGTCAGGACAACCCGGCCGGAGAGTTTGTTTTTTATGAAGGTCCGCCCACAGCTAACGGTATGCCCGGTATTCATCATGTTTTGGCTCGGTCTTTTAAAGATGTCATCCCGCGCTATAAAACCATGTCCGGATTTTTGGTTCGCCGCAAAGCCGGCTGGGATACGCATGGTTTGCCGGTGGAACTACAAGTGGAAAAAGAATTAGGCATTTCCGGCAAACCGGAAATTGAAAAATACGGTATTGAAGCTTTTAACAAGAAATGCCGGGAGAGCGTTTGGAAGTTTAAGGATGAATGGGAGAAGCTCACCCGCCGCACCGCTTATTGGGTGGACATGGCGCATCCTTATGTCACCTATGAAAATTATTATATTGAATCTTTGTGGTGGATAATTTCTCAAATTAATACCCGTGGCTTGCTCTATGAAGGTCACAAAGTAGTCCCGCATTGTCCGCGTTGCGGCACAGCTCTTTCCAGCCATGAAGTGGCTCAAGGATACAAACTAACTAAAGATAATTCGGTTTATTTGAAATTTAAGGTCAAAACCGGCAATGGCTTGGTGAACCCCGGTGATATTATTTTAGCTTGGACCACTACGCCTTGGACTTTGCCGGGCAATGTGGCTTTGGCAGTGGGGGAGAATATGGAATATGTCAAAGTGGCCTATGAAGGCGAAAATTATATCGTAGCTAAAAAGAGATTGGAAGATGTTTTTGCCGGATTGGACTATCAGACGGTAGGAGAAAAGTTGGAGGGCGAAGATTTGTTAAATGTGGAATATGAACCTTTATTTGATCTTCCGGCTTTACGCTTGGAAGGCAAACCGGTTTATGTAGTCTTGCCGGCTAATTTTGTCACCACCGATGACGGTACCGGCGTGGTGCATACCGCGGTGATGTATGGTGAAGATGACTATACTTTAGGAGACGTTGCTGGATTGCCCAAGGTTCATACGGTGAACGAAGAAGGAAATTTTAATCAATTATTGGAGCCCTATGGATTGGCCGGGAAGTTTGTGAAAGATCCGGAAACCGAAAAGATAATTTTAAATTATTTGGAAAATAAAGGAGTACTTTTCAAGCAGGCTGTTTATGAGCATGACTATCCTTTCTGTTGGCGCTGTGATACGCCTCTGTTGTATTATGCTAAAAACTCTTGGTTTATCGCCATGAGCCGTTTGCGAGAAGATTTGTTAAAAAACAATCAACAGGTCAATTGGGTACCGGAACATATTAAAGAGGGCCGCTTCGGTGAATGGCTGACTAATGCCAAAGATTGGGCCATTTCTCGCGAGCGTTATTGGGGAACTCCTTTACCGATTTGGCGCTGTGATAATAGCGACTGCCATCATTTTGAAGTTATTGGCGGCGTAGCTGATTTGAAGAGCCAGGCGATTAACGAAGTACCGGCTGATTTAGATTTGCATCGACCCTTTTTAGATGAGATAAAAATTAAGTGTCCGAAATGTAGTAGCGATATGCATCGGGTCAAGGAAGTTTTTGATTGCTGGTTTGATTCCGGTTCTATGTCTTTGGCGCAATATCACTATCCTTTTGAGAATAAGGAGCTGATTGATTCCGGCCAGCAATTTCCGGCTGATTTTATTTGCGAAGCTATTGATCAGACTCGCGGCTGGTTCTATACCTTGTTGGCGGTTTCCACCGCTTTAGGTCGCGGCGTGCCCTACAAGAATGTTGTTTGTTTGGGGCATATTAATGATAAATATGGCAAGAAGATGTCTAAGTCCAAGGGCAATATCATCAGCCCCTGGGAAGTCATTTCTCAATATGGCGTGGATGCGGTTAGACAGCATATGTATACCATCAACCAGCCGGGGGAAGGCAAGAAATATGATTTAAATGACGTCAAAGATGTTTTTCGTCAGAATATCATGACTCTTTGGAATGTTTATAAGTTCTGGGAGATGTATGCCGTGGATTATCAAGCCCAATCTGATTTTTCTTCTAATAATATTTTAGATATTTGGATTATTTCCAAATTGAATAAATTGGTGAATAAAATAAAAACCGAATTGGATGTTTATCACATCTATGAATCCGCTCGTGAATTGCCTTTGTTTATCGGCGAGCTTTCCACTTGGTATTTGCGCCGCAGCCGCGATCGTTTCAAGGGCGAAGATCAAGCCGACAAGGAGGCCGCTATTCAAACCATGGGTCAAGTGTTTTTGACTCTGGCCAAAGTCATGGCTCCGTTCATGCCTTTTCTAGCGGAGAATCTTTGGCAGAAGGTAACCGGTCACAATTTCAATAATCCCGATGCTTCGGTTCATTTAGAAAAATGGCCTTTGGGCGGAGAAATTAATGAAGCGGTTTTGGAAAAGATGGAATTAGTATTCAAGATAGTGGAATTGGGATTAGCCGAAAGAGATAAGGCTGGCATTAAGGTTCGTCAAGTTTTGAGTACGGTTAAGGCCAGCGCCAAAGAGTGGCCGGAGTTTTCCGAAGACTATCTCTTCTTGATTAAAGATGAATTGAATGTCAAAGAGGTGAAAATTGAAATTGGCGACAATGAAAATATTAATTTAGTGCTAGACACTGAAATCACTCCGGAGCTAAAACTGGAAGGTTTGAAGAGGGAATTGGTTCGCTTCATTAATATGCAGCGCAAAGCCGGCGGATTGTCCATTGGCGATCAGGCCAAAGTGACTATTTCTCAAACCGAGACTTTATCCGCAGTGGTGGCTAAGTTCGGCGAGGAGATTAAGAAGGATACTTTAGTGGCCGATATTAATCTGGTGGCTGCAGTGGCCGGCGGAGAGAAAATTAAGATTGATGGCGCTGAGGTGGAGCTTCTGGTGGAGAAAATTTAAAACAGGAAAACCATATTTATATAATAGAGGCCGCTAATTGATTATTGGCGGCCTTTATTAATGATTGATTATTTCTCGTTTTTTTGCTATAATAACCTTAATTATTATTAATTAATAAAAAATTATGACTACTTTGTGGATCGTCTTAGCCGTAGTAGCGGTGGTGCTGATTGCGCTGATTGCTATGTATAACGGTTTGATTCGCTTGAAGAATAGGGTGGATGAAGCTTATAGCGATATGGATGTCCAAATGAAGCGTCGCTATGACTTGATTCCGAACTTAGTGGAGACCGTTAAGGGCTATGCTAATCATGAACAAGCTACCTTGGAGAAGGTAATCACCGCTCGTAATCAGGCGATGAGCGCTCATCAGGGCGCCCCGGCCGCTGAGCAAGCTCAAGCGGAAAATTTCCTGTCTTCTACCTTAAAATCTTTATTTGCTTTAAGCGAAAATTATCCGGACTTAAAAGCTAATCAGAACTTCTTAGAATTGCAAAGGGAATTAACTGATACCGAAGACAAAATTATGGCTTCCCGCCGCTTCTATAATGGTAATGTCCGTGATTTCAATACCAAGCTGCAAACCTTCCCAACTAATATCTTCGGCAAGATGCTGGGATTTATAACTCGGGAATTCTTTGAGATTAAAGATGAGGCACAGCGAGAGGCCGTTAAGGTTCAATTCTAATCATATGGGAAATGATATTATCGCTACTTCTAGCGACACTTTTAATTTAGTTGATTTCTGGCCGGTCTTGGTAATTCTCGTAGTGGGCGGTCTGGTTTTTTTGTTGGTCAAGAAATATTTTTCCGATTAATATGACTCTTTATTCTCGGCAAAGCTCTAACATCAGGCGCACCTGGTTGCTGATCGGGTTGTTTTTGGTTTTAGTGATAGGCATCGGCTATGTTTTTGCCCAGGCCTATGGTGATTCGCGAATTCTATATTTTGCCGTCGGGTTCAGTATTTTTTCCAGCTTCTTTAGTTATTGGTTCAGCGACAAAATAGTTTTAACCATGAGCCAAGCCAAGGAAGTTAGTCATGAAAATGCTAAAGAGCTTTATCATCTAGTGGAGAATCTTTGTATTGCCGCCGGATTACCGATGCCCAAAATTTATGTTATCGCCGATTCGGCCCCGAATGCTTTTGCCACTGGGCGCAACCCCCAGCATGCCGTTATAGTTTTTACTACCGGTATTTTAGAAAAATTAGAGAAGGTGGAATTGGAAGGAGTGGTGGCGCATGAATTATCTCATATTGGCAATCGCGATATTTTGCTTTCCACTATTGTCACTGTCTTAGTGGGGGTGGTGGTGCTATTAGCTGATTGGTTTCGGCATTGGAGTTTCTGGGGAGGAAACCGCAAGAGCAGCGATAGTGAAAACTCTCAGATCCAATTGATTTTTACCATTGTGGCTATCGCTTTTTCTCTCTTAGCGCCGCTCTTTGCTTATTTGATGCAATTGGCTATTTCGCGCAAACGGGAATATTTAGCCGATACTAGCGCCGCTCTTTTGACTCGTTACCCGGAAGGCCTGGCTCGGGCTTTAGAGAAGCTGACGGCCGACACCGAACCCCTGGAAGCGGCTAATCGAGCTACTGCTCATCTTTATATAGTTTCTCCGTTTAAGGGCGGAAAGATGAAAGAAATGTTTTCTACTCATCCGCCGCTAGAGAAGAGAATCAAGGCTTTACGGGATTTAAAGATTTAATTGATTATGACAAAAAAGGCGCTTTAACGGCGCTTTTTGGTTCTTTATTTTATTTCCTCCCTATACTATACTGATAATATGAAAAACATTGATAAAAGACCAGAATTAATCGCCCCGGCCGGCAATTTAGCCAAAATGCGGACCGCTTTTTTATATGGCGCCGATGCCGTCTATTTAGGTTTGCCGGATTTTTCTTTGCGGGTGAGGATTAATGATTTTAATAAAAAAACTTTAGCGGAGGGGATTAAGTTGGCTCATAGTTTAGGTAAGCGTGTCTATGTCACCGCCAATATCTTAGCCCACGAAAAGCACATCCGGAAATTGTCGGATCATTTGCGTTATTTGGCGAAATTAAAACCGGACGCGATTGTGGTCTCTGATCCGGGAGTATTGAGTTTGGTTCAAAAATATTGTCCTAAAGTTGAGATTCATCTTTCTACCCAAGCTAATTGTACCAACGGCGCAGCGGCGAAGTTTTGGTATCGGCAGGGAGTCAAGCGAATAATTTTAGGCCGAGAAGTCATCTTGCGGGAGATAGCTGAGATTCATGCCTTTTGTCCTCAGGTGGAATTGGAATATTTTGTCCACGGCGCGATGTGTATGGCTTATTCCGGCCGTTGTTTCTTGTCCGCCGAATTTTTAGGACGTAGCGGCAATTTAGGGGATTGCGCTCAACCTTGTCGCTGGCAATATGATGTTTCCTTAAAAGCCGCGGGGCATGAAGAGGAATTTGATTTAGTTTCGGAAAAGCACGGCAGCTATTTATTGAACTCCAAAGATCTTTGTTTAATTGAATACCTCGCTAAATTGAAAGCGGCCGGCGTGTCTTCTTACAAAATTGAAGGCCGGGCCAAGAGCGCTTATTATTTGGCTACCGTGGTCGGCGCCTATCGCTTAGCGATTGACAATCCGAAGCAGGGAAAGTATCTATTTCAAGAATTGCAGGAAAAGCTAGTCCATCGGGGATACACCACCGGATTTTTGCTGAATAAAAAAGGTGAACAGAATATTGCCGGGGCTAACCTGACCTCAGTCTGGGAGTTCTGCGGCGAAGTGGTGGAACAATCTAAAAAAGGCTTATTGGTTAGGGTGCATAATAGTATTTATAGCGGGGAACCGCTAGAGATTATTTTGCCCGGATATGATATAATTAAGCTGTCCGCTAACCTAGCCGATTACCAGACCGGTCAGCCTTTAGCTGAAGCTCATGGCGGTGGCGGCGGACAGAAAGTGATTCTAGACTATACTGGTAAGACAGTGCCGCCCTTAGCGGTGTTGCGCCGCCGAATTAAATAATTTTTATGATTTCTTATCTCAGAGGAAAAATATTAGCTAAAACCAAGGGACAGATAATATTGGATGTCAATCAAGTCGGCTATCGTCTGGCGATTGCTGAAACTTGGCTGGCCGAGTTAGTGATTGGCGCGGAATTAGAATTATACATTCATCAGCACGTCAAAGAAGATGCTTTGGATTTGTATGGTTTTAAAACTTTGGCTGACTTAGAATTTTTTGAATTATTAATTTCGGTTAACGGTGTTGGTCCGCGTTCGGCTCTGGCTATCTTGGCCATCGCTTCCGCCGATGATATTGGCGAATCAATTGCTCGTGGCGATGCTCATCTTCTAACTAAAGTTTCCGGTATTGGCCGCAAGATTGCCGATCGTATTGTTTTGGAGCTCAAAAACAAATTAGGGCAATTATCCTTTGGCACTAGCTTGAATAATTCTAAGAGCGACGAGATTGATGCCTTAATGGCCTTGGGATATTCTTTGATGCAAGCCCGAGAGGCTTTGAATCAGGTTAGTCCGGAAATTAGAGACAGCGGCGAGAGGATCAGGGAAGCTTTAAAATCAGTGAAAAAGCCCTAAAATTTAACTTTACTTTTTTATCTATTTTGGTTAAGATATTTAAAACCTTTATGATTTATTCCCAATTATTTACAAAAACTGTCAAGGAGATTCCTTCTGACGAAACCAGCTTTAATGCCCAGGCTCTAATTCGGGCTGGCTTTATCAACAAAGTCGGAGCCGGTATTTATACTTTTCTACCTTTAGGGCTGAGAGTGCTCAACAAAATCAATAATATCATCCGTGAAGAGATGGCTAAGGTTAATGGCCAGGAAGTGCTAATGCCAGCCTTGACCCCTAAGGATGTCTGGGAGAAGACCGGTCGCTGGGCGAATTTTGATGCTTTATTCAAATTGCAAGGCAACGATCAGAAAGATTATGCTTTGGGCGCTACCCACGAAGAAATCGTCACTCCGCTGGCTCAAGAGTATGTACATTCCTACAAGGATCTACCTTTAGCTATTTATCAAATTCAGGTTAAGTTCCGAAATGAGAAGAGAGCTAAGGCCGGATTATTGCGGGGCCGGGAGTTTATTATGAAGGATATGTATTCCTTCCACGCCAATCAGGCCGATTTGGACGCTTATTATGAAAAAGTGAAGGATGTTTATTTTGAAATTTACCAGCGCCTTGGTTTGGGAGATATCACTTATCTCACCTATGCTTCCGGCGGAGATTTTTCTAAGTATTCTCATGAGTTCCAGACTTTGACTCCGACTGGCGAAGATGAAATTTATGTTTGCGAAAAATGTAAAGTGGCGGTGAACAAAGAGATTATCGCCGAGCAGAATACTTGTCCGGTTTGCGGCAATTCCGAATTGGTGGTGCAGACCGGTATTGAAGTGGGTAATATCTTTAAGCTAGGCACTAAGTTTTCTGACAGCTTTGCCATGAAATATACTGATGAAGCTGGAGCTAGCCAACCGATAGTCATGGGTTGCTATGGCATCGGTCCTAGCCGCGTTTTGGGAACGATAGTGGAAGCTTCTCATGACGAGAAGGGCATTATCTGGCCGGAAGCGGTGGCTCCTTTCAAGGTTCATCTAATTTCTTTGAAAGAGAATGAGAAGGCCAGTGAAATATATCAAGAATTGATTAAGCAGGGCGTTGAAGTTTTCTTTGATGATCGGGACAATGTTTCGGCCGGAGAAAAATTTGCCGACGCCGATTTAATCGGTTTGCCTTATCGCTTAGTGGTGAGCGCCAAGACTTTGGCTGCTGACAGCGCGGAATTGAAAAAGCGTACCGAAAGCGAGGCTGTTTTAGTTAAGTTAACTGATTTGGTTAAAACTTTAATTTAATCTATGTTTAAGAATTTTTGGCAAAAATTATTATCCTCCAAAAGGTTCTCCCGGTTCTCTCATGATCTCGGCGTGGATTTGGGTACTAAAAATACTTTAGTCTATGTTGATCAGAAGGGAATCATTATCAATGAACCCTCGGTGGTGGCTATTAATGTCCGCACTACGGAGATTTTGGAAATCGGCAAAGAAGCCAAAAAAATGGTGGGCAAAACTCCCAGCCATATTCAGACTATTAAACCCTTGGTGGACGGAGTGATTTCTGATTTTGAAGTGACTGAAAAGATGATGAAGTATTTTATTAAAAAAGTTCATAATGAAAACTTTTCTCTTTTGCCTCGACCGCGCATTATTGTCGGTATTCCTTTAGATATCACCGAGGTAGAGAAGAAGGCGGTGGAGGATGCCGCTAAAGCCGCTGGCGCCCGCAAGGTGTTTTTGGTGGAAGAGATTATGGCCTCGGCGATTGGCGCTCGTCTGCCCGTCTTGGAAGCTACCGCCAATATGGTAGTGGATATGGGCGGCGGCACGACTGATATCGCTGTGATTTCTTTGGGCGGCGTAGTGGCTTTCAAGTCCTTGCGCTTTGCCGGCAATGAGTTGGATAATAATATTATTGAATATATTCGGGAGGAGTTTAACCTGTTAATTGGCGAACAGCTGGCTGAAGATATTAAAATTCGTGTCGGTTCGGTCATTCCTTTCCCGGAACCGAAAGAGATAGAAATTCGCGGTCGTGATTTGCTTTACGGCTTGCCGAAGGCAATTAATGTTTCCGACGCTCAAATCAGAGAAGCGATGAGCCGCACCGTGTCTAAAATAGTAGATAATATCAAATTAACTTTGGAAGCAACTCCGCCGGAATTGGTAGCTGATATTTATGAAAAGGGTATCTTCTTGACCGGTGGCGGCGCTTTGCTTTATGGCTTGGATAAATTAATTTCCCAAGCCGCCAAGATTCCGGTAACCGTAGTGGACGATCCTTTGACTTGCATGGCTCGCGGCACCGGATTATTATTCGCCGATGAAAAGCTTTTAGAGAAGGTAATGGTCATCCCGACTATCGCTTAATATGTCTCATCACAGCTGGTTAACTTTACGGAAAATTTTAGTAGTAATTGGGCTACTAATTTTTTTGCATCTGATCGGCGTTTTGCGGCCGATGGAATCGGTATTGCAAAAATGGTTCGGCGGCTGGTTTTCTTTTATCTACAACCCCGCGCCGGCTGAAAATGAACAATGCGCGGCGGACTTGGAGAAAGCTCAGAAGTCTCAGGCTGATCAGACTAAGCTAGAAGCGGAGAATTTAGAATTATCCCAGGAGAATAAGGAGCTGCAGGAATATTTGAACTTTTTTTCTGACAAGAAAAATCAGAAATATCTTTTGGCTCGCGTCAGTTTGCAGGAGAACTTTTTAGATGCGGCTAAGTATGGCCAAGATTTAGTGATTAACAAAGGAGCTCAAGACGGCTTAAAGCCGGATTTGGTGGTTTTAGATAGTCAGGGATTGGTGGTGGGGAAGGTTTTGGAAGTGAAGGATCATAGCTCCCGGGTTTGTCTGCTAACCAACAATACTTGCAAGTTGGCGGTCACTATCTTAAACAGCAATCGGACTATTGGTGTTTCCGGCGGGGAATTGGGATTGACGGTCAAGGTTAATTTTGTCGGTCAAACCGAGCCGGTATCGGTCGGCGATATTATTGTCACTTCGGGATTAGAAGAAAATATTCCTTCCGGATTAGTCTTGGGGAAAATCAGTCAGATTAGCGACCAGGAAAATGATGTCTGGCAGAGCATTAACGTGGAGCCTTTAGTTAATTTTAATAGTTTAAAAATAGTGTCGGTAATTTTACCTTAATATGCGACGCTACCTGATCTATCTTTTTTATTTCTTGATAGCCGCCCTCACTGTCAGCTGGCAACTGGTCAGTATTAATTCTTGGGCGCCGGGTTATAATCATTTGAATATTGTCCTAATTTTAGTTTTAGTTTTTTGGCTGTCGCTAGATTGGAAAAAGGGGGTGCTAATGGCGGCGGCCTGTGGGTTGATTATGGATTTTTTATCTTTTGAATTTTTTGGCGCCTATACTTTGTCTTTAGTCTTAACGGTTGTCTTGGTGGACTTTTTGTCCGTAAATTGGCTCACTAACCGCTCTTTTTATTCCCTATGGTTCTTGTCGCTTCTGGGGGTGGGGATATATAATTTTAGCTTGTATTTAATCTTCTATTTAGGCCGTTCCACGGCTAATCGCTACTTTTTCTTGGCTAATGGTAATTTTTGGCTGGGATTAGCCTGGGAATTGGTTTGGGCGGCCAGCATTATCTTCTTTTTTCTGGTATTTTTTGGCTCTAAAATCCCTAAATTAAGGCCAGTTTTCTTGGAACGGAAATAGAAATATGGTATAATAAGAGTAATCTTTTATTTTTTATATGGCTAAATACGATGTGGTGAGCGTCGGCGGTGCTACTTTAGATATCGCTTTTTTAAGCACTGCCGGTCGAGTAATTAATAACAAGCAAAATCTGTTAGCTTCTCGGCTTTTAGCTTTTGAATATGGCGCTAAAATGGAGGTGGAGAAGTTCTATCAAACCTATGGCGGCGGGGCAGCTAATGCCGCGGTTAACTTGGCCGGATTGGGATTAAAGGTTTCGGCTCTAATTTGCGTCGGTCAAGATGATAACGGCCACAAGATAGCCGCCAATTTCCGTCAGCATAAAGTTAAGATTGATCTCTTGCAGTCCAGCTCTCAAGAAGATACCAGTTTTTCTTTTATCATCATCAATCGCCATAGCCGGGAAAGAGTTATTTTTTCTTATCGCGGCGCTAATCACGCTTTGCGCTTGCGTCAAGCCGATTGGAAGGCTTTAAATAGCAGTCGCTATATTTATGTCTCTTCCTTATCCGGGGAAAATTGGCAGGATAATTTAAAAGTTATCTTCAGCACTCGCCAACCGAAAATAGTTTGGAACCCGGGTGAAGTTCAATTACATTTAGGGGCGGACAAGCTTAAACCGTTTTTGAAAAATACCTATTTATTCTGTTTGAATCGTGATGAAGCGATGGAATTAGTTAAGTCTAGCCGGAAATATCAGCGAGCCAGAAAATCATTTATGAATAATGTTCATAATTTATTGGTGGCCATTAAGTCTTTCGGCCCGGAGTTAGTGTTGATTACCGATGGTACGGCCGGGGCCTATGCTTTTGACGGCAAGAAATATTATCACCAGCCGATTATCAAAACTCAAAAGCGTTTAGATTCCACCGGTGTCGGCGATGCTTTTAATTCCACAGTCATTTTCGGCTTGGACAAGTATCAAGACTTGGCTAAAGCTATGAAGTTGGGAGTCTATAATACTGCCAGTCTAGTATCGGAAATTGGTGCTCAGAACGGATTATTAGAGGCTAAAGATTTAAAGAAAATAAAAATATGATAGAGGGAGTAATAATCAAGAAGATTAATAAGTACACTGACGACCGCGGCTGGTTGGCTGAGGTCTATCGTTCTGATGAAATTGATTTTGTGCCGCAGATGTCTTATTTGAGTTATACTAAATTCGGCGTCAAAAGAGGGCCGCATGAGCATTTGGAGCAAAGCGATTATTTTGTTTTTGCCGGCCCCGGAGATTTTATGCTTTATCTGTGGGATAATCGCCCCAGCTCCTCCAGTCATGGCGAACACCTGGAAATTACCGTCGGGGAAAGTGATCCGACTTTAGTCATTGTGCCGCCGGGAGTGGTGCATGGGTATAAATGCGTCTCGGAAAACGGAGCTTTTTCCATTAACTTGCCGGATAAATTGTATAAGGGGAAAGACAAGCAGCTGGAAATAGATGAAGTGCGCCACGAGAACGACCCCAGCTCACCTTACCAAATAAACTAATATGGACAATTGTATTTTTTGTAAAATAATTAAAGGTGAAATACCGACTTTTAAAATCTATGAAGATGAGTCGGTTTTAGCTTTTTTGGATATTAAGCCAGTTAATCCCGGTCATGTCTTGCTACTACCAAAAAAACATTTTGCCACTATTGAGGATGCCGATACGGCCACTTTAGAAAAAATCGGAGCGGCTTTCAAAATTATCGGTTCTCGTTTGAAAGAGAGATTGAATATTGCCGGCTATAATACTTATCAGAATAACGGGGAGGTGGCCGGGCAAGAGGTGCCGCATTTGCATTGGCATTTCATTCCGCGCCAAGTTGGCGATGGTTTGGAACTCTGGCACGGGAAATCATATGGCGAAGGAGAAGTAGAAAAGATTTATAATTTACTTAAATAATTTATATTCATTAATTTTAAATTTATGGCTCACAAAATTTTTATCATTGAAGACGACGAAAGCATCTTATACGGTTTGCAGGAAAAATTCACTTCCGATGGTTATGAGGTGGAAATTTCTTCAGCCGATGAAGATATTGAAGAACTTTTGTCTCGCGTCAAGAAAATCCAGCCCAATTATGTTATTCTGGATTTATTATTACCCAAACATGATGGCTTAGAGGTTCTGAAACGCTTGCGTAATGACTCGGAATTGGCTGACACCCAAGTTTTGATCTTTACCGACTTAAGCGACGAAGACAGCAAGAGCCGTTCTATCGGTTTGGGCGCTAACTACTATTTCCTCAAGAGCGAAATGGATATCTATGAATTCGCCGACAAGGTGGAGAGCATCATTAGCGAAAAGAGAGTGAACGATGATGATGAAAACGATTTAGTCATGGAATAATTTATTTTTTATGAATCCTAATAAACCTAAACGCAAGAAGAAAATTTGGTGGATAGTGGGCGGGGCGGTAATTTTAATTATCGTCGGTTCATCTTTTTTGAATAAAAAACCGAAAGTGGAATACGTCACCACTCCTTTAAAGAAAGGATCTTTAATCCAGACGGTCAGCGAGGTGGGGACTATTAAGGCTAGCAAAGAATTGGAATTAAACTTCAATCAATCCGGCAAACTGGCCAAGATTTTGGTCAAAGGTGGGGAAATGGTTAAGCAAGGCCAGCTTTTGGCCGAGTTGGATTATAGTTCCTTAGTGATTAAAGAACGGGAAGCGGCTTCCAGTGTGGCGGTGGCTCGGGCTAATTTGAATAAACTATTAGCCGGCTCCACTCCTAATGAAATCGCTATTTATCAAGCGCAGACTAATCAGGCTCAGACTAGCTATCAAGCAGCTCTCACTAATTACAACAATCTCAATACAGAAAGCTCAGTTGATTCCACTCCCTTGGGCCAGGCAGTCCGCTTAGCAGAATTGAATTTAGTCCATACTCGTACTAGCGGTGAACAGGCGGTGGCTAATCAATTAAATAATCTTTTGATAACGGCTGATTCTAAAATGAATACTGCCGCTTCAGCTTTGGATTATATCGATCGGATTCTCAACGATTCCGATATTAATAGTGTCTTTAGCGTGAAAAATAGCAGTTATGCTTCTTTTACCGAAAGTCAATATAATCAAGCTAAGCTCTTGAAAGTTGAGGCGGAGAACGCCATTAACACTGCTCGGAGCAATTCTAATGCTGCTAATTTAAAAGCGATGGTGGATAAAGAAACCGCTTATCTTAATTCTACCCAAAAAGCGGCCAGCTATTGTTTCTCGGCTTTGGAAAATACTATTACTTCCAGCTCTTTATCGCAGGCTGAATTGGATGCTTTCAAGACTAATACTAACGCTAATTTAAGCGCTTTAAGCACCGGCATTTCAGCTTTGCAAGCGGCTGATTATAGCTACCAAACTGCAGTGTTAAGTTTGAGTAACAGTTTAGCTTCGGCTCAAGAGGCTTTAAATCAAGCTCAAGTTAATTTAAGCGAAGGTATCCGTCAGGCCAAGAATAGCTTGGATGCGGCCAGTTCTTCCTATCAAGTGGCACTCAGCCAATTAAATAAGATTAAAACTCCGCCACGCGCCGAGGATATTTCGTTAAGCCAGGCGCAGCTATCCCAGGCTGAGGCTAATTGGGAGCTGGTTAAAAAACAGATTAGCGATAATCAGATTGTCGCGCCAATTGACGGCCAGATTGCCAAGATTAATTCCGAAATCGGCGAGCAGATTAGTCCGGCTAAACCGATGCTCACTATGTTGACTGATAATAATTTAGAATTGGAAGTGGATATCTCCGAAGCGGATATCGCTAAGATAAAATTGCAGAACACCGTGAAGATTACTTTGGACGCCTTGGGCGAAAAACAGGTCTTTAACGGTGTGATTTATTATATTGAACCGTCTTCTACGGTGATTCAAGAAGTTATCTACTACAAGATTAAGGTTAAGTTCAATGATCCGGCTGAAGCTTTGACGGAAATTAAGCCGGGTATGACCGCTAATGCTATTATCACCACCGCTCAGAAGGATGATATTTTCATTGCGCCGCAAAGAGGTGTGATTGCCAAAAATGGCAGCGGCAATTTCTTGCGCTTGTTAGTTAACCAAAAAGTCAATGAAGTTCCGGTGCAATTAGGATTATCCGGCAATGATGGCTTGGTGGAAGTTTCCGGCGCGGGATTAAATGAGGGCGATGCGGTGATTACTTTAATCAAAAATGCTCCGGCCAATTAATCTATGCTGATTAAGATCAATAATCTAATTAAAGAGTTTAGCAATGGAGAGGTCGTCACTCCGGTTCTCAAAGGCCTCTCCTTTGAGATAGCCCAAGGGGAATTCGTTTCTATCATGGGTCCTTCCGGCAGCGGCAAATCCACCCTAATGCATATTTTAGGCTTGCTGGACCGGCCGACTTCCGGTCATTATTTCTTGGGCGGCAAAGATGTCACCAAATTGGATGACGATGAATTGGCTCGTTTGCGCAACAAGAAAATTGGGTTTGTCTTCCAGGCTTTCAATCTTTTGCCCCGCACTACGGTTTTAGAAAATGTGAAGCTGCCTTTGATCTATTCTGCCGACAAAAGCCGTCCTGATGAAAAAGCTAAAAAGGTTTTAGAAGCCGTCGGCTTAGGCCATCGTTTGCATTATTACACTAATCAGATTTCCGGCGGTGAAAAACAACGGGTGGCCATTGCCAGAGCTTTAGTAAATGAGCCTTCGGTTATCTTCGCCGATGAACCGACTGGCAACTTAGACTCTAAATCCGGTATTCAGATTATGGAAATATTGCAGAGATTAAACGACGAAGGAAATACTATTATCTTGGTGACTCATGAAACTTATACCGCTGAGCATGCCGATAGAATAATCAAGATTAAAGATGGAGAAATCATTAGCGACGAACCGGTTGCTCATCGTCGTCGCGCTCAAGACGGAGAATTACTCAAATAAATTATGTTCGCTACTCTGCGCCCGGCGCTAAAAATTTCTATCAAAGCGCTTCTGGCTAATAAGTCCAGAAGTTTTTTGACTATGCTGGGCATTATTATCGGCGTGGCGGCAGTGATTCTAATCATGTCTCTGGGCGCCGGAGCGCAAGGTTTGATCTTAGATCAGATTAAAGGCTTGGGCAGCGACTTGGTGGGAATATTACCGGGCAAGTCCGAAAATGATGGTCCGCCGGCCTCAGTGATGGGAGTGGTGATTACCACTTTAACTTATGACGACTTAAAAGCCATTCGCCAAGCCCCTTATGTCAAAGCGGCTTCCGGCTATACTAAGGGAGTGGATACGGTAGCCTGTAGGGATAATAGCTATGATACCAACCTCACCGGCACCACGGCTGACTATTTGGATGTGGAAGGCGGGGAAGTATCTATCGGCCGATTTTTTTCCAGCGATGAAGAACAGAACCTGACTAAGGTTATCGTCCTAGGCAGCGTAGTTAAACAAGAATTGTTTGGCGACTCCGACGCGGTAGGGCAGAGAGTGAAAGTGAAGAACCAGGTTTTTGAAGTTATCGGCGTGATGGCTAACCGCGGCAAAGTAGCTTTCCAGGATTATGACGATCAAGTTTTTTTGCCTCTCAAGACCATGCAGAAATTAATTTCCGGCGTGGATTACTTGGGATATATTCGGGTGAAAATTGATGGCGCCGATCAGGTGACTCCGGCTATTTCTGAAATTGAAGCTATCTTGCGCCAACGACATGAAATAGATGATCCGACTGGGCAGGGCGATGACTTTTCGGTCCGCGCTATGGCTCAGGCTCTGGATATGATTACCACCGTGACCGATGCGCTGCGTTTCTTCTTGATTGCCATGGCTGCTATTTCTTTAATTGTGGGAGGCATTGGCATTATGAATATCATGTTAATCAGCGTTAATGAAAGAACCAGAGAAATCGGCTTGCGCAAAGCTGTGGGTGCTACCCGTCGCAATATTATTACTCAATTTTTGTTGGAGGCTATTGCTTTGACTTTAATCGGCGGGTTAATCGGCGTTTTCTTCGGCACTCTCTTTTCTTATCTGGCCGCTTTGATTATTAATAGTCTGGGATATGATTTTAGTTTCATCATTTCCCCTGGAGCGATAATTTTAGCTTTGTCGGTTTCTAGCTTAGTGGGCTTGGTGTTCGGATTATATCCGGCGATTAAGGCCAGCAAACTAGAGCCGGTGGAAGCTTTGAGCTATGAGTAATATTTTTTCCGCCTTCAAAATGGCGTTCAAATCAATGCGAGCCAATAAAGGCAGAACCTCTCTGACTATTTTAGGTATTGTTATCGGTATTGCCAGTATTATCATCGTCTATAGCGCCGGTGAGGGAATCAAGGGGCTATTAGTATCGCAGGTGGAAGCTTTCGGTACTAACATTATTCAAAGCGAAATCAAAGTTCCCACCACCAAGAAAGGCAGTTCCGGTGACACTCAGAGCGCTACCGCCATGGCTTCCGGAGTTCAGGTGACTTCCATGAAATTGAAAGATTTAGAAGATATCAAAAAATTAAGCAATATCACTTCCGGCTATGGCGCGGTATTGAGCCAAGAAAAAATTAGCTACGGCAATGAATCCCGCAAAGCATTTTTGTTCGGAGTTAGTCCGGACTATATTAATATTGATAGCAGCGAGGTAGAGTTCGGCCGCTTCTTTAGCGACGAAGAAGACAAGTCATTATCCCAAGTGGTGGTTTTGGGCAGCAAGATGAAGGAGAAATTATTCGGCGATGCCGATGCCTTGGGGCAATATGTCAGTTTGCGGCATAGCAAGTTCTTGGTGATTGGGGTCATGAAATCTCGGGGCGGGGGATTGGGCATGGATTTTGATGACTATGTCTATATGCCGCTGCGGACTTTGCAAAAGAAAATCATGGGTATTGATTATGTGATGTACATGATTCATGAAGTCAAAGACATGACTTTGGCGGCTGATACGGCCGAAGAGATCCGTTTGATTTTGCGGGATAATCACAAGATTACCGATCCAATCAAAGATGATTTCCGGGTCTCCACCATGGAAGACATGATGGCCATTTTAAATACGGTGACCGATGCTATTACCATTTTGCTTTTAGCGATAGTTATTATCTCCTTGATTGTCGGCGGCGTGGGGATTTTAAATATCATGTATGTCATAGTTAGTGAAAGGACCATGGAAATCGGCTTGCGCAAAGCCGTGGGGGCCAACTATCGCAATATCATGACTCAGTTTTTGGCGGAGTCAGTGTTAATCACTCTGCTGGGCGGCGTAGTGGGAGTTTTGGTGGGGATAGTCTTTTCTTTTTTGATTTCCGTGGGCGCTAATTATGCCAACCTGGATTGGTTGTTTGTAATTCCTTTTAAATCATTAGTGGTGGCTTTCTTTTTCTCATTAGTCTTTGGTATTTTCTTCGGTGTCTATCCCGCTCGCAAAGCGGCCCGCTTGGATCCGATTGAAGCTTTGCGAAAAGAATAAATATAATAGATAAAATAAAAAAACTGCCGAGGCAGTTTTTTGTTTGGTTCAATTTCTTGATTTTTTTGTGCCGAATCCGATACCGGCTACCACAATGGCCAGAAATAAGGTCAGAGAAAAAATAACCAGCAGGTTACAGAATTTCTCTTTATCCATTCCCGGAACTACTTCATCTGATACCGTCGCCGCTACTCTCAGTGGAGCTTTAACCTCCTTGGCGGATATCGGACGGAAGGTTCTGATTATAGAAATCAGATTGCCATTTTGTTCCTGATGCCAAAGCTCCGGACCCTGGACGGCTGTTTCTCGGCCGCCATAGGTGATGGTTTGCTGGTTAGAACAATTGATGAATTCGGTGCTCTCGGAAATTTTAATTCCGGAGTCTACCCGGTAGGTATCGGTGATCATAAATAGCGGTCCGATGCCATCGGCAGTGGGGGTAATCTTTTTAGCGATGTGCTGGAAAGACCAGGCTTGAGCCGTTAAGACGGCTAATAAGCAAAAGCTGAGAACTAATATTTTTTTCATCGGGTATGATTTTTGGCGGTTAAGGTACTGCCATGATGTTATAATGTTTTTGTTTTTAAGTCAAATTGGGGCAGGGGAGGTTAATTATTGACAAAATACGAAATATATGATACAATGGCTCAATACTGAGATATATCGGTATAACCTAAGTCCGTAGGGTAGTTGCGGAAAAAGTATCGTTAAAAATTTATTGTCATGGCAAGGAAATTTGATGTCACTGGTGGAGGGCACCCCTTTTGTTAGACACATTGTCTATGGAGTTCGTGATATTGCCGA
>DAONDZ010000007.1:0-42368 GCA_035402825.1 bacterium | reverse complement strand
GAGCAAAAATACAGAGATGAGCCGAAAGGCTCATTTTTGTTATAGAAAAGTGGTTCTAAAATTTTAGCTATGATTTTATTATTTTGACAAACAGTCCGTTTTTATTTAGTCAAAATGGTTTGAACCCATTTGCCTGTTTCTCGTTCAAGGAACATGATATAATATAAAATATTGCAATTAATTCCTGTAAAATTATTATATGGCAAATCCAACATTAATTGGGTATTTATACGCCCTAGGAGCATCATTTTTCTTTGCTTTTTATATAGTGCCAAAAAAATTAACTAAGCAAAAACCAGTTATGTTTAGTTTTTTTATGGGTCTAGGATTTTTACTTGGTTCAATATTTTTATATTTTATTTCCGCTATTGTTTCTGGTCATTTTCAAACATTTGCTAATACAAGTTTATTCTATTCGGTTCTCGCTGGAATGTTATGGGCCTTTGCCTCAATATTTTTATTATCATCAGTCGACAGGATAGGATTGGCAAGATCTAATCAGTGGAAAAATCTTCAAGGACCGGTAGGGGTTATATTAAGTTTAATTATACTTTCGGAATTTTTACGCACCAACGCCTTATTCGCCGTCTTGGCTGGTTTTTCAGTTTTTGTATCCGCCTTATTTTTAAACATAAAACATTCGGATGGGAAAAAGGTTGAATTGAAAGGAATTATCTTCGCTGTTTTATCTGCCATTTTGTTTGGCGTAGTTACTGTTCTAAATAAATTTGTGACAGATAATTCTGGAGTTTATACCCAGCTTGCTGTTTGGAGTTTCTTTACTTTTATAACTATAGCGATTTATATTTTAAGTAAACAAGATTTAAGAAGGGAGCTCCTGCTAATAGAGAAAAAAGATATTAGGTTGGGATTTATTGGTGGTTTATTATATTCATTGGCTGGATTTTTAATGCTTAAATCTTATTCCTATATTCCGGCTGCAATTTCTTTTACTATAATTCAATTAAATGCTTTATGGGTGATAACAATAGGAATTGTATTTTTTAAAGAGATAGATTTTAAAAAAAATATTTGGAGAATATTGGGTGGAATTATTTTTGCCGCTATTGGCGTTCTTTTACTTTTTTATGCTAAAAAATAATTATTAAAATGACTGTATTTCCGCAAATAAAGTTCGAAAGCAGTCCCTTCAAGTGAGCGGAGATAAAAGACCTAATTTCATTAGGTCTTTTTCTATACCCTAGATGGGAATTAGAACCTATTATCAACTATTGATTTTTAAAATAATCTATGTTAATTTAATAAATCACATTAACAATTAAACAACTTAAAATAGGAGGTGCTTAATGAAAAATATTACTACAAAGACGTGGGAACGAATTTATAAGGACTGGTTTCAGCTTGAAAAAAATTTTTCTAATATTCAAGTCCCTGAGTATTATAATCAGGAGAAACACTTTAATGTAATCGTAGCGAGAGAAATGGCGACTAATAAAATTATTGTTGATATTAGAAAGCAATTTGATATTTATGTGGGTTTTGACGATGCGATAAATGATCGAAATCCCGAAAGTGGCGATTATATTATCTTGTTTAATAGAAGTATTGAGCCAGATAAGTTGCCATCTTTTGCATCTACTGCCGCATTGGATCAGATTCAACATAAGGGGATAACTCTTTTGGAAAGAATTTTATTAGAAGTTTTGTATTTTGATGTTACAAAAAAGCATTTGGACATTGAAAACACAACAAATTGTAATGGTTCAAGGGATAACCTAGGTAGAGTTCCTGGTGTAAGTTGGGATAAAACTTGTGAAAAACTTATTGTGTTGCCGTATTCCCCGAGATATTACAAAGGTTCATTTCGGGCTCGTGCGGTAATAGATTAAATTTATTTATGTCATAAAGGGTCACAACCATCGTGGCCTTTTTTTAATGTCTAAAACAATAGTGGGTTAAGAAGTGGGATAAACTAACAAGGTTCTAACATCCTCTAGTACTCGGAGCAGATAAGGATAACAAAAAATGCCAATAAATCGATATGATTTTTTGGCATTTTTTGTTGACTCGAATCGGGATACGAACTTTTTGGACATAGCTAATGTTTTGTGATACATTTTATTCGTAATTATTAATAACGTAATATGATTATTCTTTTAAGATTATTTAGCATATTTATTTTAGGGTTCATTGGTGGTTCAATTCCAGGACCTGTAGTCACCGCTTCTTTTACAGAGACTTTAAGGGGAGGATTTATAAAAGGATTAAGAATTCTTTTAATGTCTATTATGGCTGAGTCTATTATAGCAATAGTCATTCTTTCGGGATTTCATTATGTGAAAATTCCTTACTATTTTTTCTATCTAATATCGTTTATTGGCGCACTTGTTTTGGTGTGGTTCGCTGTTCAAACATGGAGGATAAAGGGGATAGAAGAAACAGGCAAGGTGTTTACTTTTAAAGACATTTTCCTAATGTTGGTTTCCGGAGGTCCGTTTTGGATCTTTTGGATAACAGTCTGTGTTCCTCAGGCAGCCTTACTCAATCAAGATATCCAGGGCGGCTATGTATTGTTTTTACTAATTTTCGAATCCGGTTGGCTCACAGCTACTTCTTTGTGGGTTTTTATCTTCTCTTGTTTTAGGTCTTTATTTAGAAAAAAGAACTTAATTTCTGTAGTGCTCAAAGTACTTGCTATAGCATTAGTAATTTTTGCCATAAAGCTGGTTGTGAGAAGCCTATTATTTTTCTTTGCTTAATTAGCTAATAGTAATAATTGTTTAATATCTCTAATGTTTATGTTATTGAAAGTTCGGAAATAATCCTTATACGGGAGCATCGTTAAACAAGCAGACCCTTTGGGGTCTGTTTTGTTTTTATATAAACCAACAAAATTAAGTCTTTAGCCTCGCAAGCTAAGAGATGAATTTTTATCCCTTTTCCATAATTTTTAGCTTGTCCCTCCGGGTTGATTTTTTACTTATTTTAGGATAGTATTGAAATATACTATGGAAAAAATATTTATTAAAAATCGTAAGGGTCAAAACATTTCCGTTCTGATTGAAAAAGCCCAGGATCAAAAGGGCTTAGCTTTTGTTATGCATGGTTTAGGAGATTCCAAGGACTCTGATCATATCAAAATGTTTGCTAAATGTTTTTTGGATAATAATTATACGGTAGCTAGATTCGATGCCACTAATACTTTTGGTGAAAGCGATGGTATTTTTGAGGACGCTAATATCACTAACTATTATGAAGACCTTGAGGATGTTATTACCTGGTCAAAATCCCAAGATTTTTATCAAGAACCGTTTATTTTATGCGGCCATAGTTTGGGGGCAATTTCTTCGGCTTTCTATACGGAGAATTATCCGGAAAGAGTTAAGGCTTTGGCTCCGTTTTCTACCGTGGTAAATGCGGAGCTCAGCAAGCAAACATATACCAAGAAGGAATTGGATAATTGGGAAAAAACCGGCTGGCTAACTGAAGATTGGGGAGCACAAGGTAAGATTAAATTGAAATGGTCGTATATGGAAGAAAAGGGGAAGTTTGACCTATTGCAGAAGGTTGATAAATTAATTATGCCTATTTTAATGATAGTGGGCGAACTGGATAATTGCACTCCACTAAAACACCAGCAAGTCCTGTTTGATAAATTGCCAGGCAGAAAAGAATTGCATGTTATCAAAGGTTCTCCTCATACTTTTAGAGCAGAGAAGCATCTTAAGGAAATTTATCAAATTTTGGATAAATGGATTAAATCATTAATTTAAACAAAAAGGATCAATGTTAAAACAACTGATTAATAAAGTTGATAGAATATGAAAAAATTTAAAGTAGCTGTTGTTATTTACACATACAACCGGGTTGAGGATGCTAAAATTAACATGGAAATCATCCGAAATATTTGGTCAAAATCTAAAAAACTGGAAACAAAAATAATCCATTGTTTTAATGGACAAAAATCATGGTATCCCAAGAAGTATTTAGAAGATGATTTAATTTATCTTAATAATTCCGGTCATTTTCAGGGAGCTTCAGAATTAATTGATGCTGGTATGAATACTATTGAGAAAAAATACAAAGACATTGATTATGTTATTGTCTTGGCCTCTGACACGTGGCTAATTAAAATAGATTATTTGGAAAAAGTACTAGCAAAAATGGAGTCAGAAAATAGATATTTAGCCAGCTGTCCGTGGGGCTTGCCAAAACGGAATGATTTGAGGGACGTTGGCATGGCGGTTGATTTTTTTATTCTGAATAATAAATGGGCTAAAAAATATAAAATGTTCCCGGTAGATTACGGTACTTTTTTCAATAAGTATTCGGATTTATTCTTTTATCAAGGCGCGAATGTAATGCTAGAAAAATTAATGTTAGGTAGATTTATTCAAGCAATATTTAAGGAGAGTAAAATTAATGTTGGCTTAAAACAATATGCTTATTCTAAATTTCTGAATTTAGCCGATCGAAATCCCGTGCATAGTCATATTAATAAAGACGGGTATTGGATTAGGAAGATGTACTGGTCCAAAATGGGTTTATTAACTCACCATGAAGCCTTACCCAAAAAACAGATTTTAATAAAGGCAAAAATAACTCAGGGTAAAAGTATCCAAAGATTATTACAAAGCAAATCTTTTGATTATTTTTTATCTAAATAATATTTATATTGACAAAGTAGTTTTAAACATGTTACGATTTTGCGTTACATTAACAACCCAATATTAATTACGAAAAGGAGGGGCATATGTCACTGGTAGAGATAAAAAGAGCAGTAAGAAACATCTTTTTTCACAATGAAGGAAGGGATAATAAAAAGTATTTCATTCCAAAGGGAGGAAGATTGGTTTATAACGAAGGGGGTGATAATAAATATCATGTGCTGCGCCGAGGCGAGGTTCTTGCTTTCGCCGAAGGACATGATAATAAGTATCACGCAATGTCCGAAAGAATGGCTAAAAAAATGGGATTTCGTCATTAACAAATCAACGAAGAACGATCAAAACTAGATTTATAAAAGTGCTATTTGAAATGGCACTTTTTTATATACATATTTGGTAAAATTGGCTCAAATTCAGTCGTCTATTATTGAGCGGTTAATTTTGGTATAATATTAATAATTATTTAAATAGTCAACTTATATGAAAAAGATAATTATACTAGGAGGCAGCGACGGGCTCGGGAAGGCAATCGCGAATTTGTGTTTAAAGGAAAAGATAGAAGTAGTCAATATAAGTAGAACGGCTTGCGATTTATCAGGAGTTGTTAATATTGCCTGTGATTTATCCATAGAACAAGATATTAATAACGCCGCTAATGCGATAAAAGAAGAGCATAATGATTTTGATGCTATTATTAATTGCGCCGCTATTGTGGCCATGGAAAAAATAGACGAAATTACATACTCTAAATTTGAAAGAGCGTTTAAAGTCAACACTATTGCACCTTTATATTTCGTATCTTTATTATTTAATAACATTGTGAAAAATGAAGCTGATATATTAAACATCGGCACGACAGCAGATTTGAAAGCCGGATTTAATGACCAATTAGCATATACTTCAACTAAATATGGTCTAAGAGGTGGCTCGTATAATATTGGATTAGAATTAGCAAAAACAAAAAGTAGGATGATCTATGTTCACTGTGGTGGTATGAATACTAAAATGCATGAAAAAGACTACGGCAAGAGAATTGAAGACGCGACGGAGTGGATGGATCCAAAAGATGTGGCTGGTATAGTTTTGTATTTGTTAAGGTTACCAAAACAAATCGAAATAACCGATATTACTATTAATCGTAAGAAAGGAAGATTGAAATAAGTAAAAAATATAATTATTTATGAAAATAGAGTTGAATGAAAAAGTAACGTCAGGACTTCGCTGGATTGTTGCAATTTTTGATAAGAATAAAATCCCTTATAAAATCGGCGGGGGATTTGCCGCTAAGATTTATGGATCTCCTAGGGAAGTAAATGATATAGATATATCTCTTTCGGGGAAATATTTTAGCATTATCGTTCCTGAAGTTTCTGATTATATCACCGCCGGCCCCAAGCACTATCTAAACGAAAAATGGGATTGCAACACTCTTTCGGTCAATTACCAGGGGCAAGACATCGATATGACTGATGTCGATACTTTAAAAATGACCGATTTAAAAATGACTAAATGGATGAATGTAAAAGAAAATCGTCTGTTTGATGGAATAATAACAGATATAAACGGAATTGCTGTTTCCATAATGGATCCTCGTGACCTTATTTCCTATAAAAAAGAATTGGGTGGGGAGCATCAATTAATTGATATTGATGCCATTCAAAAATATTTAAATAAAAATTTATGACCAAAAACAAGGGAAAGATTTTCTTAAACACCATTTTTTGGGGATTGATGCTTTGGCTTCGGGGCTATGTTTTAGGTTTTGTATTTTTTGCTTTTGCCCCCAAAGATGTCATCGGTTGGTTGGTAATGCCATTGGGACTAGCCGCTATTATCTGGGTACTAATTAAAAAAATTAAAAGAGAGAAGTTCATATGCTATATCGGACTTGGTATTATTTGGACAATAATGGCCGTAGCCCTAGATTATGTCTTTTTGGTTAAGCTGCTTAAGGCGGTTGATTATTATAAACTTGATGTTTATATTTACTATATCTTAACACTTATCTTGCCAATTACGGCTGGAATGTATCGGTTTAATAAGATAAAAAAGTAATTTTATGATTTCACCAGCTTTAAAGAAGTTTATAGAATCCAGCGCCCTGGGTTTAGCTACGGTTAATAAGAGCGGAAAGCCGCACAATATCGCCGTGGCCTGCGTTAAAGTTGTTGGTGATAAAATAATCATATCCAATCTCCATATCAAGGAATCCGTTAAAAACTTAAATTACAACGATAATGTTTCTTTGGTTATTTGGAATAAAGAATGGGAAAAATCGTGTGTTGGCTTTGAATTGATAGGGAAGGCTAAAAATTATACGGAAGGAAAGTGGCTGGAGTATATTAAAAAGTTGCCGGATAATGAAGGCTGTAAAGTTATTAGCGCTATGGTTATAACGGTTAAAAAAATGAAGAAATTATTGTCATAAATTCCATTACTCTCGATGGTCATAGATGGATTGGCGTTGCCTCAGCAGCGCCAATTTTTATTTTAATATTAGCTGTTATTATTATTTCGTAACATTAAATTTGTATTATATTTACTATTGACTTATTGGGCTTTTATGGTAAGATTATCTGTTATTTGAACCTTAAAAACTTAATAAAAATGATACAACTTAAAGACGTTTCTTATTCAATCGGAGAAAGACAAATACTTAACTGTGTTTCTTTTTCCATGGCAGCTGGCGAGAAAGTAGCCCTTGTCGGGGTGAATGGCGCTGGTAAGACCACTTTGTTGAAAGTAATCATCAATGAGCTTTCAGCAGATGAAGGCGAAATCGAAAAGCCGGATTATTTCGGCTACGTTCCTCAAATCATAAAAGACTATCAAATAGTGAGAAATAACTGCACTATTGAGGAATTCATGTTTGAGGAAAAAGGGTTGGGAAAATATCTTGGTGCCATGAAGCAATCCTTGGCAGATATGGAGAAATTTGAAAATTCTAAGGGCGACGAATTAAATAATGCAATTCGCAGATATTCAGAAGCTCAAGAAAATTTTTCCAAAAATGGCGGCTATGAAGCCGAAGCCGAGATCAAAACTATTTTTAATGGCATTGGCTTAAACCTTGATTTAGAAAGGATCGTTGCCACCTTAAGTGGTGGGGAAAAAACTCGTTTGGCTTTTGCCAGAAGTATTTTTTCCGACAGCGATCTTCTTATTCTCGATGAACCGACTAACCACATAGATAAAAAATATTATGCTTGGTTGGCCAATTATCTGAAGAATACGAAAAAAACGGTTTTAGTGACCAGTCATTTTCCCGAATTCATTAATCCCTTCACTAACCGGATACTAGAATTAGAAAAATTCACCGGAAGAATGCGGGAGTATCAAGGCACCTACGAAGATTATCTCGACAAGAGCGCGCAAAATGAAGCGGCTTTATCGGATAAAATAGAATGGCTCGATAAGGAAATTACGCGAGTCAACGAATCGGCCCTAAGATTACGTTATGGCGGCCCTAAAAAGGCCAAGGCGGCTCAAAGCATGTTCGGACGAGTTGCCCGACTTAAAAAACAAAAAGATGAGCTTGCTAATGAATTGCCAGTCCACGAAAGGAAGATAAAGTTTAAATTTCAAGTGACTAAATCTTCCGGGAAAATAGTATTGGCAGTAAAAAACTTGTCAAAATCATTCGATGGGGTAAAGGTTTTTTCCCAAATTAATTTCAATGTGTTTAAAGGTGAAAAAATCGTTATTCTCGGTCCTAATGGTTCCGGCAAAACCACGCTTATCAAAATTCTTATGGGCTTAGTAAGGCCCGACGAAGGAGTGGTTGAGTTCGGCCATAACGTTGAAGCTGGCTATTATTCTCAGGAGCATGAAAATTTGGATCCGAACTCTTCAATTATGGAAGAGATTCAAATGTCCAATAAGCAGCCCTATACCAATTTTCGGGGCTTACTGGGTAGATTTCTTTTTTCTGGGGATAAAGTATTCCAAACAATTGACAAATTGAGCCAGGGGGAAAAGGGTCGGCTATCTTTGTGCAAATTGATTGTTGGCGGTCATAATCTATTAATATTAGATGAACCCACCAATTATCTGGATCCTTCTTCTATGGAGGCAGTGGCCGAAGCTATCAATGATTACGAGGGTACGCTAATAATTGTAAGCCATGATAAGAAATTTGTCGGTAACGTGAATCCTAGCCGGGCTGTTTTAATGCCTCTCGGTGAATTTATTGATTTTAATGAACAATTGTTGAACCTGTAAGGAGGGGCCCCAAAGCTTCTCCTTCTTTAAAATTATTTACCATGGAAAATTATTTGTCAGAATTTTATGGTGATTTTCACCGACGATGGAACAAATATAATTTTGTTCATCACTTAAGTGGCAAGAAGAAGTTTTTTGCCGGCCGGTTTGAAGGACGGCAAAAAATTTTGGATTTGGGCAGCCGTGATGGATCATTGATACACAGCTTAGGCGCTCCTAAAGAACGAGTGGTTTGCGTTGATGTTGATCAAGCTGCAGTTAATAGTTGTCAGACGAAAGGGTATAAAACGCTTTGGTTGGATTTAAATAGCGGCCGATTGCCATTTTCCGACAATGAATTTGATTTGATTATAGCCTGCGATATCCTTGAGCATCTGTTTTCGCCTGGTATTTTGATGACTGAAATAAGTCGCATCTTAGCTCCTGGCGGCCAGCTCATAGGTTCAATTCCGAATGCCTTCTATTGGAGGCATCGTTGGCAAATGCTGCGCGGCATTGACCTTATAAGCTATATCGATCCTACTCATGTCCGACATTTTTCCGTGGAAAGCTTAAACACGGAAATTAACCAAGTATTCGGAAATTGTGTAATAACGCCGTATGGCGGCAATTTTCTGCGCTGGTTTTGGCCGGCAATGTTTGCCGAAGATTTATTCTTTGTAGTTAAACAAATCAGAAAGGAGAAACAATGAAAAATGTAGTATTTTGGATGTCTAGCTATCTACCGGAATTAGGTGGCTTCCAATGGAGCACCTTTCGTTTAGCTAGAGCCTTAAAAAACAATGGGTGGAATGTCTTGATAGTTACTAAAAAAAGTGACGAGGGGGGCTTTCCACCGGAAATTCCGGTTAAAAGTTTCACTGCGGATAATTTAATGCAATGGGTCGAGATCTCCGGCAAATGGTTAATTGATAATCGTGATAAATTTGATGTGATTCATGTAATCGATTTATTTTATCATTCAATTGATCCGCAGTTTGCAGTTTTGGCTAAATTAGCCAGGCCAACAGTATTAAAAATACCAACAGCCGCTTGTTTGCCCAGAATTATCAATGACTCAAACATTGGCTATCTTAATTTCATCGATGCTTTTTCCGCGCTAAACGAGCAGATAATAGACGAGCTTGTTTCCCTGAAAGTATCTACCGATAGGATTTATTTATTTCCTAACGGTTTAGATTGTCAGGAATTTAAACCAGCTATTGATAAAACTGATTTGAGAGCAAGGATGAATCTGCCGACTAATGACATATTAGTTTTGTATGTTGGTCGATTGGTAAGAAGAAAAAGGCTTGATGTTCTGTTGGATGTTTTCGATAGAATTGGCACCAAAGCTAAACTACTCCTGGTGGGAGCCGGTTTTGACCAAAAAGATTCTGTAGAAGACGAAATAATTGAACGAGCCAGAAAAATGGAAAATGTCCTGATATTTCCGGCCACTCCGAACGTTTTGGGTTATTATAATTGCTGCGATATCCATACCTTAATTTCGGAAGTCGAAGGCATGCCTAATTCAATAATAGAAAGCATGGCTTGTGCTTTACCGAACGTAGCTACTAATATTTCCGGCGTTCGCGAGCTGATAACCAGCGGGGTTAATGGATTTTTGGTTCCGATCGGTGATAGCGACGCAACTTTTCAGGCAATATTGAACCTAATTAACAATCCAGCCCTGAGGGCTGAAATGGGTCAAGTTTCCCGGAATAAAATAATGGCTGAATTCAGCATTGATTTAATTGCTAAGAAATATATTAACTTGTATCTAAAATTATTGGAGGAAAAAAATGAAAGTAATCTTAATTATCCCATATAATCCTTTAGAGGAGGTTGGTGGGTTGGAATTGGCCACTATTCGTTTGGCTCAATCATTATTGGTTCGTGGTTATGATGTGACAATTTTTTCCAAAGGCAAATCTGGCAATATGGCCGGAGTCAAAATTTTGGGATTTAATTCTTTCCCTGAATTATGCGCTGAAGTTATTAGCAGAAAAGATTGTGACGTATTTCACTGGCTGGAAATTTTTCCTGATCCGGGCGAAGTCGAACTGCAGGGAATGACAGCAGGAATATTAAGAGCCCTTGGTAAGATAGTTATTTTGATGGTGGCCACTTCCGGCAACCTAGAAAATCGCGGTAATGGTAAATTAGCCCAGCCGCTACTATTGAGCTCTTTTGACGCTTATGTTATTTCCAACCAAGATCAATTTCATGAGTTTCGTGCTTGCGGCTTTCAGAAAAACATTCATATGATAGGCTTTGGTATTGATCCGACAGTTTTCGCAGTAGCTAGCTCGGAAGAAAAGCTGGCCTTAAGAAAAAAGCTTGGCTTACCGGCCGAAAAAGTATTATGTTTATTCATCGGCAGGTTTGTTGAAAGGAAAAGACCAGATTTTTTGTTAGAAGCCTGGGCGAAGCTTGAAGATCTCTATCCTCATTCAGAATTGATAATTGTCGGTTCGGGTATGAATCAACATGATTCTATTGAGGGCAGAGTCAAAGAACTAATTAATTCAGCTAGAAACGTCAGATTCTATGAAGTGACTAACGAGCCGGAAAATTTTTTTCGAGCCTGCGATTTATTAGTTCTGCCGAGCAGCCGCGAGGGTCAGCCTAATGTTTTAATGGAAATGATGTCCTGCGGTAACCCGGTTATTGCTTCGGATATACCAGGAATGAACGAGTTGCTCTCTGATGGAGAAAACGGCCGACTGTTTCCAGTTGATGATCAGGCAAGTTTTATTGAATCCATCAGGGATTTAGTCACGAATGAGGCCGAACGTCGCCGGTTAGGTGTAAATAGCCGCCAGACAATACTCAATCAAAAAACCTTTGATTTGGTAGTCGGGCAATATATTGAATTGTATAACAGTTTAAAGTCAGGAGGATAATGTATGTTTACTAAAGCACGAATAGCAATCAGCCGGCTTTGCCAGATGAATTGCATTTATTGCCCCGATGGTCCCTTAGTGTTCATGGAAAATTATGATGGCCAGGAAAAATACTGCCTTTCTTTCCAGGAGCTATTAGGAATCATCGATGTGATGATCAGGTCCGGAGTGAACAATATTCATTTTACCGGAGGCGAACCACTCATGAGAAAGGATGTTGCCCGTATTATTAAAGAGACAATATCCATGGGCGCGGCGGTAGAACTGAACACGAACGGATTGCTGATTACCGATAAAAAGATGTCCGAACTTAAAGAAGCGGGCTTGAAATTCTTAAAGATTTCGCTCGATACTCCGTATGATCGAGATTTCTTTAACTTTACCGGCGTTGATAAGCTCAAAAAAGTTTTGGAGGGCATTAAAACAGCCGTTAAATTTATGCCTGTTCGCCTCAATTGCGTGGTGATGAAATCCAATTTTGATTCCATTATTCCTTTGTTGGAAATGGTTGAAGAGATTGGCGTCCAGCAAATCCACTTATTGGATCTTACCTACTACTCTTCATGTGTAGGCAAAAAGAATTTTTGGGAAAACGAATTTGTTTATTTGACCAAAGATCTTATGCCAATGTTAGAAAGGGAATTCGGCACTAATTTTTCTCTCATGGATGTTTTTGGCTGCAAGTTCTACAAACTAGAAAGCAGTAAAAAGGGAATGGCTGTTATTTTGAAGGAGGCAGAACCGACTATGCGGTCCCCGGTTTGCCAAGAATGTCCGGAATATTGTCATGAGGGAATTTTTACTCTCCGACTTTCCTGTGGTGGCTATCTGAATTTTTGTCCCGCTAATAATAACCGGGGCGTTGATTCTCTTAGTCTTTACCGGCAAGGATTATTAGGGGAAGCGCTCGATAAATATTCAGAAATATTCGACCAAGCCCTATCTACGAATTCCTTCCAAAGGTTCTTACAAATTAACAAGTTGAACTGGAGGTCGGAATGAAAATTTGCTATCTGAATTACGAAGGAATGCCAACTATCAGATTTGCGGGAAGAGATCGGAGCATCGGGGGATTGAATACGATAGTTTATAACTTGATTCAGAGTATTTCCGAATTACCGAATGTCGAAGCTTCCTTTGTTTGTCGAAAAAGTTCCGAAGAAATTTTCGCAGAAGGATTGGCAAGGGAACAGATCATCACCATTAAATCCGGGCCAAACAGGGTTCTGAATAAAGACGAGCAATTATTGCACCTGGTTGATTATGGTCTTAAAGTGAAAAAACTTTTTGATCATAATCAGCCGGACATCGTTCATACTTCGGGTTCTGAAGCCGGTGCCGTGATGTCTATGCTTCGCAACCAAGGGCTAAATACCCCTTGGGTTCACACTAACTACGCCACCATCGGCGTTAGAAAGGTACTAGTAGAAAAAGCTGACTTCTTGAGCCTGGTTGACACTTCAGAAGTGGTAAAAAGGGAACTAAATTGTTTGCTCGATTGCGATCACATTATATCCCTGAGTGAAATTGATGCTCAGGAAATCGCTAAAATTTTCCGGATAGCCAAGAAAAAAATCAGTTATATCTATCCGGGGATTGATCGTCAAATTTTTTATCCCAACCGCTCTATTGTTCGAGACGATTTAATCATTAGTGCTGGTCGACTTAGCCCGATAAAGGACTACGCCTTTCTCCTTACCACCTTTAGATTGCTGCTTGATTTATGCAAAGAAGGGTTAAAACCAAAACTACTAGTAGTTGGGGGGAATAATAAGGAAAGGGAAGAATTGGGCCTGGAACAACTAGCCGATAAGCTTAAGATCGCTAAACAACTGATATTTTCTGATGCCCTGTCTCAAATTGAGTTAGCTGAATGTTTCCGCCAGGCCAAGGTTTTCATCGGACATTCTCAGCACGAAACTTTTGGCTTATTGCCAGCCGAGGCTCGAGCTTGCGGCTTACCGACAATAGTCAGAAACAACAGCAGCTATAAAATTAATATTCCTGCTAAATTTATCTCACCCAACCACTCCGAAGCGGATATGGCAATAAAAATCAAAGAAATTCTTTGCGCCAGTCCCGAGAAATGGTTTAGCCTCTCCCGGGAATCAATTGATTCAGTGGCCGTATATAATTGGACCAAAGCGGCCAGAGAACATTATTCCGTTTATGAGAGGGTTATCAAAAGGAAACTACAATAAAAGGAGCTACAATTTAGCTCCTTTTTAAATTTTTGAAGAGTATTAAAACTGGGATAAATATTCAATAGCGCCAGCCATATCTTTTATTTCACATTCCAGTTCAACATATCCCCGATAATGTATTTTCCTTAAAGCCGTAATTACTTTCTTCCAATTAATCATTCCTTGTCCGGGTGGCAAGTGCGGATCTGGACGATTATATTTCTTAATATTTTCCTCAGGAAGCCCAAGATTGTCATGGAGGTGAACATGAAAAATATTTTTGTTGATATCCGTTATGGCCTTGAGATAATCTTCGCCGCTGACATTGGCGTGTCCAATGTCTAGAGTGTGGCCAAAGCTTTTATTCTTTACTTGTTTAACGGTCTCCCTCAACTCTTTAAATTTGCAAGCTCTATTCGGAAACCAAAAACAAGTTTGCGCCTCATTCTCCAAACCAATCTTAACTTGTTTTTTGGCAGCATAGCCAGCAATTTTTTTATAAATAGCCAATTCTATTTTTTCCCGGTCGGCTATTCTAAGGCCATACGGCTCCAGGGCTGGATGAAGTGTGACAATCTTAGCTCCTAGTGAAACAGCGGTATCAATCGCTTGATATACTTGTTTTAGGCTTTCCTCGCGAATTTTTTTATTAAAATCGTTCAAGCTGCCGCCGAAATATTGAGCATGGACTGTATAATGTATATTATTTTTTGCTCTTAATTGTTTTAAAAAATTTAATTCTTTTCTAAAATTACTATCGTGAGGATAGTTTAAGTCAATTTCTATACAATCCACTAAAGTGGCTAGATATTTAGTCTCTTTAATGAATTCAGCCCCGTTTTTCCTGGAGCCCTTGGCGCAAATTTTAATTTGGTTATTATGCATATTGTTATATCTATTATAGCATCAGGAGGCCGGCAAAACAAGGAATTGCCCAATATAAACCCCAACCCTGGATTAAATACTTTTATCAGTGCTATAATTAAACTACTATGAAAAAAGGTATATATAAGGACAATCTAGGAAATATCCACTTGGGGATTAACGCTCCGGAAGGATTTGTTGCTGGAGATAGGGCTGACCTGGAAAAGGTTTTGGATAATTTAGAGGGCAGAAAACTATGGAGATGCACGGTATGCAATGATTTAAGCATAAATATCAACCCACCCTCAGAGTGTCCGACTTGCCATATTAAAGATGCCTATATTGAAATTGAAATAGACGAGTTTAAAAAATTAATAGAAATATTGTAATATGAAAAAAATAATAATGTTTCATGGCCAAGAATGTCCTCATTGCCGGGTAATGCACCCGATAGTTGATCAGCTCATTGCGGAGGGATATGATATTGTAAAACTTGAGGTTTGGCATAATGAGGATAATGCCATGAAAATGAGAGAATATGCAAAAATAATCGCCGCGGCTAGCGGCGGCGATCTGTCTGTCCCGACTTTCTTAGACGAAGCAGAGGGAAGAGCTGTTTGCGGTGAAATGTCATATAAAGAATTAAAACAATGGATAAACGAAGAATAGAAAACACTATCAAACGCTGGCAAGAGTTTGCTGACAGGCAAATGGCGCCGGATAAATTAAAACTTAACCCTGACAAAGGAAGGGTGGAGCTTTTGGCTGAAGGAGTGTTAAATAATGAAGACAATCACGGCTTTAGATATTGTCCCTGTCGATTAAACTCAGGAAATAAGGAAGCGGATGCCAAACTAATTTGCCCTTGTAATTTCAAAGCGCAAAAAACTTGGCAAGAAAAAGGGGAGTGTTGGTGCTCGTTGTTTGTCAGAGGATAATATTAAAAATAAAAAAGATTGATCTTTGGGGTCAATCTTTTGTTGAACGAGGAAAGTGTTATTTGCTGAAAGTCACAATCCCTTTTACGAATATTGGCACAGATATATTACGGTTTTCGTAAGTGGCTGTAGCGGTAAACTTCATGTAACCGCCAACATTGTCAGCCCTTTCCGTTTTTTCGACGGTTTTGATGTCCAATTTTACTTTATCATTGGAATCCCCGGCATAAAAATCTTTGCCATCGCTTAAAGAATTGAAAAATTCCTCTTTGGCTTTTTTATTATTTTTGTAGGAATATGTGCCGCTCCCTTCAAATAAGGTATTGGCATAACTTGCTTGAAACTGAATATACATAATAGTAATTTTAATGTTCGACAATTTGGTTTAATGCTCTATATTATAATAATTATTTAATTTAGTCAATATAGCCATTTTAAACAATTGAATCAGCTTATTGAGCAGCTATTGCTTTTTTATTCTCTCAATGATAGGTTTATAAAACAATAGATCTTTAAAAGATAGGGTTTTAATGGGTTTTAGAAAAGATAATTATTTGTCTCTTGTAAAAACTATTAAAACCTAAAGTTATGTCATTAATAAAAGAAATTACGTTTGTTTTAGAAAAAATAGCATCTCTGTCTGTTGAAGATATAGAAAAGTTAAAATCTGAAGTGGAAATTTCCGATTCTACTGTAGGGGAAATTAAAAAAATTCAAGAAACCGTGCCAGGAGTTAGCGGAGTTATGATTAAAAAATTTCAAGATGGAGAAGCTGACTGTGAGCCATATTATAATTATTGGCTTGCTCATTGCGCTTATTCCGAATATCAACAGTTTACCTGGACAAAAGATTAATTCACTAATAACATAGAGGAGCCATTCGGTTCCTTTTTTATTGCTTAATTAATTGCCATCTATCTATTTCCATCTTTCAAATTCAGAAGATATAATATATAATTGACATATTAAGTTTAGAAACAAAGAGAATTCAAAAATATGCGAATATGGGACGTCCCACCAAAATGTTTGTGCAGAAAACACTTGCTCGCTGAACATCGAGAACTTCATGGCTTGTGGAATATTTTGGTAAAGCATCACGGCAAGGGAGGATATTCTCGCCATCCGGAAACACTGCGTTGGGTTGGGAAACAAAAAGCCCTTTATCTCAGACATGAGGCATTAGTGAAAGAGTTTTCTCGTCGGAGATACAAACACCACACCCCGCTGGATAAGCGGCGAGCCATTGGCTTAGGCACTCAGCGGACATTTATTAACAATATTCAAGAACAAAAGTTAATTTTAAAAAACAAAAATTGCGATTGTTTTTCAATTGGAGACTAATTTGAACCAGAAAAAATTAATAAAAAAAGCTGAAATCAATCAGCTTTTTTTGTTTTAAATAGTTTATATTTTGAAAAATAAAAAAGACTTTGAAATTATCTCAGTCTTGTTTCTCGGGTGGTTTTCCAGATTCTAATTAATCAATAAAATAATTAGCCGCGGATATAATCTGGGTCGTAGGCGGAAAATCAACACTATCCTTAGAAGGTCGATCGTCAATATATCTAATCAGGCATCTCACTCGGCCATCAGGCAGATATCTAATATTGCCGCAGATATAAGTAATATCTTGCCTAAATCCAGCCGGCGATATGGCCACATAGGTTATAGGATATTTATCCGGTTTTTGCTCAGAAATACAAGCCAGCACAAAGGCGGCGATAATGAAAACTACATACAGAAAAATAACTTTTTTCATTGGTTAATTTTTTTAAAGGTTCAATACTATATTTAACTGATTTATGATACTACACCGTTTTTAGGATTTAGTCAATTATCGGGTTGACTAAAAATATGATATAATTTATTTATGACTACAAAAAATATAGAAAACCAGCCGAATGATTTTGAGAAAGTGATTCCCACCGCTTGGATGGTGGCTTATCGCCGCACTTTTTCTGATATCCCTTTTTCTCAAGATATTTTTGCTAAGCTGGAAGCTCTAAGAGAAAGAAAGGATCAAAAAGAAATTCCGGCCGACCTCAAAAGACCAGAACTAGCGCCGCAATTTGAAGCTAGGCATAAGTTGATTGATAAACTAATTCTGCAAACTGGCTTTGATCAAGTTTTAGAGCTGGCCGCCGGTTTTTCTTCCCGAGGGTTATCCATGTCTAAAGATAATAATTTTAACTACGTTGAAGTTGATCTTCCCAGTGTGATATCAGAAAAAGAACAAATAATCAAAGAAATAGCCGAAGATCATAATTTCCCGATTCCCAATAATCTTCATTTTGCACCGGCTAATGTCCTAAACTTTGCAGAGCTAGAAGAAGCGACTAGCCATTTTGACAAAACAAAACCGCTAGCAATCATCAATGAAGGACTACTGCGCTATTTAACCCTTGAGGAAAAAGCTCAGGTCGGAAAAAATATCCATAGACTGCTAGAAAAATACGGCGGAGCTTGGATAACGTCCGATATTTCTTTGAGAAAAATATTCAGTCAAGAAAACACGATTATGGCTGGTTATGTAGAAAAGATATCTGAACTAACCGGCAAAGATATCGTTGGCAACCGATTTGAGACCGAAAGGGAAGCGCAGGATTTTTTTGAAAATCTCGGCTATTCTATTGAACGGCACAGCTTCATGGAGGTCCTCGGTGATTTAGTGTCTCCTAATAATCTAAAACTATCAGAAACCCAGGTAGAAAGCGTGCTTGAGGATGCGGTGGTCTTTGTGATGCGGTGTCGTTAGAAAAGATAAAAATATTAACTAATCTTGTTTCTATATGAAAATACTAATTATTTCCGACATCCATTACGGAGAAGACACCAACTATCCCGCCCACGGCGGTGAGGACTATATTAATCATTTTGGTTCCCAATTTGAAAACTATATTCCCAAATTTAAAACGCTGGCCCAGGAATATGATTTGATAATCAATTTAGGCGATCTAATAGCTGAAGTTAATGCAGACAATGATGCTGAGCTGTATAAAAAGGCATTAGGGCTATTAAATGTTGGGGTGCCGGTAAAATGCGTATTGGGAAACCATGAGTTGCGTAATCTTTCCCGTTCCCAGTTAGCACAAATAATCGGAGAGAACAGCCCCTACTATTCTTTTGATATTAACAACTATCATCATATCGTTTTGGATAGCTTTAGAAATGACCGAACCGAACAATGCCGTATTGACCCTGAACAATTAGCCTGGTTAAAAGAAGATCTAAAGAAAACTAATTTGCCCACTCTAATCTATTGCCATTACATATTAGACGATCAATCATTGGATAATAATTATTATTTCAAAGGCAAGCCACATCGAGCCTATATTGAGAATAAAGCAGAGGTGAGAAAAATATTTGAAGATTCCCAAAAGGTGATGGCCGTATTTTGCGGACACTTACACTTCTTCCATCAAGAGAACATCAACAACCTTGAATATATCACAGTTCCAGCATTCACTGAAAACGATTCCACCCACAGGCCTCAAGCCCAATGTGTTAGTGTTGAACTAGACGGCAATAATATTGAGACCTCGATTAAATCCCTCAATTTATAAAATAATAATTGTGCTGTTTTTATATTTATCTTTTTGGAGTATAATTTTATCATGACTATTAAGCGAAGAAAGATAATCAAAGCTCTATTAATCTGCGGCATCATCGCTGTCTTGCTTTATATTGGCGTTGACGCGCTGGCCGCCAGCTTATACCCGGGATATAGCTATACCAATCAGGCGATTAGCGAACTATCCGCCATTGAAGCCCCCACCAGCCGATTGTGGACAATTATGGTTCTAGCCTTTAATCCGCTGATTATTGCTCTGGGAATAGGTGTCTGGCTCTGGGCTGAACAGAAGCGCTCTTTGCGCGTTACCGGCCTGCTATTAGCTGCCTGGGGCCTCCTAGGGTTCGTCTGGCTCTTCTTTCCCATGAATATGCGAGGCAATATTGGATCCGCCACCGATACCGGTCATTTAGTTTTATCGGGTATAACCGTTTTGCTGATAGCGGTATTTATGGCCTGCGGTTCCAATACTCAAGGGAAATGGTTTCGCTGGTATTCCCTGGCAACTATTTTAATCATGCTAACTTTTGGCATCTTAGTGAGCTTCCAAGCTCCTCGGGTAGCGGCCCAACTACCAACCCCGGGAATGGGAATATTGGAAAGGATTAGCGTCTTTTCTCCGCTGCTCTGGGTGCTGGTGTTAATTATGATTATTCTTTCTAAATTAAAATCTATCCCGAAGCAAGTTATCATCTATTCACATGGATTTGGAGTGCGTCGAGACGATATGGGTCTTTTGACCGACATTGCCGCTAGCTTGCCAGAAGCAAAATCAATATTATTTGATTATTTTGCCGTAGACAAAAAAGAGAAGACGATGACTATTTGTCCGTTGAGCGCTCAAGTGCAAAAACTTAACCAGGTCATTGAAAAAGCTAAAATGGATTATCCCGGAGCGATCATTGATTTAATCGGCCATTCCCAAGGAACGGTGGTCGCAGCCTTGGCTAATCCCATTGGGATTAGGAGAGCCATTCTTCTGGCACCGGTGTTTGATATGAATATTGAGCGCACCTTAGCTCGATATCGCCAAAAGCCGGGAGCGGAAATAAATATGGATGGCACTTCTAAACTTCCCTCTGGTTCAAGTGGTCTGACTAAAATAGTGCCGGCGAAATATTGGCAGGAAAGGGCCAAGGACGAGCCAATCAAAGAATACAATACTCTGGCGCAAAGGACAGAAGTGTTGGCGATAATCGCCAAGCAAGATCAACTCTTGCCGCCAGTTGATTTGAAGGAATTAGATCCAAGGATAAAAGTAATTTCATTGGACGGGGATCATAATTTTAACGGTGCCGCCCGAGAACCACTACTCAAAGCTATTAAAAAATTATTGATAATTTAATTTAAAGTCATATGGAAATTAATCAAAAATTTGCCACTCTAGCCAGCGATGATTCTATAGCTAAAACAATAGCCGCGCTTAATCAAAACGGTATCACCACCTACGTGGTTAATGACAAAGCGGCAGCTAAAGAAAAAGCCTTGTCTCTATTGCCCGCCGGAGCGGAAGTGATGAATATGTCTTCCATAACATTAGCCGAAACCGGTATTGACCAGGAGATAACTAGCAGTGAGAAGTATAAAGCGGCGCGCAATACATTTGCAACTTTAAATAGTCCGGAGCAACAAATGGAAAAACAGCGTTTAGGAGCAGCCCCGGAATATGCCATTGGCAGCGTTCATGCGGTTACTGAAAATGGGGAAGTGCTCATTGCTTCCGCCACCGGCAGTCAATTGCCGGCCTATGCCTTTGGGTCACGAGCGGTAATTTGGGTAGTCGGGTCGCAGAAAATAGTGGAGAACGTAGAAGTCGGCCGACAGCGCTTAGCAGAATATTGTTTGCCTTTGGAAAACGAACGAGCCCTCAAAGCCTACGGTCAGGGAAGCTCTATTAACAAAGTCTTGTTGATTAACAAGGAAGTCCAAGCCGGACGAATCACTCTGATTATCGTAAAAGAAAAATTAGGTTTTTAATTATTTTTATCTAATAACAAACTATGAAAAAATCATTAATGGAGAAAAAAGTAATCGGTGATTTTATCTCCACCGAAAAAAAGACTTTCCGCTGGCGCTTGGGCAAAGTGCTAGCCTCGTCTTTGTCCGGATTTTTGGCCGGAATCATCGTCGGCGGCTTTATTTTCATGACTGTTTTTTATTTGATTTTGCGCTGGAATAAAGTCTGTTTTTAGATGGTAAAATTAGCTAATTTAGCCTCGGAACGCTCTTAATCGGAGCGTTCTTTAGTTTGATTGACTTTTGACAATTGGCTCTCTTAAATGCTATTTTATTGGTATTAATAGCTAACAGAATCCTATGAAAACATTACTTTTATTATCCTCTAGCCGTTTTCTTAAAAATGATTTGGCCCCTTATTTAGGCCGGCCCTTAAGCGATCTCCGGGTGGCTCATGTCATCACCGCCTCCAAAAATCGGGGAACAGGAACCTTGGATTATTTAGACAGAACCCGAACGATATTTAAGGAAAATAATTGCTATTTTGAAGATATAGACTTAGACGGAAAAAATAAAGAAGAGCTGCGAGATATTTTAAAAAAATTTGATGTCGTGTTTGTCAACGGGGGCAATACTTTCTATTTGCTGAAATCAATTCGAGAAAGCGAGTTTGATAAAGTGCTTGAGGAACTGCTGCCTCAGGGATTGATTTACATCGGCGCCAGCGCCGGAGCTTATGTCGCTTGTCCGACGATTGAAATGGCTCTTTGGCCACATCAAGACAGATATGATCACTGCGGTGTCACTGATTTCACCGGCCTTAATTTAGTGCCGTTTCTGATAACCGCTCACTATGTTCCGGAGTATGATGATGTGTTGCGAGAAAAAATTCCTCAAGCCCATTATCCCACCAGAATATTAGACAATGAACAGGCGCTATTAGTGAAAGACGACCGGGTAGATTTTTTGGGCGGGGAAGAAACCAAGCTCTAAGGACTTCTCAATAATAGATTGACAAAGATATAATTTTATGATATACTTTTTTGTTGTTTGAAAAAATAAATAATAACCACTAATTAGGGAGGAAATAGAATGCCGGTATTAATAGTTTATGGAATTTCGCATGAAATGGCGGAAAAAATTGATGAGTTCCGTAATGCCCTGGTTAACACCGTAGCCCACGGTGTGAAAGAACTCGAATTAAAAAGAACAGATGTCTCTTGCTTTTTTCCCGCAGACTTAATGTCTAAAGGCCTGGGCGAAGAAATCGTTATTTTCGTTGATGGATTAATGATCAAGCCAAAAAGAACCAAAGAGGTGCGAGACAGATTAGCTCAGGCTATCTCTCAGATTACCCTGAAATGGTTTCCTGATGTCAATCTGATTGAATGTTTTATTCGTCCCTTTGATTTAGAACAAGGCTTTGCCGCTCATTTTAAACAGTAGCGGGCAAGGCCCTCGGTCCAGAACAACAGAATAAACAACAATTAGAGCTATGTTAACCGAGCGATTAAGTTTATTCGTCGCTTAGCTCGGCGCCAGCGCAAAGGTTAATTTCTAAAGATAACTTCGGACCAAAGTTATCTTTTTTATTTAAATAAAAAAGCCGGACAATTAATTGCCCGGCCCCCGTTTAGAAATAAACAGGTGTTTGGTCGCCAGCAAGTCATACGACCCCGCCGGAATGTTTGCCAAATCTTCGCTAGCCGCATACAGCAGGCTATCACGGCTCCACTGATACGAATAGGGCAGAGTGCCGCCGCTTAATGTGACATCTATGTTGCCGGTAGTTAACCCAAAACAAAGAAGATCGTTTTGAGAAGCCACCACTACGCCAAGCGGCAGAGGATCAAATAGCGTGTAGCTATAGACCATTGTCGCCAGAGTATCGTCGGTCACCGTGATCGAATAGATGCCAGCCGTTAAGCTGTCGATACTTTTGCTTGTTTCGCCGTTACTCCACAAATAAGTGCGGCAACCCGAAATCGGGATTGACCTCCAACGCGCCGCTATTATCTCCTGCACAGGAAATGTAGTGGAACGGGGCAATCTGGGCTTCATTTTTCAGGGGAAGCATACCCAAAAGCACTATTAAAAGTGCCGGAAACTTTGTTCTCATGTTATCGCTTTTAGTTGTTAATGTTCATGTGTAAACCTTACTAGTTTAACCGCCTATATTATAATGTATGCCCATTTTTGTCAAATAATTAAAAGGATTACTATCTGTTGACAAAATTATATAATTATTCTAAGATTTTATATCAAATTAGCCCTTTTATAACTTTGTTTGACTGGTGACCGGAGCAGATTAATCCTAGTCTATTGCGGCCACCAAGCACAACAAACCATGAAACTACTCCTTGTTTTAGGTACTTGCTCCAATGTAGAGAAGTACTTCATTGCCGCGCTGGAGAGGTATTTGAAAGAATACTCTCAAGCCACTATTAGTTTAGAAAATGAATCGCCTCAATATGTGCTTTCCAAAGTTAGGGAAGCTCTGCGGATTATGAAGGAAGAGCCGGAAGATATTTTAACTCTGTATATCGGCAGCAATACAGATTTAATCTCCGGAAAAATTATGAGTCCCAAATTCAACTTGGGCTGCCTGCTGGAAATGATTATTCTCGCCATTCACGGTCGAGACCTGCCTGAAAATCGGGAATTAATCCCTGCCGAAAAAGATTCCATCCGCCATTTCTTTTTAGGCGGAGTCAAAGGACTAATAGACAAGATCTAACTGACTATTTTAATCCGCCGTTGTTTTCCGCCCTGGGAAACAACGGTTTTTTATTTCTAAACTTTCTTTAATTTGTATCTCAAGGGATATTAGGATATAATTAAGGTATACCTAAATTATTACGCTAACATTATGAAAAAATTAATCATTTCCTTATTAGCCCTCATCATCTTCACCGGCTGCTCGTTGCAAAAACCGGCGGAGGAAAAGAAATTAGACGACCAAAAAGAAAACGAAATTATCGGGAGCACTGTCTCGGTTTGTGATTTGGTGGCTAGCCCAAAAAAATATGTTGACAAAAAAGTTGAAGTAAAGGCTTTACTGCAATCCGATGGAGCTGAAAATTTTCTCTTAGCCGACAATGACTGCCAAATTCCGGTTGAGAATTGGTTGCCCACCACCGTGGCTCAATGCGCACCAACCATGAAAGATTGCCAAGCGCCGGATATCATGAATACTTTTTTAAACAAAGAGGTTGAATTAAGTGGAATATTAAAAGAAGTTCCCAAAAGGGAATATATTGATAAAAAATGGCAAGTCACCGGCAGTTATTATATTTTTAGCGTGACAGAAAACAAAAAATAAAAAATATTATATTTAAACCCTATGTATTTCAAATGGAAACCCGAGTATAGCTTTGACATTAAAGAAATTGACGATCAACATCGTTATTTCGTCAGTATCTTAGATAAATTATATGACTCCATAGTCAAAAAATCTCCCCGCCAGGAGTTGGGGGAACTATTAAAAGCTATCATTGACTACGCGACGAATCATTTTAGCACCGAAGAAAAATACTTTGATAAGTTTAATTACGAAGGAGCTCAGGAACACAAAGAAAAGCATCGCGAGCTCAAAGATAAAATTTTAGATTTCCAAAAGAAATTTAATGAGAATGGAGTGGATATCTCGGTGGACCTCATTGATTTCCTGGAAGATTGGCTAGTGAATCACTTGCTCAATTTAGATAGAAAATATGTTGATTGTTTCCACGAACACGGACTTCATTAATCTCAGAAAAATAAAAAAGCAGGCTGGGGGCCTGCTTTTTGCTATAAAAAATAAAACTTCCCCAGATTGACAAAACATCTGATTATTGATAATTTAAAAAGAATTCAAATTCGTCCTTAACCAATTAAATACAAACAACTCATGGAAACAACCCATTTCGTACTCGTTGGTATCATGGTGATACTGATGACATTTATTTTCTTTATTACCAGATTCCGATTAAAGAGAAGAAGGCTTCTGAGGCACCCCTATAGCCAGAAATTACTGGAGCAGGGGATTTGCCTCAAAGAAGTTCTTTTACTCATTAAATTTCGGCGAGAATATGGCGGTGATTTAGTCACCTTCTATTTAAACCGGCCCCCATTTAAATAAAGTTCGCTGGATGATACGAGAATATGAGTCGCTCCGAGGGAAACTCGGTGAAACCACCAGGATAAAATTGGATAAATTATTTTCGGCTTTCTTAAGCCGAAATATCCAAGACTTTGCCCTAAAGACTAGCAAGCTATACACCGAAATCAGTGATGTGCTAGAGGTTTGGGAAGAAGCATTATGGCTAGATATTGACTCAAGCTCTTCGGAACTCTTAAGACTGGTCTATGATAATTTCTTTACGCAGACACAGCCGCATATCAAGAAATCATCAGACTATTTTTATTTCTGGAAAAGGATTTGTCGATCAACGTCCTTTACCGTCAACAGCCAAGCTGCCGGTTGGGGAAAAAAGATTATCGGCGAAGAGAGATATCAATCACTACTGACAGCCGAACTTAACGCTTTCCAGGAAAAAGGAGAAATCACTCCGGAGCTCATTGAATATCTTCATCTGCCTCATCCCGATGAGAGCCGTTATCAAATCCAGCTCGCCCTTGACGATATAGCCTTCAAGGAGCTGAAGAAGAAATTCAACTTAAACGGCAACATCAGCGATTTGCAAGCCGGACCGGTCATAGAATTGGTCCAAGCCTACAATCGCTTTACTAAAATGCTGCTTAATTGTTAGCTATTGGAAATCAACCAATATTCCAAACCTCGTCGCACCTAGGCGGGGTTTTTTATTTTGCTTGGCCGGCAGATTATGCTATAATTGAATTAGTATGTTTCAAGCTGATAATTTTATCACCTCTAATCGTCAACATTTTCCCTTATTTATTTTGGATATTTTTTAGTGTTATTTTCTACCCGTCCCTCAACGGCGGGTATTTATAAAAATAACCCGAGATAATATTTTCGGGATAATCAAAAAATATGGACAAGAAAACCAAGACGATTGTCATTGTCATCGTGGCAGTGGCAGTAATCGGGGGGCTCTGCTACGGTTTTAACCGTTGGCGCCAACAACGCTTAGCCAATCAATTATTGAGAGGCATGTACGGAATGAACACTGGCGGCGGCCTATTCGGAGGCGACGGCAAAATCAGTGACAAGCTAGCGCGGCAAATAGCCGAAGAAGCAGCCAAATCAGAAGCGGAACAAAAAGCGGACGAAGCTGCCGAGGCCGCCAAAACTCCAACTGATCGCTACAACGAAACCAAACCAGTGGCTTTAGCCGGAGCTATGTCTTCGGTGGTCAAAGAGAAAATAGAACCTATCCTAACCAAGGTTTTTGGAAAGATAAAGCCGATCTTATTCAGCGGCAACTACATGGGACAAGACGGCTCTTTCTTGGTAGCCTTCACTGTACCGAAAGTTATCGACAGCGAAGACTTTAATAAATTAACCGAGGAGTTTACTAGCGACGGTTATACCGTGGGAATGAGCTCTATTGGATCTGATGCTGCTAATTTAATCGTGGAAAAAGACGGTGTGACCATTAGCCTTTCCTATGAGAACTCAGAAGAGCAGCAAATTGGAGTTTTGTATTACGGGTCAAATTAATAATCAATAATAAACTATGTCACAAAATCCTGTGCCGGTAATTTCCGGCAAGCCGAATACGGCCATGGCCATTATCGCCTATATTCTTTTCTTCGTACCGCTTTTAACCGGCGATGCTAAAAAAGATTCTTTCGTGAAATATCACACCAAACAAGGCTTAGTCCTATTCTTGCTAGTAGTGCTTTTAAATGTAATAGACTGGATAATGCCGATGTACTTCTGGTGGACTATTAATTGGATCTTAAGCCTAGGCACCTTGGTATTATTAATCGTGGGGATAAGCAACGCCGCTTCCGGCAAACAGCAACCTTTGCCTTTAATTGGCAAGTTCTCGGACATGTTCAAATTTTAACTCATATAGACATAAAAAACAGATGAGTCCATCTGTTTTTTATTTTCCCTAAGCCCTTGAAAAATACCCTTGGCAATGGTACAATATTGAAGTCTAACACTTAAAATGAACGCCTATGTTTGGTACCGGGGAAAGAGAATACAATCCTAATGGATTGAAACTAAACAGAGACCTGGAGATAATCACTCCGGGCAAAAAAATGAATTTTCAAACTAAGGGCGACCTAAGAAAGTACGAAGAAGATATTACTTTAGCTGAAACCCCGGAAGAATTAATCAATCTGGGTTTCTCAAAGTTCAAACATCCTTCGGACAAAAAATCTTTTGTCTTCCGCACCGAGCGCGGCGACCAAATCGTCTACGACGCCAAAAAGAGGAAGATAATTGATAGGGATTTAATCAGAACTTTAGAAGATTAACCGCCCTTAAAAGACCTTAAAACAATTTTAGCTCTAGCTTTAACCGGCTGCTAAAGTTGTTTTTTATATCCATGATTATTAAATTTCAACAACAAACTTTAGATTTTCCGGAAAGAGATGACGCCGATCAAAGTGTCATTAAGGAAATCTTTTTTTGGCGGGAATATCGAGCCGCCGAAGAACTCATTACTCAAAGCCGCTCCATAGTGGATGCTGGGGCTCATATTGGCGCCTGGAGCGCCTATGCCGCCCTTTTAAGTCCCAAGGCTAAGGTTTATGCCTTGGAGCCGGAAAAGGGCAATTTAAGCCAATTAAAAGAAACCATTAAAAAGAATAAGTTAAAGACGGTTAAAATTATTGACCAGGCTTTAGCCGGCCAAACCGGCCCAAGAAAACTGCAAATAGCTTCAGATTCCATTAACCACACCTTATTGCCTTTAGATAGCCAAGAGCCGGGAAAAACAGTGAGCGCCATATCGTTAGCAGATTTTTTATCAAAAACTAAGATAAAGGAGATTGATTTTTTAAAGATGGATATTGAGGGCGGGGAATATGAGTTGCTGGATGCCTGGCAAGCAGCAGATTTTTCTAAAATTAAAAATATAATATTAGAATATCATAAAATAGAGAACCGGGATTTTAAAGAATTGGAAAGCCGACTGAGAGAAAACGGCTTCAGCGTGCAAATTTTTCCTTCTCGCTTCGACAAGAACCTGGGATTTATCCTGGCTAGAAATAAAAATCTAAAATAATATGGCCGAACCAATTAAAGCTATCATTATCGGCGCTAGTTCCGGCATTGGCCAAGCCTTGGCTGAATTAATGGCTAAAAAAAATTACCGAGTCGGCTCTGTCGCCCGCAATGAAGCTAATCTTCGAGCTAGTCAAGCTAAATGCCCGCAAAATATTTTAATTAAACCGGTTGATGTCAACGATCCGGAAGCGGCAATAGCTTCTGTCAATTATCTGATAGCCGAGATGGGGGGATTAGATATTTTAATTATTTCGGCCGGCATCGGTTTTCAAAATAAAGACTTAGAGTTGGAAAAAGAATTAAAAACTATTCAAACTAATGTTATCGGCTTTACCGCTCTGGCCAATTTAGCCTTCAAGCATTTTGTTACCAAAAAAAGCGGCCACCTGGTCGGTATTACTTCCATTATGGGTATCAGAGGCGAGCAGGGAGCTCCGGCTTATTCCGCCACTAAAGGATACCAATCTAATTATCTAGAAAGCTTGCGCCAAAGAGCTTGCCGTCTAAAGTTGCCAATCACCGTCACCGAAATTCAACCTGGATTTATGCAAAGCCAAATGGCTAAAGGGGACAATATCTTTTGGTCAGCGCCTTTAAAAAAAGCGGCGGCGCAAATATTAAGAGCCATAGAAAAGAAGAAAGATCATGCCTATGTCACTAAGCGCTGGACAATTATTGCTTGGCTGCTCAAGATCTTTCCGCGGGGATGGTATAAAAAACTACGTTTTGCCAAGAATAATGATTAATTGACAAATTGTTAAAAAATAATTAAGATAAACCATTAATCGTACATTAATCCTCTAAATATTATAGATCATGAAACATGATGTTTTTTTAGCAGTCCCCAGATCTGGCAAATACCCTGATATTAAAAAAATAACGGAATTTGCCATAAAAGTCGCCGAAGCATTAGGCGAAATGAAAATCTTCGGAACTTTTTATGAAGATCCGGCCGCCCCAACTTTGCCGCTCATCGCCTATCGCTGGCATCAACAAATGGCTGACAAAGCCAGAGTAATTGTGCATTTTCAGGCCATGAATCCCAGCTATGTGGGTAATGCCCAACCGGACATTATAGCCAGATGCGACCAGCCAACTATTATCGTGGTCGATGAAATCCGTCCTGGCGCTATCGCCAAGCTGGATCAAATCAAATCGCCTAAAGTATTGGTTTGTTTGTTCGGCCCCCGGCATCTGGAGTTTATGAATCCTCCGGAAATAGTCATCTTCTGCAACAACGACACGGAAGAAAAGACGATAGCCAGAATCGCCGGACTGGTCCGCGAAAGACTAAACGGCGCATAAAGCGCTAAAACGATTGCCGAAACTCCTGCCCTCGCAGGAGTTTTTAATTTTCTAAAAACTTGTTATAATAGCTTCATTAAACTTAACCCCAAAAAAATATGAAAAAAATATCAATGATTATTTCTTTCTTCGTGGTACTGTTTTTAGCCGGCTGCTCCAGCCCGCAAACCAGTACCAATACTGCCGCCACTAACACCGTTGATCCTTTGGCTCAAGTCAAACAGCATCAAACCGCCAGTGATTGCTGGATGATAATTGATGGTTTGACCTATAATCTCACCAGCTACATTCCCAATCATCCCGGCGGCGACACAATATTAGCCGGCTGTGGCACCGACGCTACCCAGATGTTTAATAATGTTCAGAAGCATAACGCCCAAGTCAAAGCTATGTTGCCGCAATATTTAGTTAAATAAATTATATGAATTTCATTCAAGCTATAATCCTAGGCGCCATTGAAGGATTAACCGAGTTCTTGCCGATTTCTTCCACGGCCCATCTAATATTGACCGGGGAATTAATCCGAGTACCGGCCACTGATTTTACTAAAACTTTTGAAGTAGTTATCCAGCTAGGAGCTATCTTGGCGGTAGTGGGACTATATATCAAAAAATTATTCCGCTGGGATAATATCAAAAAATTAGCCGTAGCTTTCGTGCCGACGGCGATTATCGGTTTTGGCTTATACAAAATAATTAAAGGAGTATTTTTTGAAAATAAATTAATTATAGTTTTAGCCCTGATAATCGGGGGATTGTTTTTAATTATTTTTGAGCATTATTATAAAACAAAAAAGAAAGATGCCGCTCCGGAGCAGGGGATAGAGAGCATCAGCTATGCTCAATGTCTGATCATCGGTCTTTGCCAATCATTAGCCGTGGTGCCGGGAGTATCACGAGCCGCCGCTACTATTATCGGCGGTTTGGCTTTAGGTATTAGCCGTAAAGCGATTGTGGAGTTTTCTTTTCTCTTAGCCGTTCCCACCATGGTAGCCGCTTCGGGATATGATTTATATAAAACTGGAATTAATTTTTCCGGCGGGGAAGTCCAATTGCTTATCCTTGGTTTTGCCGTAGCTTTTGCCGTAGCTCTACTCAGCGTTAAATCATTTATTAAATATATTCAGCGTTATAACTTCCAACCCTTTGGCGTTTATCGCATCCTTATCGGCCTATTATTCCTGTGGCTTTTAATTTAAAAGACAAAACAAAAAGAGAGCCAAAACGGCTCTCTTTTTAGATATAAACAAAGATGTTTAGATGGAGACTTTAACACCAGCGCCCATGGAAGAGCTAATGCTGACATTCTTGATGAATACACCTTTAGATGAATTCGGCTTAGCGCGGCGGATAGTCTCTAGAAAAACATTGAAGTTTTCTATTAATTTAGCGTTGTCAAAGCTTAATTTACCTAAAACAGCGTGAACATTGCTGGTATCATCATTTTTAAAGCTGATCTTACCTTTCTTTAATTCTTCCACAGCTTTAGCCGGATTGGCAGAAACAGTGTCATTTTTCGGGGAAGGCATCAAACCGCGAGTACCTAAGATCTTAGCGATTTGAGCTAAGCTCTTCATCATATCCGGTTCCGCTACCGCCACCTGAAAATCAGTTTTTTCAGTCTTTTTGATCTCAGCAATCAATTCTTCACCACCGACATAGTCAGCGCCAGCGGCTTTCACTTCTTTCTCCTTGGACGGAGTAACGAAAGCGGCCACTTTGACAGTCTTGCCGGTACCATTAGGCAGGCTAACTGCGCCTCTAACCTGTTGGTCGCCTTTCTTGGGGTCAATTCCGAGACGGAAATGAACTTCCAGGGAAGCGTCAAATTTAGCTCGATTAGCTTTCTTGGCTAAATCAATCGCTTCAGCGATGTTGTATGACTTGCTTTGATCGAAAGAAAAAACTTCTTTCTTCACTTTTTTCACTTCTTCTTTTTTTGCCATATTTTTTCGTGGTGCGATCCGGGAATAATCCCGTCCCACAAACCAATTAATTATTTTATCTCCACGCCCATTTGGCGGGCGGTGCCAGCAATAATCTTCATTGCGGCCTCTTCGTCATTGGCATTCAAGTCGGGCATCTTGATCTTAGCGATTTCGCGCAATTGATCCTGGGTCAAAGTGCCAACCTTTTCGGTTAACGGTTTGCCCGAACCCTTCTTGATTTTGGAATACTTTTTAATCAATTCGGAAGCCGGAGGGGTCTTGGTGATGAAATCATAGGTTCTATCTTCATAGACAGTGATTTCTACCGGGACGACATCACCCATCTTATCACGGGTGGCTTCGTTGAATCTCTGACAGAACTCTTGGATATTCAAACCATGCTGGCCTAAAGCCGGACCGACTGGCGGGGCAGGATTAGCCTGGCCGCCGACTATCTGTAGTTTAATAATCGTTTTTATTTTCTTAGCCATATTGCTTAATAGTTTTCGGAGAAGCAAGGGTCAGGAATAATCCCAACCGCCGAAAAGCCATAATTAATTATACTTTTTTTATTTGCAAAAAATCTAATTCTACCGGAGTTTCGCGGCCGAACATGGAGACATTGACCTTAATCTTGCCCTTAGCCTCATCCACGACCACCACTTTGCCTTCTAGGTTTTTAAACGGACCCTCGGTAATACGGACTAAATCGCCCAGAATCACATCAATTTTGAACTTCGGATCTTCTTCGCCCATGCGCTTCTTTAAAGACTTGATTTCTTCTTCAGAAACCGGAGTCGGTACCGAACCGACACCGATAAAGCCGGTGACATTCGGAGTATTGCGCACTACGTACCAGGATTCATCAGTAACATCCATTTCCACCAATACATAACCCGGGAAGATTTTCTCCTCCACGATTTTACGCTTGCCGTTCTTGATCTTGGTCTTTTTTTCAATCGGCACTAAAACATTGAAAATCTGATTTCCCATGTCTAAAGTGTCCACTCTCTGTTTTAAATTGCGAGCGACATTTTCTTCATAACCGGAATAGGTATGAAGTACGTACCAGCGGCGCCCTTGATTTAACGTTTGTTTGGCCATATTTTTGGCTTTAATTTAAGAACTATAAATAAATTACCGAGCAATTGCCCAGGTTAAAATACCATTAAAAATAAAATCTAAAGCGCCCAAGAATAAGGCGACACCGATGCTGATGCCGATAACCAATACGGTATAATGATAGGTCTGTTTCTTGGTCGGCCAAGTGACCTTCTTCATTTCGGCCACGGATTCTTGTAAATAATTGCTAATTTTACTCATATTATTATTCCAATTTAAGTATTTAAAAACGGCCCTTCAGGCCATTTATCTAACACCTCTATATTACCGGATTAGCGCTAGAGTGTCAAGGTTTGCCTTTTGAGAAAAAAACCGCTAAAATGAAGGTATAATTTATCACAACTAAAGCTAATATGGTGAGCCCTAATTTGATCAAAAAGAGCCAATCGTTTTTGACGATTAACCCTGAAACCAAAAAGCTATTTCAATTAGTATACGGCCAGAAGCAAAAAGGCGAAAAGGGAATTGAAGACGATGATATTCCGCGTATTCATGTTTCCCAGATAGTTTCCCGTCTGTCCTTCATTTATGAAAAAATCCGCGTGGCCGTTGACTACGACGAAGATCATTTATTGCGCAAAAACGCCATAAAAAGAATCTTAAAACGGCAGATATTGATTGAAGGGGTACTGCGCGATTACGACGGGGAAGAGATTACCCGCCATCTTTTGACCGAACTTATCCAGGCCGGATATTTGGAAAACAACAAGATTCCGGAAACCAAGATTGGGGAAGTGACTGATCTTCTGGATAAATACATTAAATTACGTCATTATTTCAAAGAGAGCTATCCGATAAATAATCTCAGTAATAAAGAAAACAAAGAACGGACCGCGGTCATTAATTGGATAATTTCCTTGGCGGCTACCGAGATTGAAGAAAATTTAAATTTTAACATTGTCCGTCGCACCGTGATGTCTAATATTTTCAACGTTCTCACTAAGGTTATTAAGCTACCTCCGGACTTGCCTTATCAAAAAGATTTAGATCTGCAAATATATCTCAGCATCTCTCGCAACTATTTAAAATTGGATTTAGAAATGCAATCTTTTTTGGCTTTCAAATTCTATAACTCCTGGGATGACGCCGACGAAGAAGAGCTGGCTAAAATCGCTAAGAACCTGAAGGACTTATACCAATTAGTGGAAAGACAACTAAAACACCCCTTGATTAAACAAATAGATAAAATTGTCCGCCGCTACTCCTTGTATTATTCCATGCTCTTAGAAACCATGGGGGATAATCCGGCTAAGACCTACGAAAACGCCACCACCAATGACAAGGCTTTCTTCTCTTTAATCAAAGAGAAATGCCAGAAGCGTTATAGCAAAGTCAAAAACAAGCTTTGGCGATCGGGATTAAGAAGTATTATCTATATCTTCTTAACTAAATCCATCTTCGTCTTGCTTTTAGAAATTCCGGCCATTAAATTTTTTGGAGAAAAAGTTAATCCTTTTTCTTTGGCCATTAATATCACTTTCCCGGCGGTTTTATTATTTTTGATGATTTTATTTACTAAAACCCCGAATTCCAAAAACACCGAGAAGATTATTAACGGCATCAAGGAAATCACCTTTATTGAATTCAAAAAAAGCCAACCAATTTATCTGCGGCGACCAACTCGGCGCAATTATTTGATGAATTCATTGTTTAACTTAATCTATGCCGGCGCTTTCTTAATCACTGTCTACTTCCTAATTCAACTTTTAGAATATATTGACTTCAATTGGGTGAGTATCACTATTTTCTTGTTCTTCTTAGCTTTTGTCAGCTTTTTTAGCTTCCGAGTCAAACGCGATGTCAAGCAATATGTCATTACCGACGACAAAGAAACCATTTTGGGATTTATCTTTGATTTCTTCTATATGCCAATAGTGGCCATGGGCAAATTTTTGTCGGACAATGTCTCACGCCTCAACTTCTTCATCTTCATCTTTGACTTTATCTTAGAAGCTCCGTTTAAGATTATCGTCAGCATCGTGGAAGAATGGACTAAATATCTCAAGGAAAAGAAAGAAGACTTAGCTTAAACCTATGGCTACCCTCTACATCGTTGCTACTCCCATCGGAAATCTTAGTGATATCACTCTGCGAGCTTTGGAAATACTCAAACAAGTGGATTATGTGCTCTGCGAAGACACCAGAAACAGCCGCAAACTCTTGGAGCATTTTCAAATTTCTACTCCCACCGTTTCCTATCACGAGCATTCTAAAATTAATAAAGTAGACCAAATAATTTCCTGGCTGGAAGACGGCAAAGACTTGGCTTTGGTGAGTGATGCCGGCACGCCGGGCATCTCCGATCCGGGTAATAAACTGATCGCGGAAATATTAGCCAGAAACAGCGCCATAGATATTAAGTGCGTGCCTGGCCCCTCGGCCTTGGCAGCAGCCCTATCACTTTCCGGAATTAATTGCGACCATTTCACTTTCTTAGGATTCTTGCCGCACAAAAAGGGGAGGCAGACTGAATTAAAAGAAATCGCTAAAGAAAAATACCCAATTATCTGCTATGAATCAAAATATCGCATCGTGAAACTCTTAGGGGAGATAAATGAAATGATGCCTAGCAAAAAAATTATTCTTTTTAAAGAACTAACTAAAATCCACGAAAAAAGCTATCGCGGCTCAGCTCAGGAAATATTAAAAGAATTAGCTAAAGACCCAGCCGCCACCAAGGGCGAATTCGTAATCATCATCTATTAAAACCACTATGAAGCCATTTTATATCACCACCACCTTGCCCTATATCAACTCCCGTCCTCATATCGGTTTTGCCGCCGAGATTATTCGAGCTGATGTTTTAGCCAGATATCATCGTCTTTTAGGAGAAGAAGTTTTTTTCAATACTGGCAGCGATGAACATGGGCTAAAGATATATCGCAAAGCCGAAGAAGAGGGAATCGCTCCACAAGAATATTGCGACCGATTAGCGAAAGATTTCCAAAATCTTAAACCGCTGCTGAACCTCAGCTATGATAGCTTTATCCGCACCACCGAAGAAAGACACCTTCAAAGCGCCCAGGCTTTCTGGGAACTCTGCCAGGCCAGCGGCGATATCTACAAAAAGAAATACAGCGTAAAATATTGTGTCGGCTGCGAATTAGAAAAAACCGACTCGGAATTAGTGGGCGGCCGCTGCCCGCTTCATCCGGACAGAGATTTAGAAATAATCAAAGAAGAAAATTATTTTTTCCGTTTCTCCAAATATCAAGATCAATTACTCAAGCTATACGACTCCCATCCCGACTTTGTCTATCCGGCTCACAGACTAAAAGAAATTCGGAACTTTGTGGCTAGCGGTCTGCAAGATTTTTCCATTTCTCGCTTAAAAGAAAAAATGCCTTGGGGCGTGCCGGTGCCTGGCGACGAAAAACAAATTATGTATGTTTGGTTTGATGCTTTGGTTAATTATATCTCTTGCTTAGATTGGCCTCAAGACAAAAAAAATTTAAAAAAATATTGGCCTGGACTCCAGGTTTGCGGCAAGGATAATTTGCGCCAACAAACCGCAATGTGGCAGGCGATGTTAATGTCGGCCGGTTTACCCAACTCCCAGCAAGTACTCATTTTTGGATTCATTAATTCCGACGGCCAGAAGATGAGCAAGTCCTTGAGCAATGTAGTGGAACCCCAATATTTAGTGGATAAATACGGCGTTGACGCTACTCGCCATTATCTATTGAAAGAACTGCCAACCTTTGAAGACGGTGACTATACCGAAACTAAATTCGTAGCTCTGTATAACTCCGACTTAGCTAACGGCTTGGGCAACTTAGTTTCCCGCAGCGCTAATTTAATTGAAAAGAATGAATTACAATTAAGCTTAAAACCAAACAGCGACCCAAAATTAGCTAAAGAAATAGGGAAGACTATGGCCGAATATAACTTCAATGGCGCCCTGAAAGCTTTATGGGATAAAATTAAAGAAAGCGATGAATATCTCAGCCTCAAAGCCCCCTGGAAAATGACGGATAAAGAAGAAATAAAAGCCGTGCTGGAAATAGTGGCACAAAATATTTTAAATATCTCCTATTGGTTAGAACCATTCTTGCCGGAGACTGCCGGGAAAATATCAGCTCAATTCCAAGCCTCCCAGATTAAAAAAGGCGAGGGGCTTTTTCCGCGTTTAAATAATTTGTCATAATTTATGAAAAAAAATCCCGCTTTTACTCTCATGGAATTAATCATAGTGGTTTTTATCATCGGCCTCATCGCCGGAGCGATTACCATTTCCTATCAAGCTGTCCGAGCTAATGCCAGAGACACCAAGCGGATAAGCGACGTCACTCAAATTCAAAACGCTTTGGAGCTATACCATCGGGACGAAGGACAATACCCGGCCGCTTTAGTTTCCGGCCAGCCTTTAGTCGGCTCCACTTCTTCCACCACTTATTTAGCCGCAGTGCCAACCCCGCCCAATGTTTTAGATGGAACTTGTACCGCCAGCAACAATACCTATAGCTATTCCCCTGTTAATAACGGAGAAAAATATACTCTCAACTTCTGTTTAGGCGGCCAAGTATCCAATCTCACCCCTGGAGCCGCTTGTGGTACCCCCACGGGATTACTCAGCCAAGACTGTTGTGAATTATTCCCAGTCCAATATGAAGGCGGCCCCTATGACGCTAATGGAGTATCTACCACCACTGGCGGCTATTATCGCACCGTGAAGATTGGCGACCAATGCTGGCTCAAAGATAACCTCAATGTGGGGACCATGGTCGCTGGCGCTTCCAACCAAGTCAATGATAGTATTATAGAAAAATATTGTTATGACGATAATAATGTTAACTGTCTTAACCAGGGTGGCTTATACCAATGGGGTGAAGCTATGCAATATGGCGCTTTAAGTCCTGGCGCCCAGGGCATTTGTCCCGCTGGCTGGCATATCCCCACTGATATTGAGCAAGACGCTCTTGACCAATATTTAACCAATAGTGGCCAAACCTGTGATGCCAATAGAGTTAACTCTTGGAGTTGTGCTAATGCCGGGACTAAACTAAGGGTTGGTGGTACTTCTCATTTTGAAGGTATTTTAGCCGGCGACCGCAATACCAATGGGTCGTTCGGCGCTCAGGGGACGTTCGCCATCTTTTGGTCTTCGTCTAGGAGTGGTTCTAATGCTTGGAATCGGTACTTGAGTTCTGGCTTTTGGGCTGTCTTCCGTTACGCTGATTCTCAGGCTAACGGCTTTTCGGTGCGCTGCCTAAAAAACTAACAATATTTTCTAAAAAATAATTTAAACATATGGTTCTAATTGACATCGTCTTGATCATCATTATCGCCGGATTCACTTTCTATGGTTTGTTCCATGGGTTTATAAAAATGATCGGCTATCTCATCGGGTTAATAATCGGCGCTTGGGTGGCCAGCCATTATTACGAACAAGTATACAATTGGCTGAATTGGATGTTTTTTGACCATGAAAATTTAGGAAAGGTGATTGCCTTCATCTTAGTTTTGGGAGTGGCGGTAAAAATAATCAGCTGGGCCTTTGATTTGTTGGATAAAGCCATTAACATCGCTTCAGTTATTCCGTTTGTCAAAGGTATTAACAAATTAGCCGGAGCTATTTTCGGATTCATTGAGGGCACATTATTTTTAGGATTAATAATTTATGTCGCTTCTCGCTATACTTTAATTGACACCTTCTTAGCTGATCAATTAGTCGGCTCCCAAATCGCTCCTCATCTCTTAAGAGCCGTTAATTTAATCAGTCCTTTTTTCCCGGAAGCCCTAAGAGTTTTGCGGTCTTTAATTTAGTTGTCAAAAAAATTGAAAACGAGTAAAATGGTTTGATAATCATCTAATTTATATTTATGTCTTTTATTTCCATCAATTTCAAAAACAAGAAAGATAAGCTCTACCATCGTCTCAAACGTTTGGGTTTGATTTTTGCCATACTATTAATCGTCAGCATCTCCTTCTTTGCCGGCACCTACGTCAATGATCAGAAGCATAATCGCACCCAAGCTAACGCCAGCGGGGAAGACGGCATTAGCTTGCCGAAAAATATTGACTTCAGCCTCTATTGGCAGGTCTGGCAGACGATTAAGGATAATTATGTTGATAAAGATAAGATAGACGAAACCAAGCTCTTCTATGGCTCTTTAAAGGGCATGGTAGAGGCCGCTGGCGACCCCTATACCGTCTTTTTAGACCCGGAAAAGAATAAACAGTTCCAAGATGACCTCTCCGGCTCCTTTGAAGGCATCGGCGCTGAAATCGGTCTGCGCAATGAAATCATCACCATCATCTCGCCTTTAGACGGCACCCCGGCGCAACAAGCTGGTATTAAAGCCGGCGATCAAATCTATGCCATTAACGGCACCTCCACCGCTGGTATGAGCGTAGATGAAGCTGTCCGTTTAATCCGAGGCAAAAAAGGCACTAGCGTCACTTTAACCATCTACCGCCAAGGAGAGAGCGACACCAAGGACTATGTTATCAACCGCGATTTAATTGTCATCAAATCCGTCACTACCGAAAGACGAGCTGACAATATTTATGTCATAAAAATCAGCGCCTTCAACGGCGATACTAAACAGCTATTCAATAATGCCGTAAAAGAAATCGTGGCCCAGAAACCGGCCGGTATCATTTTGGATCTTAGAAATAACCCGGGCGGATATTTAGATACCGCTGTAGATATGGCCGGCGAATGGATAGACAAAGGCACGATTGTCATTGAAAAATTCAATGATGCCGAACAGAATAGATACCTAGGACAAGGCAAAGCCAGATTAAAAGGTATTAAAACTGTGGTATTAGTAAATGGCGGCAGTGCCTCAGCTTCAGAAATAGTAGCCGGAGCCTTAAAGGATAATAATCAAGCCACCATTGTTGGCGAAAAGACTTTTGGCAAAGGTTCGGTACAATCCCTCATTGATTTAGACGGCGGTTCGGCTATTAAAATAACCGTAGCTAAATGGCTGACCCCCAAAGGCGTATCCATTAACGAAGAGGGAATCGCTCCTAACGAAGAAGTGAAGCTAACCACCGCGGACTGGGAAAAAGATTTAGACCCGCAATTTGACCGAGCAGTCCAAATAATCAAAAAATAATAATCATAATATCAAAGCTATGCCAGAAAAAAACCGCACTAAGTATATCTTCGTAGTCGGCGGGGTGATGAGCGGCGTCGGAAAAGGAATCACCACTGCTTCCATCGGCGAGATTTTACAAGCCAAGGGCTTTAAGGTCAGTGCCATTAAAATGGACCCTTATATCAACGTGGATGCCGGCACTATGAACCCGGTGGAACACGGGGAAGTATTCGTCACCGAAGACGGTGATGAAACTGACCAGGATATCGGCAACTACGAGCGGTTTTTGAATAAAAATATCTACCGGGAAAATTACATGACTACCGGCCGCATCTACCAAACCGTCATTAATAAAGAAAGAAATCTAGAATACAAGGGCAAATGCGTTCAAGTGGTGCCTCATATTCCGCAAGAGATTAGAGACCGTATTCAGAAAGCTGTAGAAAAGACCCAGGCGGAAATTATGATTATCGAAATCGGCGGTACCGTCGGCGAATATGAAAATCTGCTCTTTTTGGAAGCCGCCAGAGTGATGAAACTATTTGCTCCCGATGATGTAGCTTTTGTAATGGTCTCCTATTTGCCGCTGCCTAACAAAATCGGAGAAATGAAGACTAAACCGACCCAGCATGCCGTCCGCAATTTGAACAGCGCCGGCATTCAACCTAATTTCATCATTGCCCGTTCTGAGGTCAACATTGACCAGGCACGACGCGAAAAGATTGCTATTAACTGCAATATTCCGCCCCAAAATGTCATTGCCGCTCCGGACGCCGATTCTATCTATGACATTCCGCTAAACTTTGAAAAAGACAAATTAGGCGATGGACTATTGGAAGTCTTGAAGTTGAAAAACAAGGCTGGCAAACACGACAATCAAGAATGGGAAAAGATGGTTCGTAATTTAAAAAACGCCAAGGAAAAAGTGACGGTCGGTATTGTGGGCAAATATTTCATGACCGGCGATTTCTCCCTGGGCGATTCCTATATCTCCGTCATTGAAGCGATTAAGCACGCCGCGGCCTTCAATCATGTCAAAGTAGAGATTGAATGGCTTAACACCGAAGAGGTGGAGAAAAAAGGCGTGGGCATCTTAAAACACTTAGCCGGCATCATTGTTCCGCAAGGTTGGGGCAGTCGCGGTTCAGAAGGGAAGATAATGACCATTAAATACTGCCGCGAAAAAAATATCCCTTATTTCGGTCTTTGCTATGGCATGCAAATGGCCGTTATTGAATTCTCCCGCAACGCCTGCGGATTAAAAGATGCCAACTCTGAAGAAGTGGACAAGGGCACCATGTATAATGTAATTCACATTATGCCGGAACAAGAAAAACTGATTAAAGAAAAAGGCTGTGGCGGCACTATCCGCTTAGGCGGCTGGCCCTGCAAAATTACCCCCCATACTCATTTAGCCAAAGCCTATCACAAATTTACTGATCAAAAGATAGTTTCAGAACGTCATCGCCATCGCTATGAGTTCAACAACGACTTCCGGTCAATTATGGAAAAGAATGGGCTAACTATCGCCAGCACTTCGCCGGATGGACAAATTGTGGAGGCTATTGAAATCACTTCGCACCCCTTCTTTATCGGTACCCAATTCCATCCGGAATATATTTCCCGCCCCTTAGCCCCGCATCCTTTATTCGTGGAGTTTATCAAAGTCTGCAAAGAATTGCAGAACCAGGGGAAGATTAAGAAAAAGAAATAAATCATTTTAGACAAATGAAAAAGAGATTCTTGTGGAATCTCTTTTTTTGTTGCTTAGAAAGTTCTTTAGTTACACGGATCGCCAGCCGTCCAATTTCCTCCGGAATATAACGCGCTGAACATATTGTTGAGCGAATCGTCATAGCACCATCCACCGGAAGTGTGTTGACAGGGAAGCTGGACGAATGAGCCCTGGGCGGTAAACCAATACCACTTGTTATTGGGCGGTCCACCATTTACGGCGAAATTGAATTTAATTTTGCCGTATCCCGGGCTAAGGGACATCTTAATAACACCAGCGGTTACCGTACCAGCCCCGAATACTCCGGCCACACCTTCAGACAGCTTGTTGTAATTTAAAATTCCATTATCGGAAATCCAAACCACATAAATAGTCTTGCCGGTGGGGTTCAATGAGCTGTTAGAAATATCCCAGGAAAACTCGTTCCCGGAAATGTAAGCATTGCTCGGTGAGTAAGACCAGGTACCGTTGTTGTTATTATTGTTGCCATTACCATTACCCGTCGTATCGATCGGGTTATCGGTATTCGGTTCGCCGCCTTTGTAATATACTTCCTTTTCACAGGAAGTCAGGGCAACCACTAAGGCAATCATTGCGCAAAACATTATTGCTTTTTTCATTTTATGTTCCTCCAAAAAATTGTTTGTGAATTAAATTTATTTGACTATCAACTAAATATTTAAACTTTTAAATACTTGGTTGATAGCCAAACCAGGAGGAAAACGTTAAAGAACTTTATGGGACAATTATAGCATATATATAAAATTATGTCAATATGGAGGGCACCCCTTTTGTTAGACACATTGTCTATGGAGTTCGTGATATTGCCGA
>DAONDZ010000006.1:0-53144 GCA_035402825.1 bacterium | reverse complement strand
AACCACTTTTCTATAACAAAAATGAGCCTTTCGGCTCATCTCTGTATTTTTGCTCGGGGACAGGGATTCGAACCCCGATTAACAGGTCCAGAACCTGCTGTCCTACCATTAGACGATCCCCGAAAGCGTATATTATTAGGCTTCTATCTTGGAAAACAGAAGACTACTGATAAATAATAGCAAAATGGTAATAATTGTCAAAATTGACAAACTAGTGAACTGTGGAAAATGATTAAGCCCCACCAAAGCCCCTCTAATGGCATCTACGCCATAGGCTAAGGGGTTAAGGCTAATAATGGTATAAACAGTCTTAGGAAGGATATCTATGGGGAAAAAGGCCCCGGAAAGGAAAAGCATCGGCATCACCAAGAAGTTCATAATTAATTGGAAACCCTGGGCATCCTTGAGCCGTGAGGCAATGGCGGTACCAAAAAGGGTGAAGAGGAAAGCGATTAAGAACATGAACCCAATGGCTGGAATTAACCCCCAAGGATTATGCAATCTGAACCCCACCAAGAAAGACAAACCTAAAACTAAGACACCTTGCAAGACGGCTAGAGTGGCGCCGCCCAAAGAACGGCCGATCATAATCTTCAAACGCGGCACTGGGGCCACCAACATTTCTTTCAAGAAACCGAATTGTCTATCCCAAATTATCTCCAATCCAGAAAAGACGGAAGTAAATAGAATGGTCATACAAATAACTCCCGGCACTAAGAATTGGATGTAATCCCCTTCTCCGGCCTGGCTGTAGATACTGCCAAAGCCGAACCCAAAGGCGAACATGAATAATAATGGCTGACCTAAAGAGCCGATAATTCTCGCCTTAGAACGGAAATAGCGCTTTAATTGTCTGAGCCACAATATATAAATGATTTGCATAAAATATAAATTAATGTCGTCTGGCTAAACGGCGCTGGCGCATGGAATCCAAACCGCTAGCTTCTTCTTCTCTAATTTTTGATCCGGTTAAAGCGATAAAGACATCTTCCAAATTATCTTTGCCGCTCTTAGCCATTAATTCTTCCGGAGTACCGCTGTCAATTATCTGGCCATGATCAATGATTATCACCCGGTCAGCCATTTTTTCAGCTTCTTCAATATAGTGAGTGGTGAAAAAAACGGTCATATTCTCTTTCTGGCTCATTGACTCAATATATTGCCAGATATGATTCCTGTTCTGGGGATCTAATCCTTGAGTTGGTTCGTCTAAAAACAAAACCTTGGGGTGATGCAATAGTCCTTTAGCTATTTCCAAGCGTCTCTTCATACCGCCGGAGAAAGTTTTCACCAGCTTCTTGCGCTTGTCCCAAAGCTCCACAAATTCCAAAAGTTCCTGAATCTTTTTTTTCTTTTCCGTCCCCGGCACCTTATAGAGCACAGCGTGGATATTCATATTTTCTGACGCGGTGAGCTCATCGTCTAAACTGGCATCTTGAAAAACAATGCCGAATGATTGCCGCACTTTATCCTGCTCATTAATTGGATCAAAGCCGTTGATGGTTATTTTCCCGCTAGTCGGTCGCAGAACTGTGGTGAGCATCTTGATAGTGGTGGTTTTGCCGGCTCCGTTGGGCCCTAAAAAAGCCACTATTTCCCCGGCTTTAGCCGAAAAAGAAATATCATTGACCGCCACAAAATCATTGAAACTTTTGGTTAAGTGTTCGACATTAATCATACTATTTATCTGTTTTAGGTTTCATCAGCGGGAAAATTTGGCATTCTCGGGCTGATTTATTCATAAAGAAACTAAAGACTCTCTCACTCATGCCGAAACCGCAAGTCGGCGGCATGCCATATTCTAAAGCTTCCACAAAATCATGATCATGCATCTGAGCCTCCTCATCTCCGGCTTCCCGTAGTTTCTGTTGTTCTAAGAAACGAGATTCCTGATCCACCGGATCATTTAACTCGCTGTATCCATTACCTAATTCTGAACCGGCGATAATCACTTGGAATCTCTGAGCTAGATCCGGATTATTTTCATCTCTTTTGGCCAAAGGTGAAACAGTGATGGGCACGCCCACCAAAAATCCCGGGCCGGCAATCTGCTTGCGGCAATATTTCCAAAGATTATCAATCGCTCTAGTGATATTGAATCCCTTCTCATCATATTTAACCTCTAGTTCGTCCAATTTAGCCTTAATCTCCTCCTCAGTGGCCGAAAGGATATCCACGCCGGTATATTGCTTCACGGTATCGCGATAGTCATATATTTCCCATTTTTGGTCAAGATTGATATCAAAATCCTTGATCTTGAACTTCATGGTGCCAAATGATTCCTGAGCAATATATTTATACATCTCTTCCACTAATTTCATGCCGTCTTGATAGTTGGCATAGGCCCAATAGAACTCCATTTGAGTATAGTCCTGCAAGTGCTCGGCATCCATGCCTTCATTTCTAAATTGTCGGCCAATTTCAAAGGTTTTTGGAAACCCGGCCACCATCAATTTCTTCTGCCACAGTTCACCCATGGAAATACGGAGATAGACACCGATATTTAAAGCATTATGGAAAGTGATAAACGGTTTGGCGTCAGCCCCGCCGGCTGTGGTTTCCAAAACCGGAGTTTCCACTTCCAAGAAGCCACGATCGGCTAAAAATTTGCGGGTAGCATTCCAAAACTTGGATCTTTTTTCCACCATTTCATAGACATCAGGATTGAACATAATATCCAAATATCGTTTGCGTAGTCTCTCTTCGTCATCGGACAATCCATGCCATTTTTCCGGCAGAGGGCGCAAAGATTTGGATAATAGTTGCCAATCTTCCACCATCAGGCTCGGTTCCCCTTTGTGAGTCTCAAAGCAATAGGCTTGAATGGCGATAAAATCACCGGTATCAATTAATTTGATAAATCTTTTATACAACTCATCACCGATATCTTTTTTAGATAAAGCGATTTGCATCAATTCTTTGCCGTCCTGCAAATGAGCGAATGTTAAATTGCCATGGCTGCGAACACCCCGCAAACGGCCGGCCACATAAACTTTGGCGCCGCTTTTAAGTAACTTGGGAAAATTAGCCATCACCTCAGCCAAAGCCACCTCTCTCCGAGCGCTAGCCGGATAAGGGTCAAGGGGCAGAGCTTTCAGGGCGGCTAATTTCTTTAACCGTTCTTCGCGCTCGTTGATAGGATTGGAAATAATCTCTGACATATTATTTAACAGCCACAATTTTATATTTCATTTCACCCTTCGGAGTGGAGACCTTAACTTCGTCTCCCTTAGACTTATTCAAAAATGCCATACCCAAAGGCGATTCATTAGAGATTTTGCCGTCGCTGGGATTAGCTTCATTGAAACTGACGATAGTATACTCCTTTTCCTGGTCGCCGGACTTCACTGTTACGGTTGATCCCATGGCTACTGTATTGCTTTTAGCCGGAACATTGTCTACCACCGTAACATTTTTCAAGATAGCCATAAGCTCAATGATGCGGCCGTCGTTTAAAGCCTGGGCATCTTTGGCTTCGCTATACTCAGCGTTCTCGCTCAAATCTCCTAATTCTTTAGCCTTTTCTATCCGATCAGCAATTTCACGGCGCTTCACAGTGCTGAGATTATCCAACTCATCCTTGAGCTTGTTATACCCTTCGCGAGAAATGATTTGTTGTTCTGGCATATTTTTAATTAGTTATAAATATCGATAATAATATTACCTTATCTTTTGCTTGGTGACAATAGCCAAGGCCCCCAATAAGAGCAAACCGATGCCCAAGGGGTGGTTGACATAAGGACTAAAAATATTCACTAATCCCAGAGCCAAGAGAGTAATCGCTACGGCATTGGCCATATAATCCTTAGATTTCAACCCGGCATAAATATTCTGGACAAAAATAAACAAATAGGTTAATAGCCCCAAAAGACCTAACTTTAGCCAAACATCCAGCCAGCCCCACTCAAAGGCATAGGTGGTATATTCGCCGTTAACCCGCGGGTCTTTGCTGAGATAAGTAATGGTGGCCCCAAATCCCTGACCCAAAATTGGCGCTTCTTTTATCTCCTCACCTATTTTAGCCAACAATGCCCAGCGAGAAGCTACCGCCGGTTCATTCTTGTTAATATTCGTTCGCATCAAGAAATCTTGCGGAGCGGTCCAAGCCAGAAGAGCCACTAAGCCAATGGCGGCTAAGGTGGAAATAACGATGAAGCTGGTAGAATGCCAGAAGATCTTTTTTCCTTCTCGGATTAATATCAACACCAAGGCCGTGAGCATCGCCAACCCTAGTCCAAACCAGAAGCTGCGGGAAAGGCTGATTAGAATCACTCCGGTAAACAAAATAAAATTAAAATAATAGCGGCTCAACCTAGCTAAAGATATTTTCTTCTGGGCGATGGCGCTGATATAAGAGAAGAAATCAATAATTAATACGGCGATGATAAAAATTTGGGATTGGAAAAAAGTGCGATAAAATTCGGTATCGGTAATGGTCACCTCCCCCACTCCGCTAGTGCGCACCCAGCGATAAATATCTAAAGCGAAATCACCTTGGCCATATTTCAATAGCAAAAATACCAAAATGGTTTTGAGACATAAGAAATACATGGCGGCATAAAAAAGAACTTTAAGTCTTTGCCAATTAATAGCCTTATCTTTTTTGATAAAGATTTCATATAACGGAAAAATCAAAGTGAAATAAATCCAGCCGTTTAAATCTAAAAACCAATTATTCAAACTATGCCCTCGGACTAGTCCATTCACGGCGCCGATAATCACAAAAAATAATAGTAATAAATAGGGCTTGAGAAAATCATGCTGGTCTGCCGTCACCAGCTCCTCCTGGTCCTGAAGACGTCTTTTAATGGCCTTAAACGCCCAAATAGCCATCACCACGGCCCAAAGGGCTATGCGCCAAGAAATCTGAAAGCCACAAACATCCAGATGAAATAAATAGCCCTTAGATCCCAAAAAGAGTTCGGCTAATAGGACTCCGACGCCCAGAGCTAAATCTTCACAAGCGGCCACTATCACCACAGCGATGATAATGAAGAAAGCGGCTTCATTAAATTGGGGAAAATAATAACCGAAGAAAGAAAACATTTCGATTATTGCAATTAAGCAAAAAACCAACCAAGATTTGGCGGCAAAAGTTTTTTTCATACTAATTGATGTTTTTGTTTTATAATATTTACGGCTATCTTATATTTTTTGACATTGGTTAAAAAAGGCAAAAACTTGTAAGCCATCTTTGGCAACCAAGAGCTGATGGTTCCGCCCGGTTTCACTTTAAATAATACTTGGTCTATCCAATAGCCAGTCCCCCCATTTTCTAAAATAGTGAGCCAGAGATCCCAATCCTGTAGTTTCTTGATGCTCTCATCCCAGCCGCCCGCTGGGAAGGCTGGGCGGCGCAATAATGACATAGTGTGGATATAGGGTCCCTGACGGAGCTTTTCCGCGTCAAAAGGACCTAATTTAAAAAGCTTTCGGCCCCACAGAAAGGAAGAATAGACATAAGCTGCCTGTTGGTTATTTGCTAAGGTATCAAGCATTATTTCCAAGGCTTGGGGTTTAAACACCGCATCGGCATCACAGAATAACAGATATTCGCCGCGGGCTTCTTTAGCGCCACGATTGCGAGCGGCTGGAGCGCCTTGATTTTTCTGATGGATGATAAAGAATCTTTGCGGCGCTTTAGATTTAGCAAAATAAATATCTAAAACCTTATCCAAATTATCATGCGAACCGTCATTGACGATAATCACCTCAAAATCCTGATAGCTTTGCGCCACTATGCTATCCAGGGTTTGGGCAATATATTTCGCCTGATTGTAGACCGGAATAATTATAGAAATCATAAACTTAATATTTTTTGAATCTTAGACGCCTGGATCTTTTCTGAAAAATCAATTTCGGCGCGCCGTTTTCCGGCTGTTCCCAATTTTTCTCGCCAATTCTGGTCAGCTAATAATTTTAACAAAGCAGCGGCAATCTCTTCCCTCTTTTCCCCGTTCACCAAGACCCCGGTTTGATTATCAATAACCGCATCCTCCACTCCACCAGTTCGTCCGGCTAATACCGCCTTTCCCGCTAACCCCGCTTCTAAATATACAATGCCGAAACCTTCGTAGTCTCCGGCTAAATCCCGAGCCGGCAAAGCAAAAATGTCAGCTATTTCCAGCCAAGCCCATTTCTCTGTTTCCGCTATCTTGCCCAAGAATATTATTCGCCTCTCATCTCCGGCCATTTTCTTGAGCTCTGCTTCTTCCGGCCCGCTGCCAGCGATGACCAACAAGCTATCGGAATCGGTGGTTTTAATTTCTTGCCAAGCCGCTATTAAATTATCAAACCCCTTGCGTTTCACTAGTCTCCCTAGAGAAAAAATAATCCTTTGATTAGCAATTTGGTATTTGTCTTTCAACTTCTTAGCAACCAAGGCAATCTCTTCCCCATTTTTTGGTGCCGACACTCCGGGATTCACCACAAAAATATGGGATTCTTTCGCCAGCAGAAAAGCTTGCACTTGTTTTTGGGTATAGGAATTAGCGCAAATTATTTGTTTGGCTCGCCGCAATATTTTTCGGCTTAAATAGCGCCGCCAAGGATTTTTGGTAGCTAAGCTAAAATCTAAGCCATGCAATATGACGGAATAGTCTATTTTTTTAATTAAAGAATATAAATAGAGCGCTGTTCCCAAAGGCAATATCTGGCCGGCGATGAAATTGCGCGTGCCTCTGTGATATTCTCGCTGAAGTTGTCGAATATATTGCCGATATTTTTGGGGACCGGTTAAATTAGCGGCTAAGATAACTGAAAAATCACTGGCCGGTTGCCAATTTTGAGCCAAGGCTCCGTAGTATTTGGCTACCCCCCCGGTCTGGGGCGGAAACTCTAAAGTGAATAATGTGGTTTTCATAATTATTCTAAGTTCTCATTATTTATCGGCGGTGGCGATTTCTTAAAAGATTTTAGGATATAGGCCAAGTCGGCTTTCTTGAAACTGCCCAGGGCAAAAGAAAAGAAGAAATAAATAATCATTGCTAATAAACAAAGCAAAAAAATATTTAAGGTGGAATAATAATTAATGAAGGCAGCCATGAAAGCAGTGGCTAAAATAGAGCGGCCCAGAGTTTTGAGGTTATTCTTGGCGTTGTAATTAATAATTTGCGGCACCACTACCATACCCAACCCAAACATCAAGAAGTTGGTAATTAAGACGGTAATGGCCGCTCCCTTGGCCTGCCAGAGAGGAATTAGGATTAGGTTCAACAAGACACTAAAAATAGTGACTATCAGCATATTGCGGGTATTGCGCTTCTGCCTATCGCAGGCATTAAGCAAGGAGCCGATGGGAAAATTAACAAAGATGAAAAACAAGGCGCCCATGGTTATCTGCAGCGGTAAAATGGCGTCTTGATAGCCGGATTTAAATAGGGTGATAATTTGCGGCGCCAAAATAATACTGCCGGCGGTAATCGGCACAGAGATGATAATTAAATAGTTCATGGCTCTTTCAAAAGCGATTTTCAATTGCGGCCGATTGGAGAGCCAATAGGTACTCATGGCCGGATAAAGCGAGGCAGTAAAGGCCATGGGCAAAAACTGCAAAGCGAAAATAATTTTAAACGCTACCTGATAGATGCCAACATAATAATCACCGGCAAACAAAGATAATAAAACTGAATCTAAATAAGTGTACACTCTTTGAAATATAGAAAACCAAGCGAAAGGCAGACTGATTTGAAAAATAGAGTGAACTATTTGCGAATCATATAAACAACGCAATTTAATCTTTAGTTTTTTGTTAATCACCCAGAAAGAGAAAATAAAATTATAAAGACTGGCGATAATTAAGGAAGCCATAATCATCCGCAATCCTAAATTGAAATACATGGCGGCTAAACCGAAGACCAAGACCACTACCTGAAAAAACACCGAAGTCAGACTCTCATATTTTAAATTATGAAATCCTCTCAGCACCGCGAAAAAGGTGGTGGTAAAAGAATCCAAAATCATGCAGGCAATGGACAGATAGACCAAATCCTTAGTCAACGGATCGTGCGGCGTAAAATTAATTAAAACGACCACCAAAACAGCGGTGATCATGGATAGCAATATTTTGACGCTCAGGACATTGCCCAAGAGAACCCCGGCCTCTTTCTGCCGTTTGGCTATTTCCCTGGTTAAAAAGTTAATAAACCCCAAATCAATGAGAATAGCAAAGATGGTAGTGAAAGAAATGGCAAAATAGTACTTCCCCAAATCAGCCGGGCCTAAATTGCGGGCTAAAATAGTGAAATAAGAAAAAGAGATGACTTTTTGCAAAATTAAAGCCATCGTCAAATAGGAAGTATTTCTAGCGATATTGCCAACTTTATTCATGAGAGCATTATAGCACAATTAATCCAGCTTTGTTAAGCCAAAAACTTGACAATTCACATTGATTATCCCCTTAACTTTTCTTTATCAAAATTTTATCTCCATTGTGCTAAAATATAAGCATAATAATTAAAGTAAAAAATATGCGCCTGTTAATTGTGGAGGACGAAGTTGATTTAGCCGAATTCTTGAAAGAAAGTTTTAAGTCGGAATTCTTTAGCGTCGATGTAGCTCATGACGGCGAACGCGGCTCCTTCCTGGCTCGCACCAATGACTATGATCTAGTAATCATGGACTATGTTTTGCCGGGTATTAACGGCGCTCAGGTAATTAAAGAAATCAAGAAGGAAAACAAAGATTTGCCAATTATCATGTTAACCGTAAAAAGCGAATTGGATGACAAACTAGATCTTTTTGCACTGGGGATTGACGATTATGTTAGCAAGCCCTTTATCTTTGAAGAACTTCTGGCTCGCGTTCAAGCAGTTTTGCGCCGTCCCAAAATTACCAAGCCAAAAATATTTAGAATTGATGATTTAATAGTGAACGTGGATAGACACACGGTACGACGCTCCGGCCGCAATATTCGCTTAACCCGCAAAGAAATGTTGCTTCTAGAATATCTTTTACAGAACCGGGGCCGCGTCTTATCCCGAGCTATGATTCTGGAACATGTTTGGGATGTAAACGCCGATCCCTTTTCTAATACCATAGAATCACATATGGTTAATTTAAGACGAAAAATAAATTTACCCGGCAGCCACGATCTTATTCAAACTATTGCCGGCCGGGGATACAAAATAGATACTTTAAAAGTCTAAAAAAGAGGGGTAATCCCCTCTTTTTTAGCTTATTTCAATCTATTTGATTATTTCAGTTTGTAGCTCATGTTCATTTCAATAATGATTTCCTGGGTTCCTCCCGGAGTATAGCTAGTGCCACCACCGCCGCCCATACCACCTTTGTCCACGGAGTAGCTGCTGTTGACATAAGGAGTCTGAACCGTATTTTCCCACCAGCCGACTATATCCCCTAGGGTTACACCGGCCGCATCAGCCAAAACAGTAGCTTTGCCCTTAGCATCGGAGATAGCCATTAAGCGAGCCTGCTGTTTTAATTCTTCGGTATTGGACAAATCATAGTTGATGCCTAATATCTGGTTAGCCCCAGCCTTGGAAGCCTCTTCCACTACACGGCTAAGATTAGTCGGAGCAGTTTTGATGTCTTTGACCTTAACCACCAACTGTTCGTTAGCGTTATAGCCGGAAAGCACGCTGACATTGTTAACATAATCATACTGCGGCAACAAGCTATAATTCTGAGTCTTTAAATCTTCATCTTTAATTCCTAAAGCCTTAATAGCCGCGCTGACTTTAGCCATCTGGTCATTTAATTGCTTTAAAGCATCTTCGGCTTTAGCCACCTTATCAATTTGGACGCCGATCACTACCGTGGCGATATCCGGTTGATAGCTAATTTTTCCTTGGCCGGTCACCGAAACCTGATACTGAGGTTGGTTGACTATGCGGTCGCGCAAAATAGCCGCTAGGATAACTACCGCCAAAAGCACAATGGCAATAATGCCAAAAATTATTCGGCCGCCGTGCTTAGACGAACAGCCGCACTCGCAAGTATTGTGTTCCATAGTTTTAAAAGTTAATTTTAACTGATTATATTTTAGCATAAAAATAAAAAAATGACTAAGGGGACCTAGTCATTTTGGCGGCGGTGGTAACCCGCGCCTGTTTTTTCTTTTTCTGCTGGGTGAACTTCCAGCACCGTACTTTGCCATATTGACCATAGCGGTTGAGAATTACTACCTTGAGACCGAATTTGTCCTGGCTGCCCATAACCAAATTAACAGTCGGATAACTGACGCGATAAGCTTGGTGCTCATTCCCATCTTCATCCAGTAAGTTTTCGGTAAAGATTTCTTTTCCGGAATCGGCTAAATACTTAGCCAGAGCTTCATTGCTGGCGGCGTCGCCTACAGCTACAAACCATTGAGTTTCTTTCATTGCTCCTCTTTTTTATTTTGTTCAACAATATCTTTCTTTTTTAATCCGCCGGTTTGGGCATGGCAAGTCGGACAAGGATCATTATCGGAAATTTCCGTCCGCTTGATTTCAATGCCCATTAATTTGAGCAACAAGCTTTGACTTAAATTTTCCAAAGAATCCTCTTCTGGCAATTCTACCCAAGTTCCGGTTTCCAGATCAAATACTTTGCCGCAGCGCCAACACTGCTTGATCTTTAATACTCTTTCCATTGTTTATGCTTTTGTGAATGTTCGGTTATTTAAAAAATTAATTTCTTTTTTTGCGCCGGTGCATTGATTTTGATTTTTCAGTCACTGCTAAAATAGTCAGGACGGCAACATAGGCGGAAATTACAGCGTTAGGTAGATGATAAGGCTTGTTTAAAATAAAGTCAAAGACTAATACCCCAGCCACCAAAAAAGTCCAACACAAGACAAACCATTCGCCGGGGTACTTGCTGTGATGGCTGCTATACCAGCGAGAAAACTCCTTTTGCCCTACATAAACAGCTAAAACGCCGATATAGATAAAGGCCATTATCTCCAAAATTGAAGTGATAGCGTTGTCGCAGATAAAGTCCCAAAGGATGGCCATGACAAAAATAGCTGTCCAAAAATTGCTTAAATAGCGCCACAAATCAAATTTTTTATCCAGTATCTTTTTCATATAAAATGATCATATATTATTGTATTATACCATACCCAATAAAGCAAGTTGCTATTTGACAAACCCCTAAAATAAGCCTAATATTAGAAACTGTTCTTTCAAAAATTAATGTTTAACCAAATCTAAAAAGTGATGAAAAAAGTGTTTTTCTGGATTGCGGCAATTACTTTGCCGCTGGTGGCTTCGGCGAGCGAAGCTGATTTGAAAATGCCGGAATTAAGTTTCGGGCAAAGATCTCTATTGGAATGGGGCTTGCTAATTTGCGGCCTAGGGCTCTTATTCAGCTGGTATTACTACCGGCGAACCAAGCGGCTGGAGGCGCACAGTGCCATGTTGAATGTGTCAAAAACTATCTTTGAAACCTGTAAATCGTATCTTTTACAGCAAGGAAAATTTTTAATCGTTCTCTTTCTGTTTATCGGCGTCTGCGTAGCTTTCTACTTCGGTTATCTGCGTAATTATCCCTTCTCTGGCGTGGCTCTGATTTTATCCTGGACCATTATCGGGATATTGGGATCATACTCAGTGGCTTGGTTCGGAATTCGCGTTAACACCCTGGCGAATTCCCGCATGGCTTTTGAGGCTTTAAAAAATCGGCCGTTAAAGCTATTAGGGATACCGTTGAATGCCGGTATGAGTATTGGCGTCTTGCTCATTTGCATTGAGCTGATTCTAATGCTGATTATTCTGCTCTTTATTCCCAGCCAATATGCCGGAGCTTGTTTTATCGGCTTTGCCATTGGCGAATCATTGGGCGCCAGCGCTTTGAGAATTGCCGGCGGTATCTTCACTAAGATAGCCGATATCGGTTCAGATCTAATGAAGATTGTTTTCAAGATTAAGGAAGATGACCCGCGCAACCCGGGAGTAATTGCCGATTGTACTGGCGACAACGCCGGTGATAGCGTCGGTCCGACCGCCGATGGTTTCGAAACCTACGGCGTGACCGGAGTGGCTCTGATTTCTTTCATAGTCTTGGCGGTTTTTCCGCAATTTCAAGCCGAGCTCATTACCTGGATATTTACTATGAGGATAATGATGATCGTGACTTCTATGCTGTCATTCTACGTCAACGGACTATACAGTCGTTTGCTTTATCGCCATCGGAAAGATTTAGACTTTGAGAAACCTTTGACTTCATTGATTTGGATAAGCTCAATTCTATCTATCGCCGCTACCTTTTTAGCCAGCTGGGTTCTGCTCCATCATCTCCCCAACGATCTTTGGTTATATCTTTCCGGGATTATCAGCTGTGGCACTTTGGGTGCAGCGTTGATTCCGGAAGTAACCAAAAAATTCACCAGCCCCAAGTCGGGACATGTCCAAGAAATCGTCAAAGCTTCTCGCGAAGGTGGACCATCGCTCAATATTCTGTCTGGATTAGTGGCGGGAAACTTCAGCGCTTTTTGGAGCTCCTTAGTTTTTGTCGGATTGATGAGCATCGCTTTCTTTCTCAGCCAGCAAGGACTGGGAGACATGATGATCTATCCGGCCATCTTTGGTTTCGGCCTGGTGGCTTTCGGATTCTTAGGGATGGGCCCGGTGAATATTGCCGTGGACAGCTACGGACCGGTGACTGATAATGCTCAATCAGTTTTTGAATTATCCGAGATTGAAAAAATTCCGGAGATAGAAAAAAAGATTGAGCGGCAATACGATTTCCAGCCCAATCTGGAAAGAGCTAAATACTTGTTGGAATGCAATGATGGAGCCGGCAACACCTTCAAGGCTACCGCTAAACCGGTTTTGATCGGTACCGCGGTAGTGGGGGCTACCACGATGATCTTCTCATTGATTCTGGTGATTAAAAACACCCTAGGTGTGGAACCGGAAGCTATTCTCAGCATCCTTAACCCCTATACCCTATTCGGATTCATTTTGGGCGGCGGAGTAATCTTTTGGTTCAGCGGCGCCAGCATTCAAGCGGTTTCCGCCGGCGCTTATGAAGCCGTAGCCTACATCAAGAAGAATATCCGGTTAGAAGAAGATGCCGACCAATCAGAAATCATCAAAAAATCCAAAGAGGTGGTCAAAATATGTACAAAATACGCTCAAAAAGGGATGTTAAACATCTTTATTGCCGTTTTCTGTATTACTCTGGCCTTAGCTTTTTTCTCCGCTCCTAATCAAACCGAAGCGGTGGCTCTCTTTGTCGGTTACTTGATTTCTATTGCCGTTTTTGGCCTATTACAAGCCGTATTCATGGCTAACGCCGGCGGTGGTTGGGATAATGCCAAAAAAGTCGTAGAGGTAGACCTCAAGGAAAAAGGTACGCCCTTGCACGATGCTACGGTGGTAGGCGATACAGTCGGTGATCCTTTCAAGGACACCTCTTCGGTATCCCTTAACCCCATCATCAAGTTCACTACCCTGTTTGGACTTCTGGCTATGGAGATAGCAATTGATCCCAACTTCCGACAAATTGCTCCCTTAGTGGGCATCGCGTTCTTTGCCGTCGCCATTTATTTTGTTTGGCGATCATTCTACAAAATGCGAATTAGATAACACTATATCAACAAAAACCCGTCTTTCTCAGACGGGTTTTTAAATTGCCTAAAAGGAATAAATTTATTTCAAGTCAACCGGCAAAGCGAAAGCCGCTTCGTTCTGAACCAAACCGGAGGGATTATCTTTCTCAAAGATAATCACGGCTTTAGTGCTGGTGGTTTTGGAATATTTCAATTCGGCAGTAAAATTAACAAAATTATCAGTCATCCAATCGCTCTGAGCTTGAGCGGTAGTGACAGCCAATTGCTCACCGGTTTCAGAAATCAATTTCACCGGGAAAGAACCCTCAAAAAACCAATTGCCCTTAGCCTGGCCGGAAATCTTAATCGGGCTGGAAACTTTTTGATTCGGTTCCGGATTAGCAATCTTGATGCTGTCTTCAACTTTGACGGCATCGCTGCTAGTGGCGTTGGTATTTTCCGGAGTCGCCTCTTCCTGCTTGATGTTATTAATTTGTTGATCATAAGTCTTCTGGCTAAAATTGAAGCTGATCAAGAATAGAATTAACAACATGGCGATAACGGCAATAATGATACCGAAGAAAATAGATAACTTGGAACGGCGATTAATCATGGACAAACCGATGATCACGATGATTATCGGCCAAACCTGCCCCCAGCTCAAATTAATATCCCAAGGCAAGAGACCGGTGTTTTTAGCGAGATAAACTAGACCGACTAAAACCAAAACTAAACCCAAGAGCCAGCGACCGAAACCTTTGCCGCAATGGCAATCGGAACCGCAGCATTCTTTGGTGGTTTTAACTTCTTTGATTTCAATTTTCGGCATTTCCGGCGCCATAGTTTTTAGCGTCGTTTTTTTAGAAGCGCCGATCGGCTTCTTCACTGTTTTTTTCATAGTTTTTTTAGAGGTACTATTTAATTATGTTTTTTATCTTGTTTAGTAATTAACACTACGCCGATTAAAATCACGGCGATAGAGAAAAATAACGGCCAATCAATAATTAGATGCAGATAATGATTGCCGAGAGCCAAAACGCCAATGGCGATAATAGCTAGACCAACCACATTGCGCCAATCGGAGGTATTGGATTGCCAGTGATTGGACAATCTCTGAGAACTATCTCTCAATTCCGACTTCAAATGATTAACCTGCAATTCGGCCGGAGAAATCTTTTGGCCATCGGGAGACAACGGAGTAATAACGGCTAAAACTAAATAGATGAAAATACCGCTGCCGCCACCAAAAGCCAAAAGCAAAAATAAAATCCGCACTAAAATCGGATCAATTTTAAAATACTCGGCTAAGCCGCCGCAAACGCCAAAAATAATTCTTTCTTTTTTGGAACGATATAATCTTTTAACTTGAGCCATAAAAATAAAATTATTATAACAAAAATATTATAACAGATTTTTTAAAATTCGCCAAATATTATTTCAGGCGCCGGGCTCTTCGTCCGGCACTGTTGGCAAAACGATGTGCTTCGTCCCGGACTTGTAAAATAGTTATCTTTAAATCGTTAATTAGCGCTCGCTGATCCTTTTTGACATTAGGAGAAAAAACCAAGCGATCGCCGCCATATTTAGAAACGCCAACCAGCGGACAATTGATTTGTTTCTGGCGCAAAAAATCAGCCACAAAATTAATCTGCGGCGCCCCGCCGTCGATCATCACTAAATCCGGATATGACCATTCCGGATGCTGAAAACGTCTTTCTAGAACTTCGGTCAAAGCTCGCAAATCGTCTCCGGGAGCGGTTCGTTTGAGTTTGAAGAGGCGATAATTTTTGTTATCGGCTACGCCTTGAGAAAAAACCACCATGGAGCCATAGCTTTCTTTGCCCATGAGGTGAGAAATATCATAGCCTTCAATTCTATTAATTGCTCCGTTGTTTAATTTTTCTTCTCTGGCCAATAAAGAAACTTCTTGTAAATGTTTTAGAGCTTTGGCTTGGCTCGGATTTTCTTTAATTAATTTATTAAGCAATCTTTTTCTGTCTCCCCGAAGCAGCCAAACTAAGTTGGTAATATTTTTGGCATATTCTCGTTTGCCAATAGCGTCCACGCAAGCACCGGGACATAAGCCGATTTGATAATCAAAGCAAGCCTTGCCGCTATGAGGCGTACAGGTACTATAAGGAAAGATGGGCCGAATTAACCGCAGCGCTCTTTGAATTAAAGTAGTAGATTGATAGGGTCCAAAAATCTTGGCTCGCGGTTGAGCTAGCTTGGCCAATTCCCTTTCTCGAATAATTATCGGCCGCGGATATTCTCCCGGGTTAATGACCACATAAGAAAAAGAGCGATTGTCTTTATCCTTGATATTATATTTAGGCCAATACTTTTTGATAGCGTTAGCTTCAGCGATAATAGCCTCCAGCAGACTGTCCATAACGACAAAATCTAAACTTTTGGCCAGAGCTACCATTTCGGCAATGCGCGGGTCCAAATTTTTTAAAAAGTATTGGCTCAATCTTTGGCGCAAATTTACCGCTCGACCAATATACAAAGGCCGACCCTTTTGATCGCGCCAAAAATAGATACCAGGCTGAGTAGGAATGTTTTGCGGCTTATCGATTTTTGTCATGCGGTTTTTTTAAATATTCTTTTAAATACTGGCCGGTGATACTGGCGCTTTGGCGAACAATATCTTCCGGCGCTCCCGCGGCTATCAGCCGTCCGCCTTTAGCCCCGCCATCCGGCCCGAGATCAATGATATAATCCATGGATTTAAGCATGTGCATATTATGCTCAATCACCAAGACGCTATTCCCTCTTTCCACTAGTTTATTCAAGACCATGAGCAGCATATCAATATCATGATAGTGCAAACCGGTAGTCGGTTCATCTAAGAGATACAAAGTCCGCTGGCCCAAAGTATGAGTCAACTCCTTGGCAATTTTGACGCGTTGGGCTTCGCCGCCGGATAAAGTAGTGGCACTTTGGCCGATTTTGATATATCCCAAACCGACTGATTGCAAAACTTTCAGCTTATCGGCGATATAATAGTTTTCGGAGAAAAAATCTACCGCTTCATCAATGGTTAGGTTCAAAACATCGGCAATATTTTTGTCTTTATATTCCACCTGTAAAGTTTCCCGATTAAAACGTTGGCCGTGGCAGACTTCGCACTCCACTAACACCGCCGGCAAAAAATGCATTTCAATTAAATTAAAACCGGCTCCTTCGCAAGCCTCACAGCGGCCGCCGGGACGATTGAAAGAAAATCGAGAAATGCCATAGCCTCTCTCTCGGGATTCCGGCAAAGAAGCGAAGAAATCGCGAATCGGAGTGAAGATACCGGTATAGGTGGCCGGGTTGGAACGCGGAGTGCGGCCAATGGGCGATTGATCTATCACTACCACCTTATTAATATATTCGGTGCCCCTAATTTCGCTTACGCCATCTAAAGGAATTTTGCGACCGGGACGATTTTTAATTTTGCCGATATTCTTATACAACACATCGTATAACAAAGAGGATTTTCCAGAACCGGAAACGCCGCTAATGCCCACCAGCCGTCCCAAGGGTATTTCTAATTTTAAATTGTGTAAATTATTGGCGCTGGCACCAATTATTTTTAGACTGCCGTGATTTTGTTCCCGCCTCTTCTCCGGCAAAGAGATTTCTCTTTCCCGGCGCAAATAATCCAAAGTCAGAGAATTATGTTTCCCCTGGCTTTTTAATAATTCTTTAGTATTACCGGCCGCCACCACTTCGCCGCCGTGAACTCCGGCCAGCGGCCCCATATCCACTAGATAATCAGAAGCTAAGATAGTCCGTTCGTCATGCTCCACAATCACCACGGTATTATTCTTGTCCCGCAAAGCTTCTAGGGTTTCAATTAATCTTTCAGTATCCCTTTCATGCAAACCAATAGTCGGTTCGTCTAAGACGTATAAAGTGCGGGATAGTTGGGAACCAATTTGAGAAGATAGTCTGATACGCTGAGCTTCTCCACCAGATAAAGTTTCCGCTTCCCGATTTAGAGATAAATAACTCAGACCCACTTTATTCAAAAATTCCAAACGAGAGACGATTTGGCCGACGACATTCTCGGCAATAGTCAGCTGACGTTTAGTCATCTGACCGTAGTACTTATAGAAAAAATCATGGGCTTCGGAAATAGAGAGCGCGCAGACTTCAGCAATATTCTTCTGACTAATTCTCACTGCCAAAGCTTCCGGACGCAGACGATCCCCGTGACATTTGGGACATCTTTCTTCGGCAAAGAAACCAATTTTACCTAAACCATTACAAGAAGAACAAGCGCCATGAGGAGAGTTAAAAGAAAACAAACGGGGCTCCACTTCCGGAAAAGCAAAATTATCATTGGGACAAGTCCAATTGGCTGACAACAGAAATTCTCGCTCCCCCATTATGCTCACCACCAAACCCTGGCTATAAACTAAGGCGTTTTCCACCGCTTCAAATAATCTGGTTTCATCTTTAACCATCACCTTGTCCACCACGATTTCAATAGTATGTTTTTTGTGAGGAGATAATTCCAATTTCTCTTTCAGTGATCGCCATTCGCCATCAATTCTGGCTTCCACATAGCCCAAAGATAAATAATCGTAGAGCAGTTGATAATATTCCCCCTTGCGTCCGGAAACTACCGGCGCCAAAATAGTCACTGTTTCTGATTTCAATTCTTTGGCCCGAGAAATAATAATATCAATCATCTCTTCTAAAGATAATTTTTCAATTTTGTGGCCGCAAGTCGGACAGAATACTTCCCCGATGCGAGCATACAAAACCCGCAGATAATCATAGACTTCGGTTAAGGTACCGACAGTAGAACGCGGATTATGAGACAAAGCTTTTTGATCAATAGAAATAGCCGGAGCTAAACCGGTAATCTCATCCACATCAGCCGGTTTCTTTTGGCCCAGGAATTGGCGCATATAGGGCGACAATGATTCTATATATTGTCTTTGCCCTTCGGCAAAGAGGGTATCAAAAGCTAAAGACGATTTTCCGGACCCGGAAACGCCGGTAATCACCGTCAGCTTGTTATGCGGTATTTCTAAATTAACATTCTTCAAATTGTGCATCCGCGCGCCGCGGATAATTATTTTTTCACTCATAATATTTAATTAATCTTGCCGGGTATCCAAAAAGTCTTCAATTTTTTTAGAGATAGTCTGCGGCACGATATGATGCTCTTGGTTATAAGCCAATTGCTTCACTCGCCGGCGCTCCACTTCTTTGATTGCCGCCCGCATGGATCTAGTCTTGGTATCGGCGTAGAGAATAATCTTTCCCCGCACATTGCGCGCTGCCCGACCCATAGTTTGAATAAGCGAGGTTTGGCTGCGCAGAAATCCTTCCCGATCAGCGTCTAAAATAGCCACCAGAGTCACCTCTGGCAAATCTAAGCCTTCGCGCAACAAGTTCACCCCAATCAAAGTATCAAACTTCCCTTCTCGGAATTCTTTTAATATCTCCGTTCTTTCAAAAGTTTTGATATCGGAGTGCAAATAATTGCTGCGTAATCCTTTTTGGTTTAAAAAAGTATTTAAATCTTCGGCCTGTTTTTTGGTTAACGTGTTGACTATCACTCTTTCTTGGCGAGCGGCCAAAACTTCTATCTCACTGATAATATCATCTATCTGGCTATAGTTTTTGGCTTTGTTAAACACCGGTCGGATTTCAATTTCCGGATCTACCAAGCCGGTAGGACGAATAATCTGCTCCACCACTTGGTGGGAATGTTCGGTTTCATATTCTCCCGGCGTAGCGGTGGTGAAAATCACTTGGCCGACTCGACTCTCAAATTCTTTGAATTTTAAAGGGCGATTGTCTAGAGCCGAAGGCAAACGCCAGCCGTATTGAGCTAGGGTTTCCTTGCGGCTCTTGTCGCCGAAATACATGCCTCTAATTTGCGGCACGGCAATATGGCTTTCATCGATGATAGTTAAAAAATCCGGCCGACCGTCTTTTTGCGGGAAATAGGCCAAGAGCGAATCCGGCGCTTCCCCCGCCAGTTTGCCTGTTAAATGGCGAGAATAATTTTCAATGCCATGACAATACCCTAGAGTACGGAGCATTTCCATATCATAACGCACTCGGCGCTCTAACCTTTCCGCTTCTAAATATAAGCCATTAGCGGCAAAATATTGCAAACGTTCTTTCAATTCAATATTAATATTATTAATTGCTTGCTCCACTTGGGGCTGAGTGGAAACAAAATGCTTGGGCGGGAAAATGACCATCTCTGATAAGTCATTTAAGATTTTTTTGGTTAAATTGTCGCTCACCGCCAACTCGGCGATCTTTTGATCTTTGATTTCCAAGCGATAGACAATATTTTCCGACATCGGCCGCAATTCAAAAACATCGCCCCGAACCCTGAATTGGCCGCGCTTAATTTCTCCATTGGTTCTTTCAAATTGAATCTTCACCAATTGAGCAATCAAATCTCCTCGAACCATTGTCTGGCCTTTTTCTAAATGAATAGCTGATTCGGAATAATTGACCGGCACCCCCAGGTTATAGATACAAGAAACCGAAGCGACAATAATCACATCCCGCCGTGTCAAAAGCGCGGTGGTGGCAGCGTGGCGCAAGCGGTCAATTTCCTCATTAATCATCGCTTCTTTCTCAATGTAGGTATCTGAGGTCGGCAAATAGGCTTCCGGCTGATAATAATCATAATAGGAAACAAAATAATGGACCGCGTTATTAGGAAAAAAATTCTTGTACTCCCGGTATAATTGAGCGGCTAAAGATTTGTTAGGAGCAATTACCAACACCGGCTTATCAAATTGAGTAATCACATTAGCGGCGGTAAAAGTCTTGCCGGAACCGGTGACACCCAAAAGAGTTTGAAAATCATAGCCCTTCTCCAAACCTTTCATCAATTTTAAAATAGCCTGAGGTTGATCTCCGGCCGGCTGAAACTCTGATTGTAATTGAAATAATTTAGCCATGGTATTAATAATGATATTCTTTCCCCTGAATAATAGTAGCGGCTCGATATAATTGCTCCATTAAGACTACTCGCGCCAATTCATGCGGCATGGTCAGAGGCGACAGCGACCACCGCGTATAACTCTGTTTAATTTCCGGCGCAAAACCCAGAGTGCCGCCGATTACCAAAAGCAAGGGGCGGTTAATCTTAACCAATTTTTTAGCCCAAGTCAAAGAGGTAAAACTTTCTCCAGCCTCATCCCAGAGAACAACCTGATGATCGGGGTATTTATCCAAAAGGACTTTTACTTTCTTGGCTTCTTGCTGTTGAACCGCCAATTTATTGCTCGCTGAAAAACTCACCGCCTCCAGCTCAATAATTTTTAACCGAGCATAGGGCTTCAAACGCCGAACATATTCTTGGCAGACAGCCTCATAGTGTTTTTCTTTGATTTTGCCAAAAGCCACTAAAGTAATATCTAACATAATTTAATTTTTAAATTTAATCTTCCCCATTGGTCCATTTTTGACCTCCGGCGGCAAATATTCCTGCTCTGAGCTATCCTCTTTGGGGGTGTATTTATATTCCTTGCCATATCCCAAATCTTTCATTAGTTTGGTGGGCGCATTGCGCAAGTGAACCGGTACTGGCAAGGCGCCGCTCTTAGCCACTTCGGCTTGAGCCAATTCATAGGCTTCATAGGCGGCGATGCTTTTAGGCGACTTAGCTAAGTAAATAGCACAATGAGCTAAATTAACTCCGCACTCCGGCAAACCGATGTGCTGACAGGCGCTATAAGTCTCATTAGCCAGCATCAACGCACTGGAATTAGCCAAACCGATATCTTCGCTAGCAAAACGAATTAAGCGGCGAGCGATATAGAGTGGATCTTCTCCGGCCGCAATCATTCGGACTAACCAATAGACTGCCGCCCCCGGATCGCCGCCCCGTAATGATTTATGAAGAGCGGAAATAATATTGTAATGCTCGTCGCCATTTTTGTCATAAAGCAAATTAGGCCGATGAATGACCTCCTTCACTAATTCAATAGTGAGATCCCGACTTTTCTTTAAACAATTTTCTAAAATATTCAAAGCGGTGCGAGCATCACCCCGAGCTTGGCCGGCTAAAAACTTTACCACTTCACTTTTAATCTTCACCTTTTCTAATTTGCCGGCCCGAACAATAATTTTGTTCAAGTCGTCAGCGCTCAAAGAATCCAAAACTACCGTACGACAACGAGACAAGAGTGCTGAAATCACCGCGAAGCTAGGATTTTCAGTAGTGGCGCCGATTAAGATGATTCGGCCGTTTTCAATTTCCGGCAACAGGGCATCTTGTTGGGCTTTATTCCAACGATGAATTTCATCAATGAATAAAATGGTTTTTTTATTAAATCGAGAATTAACATCGGCTTGATCTAAAATCAAACGCAAATCTTTAACCCCACTATTAACCGCTGACAATTGTTTGAAATCAGCCTTGGTTTCTTTGGCGATAATTAAAGCTAAAGTGGTCTTACCGCTTCCCGGCGGTCCCCAAAAAATCAAAGACGGCACATTATCGTTCATAATGGCCTCATATAAAAAACTCTTCGGATTGATTACCTTCTCCTGCCCCACGAAATCCTCTAATTTCTGAGGCCGGAGCTTAGTGGCTAAAGGAATCATATAATAGATTATAGCACAATCAGAATATAGCAAAACCCCCGAATTTCGGGGGTTTTTAGAGAAAATTATTTCAGCTATTATTTATTTTCATTAACTTCCTTGTCCTCTTTCATTACCGGTAGAGAGAAATAGAAGGTGCTGCCCTGATGAACTCGGCTATCAACGCCGATTTCCCCGCCATAGGCTTCAATGATTAAGCGGCAAATATAGAGGCCCAATCCGATTCCCTCTTGGCTGCGAGTCATAGTGGACTCTAGCTGTCCGAATTTAGTAAAAATACTGGTAGCCTTATCGCGGCCGATGCCATCGCCATGATCTCTAACCTCTACTCTGATTTTATTTAATTGTCGGGAGACATTCATTTCCACCTTGTTGATATTGCCACCGTATTTAATAGCGTTGTCCACAAAATTATAAATCACCTCCATCACCTTATCCAAGTTAGCCCGAACCATCGCCTTCTTCACTTTCATATCTATTGAGAACTCCGCTTTCTTGGTACTAGCTAAAGCTTGCAAGGTCGGCAAAAAATTATTAATTCCAGCCACCAAATCAAAAGGTTCAATCTTAGCCACCGGCCGTTTATTTTCAAATCGGGTAATAGTCAAGATCTGATCAACAATTTTCTTGAGCCGATTGGATTCATTAAAGATCACATCCATTTGCTCCTTTAAATCTGGAACCTTGGCCAGCTTGGGATTCTGCCGCAATATTTCGCTCATCACCAGAATAGAGGTTAACGGAGTCTTTAATTCATGGGCGGCGATATTTAAAAAGTCATCTTTGGTTTTATCCAAGTTAGTTAACTGCTCCACAGTATCTTTAAAGCGTTGGACTTCGGTTAAATCAATTAAAATGCTTCGCACCCCCACGATTTCATTGCGTTCATTACTAATGGGAGCAGAATAAAGAGCGGCCGGAAATTTGGAACCGTCTTTACGCACGCAAATATGTTCGCTAACGGTAGTTTGATGCGAGCGGATAATCTTTTCCTTTTCCTTGATAATCTTTTCTCTTTCTGCCGGATCAAAGATATTAATATAGTTCAAATTCTTCACTTCTTCATTAGTGTATCCCAAAAGTTTCAAACCAAAGTTGTTAAGAAAAACTATCTTGCCGCCATTCTCGCTTTGATATTCATAGACCATTTGCGGTAATAAATCTATCACTCCGGAAAAACGACGCTTAGTTAAAGATAATTCCAAATCTTTTCGCACTAATCGAGCCTTGAGCTCTGCGGAATTACGGCGCAAAATCAAAGCTAAGCCGGTCGGCACATTAGTCACCGCGAAAAAGCCGAGCAGATAATAGGTTTGCGGCGGATAAGATTTAAGCATGATGAAATAAATCACCACTGCGAAGTAGATTACCACCAATACGGCCAAAACCAGCTTTTTAGCTAAAAAAGATTTTATTTTATCCATAGAAAAAAATTTATTTTTTGATTACCTGCGCCACCTTGTCTAATAAGTCGGAAACGCCGAAAGGCTTTTCCAAAAGCCCTTTAATCACGCCAAGCTCCTGAAAATTGCCATTGGTCTCTTGAAAAACCTTGGAAGTGATGGGTAGGGCTGAAACCAAAATAACCGACATCTTCTTCAATTCCGGGTCAGCCACCATGGTTTTACATAAATCAATACCGCTAATTTCCGGCATCATAAAATCCAAGAGCACCAAATCATATTTCTGGGCTCGCATCTTGTCCAAACCTTCCTTAGCGCTCAGGGCAATATCCACTTCATAACTGGGATTAAGGCCCAAGGCGCTTTTCATGGTAGTCCCGATGCTGGTGTCATTATCAATGATGAGAATTTTCATATGTTTTATAATTAATTAATTACATTCTACCATTTTTTAAAATCCCCGTCCAATTTAGAAGCGCTAATTTGGCAGTCCGCCCGAGATTGTGATATAATGAAGACATCATAATTCAAAAATCTCTTTATTCTATGGCTGAAATTAAAAAAAACCCCGCCCAATCTTTAAACGAGAAAGATTTTGGCGAAGATATAGAACGCACCAAGGAAATATACGGTTCCCTGCAGGAAAAAGTAAAAATCCTTTTTGACGATCTAGTTCGTGATAAGCTGAATTTGGAATTGCAAATGATTGAATCCAAGAAGTTCCGCTTAGCCGTGGATAGCGCTTCTGATACCATCATCATCACCGACCCCGACGCTATCATTGTCTATGCCAACAAAGCCACCGAAAGCATCACCGGCTATCAGGTCCCGGAAATATTAGGCAAAAAAGCCGGCGGCAAAGATCTTTGGGGTAATCATATGAACCCGGAGTTCTATCAAAAGATGTGGGAGACTATCAAAGTGAAAAAAGAGGCCTTCCGCGGAGAAATAAACAACCGCCGCAAAAATGGCGAAGACTACGCCGCGGAATTAAATATCGCTCCGGTTCTAGATGAAAACGGCTCAATCCTCTTCTTTGTCAGCATTGAACGGGACATCACCAAGGAAAAAGAGATGGAAAAGATGAAAAATGAGTTTATCAGCTTAGTTTCTCATCAGCTCCGCACTCCTTTAACCGGTATCCGCTGGTTTACCGAGCTTCTTTTGCGCAACAAAGAAAATAATCTCACCCCCCAGCAATTGGATTTCTTGAACCAAATCTCCGGGAGTAACCAAAGAATGATTAAATTGGTAAACGACATTTTGGATATTTCCCATATTGAAACCGGCCGCAAATTTACGGTCACTAAAGCCAATTTCTTCCTCTCTCAGGCCATTGAAGAGGTGCTAACCGAGAACGTTTCCCTGATCCAAACTAAGAGCTTGAAAATAACCAATCAAGTACCGAAAACATTGTCAATTTTTGCCGATTATGTTAAAATAAAACAAGTACTACAGAATTTAATCAGTAATGCCACCAAGTATACTCCGGCCGGCAAAGCAATTACTATTTCCGTTTCCGAGAAGAATAATAAGGACGCCATTATCATGGTCAAAGATGAGGGTATTGGCATCCCTGCCTATCAAAAAGAACGTTTGTTTGAGAAGTTCTTCCGAGCCGATAATGCCTCCAGCCAAGATCCTAACGGCAGCGGCCTAGGCCTCTATATTGCCCGCGAATTAATCAGGGCTCACGGCGGCGAAATGTGGTTTGAAACCAAAGAAAACCAAGGCACTACTTTCTACTTCAAACTAGCCTTAAAAGGCGAAGATGAAGTTAAAAATATTAACAAAGAAATTAAATAATATGCGCAAAAAAATATTGATCGTTGAGGATGATATCACTTTAGCTAAGGCTATCAGCTATGAGTTTGAACAGGAAAACTTTGAAGTCTTTACCGCCTATGACGGCGAAGAGGGCCTAAAAACTGCCGAGCAGAATCTGCCGGATTTAATGCTGGTTGATATCAACATGCCTAAAATGGACGGATTGACCATGTTAAAGAACATGCGAACTACCGAATGGGGCAAAAATATTCCGGTGATGATGTTAACTAACTTAAGCGACGAACAGAAGGTTATGGAAGCCCTATCACAGCAAGCTTTCTATTATTTAGTTAAAAGCGATTGGGACCTATCCCAAATAGTAGCTAAGGTTAAAGAAAAATTGGGCCAATAATATGCCTAAAACTAACGGAGAAAACAATCTGAACATTCTCTCGCCCTTCTTGGAAGCGGTACGCTCCGATAATCTGTCCGCTGTCCAAAAAGAAATGGCTAATGGTGCTGACATCAACCAGAATGATAATGAAGGATTAACCGCCTTAATGATTGCCGCTCGGGATGGACATTACGAGACTGCCAAATACTTAATTGAGAAAGGCGCTGATGTTAACCTCAAGAACTTCCATGGCTTTAACGCTTTGATGTATGCCGCCTGGAGCGGTCGTCAAGATATCATTGAACTGCTAATCGAAAAAGGAGTTATCTTGGCCGAAAATGGTCATGCCAACTTCTCTTCCATCTTTGCCGCTCATAATGCTTTAGTTTTTGCCGCTCAAAACGGCCATACCGCGATAGTGGAAATATTAGTAAACAAAGGAGTGGATGTTAATGGCCGTGGCCGTAAAGGCATTACACCCCTCATGGCTGCCGCTCGCAATGGACATTTAGAAACAGTGGCCAGCTTAATTAAACTAGGAGCTGATATTAATACTGAGTCTCAAAATGGTTCCACTGCCTTAATCAAGGCCGTTCAAGACGGTCATACCGACATTGCCAAGTTGTTGGTAGAAGCCGGGGCTGATGTTAATGCCAAAAACAACTATCGCACCACCGCTTTAAACATCGCTCGCTCTAATGGCTATCCAGAAATAGAGAAAATGCTTTTAGAGCATCAAGCTACGGAATAAACAAATCATCTATTCTATACTAAAAAAGACAGCTCATCTGAGCTGTCTTTTTTATGATTATTAATTATTTTCAGCCAAAACTTCAATTTTGGCGAATTGAACACCAAATTGAATAGCTTCGTCATTATCCCGCAACCAAACATCAACTCGGTTAGGATAGCGACGGTTCATCCGGTCGCGGACCACGAAGACTCGGTCGCCAAATAACTCCGGTATTCTAACCTTAGTCCCGAAGGGCAAAAAGTTAGCGGCGATAGTATCCTCATTAGCTCCGGTACAGACGTTGTAGCCGTTAGCGGTAATGCAAGGTGAACTATCGGTTTGAGCCACTTCTGAGGTATAAGAAGTGATATAATGATCACTAACTCGACTAACGCGATATTCCGGCTCGGCCAATAATTGGGGTTCTTTGGCCAATACAATCGGATTATGAGTATCGGCTTGAGCTAACAGCACCGGATAAGGGCTGAAAGCCAGAAAAGCCAAGAATATAACAATTAAAGACTTTTTTATCAGATTCAATATCATATTAAGGGTTAGTTATTCTTAAATTAAAAAATCCTATCAAGCAAGTGACAGGAATTCCTAACCCTCTATATTAACACAAAATATATTTTATGTCAATAGATATAACAAAAACCCCCGTAAAATAGGGGGTTTTATCAGCTTTTTAGCTATTCAATTGTCCCCTTTTCTAAAAGATCCTGGATGTCTCCGATAATCTGATCCAGACGATAATCGGTCTTGGTATAATATTTATTGACCCCTAAACGGAGATAAGAATTGACTTTATCCGGACTGGCGGTGTTGGAAACTACAAAAATTGGGATTTTTTGCCAAGGAGAACCCGGCTCTTTAACTTTAGCCACTAAATCCAAACCACTGCCCCGGCCTAACAAGTAGTGGTCCAGCCAAATGACATCAATTTTCACCTCATCTTCTAAATATTTAACCGCCTGCTCCATGCTTCGAGCGGTAACCACGGCAAAATCGCTCTTCTCTAATTTGAGCTTAATGGCTTCGCTAAGCGGTTTTTCATCTTCCACTACTAAAACATTTTTCATATTTTTAAGTTAATTCTCGACTTCCGGCTTTAGATTTCATGCCGGATAATGGCAATTTAACATTGAAGGTAGTGCCTTTATTCTCCTGAGAGGATAAGGTTATCGTTCCCCCACTAGATTCAACTATAGATTTGACGATATAAAGCCCCAAGCCGGTTCCGTCGGTTTCTTTGTCTCGAATATTGCTAGCCCGAAAGAGCTTGCTAAATATCTTGCCCTGTTCCGACTCTGGGATGCCATAGCCGGTATCAGCTACGGCGATTAATATATCCTTAGCATCCTTAGAAATGGTGAGGGTGATAGTGGCTTTTTCCGGACTATACTTAACGGCGTTAGACAAGAGATTATCAAATATGATTCGTACCAACTTCGGGTCAACCTTGACTAAGGGGAGCTTGGCATCATACTTCTCAATCAACACCTGTTTTTTTTCTTTAATCTTCGGGGTTAAATCTTTAATCACGCTCTTAGCCAGAGAATTAATATCTATTAATTCCGAATTAATGGCAAAAGTGCCTAAGTCAATGCGAGAAACATTAAGCAAGGCATTAATCAGCTCTACCATCCGTTGATTGCCTTGATAGACCTCCTCTAAATACTTTTTCTGCTCCGCATTAATCTTGCCAGCGTCGCCGTCTAAAAGCATCTCCACATACCAATTAATCGCTGATAATGGGGTGCGCAATTGATGAGAAGCCAAAGAAACGAATTCGGTCTTGGCTTTGTCTATTTCCTTCTCTCGGGTAATATCTCTCTCGATGCCCACGAAGAAGATGACCTCATTTTGATCATTTAATACCGGAGAAATACTCACGGCGGCTACATATTTTTCTCCATTCTTGCGCTGATTATTTAGTTCCCCGACAAAAATCTGCTTATTGGTTTTAATAATCTTCCACATCTTAGTATAAAAAGCCTTACCCATTTTCCCGCCCCATAAATCACTATTACCAGCCTTCTTACCTAAAACATCGGCAATGGCGAACCCGGTAATCTTAGCCATGGCTGTATTAGCATAAATAATCAAGCCTTCGGCGTCAGTAATCACAATGTGATCGGAGGCATTGTCCACCGCCAATTTAAACTTTTCTAAATCGGCCGCTAATTTTTCAGAGTTTTCCTTTTCCAAATTAACATCTTCCAAAATATTAAAAATAGCTTTTTGCGTATCGCTTAACGATTTCTTCTGCTTCTCCACTTCCCCTACCTGTTGTTCCAAGCTTTTGGTTTTTTCTTCAACCTGTCCGGCTAAATCATTATTTAAAGTGCGCAGGCTCTGACTCATAAAATTAACCCCTTTGGCTAATTTTCCTATTTCATCGCTGCTTTGATGTTCAATGTGAGAGTTCAAATCTCCTTGAGCTATTTTAGAAACGACGGAGTTAATTTCTTTAATTGGCCTAATTATCAAGGAAGAAAAGAAGAAATAGATGATAAGGCCGCTTAGAATCAGAGATAAAAATAGCACCAGGATAAAGATAATAATTATTCTTTGCGCCGGAGCAAATACCGAGGACTGCGATTCTTCCACAAATAATACCCAATTATATCCTTCATATTTATCATTATCCTGCTGGTGGACAACAGCAATCAAGTATTTTTTGTTGCCCTGGTCCTGATTGTTATAGATACGATAACCAGAGGATTGGCTAACAGCTTCTTGAAAAATTTGTTGGTCTAAATATTTTTCCCGCAAAATATAATTAAAATCCGAACGCTGAGTTTCAGCCAATTTTAATCCCTGCTGATTAAAAAGATAAACTTTATTACCATCCGCTAAATTATTTAACTCCGTAACCACTTTTCCCCAATCTAAATCAACCGATACTACGCCGATAACCTGATCACTGGAATATACCGGCGTCATCAGAGTAATAATAGGCTGAGATCCGCCATCTTGAAAATAAACGTCGGAATAGACAGTGCTGCCGCCTAAAGCTTTTACAAATATTTTTTCCCGCTCTGGGCTCATCTTAACATCAGTCTCGCCATTAGCCGAAACTGTTAATTGCGGATTGCCCACTGCGTCCAATAGGACTAAATTATTCCAATTCTTATAAACCGCCAAATTAATCGCTAAAGATTGACGCAGGGATTGATTTTCGGAAGCGGAAATACTGTTATTTAAATTTTCCCGCAGCAAAGCGCGGCTAGCCACCGATTCCAGAGATCGCAGTTGTTCGTCCAATAAATAATTGACATTATTCATGATTGAACTGGCCACTTCTTGGTGGTCTTGGCCGATTTGTTTATTTAAAAATTGAGAAGAATAAAAATAGGTTAGATAACCGATTAATAGAACACCAATAATCGTAGTCACTCCGATTATTAAAAATATCTTGCTGCCTAATTTCATAGCGAGCTTAATTATATACCAAGGACCATAAAAAATTATGGTCCTTAATTTATCTTCAAACTATCTAGTGACAGAAATCGTGGCGCTGTCTTCGGCGCTAGGGGCGGTAATGGTTACCCGGCCATTAGCTGATTTGCTGATCCGATAACCAGTACCATTGGTAGTAGCTCCAGTGGGATCGGTCGGAATTGAAGTCAAAAACTTTTCGCTGGCGGTCAAGACTGATAAATCAATCAAGCCGGTGCAGGTGCTGCTGGTTTTGCAAATCTCGGTGCTGCTGGTAGTGATGGCAGCCGGGATAGTACCGTTGCTATCAATAGCATACTGGTACACAGCATTTAAAATAGTGTTCACGTCAGCACGGCGCTGGGCATTGCGTGAATCAGCCAATTGCTTGGACGGATTCAAAGCTAAAATAACGATACCGGCGAGAATGGCAATGATAGCCACCACCAGCAAAACCTCTAAAAGGGTAAAACCTTTTTTGTTCTTGCGATTCATAAATGTAGAATTTGAGAGGCAAAATAACGAATGTTGCTTTGACCACCAAATCTTTTTTTAATATATAAATTCTATAATAATTATAACATACCCCTTAAAAACTGGCTACTTCTTGCCAACTAACCACGGTCAAAACCGGAGTCAGGCCGTTTAAATTTATTATCATCCTCTGAATATGATTATTAACCGTTCCCGCAGCTTGAATTTGGCGGGTATTACCGCCGGTATTGATAACTGTATAGAAACAAGTGCCATCAGCATAGACTAAATTGGTGGTACCGGTATAAGTTTTTAAAACCCTAATCTGCTGCAAGCCTTCTTCAGCACAAGCGTTAGCTAGATAACGGGCTTTAGTCCCCTGTTCCAAGCTAGAACTGGAGCGACCAGTGGAAATGCTAAGCAATAGCAAGGTTAGAGCGACAGCCAGACTGACCGCTCCTAAAATAATAACGCTCAATAATAAGATGTAGGCCGGCTTAGCGGCCGCTGGCTGTGCCATAGAATGTTTGGCTATAATTATATTCATTTTTGCCTCCCGGATTAATATGAGTCAGGGTAAATTTAACTCGAATGGAGCCGTTAGTACCGGTTCGGCCATAATTAGAAAAAGATAAATTGGAAACCACCACCCGATCATTGTTTAATAAAACCGCTGGATTAGCTCCCAAAGTTTGGCGTAAATAATTACCACTTTGGTCTATCACTATCGGATTAGCGGCTGGAGTGGAAGTGGCCAAACTCAAAACTGCGGCAGTGTTAGTTAGCGTCGGCGAGTTTATAGCATTAGCATTTCTCACTTGCCGCAAAATATTATCCATAATCTGAATACCCTGCTGTTCCACTTCGCTAATACTCTGGCTCTTAGCCTGCGCCTGCCAGATAATAAAAACAAAAGATGACACGGCTAAAATTATAACGCCCGACAAAGCCGAATACAAAAGTAGTTCAATGAGCGTAAAACCTGATTTTTTTCTAATATTTTTCATAAATTAAGGCGCCACTACGAGAAATTCGGTAGCATTATTGGTATCGGTCAAATAAGCTCTGTCGCTAATTGAATCATAGAAAACATCATTAGCGCTGGCAGCGGCATTATAATTACCGACCAAGGTAGTCACCGCCGGATTAGTAACATCAAAAACTTGTAATTCCGCCGTCGCATTAGCGCTCGCCACAAATAAATAAGTGTCGTTGTTGCCAAAGCTGATTCCGTTAGCTATACCACCAATAGCGACACTAGAATAAAGCGCTGGGGCGGTCGGAGTGGTAATATTAAGGAGCGCGACACTGTTAGTACTTAAAGCTAGGGCCAATAGATTGCCGGCGATTATCACATCGTTGCCTGCTCCGTTGCCAGCGGCGTTATATGAGGCCAACTGACTCATGGCCGCCGGATTAGTAATATCTACGACCTGTAGTTCTTGAGCTGTATTTGCTGAGGCGATAAAAGCATGGTTTCCGGAAATAGCTATTTCATTAATATTATTGCTAAGCTGTAAACTGCCTAAAGATGCAATGGCAGCGGGATTGGTAATATTTAAAGCATAAAACTCCGGATCAGTCCCTGAGACTCGTCCCAGATAAGCCATGTTTCCGACCACAGAGACAGCCAAGCCATCTTCATTGCCAGCGGCGTTATAACTGCCGGCCAAAGTAGGCGCGGCCGGATTGGTGATATTATAAACCGCTAATTCCCCGGTATTATTGGTAGTAGCGATATAAGCATAATTACCCGCCACTGTAACATCCTGAGGGTTGCCGGCGATATTAGTAGTGCTCAATAGTACCGGACTAGCCGGATTAGTAATATCAATAATATGAAAATTAGACGGATTGGCAGCCCTGGCCACATAAGCATAATTGCCTACCACATCTACTCGCCAGCCGTCGGTATTACCCGGCAAGTCAATGCTAGCAGCTAAAGTATTAGGATTAGCCCAATTGCCAATAGTTAAAGCGCGCCAATTAGTTAAAGTGGTAGAGAGAGAAATTGTGCCGGCTCTTTGCAAATTTTGCGCCCAATTAATAACTACATTTACCGTTTTCTTCTGCGCATCAATATTAGCAATGGTTATTTGCCGATTAAAAATATCTATCGTATCGCTAGCTCCAGCGAGCACCCAGCTATTAGCAGTAGTGCTTAAACCATAAGTGCCGGGAGTGAGGTTGGCAAAGGCCTGCTCTTGAATATTACGCACTGCTTCTATTCCCTCTTCGGCTAAATAAAGAGCTCGGGCTCTTTTGCCGGCCAAAGCCGCGCCTTCTTGGCCATAGAGAACAGCAGAAACCAAAGAAAGAGAAATCATCAAAAACAAAGCGCCGGCTAATATCGCCTCCACTAAAGTAAATCCGGTTGTTTTTCTATTCTCTGGCATATTAATAATTAATAGTTCCTTGACTATTTACTCCTAATATTCGGCTTTCATTGTTAACCGAGTAAAAAGTAACGGTGGCGGTAGCATTAGGCAGTCCCCAGTATTTAGAAAAAACTAGCTCAGTACTGGTGGCTGGAGAGATACTGTTTGGCAAACTAAAAACTTCGTCATAATTTATATCGCGAGCGGCATAACTGTTACCAGAAAAAAGATTAATGCTGGAGCTGGCTATCAGCACTCCCCAGGCCGAATCGTTGTTCCCGGCTCGAGCTAAGGCTTGGGCGCGGCGCAAAGTTTGCGCGGTGATATTAGCCTGATTATTTAAATCGGTCCGGACTTGCAAGTTTTGATAAAGCGGCATGGATATAGCCACCACTATGGCCAACAAAGCTAAAACTAACAAGGCTTCTACTAAAGTGAAGCCTTTTCTGGTTATGCATTGTTTTCCAACCTGAATCATATTAGTGATTGAATGATCCGACCAGACTATAAATTGGCAAGAAAATCGCCACTGCCACTGCCAAGACAGCCAACCAAACTATAATTAATAAAATCGGTTCAATTAAAACCGCCAAATTCTTGCTGGTGCCGGATACTTTTTCTTCAAAACTGGAACTGATTTTCAGGAGAACATTGGGCAAGTTGCCGGAAGTTTCCGCTGCCAAAATTAATTGCTCTATAGCCGGCGACCAGAAACGGCTAAAGGTACGATTTTGAGAAAATATCTTGCGGAAAGAATTGCCTTCCTCTAATCCAACTTTCAATTTTTCATAGAAGCGGCGATAAGCCCTAATGTCACTAGATTGGATCAAGGAATCCATCGCTTCCACTATCGGCAAACCGGAATTTAATAAAGTGCCTAAAATATAAGTGCCGCGAGCCACCTCGGCCTGCTTGATTAGTTTTTTGATGCCCGGCAAACGCAACAGAAAAAATTGTCCCAAGAATTTGGAATACTTAAAGAAAAATAAGAAGAAAAAGAAAATAATTAAAAAGGCTAAAACCGCCGGCACAAAAATATAGCCATAGTGCGCCATAAAATAACCGAAATCAATCAGCCATTGAGTGATTGCCGGCAATTTGACATCTAACGAACTAAACACCTGCGCTAGGCGTGGCAAGACAAACCAAGAGGTTCCCAGCCCCACCACCACTGCTAAGCTCAAAACAAAAAGCGGATAAATCATGGCCGAGCGAATTTTGCCGTAGAATCCCTGCTCTTTCTGCCTTTGCGCCACTAGCACCTTTAAATTATCCGGGAGATTGCCAGACTTTTCACCGTTTCTAATCAAAGACACGGCTTGGCGCGGAAAAGTACCGGTCTTTTCTAAGGCCTGCCACAAGGTGGAGCCATTTTCAATTTCGGAAATTAAAAAATTAACCAACCGCCTAAACAAACGCGATCGATTTTCCGCCTGAACAGCGTCTAAGGCGCCATAAATATCCAAGCCGGCCGATAAAAGCATCGCCAGATTCTCTAAAAAATTTTCCTTGGATTCTTTGGCCCAGCCATGACGCAACAAAAAGAAGGCCAACCGATGTTTATTTCTTGCCATAAATCTTTTTATCATCCTGTGGTGCTTCCGCTACCCGCAGAACCTCATCAATAGTGGTAATACCATTTCGGATTTTGTCCCAACCGTCTTCAAATAAAGAATGAGAACCTTGAGCCCGGGCTAATTGCCAAACTTCTTTAGAGGCCGGCCGATGCAAAATTAAATCTTCAATCTCCGGAGTAACCTTAATCATTTCAAAAATAGCCACGCGATCTTTGTAGCCGCTATAATTACAAACCGGACAACCCTTGCCGGAATAAAGAGTGGTGGCAGCACCGGAAAGATAAGGTTTTAAAAATGAATAACGATTCAATAAATCTTTATTGGCCACTTGATGACTAACCCGACAAGATTCGCAAACCTTGCGCACCAATCTTTGGGCAACAATCAATTCCAAGGTGGAGGCCAATAAAAACGGCTCAATACCCATATCCAAGAGGCGCGGAACGGCAGTAGCGGCATCATTGGCATGGAAAGTGGATAATAACAAATGACCGGTTAAAGCGGCATTAACGCCAATTTCCGCCGTTTCGTTATCTCTAATTTCTCCCACTAAAATAATATCCGGATCCTGGCGGACAATGGATTTTAGTCCTTTGGCAAAAGTCAAATTAGTCTGCAAATTAACCTGGATCTGATTAATCCCTTTGACTTTGTATTCCACCGGATCCTCAATAGTGGTGATATTAACTTCCGGCCGATTTAATTTTTTCAAAAGCGCATAAAGAGTAGTCGTCTTTCCGGATCCAGTCGGACCGACCACCAGGATCATGCCAAAGGGCAGATCGGAAGTTTTAGATAATATAGCTTGATCCGGTTCGCTCAATCCCAAATCTCCTAAGTTAAAACCCCGAATATATTGAGCTAGTAGACGGATAACAATTTTTTCTCCGGTAACTGTCGGAATAATGGAAACTCTTAAATCCACTACCGAATTGCCCTTAAGGTAACGAATAGAACCGTCCTGGGCGCCATAGTGCTCATCAGTGCGCAAACGGCTTTGCACTTTAATCCGATTTAAAATATTATCAAAAAACTCCTGCGGAATTCGTCCGGCTTCTTGCAAGACACCGTCGATTCTGAAACGCACCAAGACTTCTTTGACATCCGGCTCAAAATGAATATCCGAAGCCCGGTAGTTTATGGCATCAGCCAAAATCTCATCAATAATTTCCGGCGCCACTCTCTCTCCTTCCTTGATGATGCCGGCGAAGCGGGTATTTAAAGCTTGGCGATAATGATTTAAGCTAGTATCAATGTCTTCACTTAAAGAATACAAAAAGCTCACCTTCTTGCCGGGAAACAAAGGTGTGATGATTTTTTTTAATTCAGGATTTTGCGGTGTATCGGTAGTAACAAAAACTTGCTTGCCGTTTTCTCCGAAAAAAACCGCCCGTAATTCCCGACCGAATTTTTCCGGAATTTTTTTGACTTGTTCCGGGCTAACTGGGTTAGAGTTCAAATCAGCATAAGGCAGGTTGTAGTATTCGGCTAAAGCCTGACCCAGCAAATCATTGCTTAATATTTCTTCGCTTAATAAATAATCAATTAAATCCAAACCATTCTTTTTAACATAGTCATCAGCTTGAGCCATATCGCTAGCTGAAACATAGCTCTCTTCCAAAAGAATCTTCTTGATGAGATTATTATCTAAAAGCATGGGAGTTATTTTAAATTTTAATTATTTAATAATTTTTTCAATCCGTTGAACGATCTGGCTAATCGGGGTATCTGATTTCACAATATAGTCTGAAGCGCCTAAGGCTTTCGCCTTTTTGATGTCTTCGTCTTGGCCTAAATTGGAACAGACTAATACCGGCACTTTAATTTTTTCGGCTTTCATAGCCTCCAATACCCCAAAACCGTCTAAAACCGGCATGATTAGGTCCAGAAGCAAGAGATTAAAACTTTGTTGTTTTAAGAGCCGCAGAGCCACTTCCCCGTTATTGGCCAGAGCCACCTCGTAGCCCAACTTGGTCAATTTTAACTCCAACGCCCGAGCGATAGAAGCCTCGTCCTCAGCGATTAATATTTTTTTTAACGTCTCGGCCATAGGTATATAAAGATAATATTAGCTAAAATCATTATAACACAATTTGCATAAATAGAAAAATAATTTTAGTTACTTTATGCCATTGACAAATAGTAATAAATATTATAACCCAAACCCATACATTTAAAACTAATTAGTCATGAATCAAGGAGAAACGAACCGGAACAAGAACTTTGGAGAAATCCTCCAACAGATTCGCTTAATGGGCAATGGCATCAAAGGTATGCCGCCGACCATCAAATCTGACGCCAGAAGAGGACGAATTGAGTTTGTCCACAGCGCTTATGCCAGAAACGCTCAGGAAAAGCTGGCCCCCAAGTTTCCCAACCTGATCTTTCTGCTCAGCAAAAGAGAGCAGGAATTATATGTCATATTTGACTCCGACGATCAGGCGGTGGTCCGCAAATTATACCAACAGCGTCTGGGGGTGATTACCAAACTCACCAAAATCCCTATTATGCCGGATGATAAAGTTTTTAACACCTGCTCCATCAAGATGAAAAACGATCAGCTACCAAGAAAACTTCTCTTGGTGAATATATTTCTTTCCCACCCCCAGAGCCAAAAGAGTTGAAACTATGGCCGCGGTCATCGCCGGCGGTCCACAAACATAAAAATCGCGTTCTAAATAATCAGGTATCAGTTCCTTGACCTTAGCCTCATTCAAGCGGCCGCTTTGGTCACTAGCTAAATAATGTATCACTGTATCCTCAGCCGCCCAGGGCATTATTTCCGAATTAAAAACAAACTCTTGATTCGACTTAAAACTGGCAATCACTTTTAAATCAATATTTTCTTTTTTCCCCGCTTCCACCAAAGACCTAATCGGGGTAATACCAATGCCGCCAGCGATTAAAGCCAACTTTTGCCGCTTGGCGTGGCGCAGAGTAAAGCGGCCATAAGGGCCCTCTAAAATAACCATATCCCCCACTTTAATTTTCTTTTCCAAATCACCGGTAAAATCGCCCAGGGCTTTAATCGTCAACCGCAGTTCCCGACCGTTATAGTCCTGAGAAAAAGAAAAAGGATGAGATTGATAGGCTAAACTATTTAGGAAACGAATACTAACAAATTGACCGGCTAAAAATCGATAGTTTTCCATTTGCCGGCCACTGATATAGACAGAAACAACACCGGGACATTCGGTGATAATTTTAGAAACAAAAAAACGATGGCGAGAAAAAAACCAGAGCGGTCTGACGATCCTTCCCCAGAGCCAAACCAGTCCCAAAAGAACATAGAGCAAAATATAATAAGCGGCAAAAAAATTATTACGCAAATCGGCTCCCAGCTCAAATTGATGGGAAAAGGATAAAATTACCGCCAGATAGGCTAAGAGATGGATAAAATACCACTTCTCATAACGCATCTTGCCACGAGCAAAAATTATTGATAAAACGACAATCAAAATAAACAGACCAACGCTTAAAAATGCTGCCGGAACTTCTTCCCAACCCCAAAAGCTAAACAATTGCCCCACTAATCCCCGGCCGCTTCTAAAGCCATAGCCCAAAGCTAAAAATAACGGATGGAGCAAGATAAAAGCTAAAGTCAAAAAACCGTTAAGATGATGGATGAAGGTCAAGCGATCCCAGCCAAAAACCGATTCCAAGAATTTAAACCGGGAAATAAACAGCAACTGAATCAATAAAAAATAAGCCGCCAATAATCCGGTCAATCTTCCCAGGCCGATACCAGTCCACAAAATACCGGTATTATTAACCGCCCAAAAAATGATGATGGCCAGAAGATTTAAAATCGCTACGGCGATAATAATAATTTTTTTAGGCATAGGCTATTTCTGTTTTTGAGTGTACTCTTTGATAATCTCGGCTATCTCTCGTTTCAATCTAATAGAATAATCTCGCTTGGCCTGATCCGGATTGGGCTTGGAAAAAACATGCTCTGAGTCCCTTTCCACGATAGAGTCCCAACCAAAAGGATGGCAGCCTAAAGAGGCTTCGGCTTCTTCAATATAAAAATCAGTTTTTAGAGGAGAACCTTTCTGCGGTTTAGATATTGAGCCCAAACGCAAATCAGAAAAATTCATTCCCCGCAGCTGTTTGGCTATCGGGGCCAAAGTATCGCCGGAATGGACACAAGTATCAAACAACAAAACCGGCTGATCTTTGTCGGCTATTAACTTGGGATAAGCGGCTTTTAATTCCCGACCCGGAATAGAGTGTTCATAATCGGAGCCGTAGTCGCCAAAGCCGTTCTTGTTAAAGAAATAAATATTAGCCTCGGTCGGTTTCTCGGCCTGATTCTGCCAATAGGCTTTCAAGGCATTGGCTATGGGCCGGGCAGCTCTATCCATTAAGATAATATCGGCTATCTGCTGAGACTTTAAATATTCTGCTAATTTCTGAGTATACTCAAAAAGTTTTTCCCGGTTCTCTGCTCTCGGAAAAAATTCATATTGTTTCGATTCCCCCTCCGCTAAATTAAGCCCCTCTAATTTGTTCTCAAATCCCATATTTTAGTAATTTAAATTATAGCTCTATTTTATCCTAGTTTCCCCGGATAAGTCAAAACCCCTGATTCATTCAGGGGTTTTGAGTATAGGAAGCTTATTCCGCTTTCTTCTCCTGACAGCCGCATTGGCAGTCCTGAGAACATTCACAGCAATAAGCGCATAAATCAGTATTGCAGGAGCATTGGTTGGTCTCATTAAGCGGCAAGCCGCATTTCACACAAGTTTTTTCCATAAAATTATAATTAATTTTAAGTATTAGTATTATAATACATATTTCCCAATTAGTCAAGGAAAGATGAACCGGCAACATAGCCGGTGCTCCAGCACAGTTGCAAATTATAACCGCCGGTAATGCCGTCTAAATTTAAAACTTCTCCGGCTAAAGAAAGATTTTTGATAATTTTAGATTTCATAGTTTTAGGATCTACTTGACGGAGGTCTACCCCACCGGCCGTCACCATAGCCTGATCAAATCCGGCCACTTGAGAAACGGATAAAGGAAAACTTTTTAAATATTTTAAAATACTCTGCCTTTCCTCTCGACTGACAACCGCTCCTTTTTTCTCTGGCGAAACATGAGCTAAATCCAAGATCACCGGCAAGAGTTTGGGCTGAACCATTTCTCCCAAAATATTTTTAATCATCTTCGCCCCCTGGGAAGATAAGCTATCATTTAAGCTTTGTGCTAAATCCGAAGAAGAAATATCAGGAAAAAAATCTAAAATTAAAATATCACCGCTAGCCATTTGCCGACTCAAATTAAGAGCCAGAGGGCCACTTAATCCTTGGGCAGTAAAAATAATTGAACCGGTTTGTTTAATTTTCTTTTCTTTAACCGATAATTCCACCACCGCGCTTAGCCCCTCTAACCTTTTTAGCCACGATTCAGTCATTAAAAGCGGTGCCAAAGCCGGCCGAGGTAAGACGATTTCATGTCCCAATTTTTTCAAAAAAGCATAGGCTCCGCCGTCGGAGCCGGTCAAGGGATAAGAACGACCGCCGCTGGCAATAATATAATGGCGAGCCTGAATCTCTTCCCCGCTCCTCAATTTAAACGTCTGAATAAAGGTCTCCTTCTCTTTAATGGCTATTACCTCAGCTCCCAGTCTAATATCGGCGCCATAGACCTTCAGGGCCTTAAGGAGAGCCGTTAAAACCTCCTGGACTTGATTGCTGACCGGAAACACCCGCCCCTCAGCTTCCACCTTAGAAATGATGCCTAGGCCGGCAAAGAAACTGATAGTCTCAGTCGGACTAAAACGGGACAAAGCAGATAGCAAAAACTTGCCTTGAGGACCAAAGACATGATTAATATTAGCGGCACTCAAAAAGATATTAGTCAGGTTACAGCGCCCGCCGCCGCTTAAGAGCAGCTTGGTGCCTAATCTTTCATTTTTCTCTAAGAGGATAACTTTAGCGCCGCGCTGAGCAGCGGCTATGGCGGCTAATAAACCGCTGGGGCCGCCGCCTAAAATAGCTAAGTCGTAAAGCATAAGTTTATTTTGTCGGTTTCTTATTCTGCTCCAATTCTTTCTTCAATTCAATCATCCGCAGTTCCCGGCCCACCATCAATTGATTAATTTTCTCCAAGTCTTTTTTTTGCTTAATCAATTCTTCTTCTTTTTCCCGACGCCGAGAAATATCCCGACCGCCACCCACCAAACCGACAACTTCACCTTGAGCGTTTTTTAATAGAGAGTTATTTAATTCGCAAGGTATCGCCCGTCCGTCTTTAGTGAGAATATCAATTTCCAAAGAGTCAGAGCCGGTTTTCAAAACTTTATCAATCGATTTATCGATTCGACTATAGTCAGTCGGTTTAAATAGTTTGTGATAGCCCAACTTTGAAGCTTCGTTTAATTTGTAGCCAGTAAACTTAACAGCCGCCTTGTTCCACAAAATACATTTGCCGTCATTATCAAAGACATAGAAAAAATCGGTTAAAGAATCGGCCATGTTTTCGGTAATCCGCTTGTCATTTTCCTGCCTTTGCTTGGAGACTAAGCGGCTGTGATAATAAAGGAAAAGCAATAGGGATAATATGTATAAAATAATCGTGCCGGAAATGGCATAAAAAGACCACAGCCGCGATTTGGCTTGAAAAAAACTGTAATTAATATCAACCCCCATCACCCCAAATAAGCTATCGTCGGTAAAAGATTTAACCGGCTTGAAATAAGACAAGAAAGTGCCGTATTCATCGGTATAGGGGCCGACTAGAGCCGGACTGCTATATTCAAAAACATCATTCAATTCTTGCGGCGGCTTGTTATAGAGTACGCCAGGAGCGCTATAGCGGGGATGATCGGGAGTTAGAGAGTCAACCAAGAAATAAATTCGCTGGTCATTTTTAGTCATGATATAAATAGAATCAATGCCGTAATCCGTGAATAAATTGCTAATCTTAATTAATTGCTCTTTGAGACGCAAATAATCCTCCGTTTGATTATCAGTTATAACCTGGGCCTGTCGCTCCACTCTCACCGGATTAACCGCCGCTAAAGACACATCCATGGCTCGAAATAAATCATTATTAAAACTATTTATTCCCACCCGGGAAACTACCAAAACCGCCGCTAAAGCTAAAAGAGAAAAAAATAGCGTCAGCAATAAAATTTGGCGAATAAACACTCGGCGCGTAGTCATGTATGTATAATTAATAATTGAGGCTAATAAAATTATATAATTATTCCGCCTTTTCAGCAAGCAACCCTAAGAAATACTCTTCGCCCAGATTTCGGCTTTTGACAACTCCCCTTCTTTAATCGGGCCTGATTTGCCGGTGACGATAAAACCCATCGGTTCCACAGCCTCTTCACCCCCTAAAGATTTCAAGGAGGCACTCATACGCGGCGCAGCATAGCCAATAGTTTTCACTAGAAGCCGCAAAGCGAAATTTAAATCCGGTTCCCAAAATCTAGTGTCAAAAACAGCGAACTTTTTTCCTTTTAACCCCTCAGCCGGAATCTTTTGTAAGAACTCATTCCAGCTCGGCTTAGGTCGGCCGCCATGAGTGGGAGAGCCGGAAATCAAGAGGTCAATAGAGTCTAAGACTGAACTATCAAAATCTTTGTCCTCCATTACTTTAGCCCCGGGAAAAACCTGGGCAATAGTTGCCGCGATTTTCTTGGTGTTGCCATACATAGAACTATACACGACTAAAGTTTTCATATAATGACGGTTAATATTAATACTCTCATTTTAGCAAAAGAAAGATTCTTTTGCTATACTATTAAAGTATGAAAAAAATAAACGCTTCCCATAAAATCGCCTATCTCAGCATGGAAATTGCCGTGGATGAAAAGCTGTCTAATTATGCCGGCGGCTTAGGCATTTTGGCCGGTGATTTTTTGCGTTCCGCCTCCGACCTCCACTTGCCTTTAGTGGCGGTAAGCCTATTAAATAAACAAGGATACTTTAAACAAAAAATCACTAGCTCAGGAGAACAGATAGAACTACCAGAAATTAACCGCAGCCGGCAGCTCAACAAATTGCCGCAGACCATTACTATTGCCATTGGCACCGACCGAGTCGTGGTGGGAGTCTGGCAATACTTAATTAACGGCCAACTCCCGGTCTATTTTCTGGATACTGATTTACCAGCTAACCAAGAATCCTATCGCCAATTAACCAATGAACTCTATGGCCAAGATCAAACCTATCGTCTCCAACAAGAAATCGTTTTGGGAAGAGGCGCGGTCAAAATGCTGGCTGCTCTGGGGCATAAGATAAAGAAATATCACATCAATGAAGGCCATGGGATTCTGGCCGCCCTGGAATTGCTGGCAGAAATGAAAGGAAACAAAGACCGACTAAAGAGAAAAAAACTCCGCCAAAAATTAATTTTCACTAACCATACACCAGTAAAGGCCGGCCAAGACATCTTTCCGCTGGCCACCATGCTTCAATATCAGCCTGACTTCCCTTTGCACTACCAAGACTTAATAGTCAAAGAAAAAATTAACCTTACTCAATTGGGCGTCAGTTTAGCCGGCCGGGTCAATGGCGTTTCCCAAAGCCATCGGAAGACTTTGCAAAAGCATTTCCCGCAAGCTAAAATTAGTTCCATTACCAATGGCGTTCATGCCGCCTTTTGGACATCCCCAAAATTCGCCCAGCTCTATACTCAGCATCTGCCAGGTTGGGAGAAGAATAATCAACTCCTGCGGAAAACTAAAAATATTTCATTAACGGAAATAAACCAAGCGCATTTAATCAACAAGAAAAAACTTTTGCAATATGTCAAAAAAGAAACTGGTATAGAATTAGAGGCTACGGTGTTAACCTTAGTCTTTGCTCGCCGCCTGGTGGCCTATAAACAACCCTTATTGCTGCTCAACGATATGTCCAGACTCTTGGAGATAAACCGCCGCTGGCCGCTGCAAATAATCTACGCTGGTAAAGCCCACCCCCAAGATCGTCAAGGAAAAGAAATGATTAAGGAAATATACAAGATAAAAGCTAAATATCAAAAAGAAATCAAACTGGTCTTTTTGGAAAACTACAATATCTCTTTAGCCAAACTTTTAGTCTCCGGCGCCGATCTATGGCTGAATAACCCTCTACCGCCCAATGAAGCTTGCGGGACCAGCGGTATGAAAGCGGCCTTAAACGGCGTGCCGCAAATCAGCTCCTTAGACGGCTGGTGGAAAGAAGCCTATCGGAAAAACCAGAACGGCTGGGAAATAAAAAACAGCCAGGCCGCCGCTCTTTATGACACTTTAGAAAAAGAAATATTGCCTTTATACTATCTCTATCCCCAAAAATGGCAGACCATGATGCGTAACGCCATGAGTTATAATGCTCCAATTTATAACAGCGCCCGAATGGTCAAAGAGTATTGGCAAAAAATATACCAAAAATAAAAGCGGGCAATCAATTGATTGCCCACAGGGTAATAAAACTATTTATCATAATATAACTGATAGAGCCGTTTCAGCTTTGGATATTTGATTAAATCCTCAGCCGCCACGTATCTCTGGGGGTCGGAAAGCCGCGCGAATAGCTTGGCGCCGGTAAGAGGAATTTTTTGGTCATATAAGATACGCATGACCAACGAAATCCTGGCTTGAGCGAATCCTAAGCTAATCGGATAACGCTCTGCTATTTCCAGGTAATTGACAGCCGATCCTTTTAACACTCGGCAATAGAAACTAAGCTTAATTTTAATACTATCTACTGAATAGCTAAGCAGGGCCGGCAAGGAAATAATCATCTGATTAGGATTAACAAATCCTAAGGCGCTCAGATTATCAATTTTGCTTTTGATATTCTGGACGCTTAACCCCAAGATAGCCGGCAAAGAATTGATTAATTTCTGCGGATTAGCGAATCCCAAGGCCTGCAAATCTTCAATTTTCTGAGCCACGTTTTCCGTGGCCAAAAGCAAAGTGGGCGGAAATGAGGTGATAATCTTAATCGGATTCTTAAAACCCAGTTTTTCCAACTCGGCAATCTTCACTTTGAGATTGCTCAGAGAACTGCCGAAAAGCGAGGGACAGGAAGTGATAATCTTAATTGGATTCTTAAACCCCAGACTGCGTAAGTCTTTGATCTTTTGATCAATATTCATAATAGAATAACTGAGCAAAGACGGAAAAGACACAATCATTTTTTTGGGGTTAGAAAAACCCAATTTTTGCAAATCCTTAAATCTTTCTTGATAATAACTCACCGGCCAAAGCGCCGGGCGAAGCTGGCAAATTCGGGCTAGGTCGGGAAAAATATTTCCATAGAACTCTTCCCTGATTTCTTTTGCATCCATGGCAGGCGGTTTTGGTTAATAATCTTTGTGAATGAGCTAAATAACAGAAAAATATAGCATGAAGCTATATTTTTGTCAATTTAAATAATTTAAGTCAAATTAGATTAATTTATCCAAATCATCGTCTAAAATGTTATCCACCATAGCCTTGATTTCATCAACGTAGGACACTTCTTCCGGGATAGGGTTGAGCAAAAAAATCTTTTTGTCATTAACATAGGCAAAACTAATTTCCATTAAAGTATTGCCGCCGATATAATTCTTAATCCCCTTCTTATCAAAATTTAAAATCAAAACCGCATCGCCGTTAAAAATAGCGTCATAATACCATTTGATATATCCCTGTTCTCGCTTAGCTTTATGATGTTCTCCGGCCATGACTTGCCCCCAAATTTCCTGTTTCTCGCCCTTAACAAAAGCTTCGTAATCCGGATGAACTATCGGCTCATGACCCAAGGCCGACAATCTATCCCGGTACTCCAGCATTTTTTCTTTAAAGGTGGAACTGCCGCAAATGACTATTTTCATATTATAGTTTTAAATCTTTAATAAACTCCGCCAGCTCGGTGCTGGTGAATTCAAAAACAAAAGGAATAAATCTAGCTTGTTCGGCTTTACTCAAGCCAGACAATTTTTCAATGGCCATAGCTTCAAAACCAATTGCCTTTCCAGCCTCTATTTTCAAGTCTTTAATATCGCCGCGATAAATATACAAATACTGGACTAAAAAATTATGATTGACATTGCCGGTGGCCGGGCTCTCCGACCATTTTTGTCTTTTGCGGATAAAGATTAAATCCGAAACAGCGATTTTCATTCCGGTTTCCTCCTCAGTTTCTTTGAGGGCCGTTTCTTCATAGTTCTGCCCTATTTCCACATGACCGCCAACGGTGGCGTTTAATAAATCAGGAAAAGTATCTTTATCCTTGGCGCGATGCTGAAAAATCATTTCTCTATTCGGCGTCACGAAATAGACATGGACCTCGCGATGCAGCCAGCCACTTTTATGAATCTCCACCCGATCTTTTTCACCGATAACTTCATCTTGTTCATTAACAATATTTAATAATTCTTTCATAATTCAAAATATTAATTCTATTTCTTCACCACAATCATCACTTTAGAGACCCCCTTAATCGGCAAATGGTTGCCGGTGGGATAATCCCGAATAGCATTGAATAATACTTCTTGATCATAGCGATAATTCTTGCCCTGCCGGGTGCCAGGGTCGTTAGTGATGAATTCCTTGGTCTGATAGTCATAGCCGATAATCACCGTCATATGTTCATCCGGGCCTGGCACTTGAAAAAACCGATTATGGATAGCCTGACCATTAGCCGGCACCATCACTAAATTGCCATTCTTCAATTCAGTTATAATATCTTGAATAACAATATTGTTAACCACCTCTGCCTGATGGAAATCAAAATATTCATTGAATATCCTTTTCACCGTATCAGCGGCCGAAGTGTCTTGATAGCTGCCATATTTCTCCAGTTCCCAATCAGAAATCGCCAAAATTGTATCTTTAGCTTCCTGAAGAGTAAAAGTCTTCCCCCTAGCCCAAGAGACCGCGATCAGCGCCGAAGCCTCTTCGCAGCCATTCTGCTGGCGAGGGTCAGACCATTCTCCAAAGGGAGCCTGCGCAGTAAAGGGTACGATTAATTTAATAATCTTAGGAGTTGTGGTGGTAATGGTAGTGGTTGTAGCTAGAATGGGTTCCGCAACTACCGGAGCTGGCTGAGAGGTGGTAGCAACAACAGGGGTGGAAGTAGGAATAATATCAACTGGAGTAATATTATTTGCTTCTTCAGGAATTGAGATATCTGCATCTGATTGAACAAAAAAATGGAAAAACAGAAACAGCACCCCGCCGGCGATTAAGATTCCTAAAATAATTGATAATTTTCTGCTCATTTATTTTTTCTTTTATTTTTTTAAATAATCTAAAGCCATGCTATCGGTTAAAAACTCCACCGGCGCCCGATCATCGGTCAGAATCATAGCGTTAGCATCATACCCTATTTTCTCCGTATTGTTCTGATAAGACCAAGCCAAGCTTTTCAGCTCATTATTCTCCACCGCTTCGGTTAAATCGGAAAAGTTAAGCGGCTGACGAGAAGCGGTGAGCACATAATTAATATTGCCGTCTTTGATCGGCGTGATATAGGTATTAGGAAAAACGCTAGCCATAGTATTAGCAATTGATTTCAACAATCGAGAGCTAGGACTGACCGAATTAACATTAATCGCCATAATACCGGTAGGGGTTAAATTTTCTTTCACTAATCCCCAAAACTCTTGGGTAGTCAAAGTCCAGGGAATATAAAACTCCTGGGCATAAGCATCAACAATAATCAAATCATATTTTTTAGAATTGCCGGCTAAAAACATCCGACCATCAGCGTTATAAATCTGGGTATTAGTCTGATTAATATTAAAATACTTTTGGGCGGCGTTGATAATTTTGGGATCAATTTCCACTCCGTCAATTTCTAATTCTCCGGGGAAAAAATGACTCAACTGATTAGCAATAGTGCCGCCGCAAAGGCCGACGATTAAAACCTTCTTAGGCTCCTCTGATTTTAGCAGGTAGGGCAAGACGTTGAGATAATCATAATAGTAGCCGGTTAACGCCCGCTCACTGTTATAGACCGATTGAATCCCGGCGCCTTCGTTCACTGACAAATATTTAGTGCCCTGAGCATCTTGGCGAATATTGATATATTGATAAGCTGACTCATCTTCAAAGATTGATTCCGGCTGAGTATTAATCTGCGCCCCGCTGAAATAAAAAGCTGGGGTGAGAACAGCTAAAAATAACAGATTAGTCTTTTTCTTCCTAAATCCCAAGCTACCCAAGGCGATTAAAATCAAGGCAAAGATATTGATAGTGGCTCTAGTTCCCCAAACCGGAATTAACAGCAAAGTCGGCAAAAAGGTTCCTAAAATACTGCCGATAGTGGACACCGCCGAAACCCGACCGGCCGACTCTCCCACTTGATTGTCTTTTTCCAATAAAAATAATTTTATAATAAACGGGCTAACCATGCCCAAGAGAATCAAGGGCAAAGCGAAAAGAATGGTGGTTAACAACAAAGAAGAAATGAAAATAATAGCTGCGGAAGAATGCAACCCTAAGGAGCCTAAATCAATCATGGAGCTGAGCGGCTTGATAATTAACGGCACTATCAAGAACAGACAACCGGCGCTAAAAATCAATTTCAAAAGCAATTCAATCTTAGGGATCCGATCCGCCAATTTGCCGCCGAAATAATAGCCCAAAGATAGGGCCACCATCACTATGCCGATAATATTAGTCCAAACAAAAATTGAGGTGCCGAAATAAGGCGCCAGCAAGCGGGAGGCTGATATTTCCATAGCCATAATACAAAAGCCGGAAACAAAGGCCACGATTAATAGAAATCTATTTTTATTTTTCATAGTTTATTTTTTCACTAACAGCAAGCGCGGTTCACCATCGCCAAAATAGTTATCCTGCCAGGACTCAATCATAAACCCCAAAGATAAATAAAGAGTTAGCGCCGGGGTATTATGAGGATGAACCACCAATTCAATTCGGGAATATCCTAACTTCTTTTTCAATAGTGAAGACAACGCTTGTCGGGCAAACCCCTGGCCACGCAGCTCGGGTTTGATAACCAAGCCGTTTAAATGCATAGTCTTCCCTCTTTTGACTTCATAAGAAATCAGTCCGACAACTTTAGATCCTTTGCGGATCAAAAAAACAAATTCATTCTTGATAAAATGATTTAACGCTTTCTCACTAATCCGGGCCGAATAGGTTCTGGAATTAGCGCTGCTTTCCAAGGCTAAAACCTCTTTAGCATCTTTTAGAGTGGCTCGCTTCAATACAATATTACCCATACCGTTAAATAATTTTTTCCAAATTAATAGCATTATACTTAGCGTCTTCAGCCGAGGTCTCCACACCGACAATATGATAACCGCGACCCAGAAGCAGCCGCAGCATATCTTTAGAAACATTATAGACTTTAACTACCACCTTGGGATATCCGCTCTTTTCGGCTTCCTGTTCATTCAATATCAAAAGCTGGGTAGCCACTCCCTGATGTCGATAGTCCTGATGAACGCCGAGAATCCAGAGATATAAATCACCTTCGCGAGGAAAAGCGATGGAGTTGCCGATTAAGCTGCCCTGAGATTTAACCAAGTAAATGGTCGGCTCTTGGCTAGATAACCTTTCTTGATATTTTTGCAAAGAATAGGGCTCAGTTTGATACAGAGATTTAAATATCTCCTGGTTTAAGGCCACGATTTTATCTAAATCTTCCCTATTTCCTAGTATTATTTCGATATCGTTCATATAACAAAAATAGCACTTAAAGTGCTATTCTGTCAAAGTTAAAACAATCTACTTTATTTGCTTAATTCCACCATCAGACTCTCTAAAGCGATGCCCTGATATTGTTCTTTGCTGATAGCCGTATTCTCATGCAAAATACGTACCTCAAAGCCGGCGGCTTTAATTTTCTCCAAATAATCTTCCTTGAGCAAAGCTCCGGCGACACAACCCGACAAGAGGTCTCGATCATTTTTCTGCTCCGACGAAAGCTCTGCTAGCAACACAATATCGGAGAGATAAATTTTGCCTCCCGGTTTAAGAACCCGATAGGCCTCGCTGAAAGTTTTAGCCTTATCCGGGGTGAGGTTAATAACGCAATTGGTAATAATAGTATCCACCGAATTATCGGCTAAGGGTAAATTCTCTATTTCACCCAATAAAAACTCGGCATTAGTAATATTCTGTTTCGCGGCGTTGTCTTTGGCTCGCTGCACCATCTCTTCAGTCATATCCACGCCAATCACTTTGCCGCTTGGTCCGACTTTTTTAGCTGCCAATATAGCATCGATACCCGCTCCAGCGCCTAAATCCAAAACTATATCCCCTTCTTTTATTTTTCCAAAAGCCAAAGGATTTCCACACCCCAATCCTAGATTAGCCGCTCCGACTATCTGCAATTCTTCCTCGGAATAGCCAATACTCCGAGAAACATTTTTGACATTGCTGCAGCCACAACCGCAAGAGGAACCAGCGGTCGCTATCTCGCTATATTTATCTTTCACAATTTTTTTGATGTCATCGCTGTCCATATTTTTAGATTAGTTAATAAGGCTAATATCAAATAAAATAGCACTCAAAAGGCTATTTTGTCAACAAAATTTAGACCATCTTGACTTTAATAAAAAACGTGGCTTTGGGGGCCACGTTTAGTTAAGATTTATTGGCTGGTTTAATTAATAAAATGGAAAGAATCTGATATTTTTTGATCAAAACAATTTACAGAATCAAAGCTCAGGCCAATCTGGCATTCCTGTCCAGTGCTCCAAAAAGCTATCCTCTTCTTGATTGGGCTATATATTATATAATTAGCATAATTGACTGGGCACAAAGTTGATCCCAAATCCTTACCATCGCCGTTTATTTCTATCCGATAATTACCACTGAATTCGGTCGGTATCTTTGTTTTATAGCTACAACCTGGACCAAGCTTTTGTTTGATAACCTTATCCAAGTCGGCCTCATCATCCACAGTTAAGATAACAATATGCCAAGGCAACAGATAGCTATAAGTATGATCATATTCGGGAACAAAAGTATTTTCTTTTTTGGTTGACTTCCCTGTCTGCCAATCAATTTCTAAATCATATTTCTGGTGAAGATAAAAATTATTGCCTTTACTCAGCACCTGGTTAGGAAGCAAAACATCTAGACCCTCCGGAAAGTTAGTCCAAAACTTATTATCAATAGACAATGCCGGGTAACGAAAACTAAAACCATATTCCTCGTTTATATACTCTGGCCAAGCGATTGATTCTTTAGCGTTTTTGGTGATGACCAAACTCCAAATGGAATAGAGGTGAGAATAATAACGATGAGTAGCAACCAATGTATCACCGTCTTTGTCTTTAAAAAAATAACCCGCCCCCAACTGATCAAAAAATTCATATCCCTGACCATTCAACAAACCAGCCAAAGATTCTCGGCCATTTTTGTCCTTAGTCAAATATTTTTCTCCCGCCATGTCTAATCTAGCAATTTTATCCTGAGTAAAATTTAAACGTATTATTCCCTCGACCAAGGGCCAAGGGTTCCCCTCTTGGAAGATTATCGGCTGATACAATAAAAATATCAGAGCCAAAACTGCCACTAGTATTCCTGAGCCAATAAATATTATTTTTTTATTTTTTCTTATCATGTTTCCCTATTAACAAAATAACTCCCCTGATAACTATTCCAATTAATCCCCCAAAAATAATTATCCCGGAAAAGAACAAAGCGGTATATAAAGCTTCGGGAATATAAAAATTGCCGCTTTGATCATAGTGCCACACCCACCAAAAGATCACAAAAATAAAGCTCGTTAATAATGAGCCGATAATAAGTTTAGGAATAAATCTATAGCTCCGGTCTTCATTTTGAACCAAGACCATAAAAATCCCTGTGATGAGTGGCAGCAAAAGAATTTGCCACCCCCAAAAAAATCTGAACCAATCCGGATTAAAAGCAAAAATCAACCCGAAGATTATAGCTAGACCAGAAATTAAATATATCTTTTTCATGTCTTTTTATATTATCCGTTTTAATTTTAATAAATGATTATGCCTTATATACCCACCCCGGTTGCCAGGCTTTACGATTGCGCCAGTCTTCCTCTATCGCTTGTTCCCAGGTCTGGCCATTTAATATCACCTCCAGAGCCAGCTGAGGCGCTTTGTGGGCCATGATAGCAATAAATTGGCCGTCATAGTTCTCTTTTAAATAATTAAGGAAATTCCTTATCCGTCTCTCAACATCCTTCATTGATTCGCCGTTAGGAAATGGGGTGTCAATTTGTTTACTATAATTAACCAGATGTTCATCGGCTTGAGTTAAATCACCATAATTACATTCCCTCAATCTCTCATCTTGAATTATCGGACAATAGCCATCAAATCCTAAATGAGCCGAGTCTACCGCTCTTTTTAAATCAGAACAAAACATAACCGAAAAATCTTTCTCAGTTATCTGATCTTTTAAATCCTTAGCCTGGCGGATGCCCAACTCTGACAGTTCCCCGCCAGCCCAACCTGTACATTTATCAGTTTCATTGTCCGTGGTTGTCCCATGGACAAAATAAATTATTTTGACGCTCATAATATCAAACTAATTAATAATTAAAAATTAATAAAATTAGCCACAATCAAAACAACTCCTGCTCCCAAAAGACAACCGGCCATTTTTCCAACGGCTGATTTCAACATCGTTCTTTCCTCTGGAATCAACCTCAATCTTAGCTTTTCGGCCATATGCCCTTCAAATATACCAGCAATACCATCTGTTATAGCATTACCAACCACTCCACCAATAATCGCTCCAGCCACGCCGGCAAAATGTCCGCCGAAGATAGCCAGGACAGCTAGAATACCATTATCTATCAAACCAAAAAAGATATCGGGCAAGATTCCTTTCAAATCTATTTTAAAAGGAATAAGAGAGACAATACAAAGCAAAGCCAAAATAATTAATACCAACCCCATCCATTCAGCTCTATTAACAAAAAATATACTGACTGCGGCAATAACTATGCAGAGTGTTATAATATTTAATACTGATAAAACAAATCTTTGTCGCATAAATTTAAAATTAATATTATTTGCTTTAATTATATCATATTCAAGCCATAATAAAACCCCAGCATTAACGGGGTTTATCTCCTTAAAAATCTATCAGAAATTTAAAAAGAAGCCGGTTTAGAGCTTCTTTATTTTACAAACTTATTCATAGATAGTGTCCGAAATAACGATGTTGTTAATAATAGTAACTCCGCCATAATTGGTTTCGGATTGATTTTTGTTTTGAGGCGGACCAGCAAAGATTTTTTGATATTCCCAGAGATTTATCTCCAGAGTGTCCCCTTGGCTATAGCTGTCGTTTCCCCAAATGTCCTCATCAATATGAACACTGCGAATATTTAAACCGTTAGTATCCTCAATGCTTCTAATATCAAAATACCAACATCCGGAAACGGCATAGCCGTTATCCCTTTCCACCGGGATTCCTTTGATATAAACAGTTTCGTAATTCTCATGGTAATAGGCATCGCGGTGAGTGACTTCGGAGACAATGATGACCTTCCTTTTTTCTCTCTGGCAGGAAGTCGCCGCCAAGAGTAATAAAATTAATAATAAACTTTTTGTTTTTGCTTTTACATTCATGATCTTTTCTAATATTAGGTTAGCGGAATATGACTATCTAGATTTTAAGGTGCTAATAAAACTTCTGAATTAGAAAAATATACTATTAAAATTTAGCTTTGTCAATCTTGGTTAGTACTGGTTGGAAATTAAAAAATCCCTCGCTCAACAATAGAAATCTATTGGCAAGCGAAGGATTAAAACAGTCTTATTTAACTGACGGTTGCAAATTAGGAAGAACCACCAGAGTATTATACGGCAAGGCGCTGGAAAAATAGCGATAAATGTCATTGCTATCCAAACGATGGAAATAAAACGACCAAAGATGGCAGGTACCCCAAATCCTAGACACTTTCTCTATGAGTTCATATAATGAAAAT
>DAONDZ010000005.1:0-77235 GCA_035402825.1 bacterium | reverse complement strand
ATTTTCATTATATGAACTCATAGAGAAAGTGTCTAGGATTTGGGGTACCTGCCATTATGATACTTAGCACGGACTAAGTATCCCTAATATACGGGAAGTTATAAAGAAGCTACTTAACAAAAAAATCTGTAAAAATGGGTAATTTAACCAAACAACAGATTCCTGTGCTCGCTGCCAGATTAGTTGAGTTTCAGGAGACATTTTCTTCAATGTCAAAAGAAGATGGACAATGGGTGATCCAAAATACATCCGAAGCAATCAATTTATTTGTTGAGGCCGTAAAGAACAAAAGGTTGCCGAATAAACCCTTACTCTTAGCGGAAATCGGCGGCCCCCAGCTCGGTATTAAAGCCTTGAGTGGTAATCGTTTGATTTGTGAAGCTAAAAAAGTTTTCAAAGCCAATATCACTTCTGACTTTGCTCGTTGGGGTTTAGACAAGACCGGTGTTGCCACTCCGGAAACCTTGATACGGGTTAATGAGGTTATAGCTATTGGCACCTTTCTGAAAATATTTTGCTCTCTGCCTGGTACCTGGGACCAGAAATGGTTATCGCAAGACCAAATTATAGAGTTTTGTGAGGGGCTGCCCGATTGGTTAAGAAGGCCTGATAAAAGTGCTATGATGTTTCTTAGCAAGGTAGATGAGAATAAGCCGATTAATGAAGATAAACCTGAAGATAATCTGGTTGTGGTCGTGGTTGTTGTCCGCTCCGGCCAATTGGGCGCTTTCGTTTATTGTCTTGGTCATAATGAATTGGGCGGCGAAGATCGTCTTTGCGTTGTTTCTCCAAAACGTAAATTACAGAAAACATAACATTTGATTTACTCTCTTTATCCCTCGGATTCCGGGGGATTTTTAATTTGGCGGGAAACGATTTGTCTGTTTATGGCCGATATTTATCGCATTGACTATTAGCCAATTATGGTATAGAATTGTCATATATTACTAGAAAAACCTTATGTTTATCAAGAGAATTGGTATCGATTTAGGCACTACCTATACTTTAGTCTACCTCCCGAAAAGGGGGGTGGTGATTAACGAACCCTCAGTGGTGGCGGTTTCGGTTGAAGACCGGAAGGTTTTGGCAGTGGGGAACGAAGCTAAAGACATGTTGGGTCGGACTCCGGACAGCATTGTGGCTTTGCGCCCTTTGAAGGATGGGGTGATTGCTGATTACAAAACTACGGAAGCGATGATTCGTTATTTTATTAATAAAACTTTAGGCGGCGTTCGTTTTTTCCGACCGGAAGTAATGGTGGCTGTTCCGGCTGGTATTTCTTCTACCGAAAGGCGGGCAGTTATTGAAGCAACCTTAGCCGCTGGCGCCAAGGCGGCCTATATTATCAAAGAGCCGGTGGCCGCGGCAATTGGCGCTGATATTCCGATTAGTTCCGCTACCGGACATATGATTATTGATATCGGCGGCGGTACCGCGGAAATGGCGGTGATTTCTTTGGGTGGCGTGGTGGCTTCCTCTTCGGTGAAGGTGGGAGGCAATCGTTTTGATGCCGCGATTTTAGAATACATCAGAAAAAAACATAATTTGGTAATCGGCGAAAGGACTGCCGAGGAAATAAAGATTAAGGTGGGCTCGGCGCTCTATTTGCCGGAAGAAGAAAAGTTGAAAATGGAAATTAACGGCCGCGACGCTATCTCCGGCTTGCCGCGCACGATGATTATCACCAGCGACGATGTCACCGCCGCTATTCAAAATGAATTGGAAGAAATATTGAACGCCACCAAAAAGATTTTGCAAAAAACTCCTCCGGAGTTAGTGGCGGATATTATTGACAAAGGAATTGTGATTTCCGGCGGCAGCGCTTTGTTGCGCAATATTGATCAGCTTTTTTCTCGCGCCATCGGCGTTTCGGCTTATATCGCCGACGATCCCTTGCTCTGCGTGGCCAAAGGGACCGGCATTGCCTTGGACAACCTTGATTCCTACAAGCGCAGTATTTTAGCGACTAAATAAAAAATATGACCATCGGTATAGACGCTTCGCGAGCCAATCGCGAGTTTAAAACCGGCACGGAATGGTATTCTTATTATCTCATCAAGAATTTAGCGGAGCTTGATCAAAAGAACCGCTATATTTTATATGGTCTAGATGCTTGGCGTCCGGAATTGGCGAAGATTATCAAGGAGCATAAAAATATTCGAGGCAAGATTTTAGGTTGGCCCTTCACTTATTTTTGGACCCTAGGCCGTTTAAGCTTAGAAATGCTTTGGCGCCGTCCTAAGTTATTATTTGTTCCGGCCCACGCTCTGCCTTTAATTCATCCTCGCCGCAGTATTGTCACCATTCATGATATCGCTTTTAAAAAAGAGAAGCAGGTTTATAACGAGCAGACGGTGGAACGAGGCGGCAAATTTTTGCGCCGGATGGTGATAGTATTAGTAAAATATTTTTCTTTTTTAGTCGGTCGGGGATTTAAATATGAGCCGACTACTTATTTGGATTGGTCCACTCGTTTCGCTTTGCGCCATGCCAAAAAAATTATTACCGTTTCTCAATTTACCAAGAATGAATTAATCAATACTTATCGGGCTCACCCGGATAAAATAACGGTGGTTCATAATGGCTATAATGCTGAGGCTTATCACTTAATTAATAATCAAGAAAAAATTAACGCCGTGGCGGCCAAGTACGGTTTGGATTTTCCTTATTTGCTCTATGTCGGCCGCTTGGAAAAGAAAAAAAATATTCCTTTGTTGGTGGAAGCTTTTGCCTTGCTTAAAGAACGCCACCCGGAGATTAAGGAGAAATTGGTTTTGGTGGGGCAGGCCAGTTTCGGCTATGATGAGATAAAATACATCGTGGAAGAATATAATTTGAATAAAGAGGTGATTATGCCGGGCTGGATAGAAGAAGAGGATTTGCCTTATCTTCATAATCGGGCCAGCGCTTTCGTTTTTCCTTCCCGTCATGAAGGTTTTGGTATTCCGGTGATCCAAGCTCTGGCTTGCGGTTTGCCGACGGCGGTTTCTGACTTGCCGGTGATGCGGGAAGTGGTGGCCGAAGCGGCAATTTATTTTGATAAAGACGACAAAGAAGATATGACTCAGAAACTTTATACACTGCTGTCTGACAAGTCTTTACGCCAGGAATTACGGGCTAAAGGACTGAGCCGCGCCAGCCAATTTAGCTGGGAAAAGTGTGCTAGGGAAACTTTGAAAGTGTTCCAAAGTGTGATAGAATAATATATTATGAAAAGATTTATCGCTATATTATCCTTAATGGTTTTCAGTCTACCGCTCGCCTCAGCTCAAGCGGCTTTTTTTCCTGATGACGTTTATTACGGCCGCCAATGGTATTTGGAGAAAATTCAAGCTTATGAAGCTTGGGACAAGATTAATGCGTCTCCGAGCGCGGTTATTGCCGTGATTGATTCCGGTGTGCAAATTAGCCACCCGGAATTAAAAGACAATATTTGGGTTAACAGCCGGGAAATTCCGGGTAATGAAATTGATGATGATCATAATGGATTTATTGACGATATCAATGGCTGGGATTTTGTTTTAAATACTCCGAATCCTGAGCCAAAGTTTAGTGAAAAATATAATGACTCCGGTATTTCTCATGGCACGATGATCGCCGGCGTTATTTCCGCTACCGGCAACAATAGCTATGGCGTAGCGGGTGTTACCTGGCAATCAAAGTTGATGGCACTGCGAGCTTTGAATGATTCCGGTGAAGGCCGAATGGCTGACGTAGTGAGAGCTATTGATTACGCGGTGAGCAACGGGGCGGATATTATTAATTTGAGTTTTTCTACTCCTAGTTATAGCGAAGCTTTAAAAGGAGCCTTGGAGCGCGCCTATCGCGCCGGGGTAATTGTGGTGGCGGCTGCTGGCAATGAACAGGCTTCAGGGCAAGGATATAATTTAGATCAAACGCCGCTTTATCCGGTTTGCTATCAAGGTGACAATGGCGAGAACTTGGTAATTGGCGTCGGCGCTACCGATGCTTTGGATCAAAAAACTCCTTTCTCCAGCTATGGTTCGCAATGTATTGATATCTCCGCTCCGGGCGTCAGTTTTTTTAGCACCGCTACTTACAACCCTGATGCTTATCAAGGACAGTTTAATAAATATTTTGACGGCTATTGGTCCGGCACTTCTTTAGCCGCTCCTTTGGTTTCCGGCACCTTGGCTTTGGTGCGAGAAGCTAATCCGAATTTGAGCCGCGATGAGATTATTAATGTAGTTTTGCGCAGCGCGGATAATATTAATGCTTTTAATCCAGAATATATTGGTAAGTTAGGCACCGGCCGTTTAAACGTCGGCGCGGCGGTTAATTGGGCGACGGAAAGATTAAATGACCAATCCGGTCGCATCGTGGTTTCTCCTTATTGGAATCGGACCAGTCCTTTCTATTACCGTTTTGCTAGTCATGTAAATAAAATTGATTGGCGCTTGAATGATGGCAGTATAGAAAAAGAAGTTAGCTGGGGAGATAAGGCCCGCTTGGGGGTTAACGTTAGCTCCGGAGATATTAATGGCAATGGCCAGAGTGAAATAATTTTAGCGCCCGGCGCCGGTTCAGATCCTTATGTGACGATACTTAATCAATCCGGCCAAGTTTTATCTAAATTTTTAGCTTATAGCAAAACTATGCGCGGCGGAGTGAGTGTCACTAGCGGTGATATCAACGGTGACGGAAAATTAGAAATCATTACCGCCCCGGCATCGGCTGCTTATCCGCAGGTTAAAATATTTAACGCGCAGGGAAAGTTAATTAAAGATTTTTTGGCCTATGACCGTCGTTTCATCGGCGGAGTTAATGTGGCCGCCGGCGATGTTAACGGCGACGGGACAGCTGAGATCGTAACCGCTCCGGCTTCCGGCGGCGGGCCTCATATCAGAGTATTTGATTCTCAGGCTAGGATTCTTAATCAGTTCATGGCCTATGACAAGAATTTCCGCGGTGGCGTGAATATTAACGTCGGCAATATTGATGGCCGCTTGGATCGTAGCCGCGATGAGATTATTGTCGCGCCGATAAAAGACAGCGAACCGCGGGTTAAGGCTTTTGCTAATGACGGCCGCTTGAAGTTGAGCTTCTTGGCTTATGACGAAAAGTTTAAAAACGGCGTCAGCCTAGCCAGCGGCGATGTGAATAATGATGGCCGAGTGGAGATTATCACCGGGGCCGGTCCGGGCGGAACGCCGCATGTCAGAACTTGGAATAATCGGGGGGATTTAATAGATTCTTTCTATGCTTATTCGGACAGTTTTGATAAAGGACTGACGGTCGGCTTTATTTTATCGGCTAAATAAGCTATACTAAGATTAGCTAATATTTTTATTAATCTATATGCCTCAAGTTATTTTTGATAAGAAAAACATCCTAATTATCGGCGGCGCCGGTTTTATCGGTTCTCATTTATGCGAAGAATTAGTCAAAGAGGCTAAAGTCATTTGCGTAGATAATTTTGCTAGCAGCACCGAATCTAATATTGAGCATCTCTTGCCTAATCCTAATTTTGTTTTTATCAATCACGATATTTCTTTGCCCTTGGATTTGGAATCTCATTCTGAATTGAAGAAGTTTAAGGTCGCTTTCCAGGGGGTTCAAGAAATCTATTATTTAGCCTGTCCGACTTCGCCTAAGCATTTTATGGAGAACCGTTTGGGCATGCTTTTAACCAGTTCTTTAGGCATCAAGAATGCTTTGGATTTAGCTTTGAAGTATCAGGCCAAGCTGGTTAATTTTTCTTCCTCGGTTGTTTATGGCCCCCGACCTTTGGGCACTAGTTTCAAGATCAAGGAAGATTTTAAGGGAATAGTGGATAATCTGTCGGAACGCAGCGCTTATGACGAGGGCAAGCGTTTTGCCGAGACCATGGTCAAGAATTACCGCGATATCTATAATCTGGATGCCAAGATAATCCGCGTATTTAGAACCTATGGCCCGCGAATGACTTTGCACGACGACCAGATGCTGCCGGACTTTATTCTTAGCGCCATGAATAATGAAGATTTGGTAATTTTCGGAGATGAAAATTTTTCTTCCTCTTTTTGCTATGTTTCCGATGTGGTGGATGCGGCGATTAAAATGATGGCTTCCAGTTTAGCCGGTCCGATCAATGTCGGTTCTGACGAAGATGTAAAACTGTCGGAAATTGCTCAGTTAATTATTAAAGAGCTGGGTTCCGAATCTAAGGTGGTTTACAGTGAGCAGAAATTATTCATGAGCGAATTGCCTTTGCCCGATATTACCATCGTCAAGAATGAGTTAAGCTGGATGCCGGTGGTGACCTTGGCTAACGGACTTAAAAAAACTGTTTTTGATCTTCAGGCTAAACGTCAGCTCAAAGAGTTCCAATCCTAATTATTTAAATTTGCTTATTTAAAAACCCTCCGCTCGGAGGGTTTTTTGTTTAGGAAGATATTTTAGCTAAGAGCCAAGCGGCGTAATTATCAGGCGGAAGAGTTTTGACGCTGAGATTATTTTTGAGATGTTTTTGAATAGCGGCCAATAGTTCAGCTTCATTGCCAGGGGAGAATTCGCCGCCGCCGCAAAGTTTTATGAGCTCCGGTATGCCGCCCAGACGGCTAGCAATAGTGGGGGTAGCTTGCGAGGCGGCTTCGATAATCACATTAGGAGAGTTTTCATAGGTTAGAGAGGGGAGAATGAGTGCTGAGCTTTGAGCCAACAGTGGGAAAACCTTTTCCATTTCTAGGCGGCCGGTGAATTCAATGTTAGTTATATTTTTTTCTTGGGCCAATTTCTGCAGTTTCTCTAGCTGGCTGCCGGAGCCCACCATGATTAATTTATATTCCGTCGGCATCTTCTGCCAAGCGGAAAACAGGAAGGGAGCTCCTTTAGATTCTTCCATTTGGCCGACGAAGATAAATTGTTTTTGATTCCGCTCGCTGACTATTTTCGGTATAGTCTTAATGGGATTTAATCGAACGGCTGTTTGCGAGTGGGGAAAGAATCCTCTTTGTTGGTGGAGGTCTAAAAGCCAGCGGGAAGGCGAAACGACTAAGTCGGGCGAGCCCATTAGTTTCCGGGCTAGGTTCTGGTATTTTTTAGCTAGAGTTGAGTCTAATCTTTTTTCTTGGCCGGCTAAAATAATGCCGGAGGGGTAGAGCAGTTGCAAATCGTGAAGAATATGGACGTGTTTAGCTTTTATTTCTTTGATGAGCCTCGGGATTAATAATCCCAACCCCATTAGGTTGTGGGTGATTACTAATTCCGGTTTTTCTTTTTGGAAGATTTTTTTTATTTCCCGGTATTTAGTTTGGTTATAGAGATTATTCATCTGCCACAGCAGGCGATAGGGCCAGCTTTTTTGGCTGAGCTGATAATATTGCGAGGCAAGGTAGTAATTGGCATTAGCGCTATACGTTCTGGGGGCGGTAGAAACGGTAAAAACGGTATGGCCTAAATTTCTCAGTTCAGCGCTCAAATTGGCCGCCGCTTTCTCAGCGCCGCCTTTTTCATGAGGGAAGTAAAGGTTGTTTAAAATGGCAATTTTCATTTTTCGGAGTTTTTAGCTATAATAAGTGTATGAAAAACATTTTTAGATATTTGCAAATTAACTATCATTTAGCGCTATTGTGGCTTCTGGGGTTGGTTACCTTTTGGGGAGCGGCAGTCTATTTGAGCTATCAGCTTAATAGTTTCGGTGTATTTTTAGCCCTAATTTTAGGGTTAAGTTCCACCTTTTTTATTATACGCTATTTCAGCCGCCAGAAGCAAGTTGAGACCAAAGAGATAACTCGTCAGCCGAATTGGGGATTAAGTCTGGTTTATATTATTTTGTTTTTAACCTTTTTGGGACTGATAATTTCCTCGCGCACCGGCCGGTCTTTGGTTTCGCCTTTTGAAGCTTTGCCGTCCTATGCTTTATTGATTTATTTTGTTTTAACTTTGGTAGTCGCCATTTTGGCTTATCGCCAGGCTAAATATAGCGGCTGGTTCCTGGGCGGCCATATTTTTTTATCTTTTATTGTTCTGCCCTTGGTTTATAGCGCTGGCTACGGTTATGATCCTTTTTTACATCGGGCTGCTTTGGCGGTGATAGATAAGCAGGGGGCGATTCATCCTCAGACTTTATATTATTCTGGCCAATATGCTTTAGAGATAATTATCCATCGTTTGAGTTTTATTGATTTGCGCTGGATTGATAATTTCCTGGTGCCGGTTTTAGCCGGCGTTCTAATTCCTTTGACTTTCTTCAAGGTATCGGTGAACAAGAACAAATATTTCGTTCTCTGGCTCTTATTGCTTTGGCCGTTTGCTTTCTTAACCTATACTGTGCCGCAAAACTTGGCCTATCTGTTTTTATTGTTAGTGATTATCTTGTCTTTAAAGCAAAAACAGGGAAGACCGTCTTCGGAAACATTAACCGCCATGCTGATTTTATCTTTGGCCGCAATTTTTATTCAGCCTTTGGCTGGTATCCCGGCTCTGGCTTTTACCGCTTTCTTGATCTTAAAAAAGTTTTCCCGCTGGGCGGGGTTAATATTTTGGGGCCAAGCTATTTTCTGGCCGTTATTTTTCTATTTCTTTTTGCCGGTGAAACTAACCGGACCGGAAATAGCTTTTAATTTTTCTTGGGCTAATGCCGACAGTTGGTGGAGTAATATTATTTACATTTGGCAATTCTTGCGGCCCTGGATTTTAGGGGCAGTGGCGATAGCGATGATGTTGTGGACTTACAAAAAAAAGCCGGAATGGCGATCTTATGTTTTAGCCGGCGCTAGTTTGTTTCTAGCCTATATTTTTTGTTTGTTCTTGCCTCTAACTAATTTAGCCACGACAGAGAAATATGATTATGCCGTTCGTCTGCTCTTGGCCGGCAGCTTGTTCTTGCTACCGGGTTTGGTATTAATTGGGGAGAGAATAGAGGAGAAGATAAATAATGAAGGCTGGTTGTTTAAAGCAATTATTCTTTTGTTTGTTTCCTTTTTAATTACCGCTTCTTTTTATTTGGCGTACCCTAGAAATGATATTCATTTTAATTCCAAGGGCTATTCAGTTTCAGCCAGCGACATTCAAGCCGTAAATTATATTCATACTCAGGGAGCAGGGAAGGATTATATTGTTTTAGCTAACCAGCAAGTGGGAGCAGCCGCTATTTCTCAGTTCGGGTTTTATAAATACTATGGCCCCTATTTTTATTATTCCACCCAGAGCGGCGGTGAATTACAGGAGTATTTCCGCAGTTTAATGGCTGAACCGAAAAGAGAGACGGTGCTGGCCGCTTTGAGCTTGGCTGGAGTTGATGAGGGCTATGTGGTGGTTAATAATTATTGGTGGGATTTTGATCGGGTGGTGAAACTCTTGAAACATGAAGCTAATTCCTGGGAGAAGATTGATAATGGCGAGGACTATGTTTTCTGGTTTAAAAAATAATTTGCTGAGTTAATACTGATTACCAAAAAAGAGGCTTAAGCCTCTTTTATTATTTCTCTTAATTGTTTTTTTATTTTCTCGGTATCATATTTCTCTAACGCCAGTTTTCTTCCGGCTTGTTTCCGGGCAAGGAGTTCTTGAGGATCAGAGAATATTTCTGTTAGTTTTTCCTTTAAATTTTCTATATCATTAGGAATGGCTTTTAATCCTTCTGCTTCGTTAAAGACGCTTCTCACTCCCGGCAAATCAGAGGCTAAAACAGCTAGACCGCAGGCCAGGGCTTCAATTAAGACTATGCCGAAGGCTTCATGACTGTTAATGGAAGGGAGGACTAAGACGTCATTTTGCCGATAGGCGGCGATTAATTCTTCTTGGTTGTTTAATTTTCCCAAGAATTTTACCCTTTCGCCCACGCCTAATTTTTTAGCTAGTTCCTGATATTGCTTTTCCAACTCTCCGGTGCCGGCAATGGTTAATTGCCATTTTGATAATTTGGAACGGCTCAGAGCGATTATTAAATTATCCACGCCTTTGAAATAATGAGCTTTGTCTAAACCGCCGACGAAGATAATGTTTTGAGTGTCAGCACGTTGAATATTTTCTTGCGGACAAAAAACTTGGGTATCAATGGCAAAGGGGACGGCGGCGAATTTGTCCGGATGTTTTTGATAGTATCTTTTTATTTCACTATTTTTGGCATAGTCTAAACTAGAGACAATAATTTTTTCGGCTAAGTTAAAAAGCCGGTAGCTGATTATCCTTTCCGGCCAGGCTAGGATTTTTTTCATGCCTTTTAGGTCCCCGGTGTCCATGTGATATTGGATGATGAGACGAGTTCGGGGATGAAAAAGTTTGAAGAAAAAAAGGATTAATCCGGCGCCAAAGAAAGGATAGTGGAAATATATTAGATCGTATGGTTTTAGTTTGCTAAACAAAGAGAAGGGCAAGGCGGCATGGCCAAATCTAATCAGAGGAGATAGGTAGCTCACTCGGTCAGCGGGCTGGTTGGCGCCCTGGTTTAGGGTAATGGTATCCCAGCTAAAATAACGGCTGAGATTAAAAGCGCTAGTGCCAATGCCGCCGGCATAGGGAGGATAGACGCAGACTAATTGCACTGTTTTCATAATTGATATTATTTGAGGGCTTCGTCGCGAGTAATTTGGGTAATGTCTTTTTCAATTTTGACGATTTTTAATCGGGTGCGGAATAAAAGATAGAACAGGAAGAGGACAGCAATGTAGAGCAGGTAATTGATACCGGCGCCGGAAAGCCCTAATTGGATCACTAATCTGTCTATCATCTTTAATCCTAAGATCGCCAAGGCGGCTATTAGCCAGAAGGTGAGCCAGAAACGGAATTCGTTGCGGCTAATTTTTTTATTCTTCTTTTGCAAGCTCAGGCGCCAGATGAAGAAGAGGATAATGACTAGGGCGATAATTTGTTGCCACATATTATTTGGTTATTGCTTTATAAATTAAATCTTTGATGATTCTTAATCCGCCGCCGAAGTTTTGGCCGAAGCGGTGATAGATTACGGTTATCGGCACTTCTTGGACGCGGTATTTATTGCGATGGGCTTTGATGATGATTTCACTGCAATGGGCCATGCGGTCATTTTCAATGGTGAGAGTGTCGGCTACTTTTCTGTTGAAAGCCCGGAAGCCGCTTTGGGGATCGGTTAATTTAATGTTCCAAATTAAACGGCTTAAGGTTTTGGCTAAGGGCATGATAATCTTGGCTTTAGCCCAGGGTAGTTGGTTGTCGGATAAAAAACGGGAACCGAAAACGATGTCGGCTTGACCGTTGATAATTGGAGCGCAGACTTTAGCGATGTCTGAGGCCAGAAATTGGCCATCGGCATCAAAGTGGACGATTATCTCGGCGCCTAAGGATTTAGCTTTTTGATCGCCGGTTTCTAAAGCGGCGCCCTGGCCGCGGTTTATTTTATGAGTTAAAACTAAAGCCCCGGCGTCTTGAGCCAGTTGGCGGGTATTATCGGTGGAACCGTCGTCAACCACGATTACCCATTCGGCTAAGGGTTTGACCGAGCTCACTACTGCGGCTATGGAACGGGCTTCGTTTAGTCCGGGGATGATGATTGCTATTCTTGCCATAATATTCAAAATGTGGTCTGAGGGGTTAATAAAATTGAGTTCCGGTTAATTATATCACTATTTTATATTATTTTAAAATGTACTATAATGGAAGGGAGAATTATTTATAAAATCTTTATTTTATGCTTCTAGTCGGCAAATTGGCGCACTATGCGTCTTTGGGGAAAACGAACTTGAAAATAGCGGCTAAATTAGCCTGGGGCTTAACTTACGTCCGAGTTTATATTCTAGTGGCCGGCATTATCAATCTTCTAGATTGGGTGGGGTCATTTCTGCTTTATCGAGCCATGGGACCGAATTTGACCGTGCTTCATTATAATGTGGACTTTGGTATTGATTTGGTGGGCCAGAGGCAAAAATTATTTTTAAATCCGGCTATCGGATTAACTTTTATATTATTGGATTTCTTGTTTTTGCTTTTTTGGACTAAACAGAAAAATCTTAGCTTAGTCTCTCATGTGCTTCTGGCAACGGCCATTTTGGTCAATGCTTTGTTGTTGTTATCGCTGCTAGCGGTTTACCTTATTAATTTCAGATAATTGTTCTATGGACTTCTATATCATCAAAATCATCTTGCTGTCTACTTTGGCTTTTATCTTTACTATTGCCTGGACGCCGCTTTTGACTAATTTTTTGTATAAATACCGGATGGGGAAGCGGATCAGAAATAATGGTAATACGCCGATTTTCAGCCAGCTTCATGCTCACAAAGCCGGCACCCCCACCATGGGCGGCATGTTGATTTGGGTGACGCTATTAATTTTTATCTTGGTTTTCTATTTAGCCAGCCGCTTCGTTAACTGCAGTACTCTTTGTCAGATGAATTTTTTGACCAAGAAAGAAACCCTCTTGCCTCTAATTGCTCTAATCGCCTCCGCTTTAATCGGATTATTTGACGATTGGCTGGATGTTCGCGGCAAAGGAGAAAAAGGCGGCGGGGGACTGAGAATGAAACATCGTTTGTTAATTTATACCGCTATCGCCTTGGTGGGCGCCCTTTGGTTCTATTTTAAATTGGATTGGACGGTTTTGCATGTTCCTTTCTTGGGTAATTTTGAAATTGGTTGGTGGTATATTCCAATATTTGTCTTAGTGATTGTGGCTACTTCTTTCTCGGTCAATGAAACCGATGGTTTGGACGGTTTAGCCGGCGGCACTTTGCTGATGTCTTATACCGCCTATGCGATTATCGCTTTCTCTATGGGGCGCTATGATTTAGCCGCTTTTTGCGGGGTAATTATTGGCGCTTTGATCGCTTTTCTGTGGTTTAATATTGCTCCGGCCCGTTTCTATTTGGGAGATACCGGTTCCATGAGTTTGGGGGTGACTTTGGGCGTGATTGCCATGCTGACTAACAATATGTTTATTCTGCCGATTATCGGCTTGGTGTTCGTGGTGGAATCAGCTTCGGTGATTATTCAGATGATCTCTAAAAAGTTGCGCCACAAAAAAGTTTTTCTCTCCAGCCCCTTGCATAATCATTTGCAAGCCGTGGGTTGGCCGGAAACTAAAATTGTGATGCGTCTCTGGTTGATAGCCGCTATTTGCGCGGCTCTGGGATTAATGATTTTTCTTTTGGACAAGCATATATAATTTATGACCTGGCGCGGCGGAGCTTTAGCTCACCCTAAAACCGAACAGTTGGCCGATAAGAAGCTCGTTATCACTATAATTGGGCTTCTTGTTTTCGGTCTGGTGATGCTCTTTAGCGCTTCCTTGGTGGCCGGTTATGTCAAGGGCGGCAGCAGTTTGTATTTTATTAAACACCAGCTTTTTGGTTTGGCTCTGGGTCTGCCGGCGATGATCATACTGTCCAAAATTAATTATCATTATCTCAAACCCTGGGCGCTCTATGCTTTAATCGGTTCTTTTTTGCTCCTGTCATTAGTTTTTATTCCCGGACTAGGAGCCGGCTATGGCAAGGCCCAGAACTGGATTAATGTTTTCGGTTTTTCTGTTCAGCCCTCGGAGTTTGTGAAATTATTGTTTTTAATTTATTTAGCCGCCTGGCTGGAGGTCAAAGCCGATCGCATTAATAGTTTTAAAGATAGTTTAGGCCCCTTAGTTTTTATCATTGCCGCTATTTCTATTTTGATGCTCAAGCAGCCGGATTTAGGGACTTTGTCCATTATTTTAGGCAGCTCTTTGATTGTTTATTTCGTGGCCGGCATCAAATGGCGCTACATCGCCGCTATTTTAGTGATAGCCGCAATGGCGTTATTGATCTTGCTCAATCAGAAAAGCAACAAAATGGACAGAATAGAATGTTTTCAGCATCCAGAAATTAATGCCGGAGAGCAATGTTATCAGATTAATCAATCTTTAATTGCTATTGGTTCTGGCGGATTCTTGGGGCGCGGATTAGGAGAAAGTCGGCAGAAGTTTATGTATTTGCCGGAAGTTTGGAGTGATTCTATTTTTGCAGTCATCGCTGAAGAGGTCGGTTTCTTGTTTAGTCTAGCTTTAATCGCCGCCTATTTTTTCTTAGCCTATCGCGGCCTAATGATTGCTTCCAGGGCTCCCGATTTATTCGGCCGTTATTTGGCGGTGGGTATTTCGGCTTGGGTGGTGGTGCAGGCAATTTTGAACATTGGTGGGGCGATGAATTTTATTCCCATGACTGGAGTGCCTTTGCCCTTCGTCAGTTCCGGCGGTTCGGCTTTGTTGGCCCTCTTGGCAGCGATGGGAATTTTGATTAATATTAGTCGGCAGACGGTTAAATCATAATTATGAAAAAAATAGCGCCAAAATTAATTATTTTATCAGGAGGTGGGACCGGTGGTTCGGTGACCCCGCTTTTGGCCGTGGCCGATTATTTAAAAAAATACTCAGCCAGCCGCTATCGTTTTTTATTTATCGGTACCAAGCATGGTCCAGAGGAGAGGTGGGCTAAAGCTTCCGACATTCCGTTCCAAGGAATGTTGTCAGGAAAATTGCGCCGTTATTTTTCTCTCCGGAATATTTTTGATATTATTTTAATCGGTTTAGCTTTCTTTCAGTCTTTCTATCTATTATCTAAATATCGTCCGGCGCTCATTATTTCAGCCGGATCGTTTGTGAGCGTGCCTTTAGTTTGGGCAGGAAGAATGATGGGAATAAAATCAATTATTCATCAACAGGATTGGCGGCCGGGATTAGCTAACAAATTAATGAAGGGGGCAGCGAAGACAATTACCGTCACTTTTGAAAAATCTTTAGCCGATTATGGTTCCAGAGCAGTTTGGATTGGCAATCCTATCAAGGAAATAGATCCAGAACAATTGGCTGCTGATCAAGCGGCGGTGATAACAAAATATAATTTGTCTCAGGACAAGCCGTTAATTCTGATTATGGGCGGCGGCACCGGTTCGGTGGCTCTTAATAGATTGAGTCAGGAAGCGGCCGGAGAATTGGCTAAATTGGGAGAAGTTATTCAGATTTGCGGTTTAGGAAAAAGCTTTGCGGCGGTACCGGGATTTCAAGTCTTAGAGTTTATTCCTCATTCCGAATTATTAGCCCTAGAGTCTTTGGCTCAAGTGGTGGTTTCTCGCTGTGGATTAGGAACTTTAAATGAAATCAGCTATTTTAAAAAACCGGCGATACTTATTCCTTTGCCTCATTCTCATCAAGAGGACAACGCCGGTTATTTTTCTCAGAATCAGGCGGCGGTAGTTTTAGCCGAAGATAGTTTAACCTCCGGCGATTTGGTGCAGAGCGTTAAAAAAATGCTGCAAAATGGTGATAAGTATTCCTATTTGATGGGCAAGATGATGAAAAGAGAAGCTAGTCAGAAAATGGCGGAAATTATTAATAATTTGCTATGAAAATTTCTAATTTAGGTAAATCAGCTTATTTTATCGGCATTAAAGGAGTGGGCATGACTATGCTGGCTCAGTTTTTGGCCGGACAGGGAATTAAAATAACCGGAGCGGATAATTCCGAGGTTTTTATGACCGACGCGGTTTTGCGCCGGGCTAAGATTAAGGTATTGTCACCTTTTGCGATTAAAAATATTCCTGCCCAGGTTGATTTTGTCGTTTATTCTTCAGCTTATAGTGAAAAAAATAATGTGGAGATGAAAGAGGCTCGGCGACGCGGATTAAAGATGTATTGTTATGCCGAAGCCTTGGGCTGGCTCTTTAATTCTTATCAAGGGATTTCTGTCTGCGGCAGCCACGGCAAGACTACCACTACCGCTTGGCTAGGCTATGTCTTGTCTCGCGCCGGCAAGTCGCCCAATGTTTTAGTGGGAGCCAGAGTACCGCAATTTAAGGGCAGCGCTTTACTGGGAAAATCAAAATTATTCGTAGCGGAATCAGATGAGTATCAGAACAAATTGCAGTATTTTTCTCCGCGCGGAGTTTTGCTTAATAATATTGATTATGATCATCCGGATTTTTTCTCTACCGAGAAAGATTACATCCGGGTTTTTGCCGAATTCATTAAAAAGATTCCGCGCTCGGGATTTTTAGTGGCCAACCTTGATGATCAAAAAATCAAAAGCATCTTAAAGTATAATCCGGCCAAATTAATTAGTTATAGCTTGGTTGATTCTCAAGCTGATTACTACGCTCAGGCCATTAGCCTTAATCACGGCCAGCAATCATTTTTGGTTTATAAACGAGGACGGCTTTGGGGGAAGGTGAAGACTAAATTAACCGGAAAACATAATATTTCCAATGCTTTGGCGGTGATTGCCGCCGCGGAAAAATTGGGAGTGAAGAAAGAGCAAATTATCAAAGGTTTATTTTCCTTTCAGGGCACTGAGAGAAGATTGCAAACCTTGGGCGTTTATCACGGAGCTAAAATTATTGATGACTATGGCCATCATCCGACTGAAATTAAAGCTACCTTAATGGCTTTAAGGAATCTTTATCCGCAAAAAAGATTATTAGTTTTGTTTCATCCGCATACTTTTACTCGCACCAAGGCGTTGTTTAAAGATTTTAGCAATAGTTTTAGGGAAGCTGACCAGGTTTTTGTTTTAAATATCTATGGCTCAGCCCGGGAAAAGCAGGGCGGGGTATCGGCTAAAGATTTAGCCGCTGCTATTAATATTCATAGTCAAGTGCCGGCCAAACATATCAAGGATTTGGCGGCGGCGGTTAAATACTTACGGATTATTTTACGCCCGCAAGATTTGTTATTACTTTTAGGAGCGGGCGATGTCTTTAGAGTGGGGCAAGAATTAATCTATGGAAAAAGAAAATAAGCCCAACAACGAAGGTCAATATTGGCGCAATCTTTGGCGCCTACTCCAGCCGATTCGCAAAGGATTGCTGGGTATTTCGGTTTTTGTAATTTTTTTGACTTTGTTGGCTGTGGTTAAGCCCTATGCTTTGAAATTGATAGTGGATCGGTTGACGACGGCCGGGTTTCAAGATTGGGGCTGGCTGATTCTCTGGGTGATGATTTTTTGGGGAACTGATTTAATTCGGACCAGCCTGCAATATTTTGAACGGCAGTTGTTATTCAAAGTTATGGTGGAATTGGAATATTTTTTGCCGATTAAGGCTCATGAAAAACTTTTGCAACTCAATTTATCCTATCACGAAAGAGAAAATACCGGGGCCAAGATTGTCAAAATTGAAAAAGGAGTTTTTAAAATATCCAATTTAGTGGGAGATTTCTTTTTTGAAGTGGTGCCGACTGTTATCCAACTGTTTGTCACCACCATATTTTTAGGAGTGATTGATTATCGTTTTGCTATCGGTTTTTTGATATTTACCATACCGTTTATTATTCTAAACTACACCTTTAACCGCCGTCTCTATCCGGTGCGCCGAGCGCGGTATCGGCAGTATGAAAAGGCTTCGGGGAAAATGGCTCAGGCGGTGATGAATATTAATGCTGTCCAATCTTTTTCTCAGGAACGCCGGGAATTGCGTGATTTTACCAATCTCAAGCAAGATATCAAAACTAAGGAAGACAAAGAGTGGCTGACGGTGAATCGTTTGAATTGGTTCCGAAACTCTTTGATTGATACCGGTCGAGCCGTGGTTCTGATTTTGAGCGCTTATTTGGTGTTTAAAGGCGAGATTAGCATCGGTTCTTTAGTCTTTGTAATGAGCTTAAGCGAAAGTGCCTATACCGCTATTTATCGTTTGAGCCATGTCTATGACATGATGGCCGAAGGGCGAGAAGGCGTTTCCCGTCTGCAGGAGTTGATAGAGGAGAAACCAGAAATAACTAACCCGGAAAATGGCCGAAAGTTGAAAAGTATCAGCGGCGAGATTGAATTTTCTAATGTCAGTTTCAACTATCGCGCTAATGAGAATGCGGTTTTGAAAAAGATTAATCTTAAAATTGCCGCCGGCGCGGTAACCGCCCTGGTTGGTCCTTCGGGATCGGGAAAAACTACTTTGGCTCGCTTAATTTACCGTCATTATGACCCGACCACGGGGGATATCTCAGTTGATGGCCATAGTCTGCGAGAATTAGATCTTTATAACTATCGGCGCTTTTTGGCTATCGTGCCACAGGAGGTGGAAATCTTTGATTTGAATATTAAGGACAATATTGCCTATGCTAATCCGCGGGCTAGCCTCAAAGAAATTAAAGCCGCGGCCAAGATGGCTAATGCCGAGGAGTTCATCGTCAAATTAAACAAAGGATACGAAACATTAGTCGGGGAACGGGGCGTGAAATTGTCCGGCGGTCAAAGACAAAGAATTGGTATCGCTCGAGCCATTTTGGCCAATCCCCAGATTTTAATCTTTGACGAGGCGACTTCTAATTTAGATAGTTATAGTGAAAAATTAATTCAGGAAGCCATTGAAAGGGTACGTCAGCATCGCACTATGATTATCGTGGCGCATCGTTTGTCCACCATTCGCAAAGCCGACAAAATAGTGGTTTTGGAAAATGGTCGGGTGATTGAAGAGGGGAGTCACTTAGAATTGTCCCAGCATGGCGGTTTGTATCAAAAACTGCTAAGCTTGCAGGCGGCTGGGGATATAGTTAATAAATAATATGTTAAACATCCAAGAAAATATCAATTTGTCTGCTTATACCACTTTTCGCATCGGCGGCCCGGCGCGTTATTTCGCCGTGATTACTAATTTAGAAGATTTGCGGGAAGTGATGGCATGGAACAAGGAACGGAATTTGCCGCTCTTAGTTTTGGGTCGGGGGGCTAATATGCTGGTGAGCGATGCCGGTTTCCCCGGTTTGGTGATTAAAAATGAAATAAAGGGACGGGAAATATTGGAGGAAGCTGAGGACAAGGTCAGCTTATTAATCGGCGGCGGGGAAGATTGGCCGGAGTTAGTGGTTTATACTGTGGATAAAGGTTGGAGTGGTTTAGAGAACCTGGCTGCCATTCCTGGTACCGTGGGAGCGGCACCGGTGCAAAATATCGGTGCCTATGGCGTAGAACTGAAAGATCATTGTTCATTTGTGAAATGTGTTGATTTACATGATCCGGAATTAAAATTGCAGACTATAGCTGCCTCAGATTGTGATTTTTCTTATCGCCAAAGCCGGTTCAAGAAAGCCGGTCAAGGGCGTTATTTCATCGTTTCAGTGGGTTTTTCTTTAGATAAGACCTGCAAACCGATTGTGGAATACGGCACCCTTAAAGATTGTTTAGGAGATAAGGAACTAAATCAGCGAAATATTTTTGAAACCGTGGTCTCGGTTCGGGGCGCCAAGCTGCCTGACCCGGCAGTTCTGCCTAGCGCCGGTTCGTTTTTCAAGAATGTGGAGCTTAGTCCGGAGGAATTTGCTCCAATTTTAGAGAAATTTCCGGAAATTAAGCATTTTGAAACTAATGGGAAGATAAAAATACCAACAGCCTGGCTAATTGAGCAATGCGGCTTTAAAGGATACCGCGAAGGAGATGCTGGGACCCATGTCAATCAACCCTTGGTTTTGATTAACTATGGGCAAGCTAACCAGGCTGATATTCTGGCTTTAGCACAACGAATTATTGATAAAGTCAAGAATAAATTTGGGGTAGTCTTGGAGCCGGAGGTTAATTTGATAAAATAGCCTAAAACCCGACTTTTCCCCTTGACAAGAATAGGGGGCTTGGTTATAATGAAGGCATTATTAGAAATTTGTATCAGAAGATTTTATTTTTTAGATATTTGATAAGGCTGAGGGCATAGCTAGCCTATGCTTTTTAAGTCTTTATCAATTTTTTTTGCTTTAATGTCTAAAGGTGACAATCAAAACATTGATTCTAAGAATTTCATTGAAACCGAAGGCGAGGTTTTAGAACTGATGCCGTCCGCCACTTTCAAAGTGGCTTTGGACAGCGGTCATGAAATATTGGCTCATTTATCTGGCAAGATGCGGATGAATAAAATTAAGTTGCTGCCGGGAGACAAGGTAAGGGTGGAAATGAGCCCTTATGACTTGACCAAAGGACGGGTGACTTATCGCCTCTAATTGCTAAGCTTAATTTATTTTTTACTTAATTTTATATGAAAGTTAGAGCTAGTGCTAAAAAAATCTGTAAAGATTGCAAAGTTGTCCGCCGCAAGGGCCGAGTTTATGTTATCTGCAAAAATCCTAAGCACAAGCAGAGACAGGGTTAATAATTTTTAATTTTTACATAATTCTATGGCAGTCAGAATAGCCGGTGTTAATATCCCTAATGAAAAAAGAGTCGAAACAGCTTTGACTTATATTTATGGCATTGGCCCGACTCAGAGTAAGGCAATTTTGGAAAAGGCCAAGATTGATCCGAGCATCAGAGTTAAAGATTTAAAAGAAGAGGATGCCAACCGTATCCGAGAAATGATTGAAAAGCAATATGTCGTGGAAGGCGATTTGCGCCGAGAAGTGGCTAGCAATGTGAAGCGCTTGAAGGAAATCAATTCTTTCCGCGGCGTGCGCCATAACCGTCATTTGCCGGTTAGAGGACAGAGAACCAAGACTAACAGCCGTACCGTTAGAGGTAATAAGCGTCTAACCATGGGTTCCGGCCGGGCTAAAGCAGCTCAGAAGACCTAATATTCAATAATTAATTTGTTATATATGGCAGAAGAAAAGCAAATTGAAGAAGAAAAAATGGCTGAACAGGCCAAAGATTCAATGGACGAGGCAACCGCCCCGGAAGTTTTGGTTGATGACTTTGAAGACAACGATGAAGCTGCAGTTAATAGCTTGATGTCTGAGAGCGAAGAATTGCCGGCTGAAATTAAGGAAAAACTAGAAAAGAACAAAGCTGCTCGTGCCAAAAAGAAAATTATCAAAAAGAAAAAGAAGAAAGTGGCCAAGACCGTTAAATCCGGCAAGGCTTATATTAATGCCACTTATAATAACACCATCATGACTTTGACCGACAATAACGGCGATGTTATTTCTTGGGCTAGCGCCGGTATGGCCGGTTTCAAAGGCGCCAAGAAAGCTACCCCGTATGCCGCTCAGATCATTACTAAAATTGCTGTTCAGAAGGCTAAGGAAGAATTCGGTTTAGAAGAAGTTAAAGTTTTTGTTTCTGGCGTCGGTACCGGCCGCGAAGCGGCTATCAGAGCTTTGAATGCCAACGGCTTGAATGTAGCCGCCATTAAAGATACCACTCCGATTCCTCATAATGGTTGCCGCCCGAAGAAACCGAGACGTGTTTAATTTAATCTAATTATTTTGTTTATATGGGAAGAAATTTATCTCCGAAATGCAAACAATGCCGCCGTCTGGGCGAAAAACTGCTTTTAAAAGGCGAGCGCTGTACTAGTGCTAAGTGCGCTATTTTAAAACGCAACTACGCTCCTGGTATTCATGGTCCGAAGGGCAAAAAGAGAGGTAGCGACTATGGAGCTCAATTGGCGGAAAAACAAAAGGCTAAAAAGATGTATCATCTAATGGAAAGCCAATTCCGTTTGACTTTTGATAAGGCTAAGAATCAGACTGGCGATACCGGTTATAACTTCCTAAAATTGTTAGAAATGCGTTTAGACAATACTATCTGTCGTTTGGGTTGGGCTACTTCTCACTCTCAGGCCAGGCAGTTGGTTAACCACGGTCATTTTACCGTGAACGGCCGTAAGGTTGATATCCCTTCATTTAATGTTAAAACCGGCGATATTATCAAAATTAAGAAAACTAGCGTTAAGAGCAAATTCTTCAGAGATCTAACCGAACGCTTGAAGAACGTGAATTTGCCGAGCTGGGTTAATTTTAACGCTGAAGATTTGAGCGCCAAGGTTTTACATGAACCGAAGAAGGACGATATGCCTCAGCATATCAATGTCCAGATGATTATTGAGTTCTACTCCAAATAAAAATTTCTCATAATAACTCTCATAATAAAATTATGGAAAAAATCGCTCTGCCTAAAAAAATTGAATTCCAAGCTGGAACCGAGTTAAACGAAGGTAACATTATCATCGAGCCTTTGTTTCCTGGCTATGGTATGACTTTGGGCAACTCTTTGCGCCGCGTGCTTTTGTCTTCCTTGCCGGGAGCAGCCGTTACCGGTGTCAAAATCAAGGGAGCTAGTCATGAATTCATGGCTTTGGAGAATATCAAAGAAGACATTTTGGAGATTATTTTAAATTTGAAGCAATTGCGTTTGAAAATTCACGGTGAAGAGGAAGTGAAATTAGATTTGTCAGTTTCTGGTAAGAAAATCGTCACCGCCGCTGATATAGCTAAGAATAGCCAAGTAGAAGTCGTTAATCCTGATCTAGTTTTAGCTCAGATTACCGATCCGGCCGGCAATTTAGAAATGGAAATTTATGCCAAACCAGGCCGCGGCTATCAATTATCCGATACCAGTGAAAAGGGCAAGGGAGAATTAGGATTCATTGAAGTGGATGCTATCTTCTCTCCGATTTTGTCTGTTTCCATTGAAAATGAAAATGTCCGCGTCGGTAAAATGACTAACTGGGATAAATTGATCTTGAAGGTCAAAACTGATGGTACTATTACTTTTGAAGAAGCTTTTAATAAATCAGTTGAGGTCTTAATTGATCAATTCAACGCTTTATTACCCGGCGCTTTAGAAGTGGAAGCAGTGGAAGAACCGGTAGCTGAAGTAGCCGCCGAAGAAGAAGTTGTTGAGACTGAAGAAAAACCCAAAACCAAGAAGAAAAAATAAGTTTTAAATATCCATTTATATGAGACACGCTAATAAAGGAAAAATTTTAGATCGCGACAAGGCCTCTCGGGAATTAATGCTCCGGAATTTGGCTTCCAGCGTGATTTTGTATGAAAAAGTGAAAACTACCGAAGCTAAGGCTAAGGTGGTGAGACCGATAGTGGAAAGATTAATTACTATCGCTAAGACCGGCAATTTAAATTCTCGCCGGAGATTGATTCAGGTGCTTTTACAGAAAAATGCTGTTAAAAAATCAATGGAAGTTTTAGGCGCCCGCTATCAAGATCGCCAAGGAGGCTATACCCGTATCGTTAAATTAGGTTTCCGCCAAGGTGATGGGGCTAATATGGTTCAAATTGAATTAGTATAAAATTATATGGCTGATAAAAAAGCACAACCAATCAAGAGAGCTATTCATCATTTAGATGCCGAAGGACAGGCCGCTGGTCGTTTAGCTACCCAAATTGCCATTTTATTACGTGGCAAGAACAAAGCTAGCTATTTGCCGCATATTGATGCCGGCGACATCGTGGAAGTCAAGAATGTGAAATTGATGAAGTTTACCGGTAAGAAGTTAGAGCAGAAAGAATATAAAAGCTATTCTGGCTATTTAGGCGGTTTGAAGCGCAAGAAATTGTCGGTGGTCATGAAGACCAAGCCGGCGGAAGTATTACAGCGCGCTGTCAAACAGATGCTGCCGCCTACCAAGTTACGCCCGGCCATGATGAAGCGTTTAATTATTAAGTAAAGCACTAAATTATATGGCAGAAAAAGTAAAGAAAACTACCACCGTTAAAGCCGCTCCGAAAAAGGTTGTTAAGGAAAAGGAAGTAAAGGAGGCTAACGAGTTTGCCGGTAAATATATCGCCGCTATTGGTCGTCGCAAGACTGCCACTGCTCGCGTTAGACTATATTTAGAAGGCAAGGGAGGCGTGGTGGTAAATAACCAGAAACCGACTAAGTATTTTTCTGAAGATCAGGCCAATTTGATTACCCAACCTTTGAAATTGACCGGCCAGAACCGCAATTTGAGCGTTTCTGCTGTCGTTCATGGTGGAGGCAAGAATGGCCAAGCCGAAGCTATCCGTTTAGGTGTGGCTCGCGCTTTGTTGAAGATTGACGAAAACTTAAAGCCGGCTTTAAAAGCTGCCGATTATTTGACTCGCGACCCGAGAGAAGTGGAAAGAAAGAAGCCTGGCTTGCGCAAAGCTCGCCGTGCTCCGCAATGGTCCAAACGTTAATTTATCTATTCCGTTTATATATTTCAAAACCCGCTTATCTGGCGGGTTTTGTGTTAGTTGACATTTCAAGTATTTTGTTTTAATATAGACGGAATGTTCATTAAAACCCTTTATCATGGAAACATATATTGCTGCTATTTTGTTTTTGATTATTCATTTGGGAATAATTCTATCCTTTCTTTTGTACATCAAAAGGATTAGACGGAAATTTAAGTTTTGCCAAGACATCCGTTTGGTTTCAGATTCTACTCAGGATGACTGTTGGGATTTCCTGGGCACCTTGTCTGAGGCGCCGACATCTTTTCTAATTGAGTTTAAGGACGATATTGCTGCACAATTGCAAGCAAACCTGTTTGGTCCTGGAACTGATGAAGAAATGCAGGCTCACTGCTTAGAGGAGCTGGGAATGGATTTAAAATCATGCTATGCCAATACCCGGAAAGACGCTTATTGGAGCTTTATCTTCCAAGCCCTAATTGGGGCTGGTTCGTATAAAGTCGGCTTGCTCTATGTTCACCTCATGAAAATTAAAATTGAAGAGAATGATGAACTGTCCAATGCTATTGGGATATTAGAAAATCATTTTGTTCGCTTGGATCAGTGCAGTAGCGAGGTTCGGTATAATTTGAGAGAAAGTATTTGCCAAGAAATGGATAAATATATTTCTATAATCTCGCCAAAAATAGAATGGATGACTCTAATGAGAGATGAAAAGATTAAATTCAGGGAAGCCTTCAGAGTTTAATACTCTTTAAAACCCGCGAAAAATCGCGGGTTTTGTATTTGGGGGAAAGTTTGGTATGATAATAATATGGAAAATTTGATTAAGAAAATTGAAGAATTACGAGAAAGACTGACGCGAGCCGAGGCTCTTTTAGACTTGCCGCAAATGGAAAGCGAAGCTCGGGAATTGAAGCGGGAAATGAGTCGGCCGGATTTTTGGAATGATCAGAGAAAGGCGGCGGATATTTCTCGTCAGGCTGAGGGCCTGGAAAAGGAATTGTTGAAATGGCAGTCTTTATCTAAAGAAATTAGAGAGTTGGAAGAATTGGCAGCTTTGGCGGACAAAGAAGGGGAGAAGGATTTAAATGAAGAAGTGGAAAAGAGATATTTAGATCTATTAGCCCAATTTTCTGATTTAGAGTTTTTGTTATTATTCTCCGAGAAATATGATGCGAGCAATGCCATTGTTTCTATCCATGCCGGCGTGGGCGGAGTGGATGCGCAAGATTGGGCGCAAATATTAGAAAGAATGTACTATCGCTATAGTGAGAAGCTGGGGTTTAAGGCAGAGATAATTGACCGTCTGGAAGGGCAGGAAGCGGGTATCAAGAGCGTTTCTTTTCGAGTGAGCGGACATTTCGCCTATGGCTATTTCAAGAGCGAAAACGGTGTCCATCGCTTGGTGCGAATCTCACCCTTTGATGCCGAGTCTATGCGCCACACCTCTTTTGCTTTAGTGGAGGTTATTCCGGAATTGCCGGAAAGCGAATCGGTGGAGATCAGAGACGAAGATTTAAAATGGGAGTTCTATCACTCTTCCGGTCCGGGTGGACAAAATGTCAACAAAACTGCTTCGGCGGTGCGATTAATCCATTTGCCGACTAAGATTTCCATAACTTGCCAGAGCGAAAGATCCCAGCTCCAGAATCGGGAAATTGCTTTGCGGGTTTTGCGGGCTAAACTAAAACATCTAGAAGAAGAGAAGAAAAACAAAGAAGAAAAGAAATTAAAAGGAGATGTAAAAGTGGCTGAATGGGGCAAGCAGATTAGATCTTATGTCATGCAGCCTTATCAGTTAGTGAAAGACCACCGCAGCGATTATGAAGAAACAGATATCAATTCGGTTTTAGACGGTAACTTAGAAAAATTCAGCGAAGCCTATTTACGGTTTATTAAATAATTTTTTTCGTGCTATACTGCCAGATAATTATATTATTTTTTAACAAATAAAAAATCCCTTGGTTGAGGGATTTTTTTAATTTCTAAAGTAGAAAACTCTGAGAGTTGCTCTACCCAAATCATAAAGAATTTCATTGATTAGTTGGCTAGCGTTCATTACCGATACGACTAATTCTGAGAGAATAGGGTAGTCATCCCAATTTAAGTCGTTAATTACTAAATTGGCTTCGGCTTGATTAATCTCAACAGTAATTCTGTCCAGGAAGAAACGAATTTCAAATGAGGGTTGAAAGGCATCTTGAATCTTGTCCATCATAATATAATCCTCTCTGTCCCGGGCTTCTTCCCAGACATGACGCAAGGGAAGCCTAATGTTTTGCGCCCAGGTAATCATTTTCTTGATATAATCTAATGATTCCCGATTGATGGTGTTGAAATCATCCGGCGCATCGCCTAGCTCTTGATTGGCCAGAGAAAGCTGGTCTCGCCAATCACTTTCTGTATTGTTAGCCATTTTTCAAGGGTTTAAAGGTCCTATGGTTATTTTCCTTCATTATCCGGCGCTTGTCAACTACTCTTTATCCTTTCTTCATCACCGCCTTGTTATGATTAGACAATGCGCTTTCTACTATTTGGTAATCAAAAATTACAATTGATGTTTTTGAGTTTTATTTTAGGACTATCTTTAGCCCTGGTTTTTAATAATGTTGTCGCTCTAATCGGATTGTTATTTTTGGTGTTATATTGTTGGCGAACAAAGACAAAGTTTTGGCTGATGAGCTTGGCTTATATTTTGGGAATAATGCGAATTAGTTTAATTCCCATGCCGCCTGATTTTCAACCGGGGAAGTATGAATTTGCCGCTACTATTTGCGCTGAACCGGATTTGAGATTGGATCAACAAAAATTAGTGCTTTGCTTTGCTAAGCAAAAGGTATTGGCCACGGTGGGATTATATCCGCCGTATTATTATGGCGACCAGGTTAATTTCCGGGGAAAGATAGAGCGGCCGGGAGAAATTGATGGTTTTCGCTATGACCGCTATTTAGCTAAACAAGGAATATATTTAATTTCTCGCCAGCCCAGCTTGGAGAAAGTGGCTGAGGAGAAGAGAGGATTCTTTTCGGTCTTATTTCGCCTCAAAGATAATTTAAAAAAGATAATTGATAAATCAATGCCGGAGCCGGAGGCGGGTCTGGCTAATGCTTTAATCTTAGGATACAAGAATACGGTCAGTCGGGAATATTTAGATTTGTTTTCGGAAATTGGTGTTAGTCACATGATTGCTATTTCCGGTACCCACATTACTATCATGGCCATGATTTGGCAGAAGATAATGGGAATATTTTTTCGCCGACCCAAATTAATTTTAACCATCAGTTTTTTGTCCTTCTATGTTCTGCTAACCGGCTCTTCGGCCGCGGCTTTAAGATCATTGGTGATGGGTATTTTGGCTTTAGTGATTATGAGTCAAAAGGGAAAACAGAATGGGACTTGGCTCTTAATTTTTTCGGCGGCTTTCATGCTCCTCATTAATCCATTGTGGCTGACCGCCGACTTGGGGTTCCAACTGTCTTATTTGGCAATGATTGCTTTAATTTATATTTATCCTTGGCTGAATTCTTATTTTGTTAATTGGCCTAAACAGCGTTGGGCTCAAGGAGTTTGGGAAGTATTTGTATTAACCATCGCCTCTCAGCTTTTGACAGCACCGCTAATAGCTGTGAACTTCGGCCGCTTCTCGGTGATAGCGCCCTTGGCTAATATTTTATTGCTGTGGATATTTCCATTTCTGATGGCCACATTGCTAGGAGGGTTATTACTGGCGGCATTATTGCCGCCACTTGTGAAGATATTTTTTCTGCCGGCCTATTTCGGTCTGCTCTATATTTTCTCAGCGGCGGAGATAATCGCCCGAGTGCCGCTGGCTACTGTGGACTGGCGTTGGAACTGGGGCGGGGCAGGACTGTTTTATAGTGGTTTCTTTTTAGTCTATTATTTTTTTAACAAACAAAAAAATCGAGCTTGACTCGATTTCTTTGTAATAATTGAAAATAATTATTTGTCGTTCTTCTTCATGCTTCTTAAGCAGGAGGTGCAGAGTTTAACTTTGATACCGCCGATATTCTTAGGTTGCAGATTGATATTCTGACGTTTTAAAGTTTTTCTTTTAGAGTGAGAGCGGGTAGCACCTCTAGTTGAGCCCCGGCCGCACAGATCGCATTTCTTAGCCATATTTTTTTCTTTTCTTATTTATCAGCTTTGGCTATCATAACATCCTTTGATAAAAATATCAAGATGTGATAAAATTAGCTCTATGATTCAATTATTTCAGATTATAGTCCTAGTCTTTTCCGCCATAATCCATGAATATATGCATGGTTTTATGGCTTATCGCCTGGGAGACCATACGGCTAAAGATTTGGGGCGATTAACCCTTAATCCGATTCCGCATATTGATCTCTTTGGCTCTATTATCATACCACTGCTCATGGTTTTATCCGGCACTGGTATTATTTTCGGTTGGGCCAAACCGGTTCCTTTCAACCCCTATGCCTTGCGGGATCAAAAGTGGGGAGCGGCTAAAGTAGCTATCGCCGGCCCTTTGGGGAACCTAATTCTAGCTCTATTATTCGGTATAGTCATCAGATTTTGTCCGTTTTTGGGAGAAAATATGCTGGGATTTTTAGGAATAGTGGTTTATATCAATATTTTACTAATGATTTTTAACTTGGTGCCCTTACCGCCCTTAGACGGATCTAAAGTATTGGCAGCTTTTTTGCCTCCTCTATGGCAGGAAAAATTTTTGAGCTTGGAACGTTATGGTTTGCTTCTGGTTTTGATTTTTGCTTTTATGGGATATCAATTAATTGTACCGATAATTAATGGCCTCTTTGCCTTAATTACCGGTTATAGAATATTTTAATATGTATACTACAGCCCATTTAGCCGCCGGATTGATTATCGGCAAATTAACCGGTGATTATCCTACGGCCATTATTAGCTCAGTGGCGATTGATTTGGACCACCTGGTCCCTTATGCCCGGGAAGGGGCATTGGGTAGCGTGAAAAAGTTTTTGGCCCGGACTAAAAGTGTCCATGGCAGCGGCCGCAGCTATTTGCATAGCTTTATCGCTTGGGGGGTAATTACTGGTATTTTGTGTATTTTTAGCCTAAAAATCGGGTTAGTTTTTGGTTTAGGTTATTTGGGACACTTCCTGCTGGATGCGGTAGATAACTCTGATTTTTATCCTCTTTTTCCTCTCAAGAAATGGAATACTAAGGGATTCATCGGTTATTATTCTCGAGCGGAGCTGATTTTTACTATTGTTCTCTTTGCCATTTTCTTTTTGATATAAAAAAACCTTGCTTTGTGGCAAGGCTTTTTGAAAAGATTCTTGTGGTATCAGTTAGAGGTGGACGAATAAATATCCACAGACTGATTTGTTTTCGTGCCTATATCCCAGGCAAACGAGTCCGTTGACCCATTTACTGGAAAAGGTTTTGAACAGACCAGTTTCCAACCGTTTTACTTCTTTGGTGTCAATCTGATAGCCGAAATCTAAATACCAGCAAATGTCTTTCTTCTTGTTAAGTTCAACATTTGTAAAGTTGGCGAAAAAGTTTTCGGCAACTTTATTTTTAAATACGGTGGTATTATAGACCGGACCAGCTTTGATTACCGACACTCCGCCGAATTCCTGGGAGGTGGGATTAGCGAATACCGAGAGATCAACTACTTTAGAACCAAAACGCAGATGATATTCGGCTTCTTTGTTCCTGGCGCATACCCCGGCGGAAAGCGTGGTGGTTTTACCAATTTTTACCCCGGTTTTTATGCCTAAGGCACTACCGGGAATATTGGCTTCGGTGAATGTTTCAAAATGTCCGGCGGCGCTGGGAGGCAAAGGACGGCTTTCGGTGGCGGGGGTGGCCATATAACCCAGTTCAACTCCAAAACCTTCTTTCTTGTTATGGAATTTTACTGAGAATGAATTAATTGGCGTGGCTGTCCCGTCGCTATAGTCCAAAGTGGCAAAAGCCTTCACCTTCATCCATTTTGTGGTCTGCCAGGTAGCCATGGTGCCAACCCTGAAGCTAAAATTGTTGGTGACTGTAGCTGCTTCGGTGTTGAAGGCCGTGGTATTTAAGATCCCGACATAGATCTTGTTAATGGTGAGGTTGCTGTCCAGTTTTACATCATTTATCTGGCTAAAGGCGGCAGTGCTGAAGACTACCAATAGGGCAATGCTGATCAATTTTTTCATTTTTCTGGATTTTGTTGTGAATGTTCGCGACTATTTGTCTGTATACTATAGCATATTTGTCTAATTATGTCAATATTAGGCAATTTATGAGGCGATAAAGGGGATTTCCCCTTGACTTCATTAGGGGTTTTTGTTAAAGTAGGGGACAGATAAATTATCCTGTTTTCAGGATTTATTTAATATTTTTTAATTAAAGCGAATTATAGCTGATTCGCCGTTTTAATTTCATTATGCCAACTATTAACCAATTGGTACGAAAAGGGCGCGGAGAAAAGAAAAAAAGGACTAAAACCTTGGCTTTACGCACTCGTTTTGATTCCTTGCATCGCCGCAAAAAAGTGGATAAAAAGGGCTCTCCGTTCAAACAGGGGGTCTGCTTAAAGGTGACCACCATGACTCCGAAGAAACCGAACTCCGCTTTACGAAAAATTGCCAGAGTCAAACTGTCTAACGGCATGGAAGTTACTGCTTATATCCCCGGTATCGGTCATAACTTGCAGGAACACTCCATCGTGCTCTTGAAGGGTGGAAAGACCAAAGATTTACCTGGTTTGCGCTATAAAATCATCCGCGGCGTCTATGACACCCAGGGTGTAGAATCTCGTCGCCAGGGCCGCAGTCTTTACGGCAACAAGCGTCCGAAAAAATAATTAGTCATTAAATTTACTTAATATCGGTTTTATTTACTTATAGCTGAGTACTTAAAATCACTTAATCTATGCGTGGAAAAGCCGCCCCCATTAGAAAAATTGAAGGGGACTTAAAATATAGCGATCCTAGTATTGCCAAATTGATCAACTACTTGATGAAGGACGGCAAGAAAGCTGTAGCTCAAAATATTATCTACAGTGCTTTTAATATTATCAAAGACAAGACCAAGCAAGACCCGCGCCATATTTTTAATAAGGCGATCAAGAGGGTTTCTCCTTTGGTGGAAGTCAGAAGCAAGCGCGTCGGCGGTGCCAACTATCAGGTGCCGGTTCAGGTTCGCGGCGAACGCCGTTATTATTTGGCTTGCTATTGGTTGATAGACGCTGCTAACGAACGCCGGGGTCATTCCATGGAAGAAAAGTTGGCTGCGGAAATTCTAGATGCTTCTAATGGTGAGGGCAACGCTATCAAAAAGCGTGAGTCTGTTCATCGCATGGCTGAAGCCAACAAGGCTTTCGCTCATTTCTCTCGTTAATTAATCAATAATTTTTACATAATTTTATGGCCCGAGATTTTTCTCTTGATAAGATCAGAAATATTGGCATCATGGCTCACATTGACGCTGGTAAAACTACTTTTACCGAGCGGGTTTTGTTTTACACCGGCAAGAAACACAAGATTGGCGAAGTGCATGAAGGCGCCGCAGAAATGGATTGGATGGAACAAGAAAAAGAAAGAGGCATCACTATTACTTCCGCCGCCACCACTTGCTTTTGGCGCGACAATAAAATCAATATTATTGATACTCCCGGCCACGTAGATTTCACCGTGGAAGTAGAGCGCTCCTTGCGCGTTTTAGACGGCGCTATCGCTGTTTTTGACGGCCAGGCCGGTGTAGAACCGCAATCGGAAACTGTTTGGCGTCAGGCTGATAAATACCAGGTGCCGCGCTTATGCTTCGTCAATAAAATGGATAAAATGGGCGCTGATTTCTATATGAGCTTGAAATCTATTCAAACTCGCTTGAATTCCAACGCTTTTGCCATTCAATTGCCGATAGGCGCTGAATCTGATTTAGTCGGCGTAGTTGACCTTTTAGAGATGAAGGCTTTTCATTTTGAAGGTGCTTTCGGCGAGAAATTAATTGAAGTTCCGATTCCGGAAGACATGAAGGCTGACGTGGATAAATATCGCGCTTTGGCCGTAGAAAAAATTGCCGAGTTTAATGATACTTTGACTGAAAAATATTTGAACGGGGAAGAGATCACTCTAGAAGAATTAAAATCCGCTTTACGCAAAGGTGTTATCGCTAATGGTTGCTATCCGGTAATCTGCGGCACTGCTTTGCAGAATATCGGCGTGCAATTAGCTTTGGATGCAGTTTGCGAATATTTACCTTCTCCTTTGGACGTTCCGGAAATTACCGCTAATGATGTTAGAGACGAAGAGAAAAAATATCCGGTCAAACCGGAAGACAATGCTTCTTTCGTTGGTCTAGCTTTTAAGATCGCTACCGATCCTTTCGTGGGCAAACTTTGTTTCGTCCGCGTTTATCAAGGCGTATTGCAGTCCGGTTCTTATATTGTCAATGCTTCCACCGGCAACAAAGAAAGAGTTGGCCGTTTGGTGCGCATGCACGCTAATCATCGGGAAGAAATTAAAGAAGTTTATGCCGGCGATATCGCAGCGGTAATTGGTTTGAAAGATACTACCACTGGCAATACTTTATGCGCCGAAGATAAGCCGATGCTTTTGGAAACTATTAAATTCCCGGAACCGGTGATTAAAATCGCCGTGGAACCGAAGACTAAAGCTGACCAAGAAAAGATGGGTGTGGCTTTGGCTCGTTTGGCTGAAGAAGATCCGACTTTCCGTGTGGAAACCGATGAAGAATCTGGACAGACTTTAATCTCCGGTATGGGAGAATTGCATTTGGATATCATTGTTGATCGCATGAAGAGAGAATTCGGTGTGGAAGCTAATATCGGCAAACCGCAGGTATCCTATCGTGAAACTATTAGAGACAAGGCTGAGGCTCAGGGCAAATATGTTAAACAGTCCGGCGGCCGTGGTCAATATGGTGATTGCTGGCTCAGAGTTGAACCGCAAGAAGAAGGCAAGGGCTATGAATTTGTGGATGAAGTTAAAGGCGGTGTTGTGCCGCGAGAATATATTCCGGCTATTGAAAAAGGTGTCCGCGAGGCTATGACCTCCGGTGTCTTGGCCGGCTATCCGATGGTGGACGTCAAAGTGACTGTTTTTGATGGATCATATCATGAAGTTGACTCTTCTGAAGCTGCCTTTAAAATGGCTGGTATTTTCGCTTTCAAGGATGCTTGTCAAAAAGCTAAGCCGGTAATGTTAGAACCGGTGATGAAAGTGGAAGTTACCACTCCGGAAGAATATATGGGCAATATTATTGGCGATTTGAATGCCAAGCGCGGTCAGATTGATGAAATGTCCGATCGAGCTAATATCAAATTGGTGCGCGCTAAAGTGCCGTTAGCTGAAATGTTTGGCTATGCCACTTCTTTGCGCTCCATGAGCCAAGGCCGAGCTAATTACAGCATGGAGTTCTTGCATTATAGCGAGGTTCCGCGCAATATTTTGGAGCAGATCAAGGAGAAAGGCGCTAAATAATTTAATTTAGAACTTTTATGTCCGACAGATTGCAAAAAGTACTAAAATTAGCCAAGAAAACTGGTGATAGGGTAGTGGTGTTTGATAACTCCGTCCCGGACACTAGTTTTGTGGTCATGCCTTTAGATGAATATGAGGGTTTATTGGGCTTAGCAGTGGAAAACTCTGCCTTGACAGGGGGAGATATTGCTGATAAAATAGTCCAAGTGAGTGAAAAACCCAATAATAATACTGGGAGCGGTGAAGGTTTTCCTAAAGAAAACATTTATTCTAGCGCCCAAGTGTTAAAAAATCGCTTTAAAAGCAACAATTGGCAGATCCCGAAAGAGATCAAAGAGGTTGCTTCCGAAATTGACGAAGCGAAACAATAAATTACTAATAAATTAAAAATAATTAACGATAACGACTGGTTGTCTTTAAAAGGCAAATAACTCTTTATTTTAAGGAGGTCGTTAATAAAAAACATGGCAGAAGTTTTTCAAAGAAGTAAGCCCCATGTCAATGTCGGTACTATCGGCCACGTTGACCATGGCAAAACTACCTTGACCGCCGCTATTTTAAACGTAGCTACTGCTCAGGGTATGAAAGCTACCAAAAAAGGTGTTAATGACATTGATAATGCCCCGGAAGAGAAACAAAGAGGTATTACCATTGCTACTTCTCACCAGGAGTATGAAACTGCTACTCGTCACTATGCTCACGTTGACTGTCCGGGACATGCTGATTATGTCAAAAACATGATCACTGGCGCCGCTCAGATGGACGGTGCTATCTTGGTGGTCGCTGCTACTGACGGCCCTATGCCTCAGACTCGCGAACACATCCTATTAGCTCGTCAGGTTGGCGTGCCTTATATCGTTGTCTTCTTGAACAAATGCGATATGGTTGAAGACAAAGAATTGATTGATCTAGTGGAAGAAGAAATCCGCGATTTATTGAAGAAATGGGAATTCCCGGGCGATACCACTCCGATTATCCGTGGTTCCGCTTTGAAAGCTTTGGAAAACCCGACCGGTCCGGATGCTCAGCCGATCCTTGATTTATTAAAGGCTTTGGATGAGTTTATCCCAGAACCGAAACGTGAAACCGACAAACCGTTCTTGATGCCGGTGGAAGATATTTTCTCCATTGAAGGTCGTGGTACCGTGGTAACTGGTAGAATTGAAAGAGGTGAAATTAAGATCGGCGAAGAAGTTGAAATCGTCGGTTTAATGGACACCAAGAAAACTACCGTTATCGGTATTGAAATGTTTAACAAGCAGTTAGAAAAAGGTATGGCTGGTGATAACGCTGGTTTATTAATCCGCGGCACCAAGAGAGAAGATGTAGAGCGCGGTCAGGTTTTAGCCAAACCGGGTTCTGTTTCTCCGCATACTGATTTTGAAGCTGAAGTTTATATTTTGGGTAAGGATGAAGGTGGCCGCCATAAACCTTTCTTCAAGGGTTATAAGCCGCAATTTTACATCCGCACCACTGATGTTACCGGTGAGATTGAGTTACCGGCTGGCACCGAAATGATTATGCCTGGCGATACCGTTAATTTGACTGTCAAATTAATCGCTCCGATTGCTCTTGAGGAAAAGCAGAGATTTGCTATCCGCGAAGGTGGTCGCACTGTTGGCGCCGGTGTAGTTACTAAGATTATCAAGTAGTCACTTAGGCTCGCTCTAATTTCTAGAGCGAGCTTGTAGTGTTTATTTAAAAGCACATTATATCTATGGCAGAAACTAAAAAAACCAAAGAAAAAGAAGGCGAAAAACAGCGTATTCGCATCAAGATCAAAGCGTTTGATCACAAGATTATTGATCAATCCACCAAGACTATTATGGAAACTGCCCAACGGACTGATGCTCAAATTTTTGGGCCTATCCCGTTGCCGACCGAGAAACGGAAATATACCGTTAATCGTTCCACTTTCGTCCATAAGAATGCTCGGGATCAGTACGAAATGAGAGTTCATAAACGCTTGATTGACATTGTTGATCCGAACCAAAAGACAATCGAGGATTTAACCAATCTGAGCTTGCCGGCCGGGGTTGACTTGGAGATTAAAATGCAGTAAACTATATTCGTTGAAATATTTTAGCTTTTTTATTCGTTTAAAGTAATTCTATTTTTGGAAAATGCTTTAAATTAAGGGAAAAGCTCTTAGGAGGTAAACCAAACCAAAAAATTAAATAACATTTGCGCCGGTCGTTTCCGGTTCCCAATTGTGTTTAACAATAATGGTTCAAGCTGGTTTACCCAACCAGTTTTTATTTTTTCTAATCGCTTGTTATGAAATTCATTTTAGGAAACAAATTAAATATGACCCAGGTTTGGGTGAATGATAAGGTGGTGGCAGTTACTCCGGTAGCCGCCGGCCCTTGTGTGGTCACTCAAATTAAGAATAAAGATAATGACGGCTATGAAGCTTTGCAGTTAGGTTTTGGTTTCCGCAAAGAAAAGAATATCAGAAAACCGCAGTTGGGCCATTTATTAAAATCTCAATCTAAAAATATCCGCCATTTGCGCGAATTCCGCGTAGAATCTTTGCCGGAAGTAAAATTGGGTGATGTGGTGAAAGTTGATACTTTTGCTGCTGGCGACATTGTCGCTGTGACCGGTGTTTCTAAGGGTAAAGGTTTCCAGGGCGTGGTGAAGCGTCATGGCTTCCATGGTTTCAGAAAAACTCATGGTAATAAAGATCAAGAAAGACATTCCGGTTCTGTAGGTCCGAAGGGTCCGGCTCACGTTTTCAAAGGCACTCGCATGGGTGGCCATATGGGAGACGAACAAGTGACTACCAGAAATTTGGAAGTAGTTTCCATTGATGAAGCTAACAACATTTTATATATCAAAGGTGCTTTGCCGGGTGCCACTAATTCCTTAGTGATTGTTAAAGGAGCTGGTGAATTAAAAATTGCTCAGCCTCAAGAAGCTGTCGCTCCGGTAGAAGTAAATGAAGAAGTGGTAGTTACCGCCTCAGAAGATGTTGTCGAGGCCGCTCCGGTAGTTGAGGAAACTCCGGCAGCAGAAGAAGCTAAGACCGAAGAAGCTCCAGTTGAGGAGCAGGTAGAAAATAAAGAAGCTTAATTTTATGGCTATCAAGATTAATTTATACAATTCTAAAGCAGAATCGGTCGGTAATTTGGATTTATCGGAAAAAATTTTTGGCGTTGAAGTGAACAATGATTTAGTTCATCAAGCTATGGTGGCTCAAATGGGCAATGAACGCCAAGTTCTAGCTCATACTAAAACTAAGTCTGAAGTTCGCGGCGGCGGTAAGAAGCCGTGGCGACAAAAGGGAACTGGTCGCGCTCGTTCCGGTTCCAGCCGTTCTCCGTTATGGATTGGTGGCGGTATCACTTTTGGTCCGCGTAAAGATCGCAATTTTAAAAAGAATATCAACCAGAAGATGAAGCAGAAGGCTTTGTTCATGGTTTTGTCTGATAAGGTTAAAACCAACGGTTTGGTAGTTTTGGATAGCTTGGAAGTTAAAGAATTTAAAACTAAAGCTATCAATACTTTGGTGAAGAATTTAGAAACTAAAGTTTGGCAGAATCCGCGACGCAGTGTTTTGATGATTAACGACGACAAGTCGGAAGCTTTAAAATATTCCACTCGCAATTTGGCGGATGTTGAAATTATCAATTTGGAAAATATTAATATTTTAGATTTGCTCCATTACCGTAATTTGGTTTTGAGCCAAGCTGGCCTCAAAAAACTAGAGCAAACTTATCTTAAATAATCCGGCATATGGCAATATTCAACAAAAAAACTAAAGAAGATGACAAGCAGCCGGCCGCTAAAGAAGCGGTGAAGGCGGAGAAGAAAGATTCTTCCATGAAGGATTTGTATGCTGGTGAAAAAGCGGCTAAGAGCGCTGTATCCAAGAAGAAGATCGGTACCCGGGCAGACAGAATCTTATTGAAGCCGGTGGTGACTGAAAAAGCTACCAACTTGAGCGCTCACAACCAATATGTTTTTATGGTGGCTAGAGGCGCTAACAAGATTGAAGTGGCTAAAGCTATTACTGCTGTTTACGGTGTTAAACCTTTAAGCGTTAATATTGTTAATATTAAAGGCAAGAAAGTCTATCGCGGTCGCACTGTCGGCGTGAGAAGCAATATCCGCAAAGCGATTGTTACTTTAGCTAAGAACGATAGCATTCAAATTTACGAAGGTGTTTAAAGAATTATCAATATGGGTATCAAAAAGGTAAAACCAACTACTCCGGGCCGTCGCCAAATTACTTTCGACGATTTTTCCGATATCACTAAAAAGAAACCGGAGAAGGCTTTGGTAGTTATTAAGAAAAAGACCAGTGGCCGCAATGCTCAGGGTTCTATTACTGTTCGCCATCGCGGCGGCGGTGTGAAGCGCTATTTGCGCGTGGTTGATTATAAACGCGAAAAATTCGGCGTACCGGCAACTGTAAAAGCTATTGAATATGATCCGAACCGCGGTGCTCGTCTAGCTTTGTTGGCTTATGCCGACGGCGAGAAGCGCTATATTATCGCTCCGGTAGGTTTGAAGGTTAATGATGTTATTCTAAGCTCCAATGAATTAATTGAAATCAAGACTGGCAACGCTATGCCTTTGAAATATATTCCGGCTGGTATTGGAGTCTATAACGTTGAATTGGAACCGGGCAAGGGCGGTCAAATCGCTCGCGGTGCCGGTAATACTGTGGCTGTAATGGGTGTGGAAGGTAAGTATGCTCAATTAAAATTACCCTCTGGTGAAATCCGTTTAGTGAAGAAGGACTGTTTGTGTACTGTTGGCCAGGCCAGCAATCCGGATCGGATGCACTTGGTTATTGGTTTCGCCGGTCGCAATCGCCGCTTAGGCATTCGTCCGACTGTCAGAGGTACCGCTATGAATCCGAAAGATCATCCGCACGGCGGTGGTGAAGGTAATCAATCTATTGGTTTGAAATATCCGAAAACTTTATGGGGCAAACATGCTTCTGGAGTTAAGACTAGAAAGTTCCAGCATTCCAATAAATTGATCGTGAAGCGTCGTTCTAGAAATAAATAATATTTATTAATATGGCGAGAAGTTTAAAAAAGGGACCATACATCAACGAAAGATTAATCAAAAAATTACAGGCTTTAACTCCCGGTGATAAGACCGTGGTGAAGACTTGGGATAGATCCTGCACTGTTACTCCGGAAATGGTCAACTACACCATCGGCGTTCACAATGGCAAACAACATATCCCGGTTTATATCGTGGAAAATATGATTGGTCATCGCTTGGGTGAATTCTCCCATACCAGAAAGTTCGTCTCTCATGGCGGCAAAATGGCTAAAGAGCAGAAAAAATAATTTTATTATATGGAAATCAAGGCTAGATTACAAAATTTACGCATCTCCGAACGCAAGGCTCGCTTAGTCGTGGATCTTATCCGCAACCAGAAAACCGACAAAGCTTTGGCTCAATTGGCTTTCACTAACAAGAAGGCGACTGATCCGATTGCCAAGCTGATTAAATCAGCCGTTGCCAATGCGGTAAATAACTTTGAATTGGACGCTAATAATTTATATATTAAAGAAATTAGAGTTGATCAGGGCAAGACTTTGAAGCGTTGGATGCCGCGAGCCCATGGCCGCGCCACCACTATTCGCAAGCGTTCTTGTCACATTGATTTGGTCTTAGCCGAAATTAAAGATAGCGGTAAGCGCGAGGCTAAGAAAATGAAGACTGAGAAGCCGGTGAAGTTGGAGACTTTGGTTAATACCAAGGCCGCTCCGGCTCCGGAAAAAATAAAGTCCACCAAGAAGTCAGTTAAAGCCAGCGAGGAAGTGGTGAGCGAAGAAGATCCGAGAAACTTTGGTCGTCGTGGCCATGCTAAGATCGAAGGTTCTTCTAGTCGCGGTTTCTCCGGCCGATTGTTTAATCGCAAATCTGGTTAATTAATTATTTCATATGGGTAAAAAAGTAAATCCAAAAGCAATACGTATCGGTGTGGTCAAACCTTGGCCTTCCTTGTGGTTCGCTAGAGGTGATAAATATATCGATCAGTTCAGACAGGATGTGAGAATCCGCAAGTTTTTATTGAAGAATTTCAAAGAAGCTGGCGTGGACAAAGTGGAGATTGCTCGCGGCGCCAATAAGATAAATATTGATATCCATACTGCCAAACCGGGCGTTTTGATCGGCCGCGGCGGCAATGGTATTGAAGAATTGAAAACTAAATTACATCGCCAATTTTTATCCAACCCGGCCGGTATCCGTCCGAGCGATGTGAATATTAATATCAAAGAAGTCACTCAACCGGGTTTGAGCGCTCAAATTGCTGTGCAACAGATGATTTTAGATATTGAAAAACGTACCCCTTTCCGCAAAGTGATGAAACAGATGATTTCCAAGATTGAAAGAGCCGGCGGTTTAGGTGTGAAGGTTTGTATCGCTGGTCGTTTAAACGGAGCAGAAATCGCTCGCACCGAAAAGTTGACTGTCGGCAAATTGCCGCTCAGCACCATTCGCGCTGATATTGATTATGCTCGCGGTACCGCCGCCACCACTTATGGTGCGATTGGTATTAAGGTTTGGATCTATAAAGGTGAAATTTTTGATAAAAATAAAAAATAAGGAGTTTAAATATGTTAATGCCCAAAAAAACCAAATTCAGAAAGAGTCACAAGGGCCGCCGTGGCGGCAAGACTAGCTCCAAGTTAGAGGTCAGCTTTGGTTCCTATGGTTTAAAAGCCTTGGAGAGCCATTGGATTACTGCCCGCCAAATTGAAGCTTCCCGCCGCGTGATGACTAAATACACTAAAAAGAGTGGTAAGATTTGGATTCGGATTTTTCCGGATAAACCGGTCACCGATCATGGTAATGAATCTACCATGGGTGGTGGTAAAGGCGCAGTGGACTACTATGTAGTAGTTATTCGTCCGGGCATGGTATTGTTTGAAATGGACGGCGTATCAGAAGAGATGGCTAAAGAAGCTTTGGAAGCCGCCGCCTATAAATTACCGATTAAATGTCAATTTGTTAAACGCAGCTAGCTTATATGGAATATAAAGAAATCAAAACTAAAACTGAAAGCGAATTGAACAAGATGTTGGCCGAAGAACGGTCTAAGCTTACCGAAATGCGCTTTAAAGATTCTAACCGCCAATTGAAAAATGTGCGTGCTCTTCGAGCGGGCAAGAAATTGGTAGCGATGATCATAACTGCTTTAAATGAATTAAAAAAGAAAGCTGTTAAATAAATTATTATATGAAAGAAGCAAAAGCCACTAAGGCTCCGATAATCAAAAAGAAATTTAAAGGCGAAGTCGTTTCTGATAAGAACGACAAGACTATTATCGTCCGCGTGGAAAGAGTTAAGATCCATCCTAAATATCACAAGCGCTATACCGTTAGCTCCCACTATAAAGTTCATGATGAAAAGAATGAATATAAAGTTGGTGATGTTGTAACCTTCGTTGAGTGTCGGCCTTTAAGCCGGGACAAGCGTTGGCGAGTAGTTAAAGCTTAAATATATGATTCAAGTTCAAACTATATTAAAAGTAGCTGATAATTCCGGTGCCAAATCCGTCTTATGTATTAAACCTTTAGGCGGCTACAAGCGTCGTTATGCTCGCGTGGGCGATATCATCGTCGGAGCTGTGAAAACTGCTACTCCGCATGCCGCTGTCAAGAAGAGCGATGTAGTTTATGCCGTTATTGTTCGCACTAAAAAAGAAATCCGCCGCGCTGATGGTTCTTATCTGCGCTTTGATGATAATGCTTGCGTGATTATTGATAAGGAAAAGAAAGAACCGAAGGGGAGCCGTATTTTTGGGCCGGTGGCTCGAGAATTGCGCCAAGCTGGATATATGAAGATTATTTCCTTGGCCCCGGAAGTATTGTAATTTAGATTCATTTATTATTTTATGAATATCAAGAAAGAAGACAAAGTGAAGATTTTAACCGGCAAAGACCAGGGCAAAACTGGTAAGGTTTTGCAGACTCTTCCGGCTCAAAAAAAATTGAGTGTGGAAGGCTTGAATTTGCTGATTAAGCATTTGCGCCCGCAGCGCCGGGGAGAAAAGGGACAGAGAATTGAATTCCCGCGTTTTATTGACGCCTCCAATGTCGCTTTGATCTGCCCGAAATGCGGCAAAGTTACCCGCGTGGGTCATAAGTTAGTAAAAGGTGAAGATGGTAAAACTAAAAAATTCCGAGTTTGTAAAAAATGCGAACAAACTATTGATTAAAATATATGCGTTTAAAAGAGAAGTATCAAAAAGAAATAGTTAAAGCCTTAAAAGATAAGTTTGGCTACAAAAACGCGATGTTAGTACCGCGAATGTTAAAGGTGGTCATCAACGTCGGTTTCGGTAAGCAGGCTAAGGAAAAGGAAGTGATTGAGAGCGTGGAAAAGACCTTGCTCAAGATCGCCGGCCAGAAACCAGTCTTTACCAAGGCTAAGAAATCAATTTCCGCTTTTAAAGTCAGAGAAGGAATGGTGATTGGCGCTATGGTTACCCTGCGCTCTGACAGAATGTATGATTTTATTGAAAAATTAGTAAATATTACTTTCCCGCGAGTACGCGACTTTCGCGGTATTTCTGATAAGGCAGTAGATAGAAATGGCAACATGACTGTCGGTTTTAAAGAAAATTTGCCTTTCCCGGAAATCCATTTGGAAGATGTGGTTGCTATCCATGGCTTAGAGATTATTATCAACACCAATGCTAAAAATAGGGAAGCCGGTTTAGAATTATTCCGCTTATTAGGCTTTCCGTTTAAACAGAATTAATTATATTTAATTTATATGGCTAGAACTGCCCTAATTGTAAAATCTAAGTTAAAACCGAAATTTTCCACCCGGAAAATCCATCGTTGCTGGCGCTGCGGCCGTTTGCACGGCTACATGCGTGATTTCAAGCTTTGTCGTATTTGTTTTCGGGAATTGGCGGATAACGGTGATTTGCCGGGCATCAAGAAGGCCAGCTGGTAATTATATTTTTAATTAATGTAAAATTATGACGGATCCAATCGCAGACATGCTAACTCGTATCAGGAACGCGGCCATGGTAAAAAAGGCGGAGGTCTGTTTGCCATTCTCTAAAATCAAATTAGAGATTGCCAAGATCTTAGAGCGCGAGGGCTGGATTGCTAAAACTGAATTAATTAAAAGCCAGGCAGTAAAGAAGAATGGCTCAGCTATTTTTGACGAAATCAAATTGGTTTTGAAATACGATGCCGAAGGTTTTTCTAAAATTACTTGTTTGAAGAGAATTAGCAAGCCGGGTTTGAGAATTTATGTGCCGGCTGATAACTTGCCGCGAGTTCTAAACGGCTTGGGTATGGCTATTATTTCTACCCCCAAGGGACTGATGACTAACAAGCAGGCTTGGCGGGAAAAGATCGGTGGCGAAGTTCTCTGCGAAATTTATTAATCTTTAATTTAATTATATATGTCTCGCTTAGGAAAATTACCAATTGAATTAGTCGCTGGAGTTAATCTGACTTTGTCCGGTTCTTTGGTGAAAGTTAAAGGCCCTAAAGGCGAGCTTAGCTTTGAGTTGCCGAAAAAAGTTAGCCTGGAAATTACCGAAAAGGAAGCTATTGTCAAAGTGGAAGATGCCGAAGATGTAAAACAAAGAGCTCTTTGGGGATTATGCCGCAATTTGATTAACAATATGGTTTTAGGCGTAACGGTCGGCTTTGAAAAGAAAATGGAAATCAAAGGTGTCGGTTATCGCACCCAGGTGAGCGGTCAGAAATTGACTTTGAACCTAGGTTTCTCCCATCCGATTGAGTTTCCGTTGCCGGCTGGTATTTCCGCTGTTTCTGATGGCAATTTCTTGACTATTCAAGGAATTGACAAACAGGCCGTCGGAGAAGTAGCCGCTCAGATTCGCCGCTTGCGTTTGCCGGAACCTTATAAAGGCAAGGGTATTAAATATATTGATGAAGTTATTAGACGCAAGGCTGGTAAGACTGCCGCTAGCAAATAAGCATAAACTTATATGAATAAGCAAATCGCTAAAAATTCTAAATTAGAAAGACGCCATGTTCGGGTCAGAGCTAAGATTGAAGGTACTGCCGCTCGACCGCGCTTGAATGTTTTTCGTTCTAACACCGGTTTATTCCTCCAGTTAATTGACGATGTTAAAGGTGTGACTTTGGTCAGTGCCGACAGCAAGGAATTGAAGGATGTCAAAAAGCCGAAATTAGAGTTAGCTAAAACCTTGGGTGAATTGTTGGCTAAGAAAGCTCAAGACAAGAAAATTAGCGCCGTAGTCTTTGATCGCGGCGGTTATCGCTATCATGGCCGAGTTAAAGCAGTGGCTGAAGGAGCTCGCCAAGGCGGATTGCAATTTTAATATTATCTAACATATGTCCGAAGAATTAAAGACTCAAGACAATCAAAATACCGAACAGAAAGTGGCTGAAGCTGTCGCTAAGACTGTCTATGGCCAGAGACCGGGTGGTGATCGCGGCGGTTTCCGTGGTCGCAATCGTGGACCGAAACGTCAGGAAGAGTTTGAACAAAGAATGCTGGACATCGCTCGGGTAACCCGCGTGATGCAGGGCGGCAAACGTATGAGCTTCAGAGCTTGTATTGCTTTGGGTGACAAGAATGGCAATATCGGTATTGGCTTAGGCAAGGGCGCTGATGTGACCTTGGCGGTAAATAAAGCCGTGAACCAGGCCAAGAAGAATATGGTGCATGTTAATTTGATTAACGATACTATTCCTCACGAAGTCCGTAAAACTATGGGTGCTTCTTGGATCGTCTTCAAACCGGCCAAGCAGGGCAGCGGTGTTAAAGCCGGCGGCGTGGTGAGAATCATTTTAGAATTAGCCGGTGTGAAAAATGTCACCAGCAAGATTTTAGGCGGCGGCAATAAGATTAATAATGCTCGTTGTACCGTAGCGGCTTTAAAGAGCTTGAAGAAGGTAGAACCCCGCGCCAAAAAAGAAGAAACAGAAACAAAATAATGTTTAATTAATTTTTATAAATATGTCTTTAGGACTAAATGCCATCAAAAAATCCTCTGGCGGATTAAAGAAGAAAAAAAGAGTCGGTCGCGGTAACGCTTCCGGTCATGGTACTTATAGTACTCGTGGTTTGAAAGGGCAGAAGTCTAGAAGCGGCGCTTCCGGTTTGAAGCGTTTGGGCATGAAGAAGCAACTATTGCAGATTCCGAAAGCTCGCGGTTTTAAATCCCAACACCCGAAGAACCAAGTTGTTTCCGTGACCATTATTAATGCCAACTACAAACCTAATGAAATAGTTTCCCCTTTGACCCTCAAGGAAAAAGGCTTGGTGAAAGATGATCATCAACCGGTAAAGATTTTAGGCAAAGAGAAATTGACCGTGAAGGACCTAAAATTCCAGAGCGTCAAAATGAGTGAAGGTTTAAAAAAGCAACTCTAATTTTACCAATATGGAAAAATTGAGACAGTTATGGAAGGCCAGAGATGTCAGAAATAAGATCCTTTTTGTTTTAGGCATGTTGGTTATCTTCCGTTTGATTGCCCATATTCCAGTTCCTGGCGTTGACACTTTAGCTCTACGTCAGCTTTTTAGTTCCAATCAATTGCTTGGCATGATGGACTTATTTTCCGGCGGTGGCATGAAGAATTTCTCCATTGTCATGATGGGTGTCGGTCCTTATATCACCTCTTCTATTATTTTCCAATTATTAGGCATGATTGTGCCGAAACTAGAAGAAATGCAGAAAGAAGAATCCGGTCGCCAAAAGATTACTACTTGGACCAGATGGGCTACCGTGCCGTTGGCTTTACTGCAGTCTTATGCCATGATCAATCTTTTGGGACGTTCCGCTACCGGTGTTTTAAACAATGTTTCCAGTTTTGATATGATAGTGATGATGGTGGCGATTACCGCCGGCACCATGTTCCTGATGTGGTTAGGCGAATTGATTTCTGAAAAGAAGATTGGTAATGGTATTTCCTTATTAATCTTCGCCGGTATCGTCGCAGCTTTACCGCAGGCGGCCAGCCAGCTATTTTTGACTTTTGATAAATCTCAATTATTCTTATTGCTAGGTTTCGTGGTGATAGCTTTAGTGACCGTTATCGGCGTGGTTATTATCAACGAAGGCCAGCGCAATATTCCGATTCAATACGCTCGTCAAATCAGAGGTTCCCGCGCTTTTGGCGGCACCAATACTCATTTGCCGTTACGCGTCAACATGGCCGGTGTGATTCCGATCATCTTTGCTATTTCCATTATCATGTTCCCGTCCATGATCGCTCAATTCTTCTTGCATGCCAAAACGGCTTGGCTGGTAACCGGAGCAGAGAAGACTATCGCTTTATTCCAGAATCAATTATTCTACGGCATCATCTATTTTTTGTTAGTTTTTGCTTTTACCTATTTCTATACCGAAGTTATTTTCCACCCCAAACAGATTGCGGAAAACTTGCAGAAGAATGGTGGCTTCATTCCTGGTATTCGTCCGGGTCAACAGACCGAAGAATATTTGGGCAACACCACCCACAAGATTATTCTAGTCGGCGCTTTGTTTTTAGGCATCATCGCTATCTTGCCTTTAATTATGCGCTACTTCACCGGCATCCAGTCTTTGGCTATCGGCGGCACCAGCTTGTTGATCGTAGTTTCGGTGGTGATTGATATGGTCAAACAGATTAAGTCCCAGCTGACCATGCGGGAATATGATGGATTATAATCAACTGAAGTGAATATAGAAAAAGCTGCCTCTACAGGCAGCTTTTTTGTTTTTCCTGTTGTCAGAAGGGGAGAAGTGTAGTAAAATAGTCTTAGATAAACTTTATTTTTATTTATGATGATAAAACAAAAAAAGGGCTTTACCCTGGTGGAGCTGTTAGTGGTGATTGCCATTATCGGCCTCCTGGCGTCTCTATCGGTAGTTGCTCTAAGCAGTGCCCGAGCCAGATCTCGCGATGCTAAAAGAGTTGGAGATGTGAAGCAAGTTCAAACCGCCTTGGAATTGTTTTTTAATGACCAGGGTCGTTATCCGACTCCAGAGGAGTGGGAAACTGGTTCTATTATGTCTAGCTCTAGTAACCCGCTGACTACTTATTTAAAAATAATTCCCGCCGCTCCGACTACTCCGGACGGCAACTGTACTTCTGATCAAAACACTTTATATTATCAACAGACCGAAGACGGCGCTTCTTATACTTTATCTTATTGTTTGGGAAACAATACTGGTTCTCTAGCTTCCGGTCCTAAATGTGCCACTCCGGGAGGAGTGTATAACAGCGATTGCAGTTTGAGCGGTTCTGCCGGCACTTTGCAAGCGACAATTACCTGGTATTTATCTCCGGCCACCAATCCGGTTGGTACTATTAACTATGGCAGTGGAAATTATACAACCAATGGTTCCAATCAATCTATCCAGGTTTATGCTTATAAACTTATTGATGGCTATCGCTATGTTAGCGATGCGGCCAGCATAGATGTTACTGATGATAGTTCTAGCGGTAGTTATAACATTGATTGGAGCTGGACGGCTTCACCGGATGCCGATGGTTATTTAGTTTTAAAAAGTAATTCCTCTCAGGCCTCGACTCAATATGATATTATTAATAAATGCCAGACAGCTGAAGGAACCTTGCAGGGCATCAATGATCGTTTAACCCGAATCAGAGAGCTGATGGTGATGATTGAGGGCGGTACTTTTTCATTAAATGATATTAGATCCATTACTCAAGAGGCAATCTATGCCAGTATGGATATAAACGGTCAACTAGAATATCTTTTGAGCCTGGATTTAGGCATGGCCCCTTCGGTCACTACTGATTTGCAAGATATGGTGAATAGAAATAATGCTCTTAGAACTCAGTTGGATTTGGCGTATAATGCCGCTACTACCGGCGCCGCTCAGGGGTATGCCACTGCCGCTCGAATTTTAGTTGATGATTTTATCACCGATATTATTGGTCTGCTAGAATATCTCGGCGGAATTCAAACTGCTGCCGAAACGGCCGCTAGTGCAGTTTATTACAAAGATATTACTACTAACTCCATTCAGGACAGTGGATATTCTGCCTGGGATATTACGCCGCCCGATATGTTCTATTTCTCTTATGGCGCTTATGGTATCTCCCGAACTTTCAATGCTTATTCTTATCACACTGAAAGTGGGTTAAAAGTATTCTCTAGCACTCCTTTAGCTACCACCTTGATTGACGATGGCTCTTACCGCTATTATGATGTTCTCTATAGCTGGGAGCTAGAACCCGGAGAAGAAGGCGTCCGATTAATGTATCGCTGGAATACCGATCCGCCTACCGCCTGGTATTATACTGATGTTTCTGGCACTTCGGTCTATGATCACACTCTAACTAGCTGGGCGGAAGGGGCTAATCCGCCGGCTAATGAAGAACCGAGCAAATAATAATTGAAAATAATAAAAGCTACCTGGAAGGGTAGCTTTTTTGTGGGTATTTTTAAACTTGAATTACATAATAATTGTTAAATATTGTCAAATGGTTGAAGAGGGCGATAATTGGTGCTAAAATGAGGCTATATGATTAGACTGAAGAATGAGGCGGAAATAGAACTAATGCGGCAAGGAGGGCATAAATTAGCCCTAATTTTGAGGCATCTAGTGAAGATGGTGAAGCCTGGATTGAGTACGGCGGTTTTGGAAGAAACAGCCTTAAAAATGATTGCTCAGGCGGGCGGGGAACCAGCCTTTAAAGACTACCCGATGGGCGGGGGAATATTCTTTCCTACCGCTTTATGTGTTTCTATAAACGACGAAGTGGTTCATGGTCCAGCTTTGCCGGAGAGGATATTGCGTTCCGGCGATATTGTGGATTTAGATATTGGCATGAAATGGCCGAAAGGCAATGGTTTGTTCACCGACACTTGTTATACCGTGGCCGTGGGGAAGGTGGACAAAGCCACTCGCAAACTTTTGAAAGTTTCCGAACAATCTTTGTATCGGGGTATCAAGATGGCTCAACCGGGCAATACTTTAAATGATATTGGTAAGGTAATTGAAGAATATTGCGTCAACCAAGGATATGGCGTGGTGAAGGATTTTGTTGGCCATGGCGTCGGCCACCAAGCCCATGAAGAGCCTGATGTCTTTAACTACGAAATCGGACCGCGTTCTCCGGAAAATATAGTTTTAGAGCCGGGCATGGTTTTGGCGATTGAGCCGATGATTAATGCTGGTTCTTGGCGAGTGAAAATAGCTAAGAATGGCTATACCGCTTTGACCGCTGATGGATCGCTAAGCGCTCACTTTGAACATTCCGTGGCCATTACCAAAAAGGGCCCGGTGATCTTAACCCAATAATATGGAAGAGAATATTAAATATTTAGGAGTTGATTGGGGAGAAAAACGAATTGGTTTGGCTTTAGCCGATAGTGAAACCGGTTTAGCTTTGCCGTTTAAGGTGGTTGATTCTTTGTTCGCGGTTTTAGAGGTGATAAACAGCGAAGGAATAGATGAAATAGTTTTGGGAGAACCGAAAAAAATGTCCGGCGCCGAGGCTAATCCTGATTTTTTAGCTTTTAGGAAAAAGTTAGAAGCCGAGGCCGGAGTGAAAGTGAACTTAGCCGATGAACGGCTTTCCAGCTTAGCCGCTGATGCCTTAGTGGGAGAAAAAGAGGATAAGGCGGAAAGGGATGCCGTAGCGGCGATGTTAATTTTGCAAAATTATTTAGACGGATTATTATTAACCTAATGGAAGAAACATATTCTACTCCCGCGATAGTTTTGAAACGCGAGGCGCATCGAGAATTTGATGGCCGCGTTTTAGTATACAGTCCTCAAAAAGGAAAATTGGATTTAGTGGCTCGCGGCATGCTGCGTCCCAGTTCCAAGCTGGCCGCTCACTTAGAACCGATAACTCTGATTAATTTAATGGTCATTCGCGGCAAAAATCGTCATTATGTCGGCAGCGCCATTAATGTTGATGCTTATAGCGGTATTAAATCAGATCTGAATAAAGTCTATTATAGCGGTCTGGGTTTTAACCTTTTTAACCGCCTAGTCCATTTAGAGCACGCCGATGGCGAGCTGTTTACACTATTAATTTCTTTTTTACAGGCCATGGAAAAGACCGCTGATCCGGAGTGGCTGCTTCAGGCTTTTAGTTTGAAATTAATCGCTCTCTTGGGATACCAGCCAGATCTATATCATTGCGCCCATTGCCAGCAGGAGCTAGTGGCCGGGGCTAATCATTTCAAGTCTGAAGGAGGAGAAATTGTTTGCGTTCATTGTCGTCCCGAAAGGGAAGCCGGGATAGTAGTGGCTTTGTCTGACGGAGCGATTAAGGTGATGCGATTAATATTGTCCGAAGATTCGCCATTTTTAGAGAAGTTTCAACTGCCGGAAGAGATTCGTTTGGAAATTATCGGAATTATCCCCAAAATAGTGGAATATAGTGTTTTTTAGGCTTGATAAAAGGGAATAGTTAAGCTATAATTTAAGTATATTTATCAACAATTTTAAATATATGATGTCTATCAACCAAGCTAAAAGCCAAGGCCAGGGAGAGGTGGTATTATCTGGTTTTGTGTATAACAAACGTGCTCATAAGGGGGTGGTTTTTGTGGATTTGAGAGATTTGTCCGGAGTGATGCAAGTGGTGATGGCGGCCGATCATGAAGCGGTCTATAATCAAGCGGAAACCTTGACTCTAGAAAGCTATATCACCGTCACCGGAACCTTGCAGGCTAAACCGGCCAAGAAGGGGGAAGAGGATAAAAAAGATTTTGAATTATTGGCCACGGAGTTAAAGATTGAATCTTTGGCTTTGGAGCAATTGTCGATTCCGGTTTTGAATAAGATTGATAATGAAGCCGATATTGACTTACGTCTGGATTGGCGCTTTTTAGATTTGCGTCAGCCGGAAAAGCAAATGATTTTTAAGGTTTGGACCGAATTGGAAAAAGGCTGCCGTCGTTATTTTGATGAGCATAATTTTTTGCAGATCTATACTCCGACCTTAATGAATACCGCTTCGGAAACCGGCGCTGATGTCTTTGAGGTAAAATATTTTGACCGCAAAGCTTATTTAGCCCAATCACCCCAATTTTATAAACAGATGGCCATGGCCGCCGGCTTAGAAAAAGTTTTTATGGTTGGTACTGTCTATCGCGCCGAAAAATCTTTCACTAACCGCCATGTCACCGAGTTCACCGGTTGGGATTTTGAAATAGCTAACATCTCATCTCACGAAGAGATTATGGACCAAGAAGAGGGTATGTTAGTGGCTGGATTTCAGCAGGTCAAAGAAAAATTAGCTTTGGATATTACTGTCCCGACTCAGCCTTTCCCGCGCCTTACTCTTGCTCAGGCTAAAGAGAAATTAGCGGCCAAGGGAATTAAATCGGAAGCCAGCGATGATTTTACCCCGGAAGAAGAGAGGGGAATTTCTGAAATTATAAAAGCTGAGACCGGCCATGATTTTGTTTTTGTCACTGACTATCCGGTTTCGGCCCGCCCTTTCTATCACATGGTGCGCGAAGATAATCCGGAGTTAACCAAGAGTTTTGATTTGCTCTATCGCGGTTTAGAAATCACTACCGGCGCCCAGAGAGAGCATCGCATTGAGATTTTAGAAAAACAAGCTCAAGCCAAGGGTATGAACTTAGAAGAGCTGTCTGACTATCTGAATTTTTTCCGCTACGGCATTCCCAGCCACGGCGGCGTAGGTATTGGTCCGGCTCGCATTGTGATGAAGCTTTTAGGTTTGTCTAATATCAAAGAGGCTAATTATTTGCCTCGTGATGTGAAGCGCTTAAGACCATAATTCAATTATATGACTTACATCAAGGATTTATATAAACAGACAGCTGATTTTTTGGATCAAGAAATTGAGGTTAAAGGCTGGATTAGAAATAGTCGCTCTTCTAAAGAGTTTGGTTTTATTGAATTAAATGATGGTACCTTTTTTAAGCCCCTGCAAGTGGTCTATGAAGCTGCTTTGTCTAATTTTTCCGAAGTGGAAAAAGCCGGCCTGGGTTCGGCTTTAACCGTCAAAGGCAAATTGATTAAGTCTCCGAAGGCTGAACAGGATTTTGAATTGCAGGCTAAAGAAATAATTATTGAATCATTGTCTCAAGCTGACTATCCTTTGCAGAAGAAGCGCCACTCTTTTGAATTCTTGCGGACCATCGCTCATTTGCGTTCCCGGACTAATACTTTTTCTGCGGTCTTCCGCTTGCGGTCTGGGTTGAGTTTTGCTATCCACAAATTTTTTCAAGAAAAAGGTTTTGTTTATGCCCACACGCCGATTATCACTACCTCTGATTGCGAAGGGGCCGGGGAGATGTTTAATGTCACTACTTTGGATTTATTAAACACTCCGCTCAACAAAGAGGGTCGAGTGGACTATAGCCAGGATTTTTTCGGACGCCAGGCTGGACTAACGGTCAGCGGCCAATTGAATGCCGAAGCCATGGCCTTGGCTTTTAACCGGGTCTATACTTTTGGGCCGACCTTTAGAGCCGAAAACTCTAACACTACGCGCCATGCGGCTGAGTTTTGGATGTTGGAGCCGGAGATCTATTTTGCCGATTTAAACGATGACATGGACTTAGCGGAAGAGATGATGAAATATCTGATTAACTATGCTTTGCGAGAATTGCCGGAAGAAATGAAATTCTTTGATGAGTTTATTGAAAAAGGTTTAATCGCTCGTTTGGAAAAACTAGCTCAGGCTGATTTTAAGCGTTTGACCTATACTGAGGCGATAGGTATTTTAGAGAAATCCGGCCAGAAGTTTAGCTATCCGGTGAAATGGGGAATTGATCTGCAAACCGAACATGAGCGTTATTTGACCGATGAGGTTTTTAAAGGACCGGTTTTTGTGACTGACTATCCGGAGAAAATCAAAGCTTTCTATATGCGCTTAAACGATGACGGCCAAACTGTGGCCGCTATGGATCTCTTGGTGCCGGGGGTGGGAGAAATTATCGGCGGCAGCCAAAGAGAAGAGCGCTTGGAGAAGCTAGAGGCTCGAATGAGACAATTCAACCTTTGTCCCGAGGACTATCAATGGTATTTGGACTTGCGCCAATATGGCGGCGTCAAACATGGTGGTTTCGGTTTGGGCTTTGAACGCTTAGTGATGTATCTAAGCGGTATGGCCAATATTCGCGATGTGATTCCTTTTCCGCGGACTCCTAAAAACGCTGAGTTTTAATTAATATTTAAAAATATGAATCAACACAACGCCAAGTATGCTTTTTATTACTTGCTCTCGCTGTTAGCTTTGATCTTCATGGCTGTCTCCGTGGGCATTGTTTCTTTTCAGTTGATTAACAAGTATCTGGTGGACGCTTTGAATGCTTCTTCATCCATTGTGTCTAGCGAGGCTTTGCGTTTTGCTATTTCCGCTCTGCTGATTGCCGCGCCGTTGTTTTATGTTATCTCTAGTTTGATTAGACGGGGAATCAAGAAGAAGGAATTAAGCCTGGATTCTCCAGTGCGCCGTTGGTTGACCTATTTTATTCTCTTAGTTTCTTCCTTGGTGGCTATTGGCGCTTTGATCGCGCTAGTGAATAATTTCCTATCCGGAGAAGCCACTTGGCGTTCCGCTTTGAAGATTATCTCTGTCTTGATTTTGGGAGCGATAGTTTTCTCTTTCTATTTTCAAGAAATTCGCCGCAAGGATGCCGGCGCTTTGAAGCTGGTGGTGCGAATTTATTTCTGCGCCTCCCTGGCTATCGTGGTAGCTGCTTTCATCAGCGCCTTCTTCTTAGTTGATTCGCCGCGGGTGGCTCGGGATAAGCGCTTGGATCAGATTTTAACTAATAATGTCTATAATCTAGAAAGCTACATCAATACTTATTACGAGCGTAATAAGCGGTTGCCTAATGACTTGGCAGAACTCCAGGCAGATAAGTTCTTCAATATTAGTCCGGGCCAATTAATCGATCCGGAAACTAAAACGGAGATTAAATATAAGAAAAAAGGCGAGAAGGAGTTTGAGCTTTGCGCTCAATTTAGAACTGACAACCGAAATAACAACGGCGATCAATCCAGCTATCCGATGTCCGGATCGGGCTATCATAGCGCCGGAAACTATTGTTTTCAGGGCAACCTCTGGGCTGACGTGAAACCGGGAGTGAAATAATTATGATGGAGTTTCAAACGGAAAAATTTAACGGTCCGCTGGATTTGCTGCTTTCTTTAATCGAGAAGGAGGAGCTTGATATTACCGAAATATCTTTAGCTAAAATAGCCGACGAGTATGTGGCCTATATTAAATCAGCCCAGAGCATCAATCCGGAGCAAGTGGCTGATTTTTTGGTGGTGGCCGCCAAATTGCTCTATATCAAATCTAAAGCCTTGTTGCCATATCTAGCCACTCCGGAAGAGGATGAGGATGTGGAGGACTTAACCAGGCAGTTAAAGATGTACAAGGAGTTTTTGGAGGCGGCCGGGGTGATAGAGAAACGCTTAGCCAAGAAACAATTCCTGTTCATGCGCGACTATGGCAAAAGCGGCAAGCGGCGCAAGGTGTTTTTAGAAGCTAGTTTTTCGCCGCCTAAAGGATTAACCAAGGAGAAGCTCCGCGAGCAATTTCAATATCTCTTGGGCATGATTGCTAATGAGGAGGAAGAGCTGAAAGAAGAGAAGATGGAATACAAGATTAGTATTGAAGAGCGCATCGCTTATATCCAGCAGGCTCTCTTGGAAAAGATTCGTTTCAATTTTTCCCACATTATCGCCGCCGCTCAATCTAAAACGGAAATCATCGTGAATTTTTTAGCAGTCTTGGAATTAGCCAAACAGCGGGAATTGAGATTTGAGCAAGAAGATTTATTCCGCGAGATTATTATTAATAAATTATAATATGAAAAACTACCCAGCCGCCCTGGAAGCCGTCCTGTTCGTGGCTAACAAACCTTTGGCCGTCAAAGAATTGGCCGACTTATTAAAAGCTAAAGAGGCTGAAATTGAAACTGTTTTAGAACAGATGATTTTAGATTATCAATCTCGATCTGGCGGTTTGCAATTAATCAAAAGCGGCCACAAATATCAATTGGTGACCTCGGCGGAAACAGCTGGCGTAGTGCGCGAGTTTTTACAGGCTGAAATGAGCGGGGAATTGTCTCGCCCTAGCTTGGAGACTCTGACTATCATTGCTTATCGCGGTCCGATTGCCAAGATAGACTTGGATCGGATTAGAGGCGTCAATTGCGCTTTGATTTTACGCAATCTATTATTGCGTGGCTTAATTGAGGAAGAAGCCGACAAGGAGAAAGGGGAGAACTATTATCAGGTTTCCTTGGACTTCATTCGCCATTTAGGGGTTAATCGAGTAGAAGAATTGCCGGACTACGAAAAACTGCATCAAGATGAGAGTATTGATCAATTAATTGAAAGGGCGGCTGCCGAAACTATCTAACCTATGTTCATATATATCGTGAAAATTGTCATGCTCTTTTTATCTGGGATTAATTTTGCCTCCACGCCGCCGTCTTTAGAAGCAATTGTTGAGAAAGAGGCTAATAACCAGAAACCGCAATTATCGGCTGAGGCGCCGCTGATGATTATCAATGCTGATGCGGCCGTGGTGTGGGATATCAGAAGTCAGAGCGCTATCTTTTCTCAAAGAGCTAATGAACAGCACGCCATCGCCAGCATCACTAAGCTGATGACGGCTTTAGTATTTTTGGAACATAATCCGGGTTGGGACAGTGTCTATGAAATCAAAAGCACCGATTTGGAGACTGGCGGCAAATTGTATTTAGGAGAAAAGGTGAAAGTCAGGGATTTATTCTCGGCGATGCTGGTGGGCTCGGACAATACCGCCGCGGCGGCTTTAACTTCAGCTACCGGATTGAGCCGAGCGGATTTTGTTAAAGCCATGAACCGCAAAGCTTTGGATTTGGGATTAAGCCAAACCAATTTCATTGACCCTATTGGTTTAGAAAAGAATATGTCCAATGCCTTGGAGGTAGCCAAATTGACTAAGGCGGCTTTAGATAATTTAGAAATCGCCCGAGCGGTAGCTAGTCCGGAGATAGAGTTCAGTACCGTCAGCGGCGAGAAAAAGAAGTTTTCTTCCACTAATTATTTGTTAAACAGCTTTTCGGAAACCGGCATGCAGATTATCGGCGGCAAGACCGGCCATACCGATGTCGCTGGCTATTGCCTGGCCGCTAAGTTCAGCGATAGTGCAGGGCATACCACTATTTCTGTGGTTTTAGGGGCGGAAAGCGAAGCGGATAGGTTCAGCGAGACGGCCAAGTTGGCCCGATTTGCCTATCGCTATTTTAAATGGTAATTTATTATTATGAAGATATTTTTACACTTTTTCTGCCGGATTAAGGCTTGGGGGTATCATCGTTATCCTCGGATTTATAGTATTCTGCACCGGCATAAATCTTTAGTGAAATTCGTGATGAGCGGCGGTATCGCTGGCGGAGTAGATTTGGGTGTCCTGTACATCTGCCATGGCTTGCTTAACATCAATGTCATCGTTTCCACCTCCATTGCCTATATCCTGTCTTTCTGGGTCAGCTTTTATTTACAGAAGTTCTGGACTTTTAATAACCAAGACCAGCATCGGGTTTGGAGTCAAATTTGTATTTATATAGTGATTGCTTTTATCAACTTGAACCTAAACGGCTACTTAATGCATATCTTTGTTAATCGCTGGCAAGTCCATTATCTTTGGTCCCAGTTAATAGTGAGTATCTTGATTGGCTTGGAAAGCTTTGTGGCTTACAAATTTATCGTTTTTAGAAAAAAAGATAAGGCGGAAGTTAATCCTGGTTTATGAAAATTACCATCCCGAAAAATTCATTAAGCGAAAACCCGGAATCTTGGTTGCGCCATGCCGGCTATGGTTTGATTTTTGACCGCCGTCGCGGCGTGCAAAGTTTTGTCCGCCGTCTGGGACAGAATTTCTATCCCCGAATCCATTTATACGTGGAAGAGGGCGGCGACAATTGGGTCTTTAGTCTTCACCTGGATCAGAAACAGGCTAGCTATGAAGGCTCTCATATGCACAATGCGGAATATGACAGTGAAGTAGTGTCGCAAGAGGTGGAGCGCCTCAAGTCTTTATTATTATTCACCCTATGAACCCCTTAGAAGAGATAAAATCAAAATTGGATATTACCGAAGTCCTGGGAGAATATATCAACCTCCGGCCCGCTGGTTCTAACTTGCGGGCTTTGTGTCCGTTCCATCATGAGAAGACGCCGTCTTTCATGGTTTCGCCGGAGAAACAAATTTGGCATTGTTTCGGTTGCCAAAAAGGCGGCGACATCTTCGGCTTTGTCATGGAAATGGAGGGGCTGAATTTTGTGGAGGCGCTCAAACAATTAGCTCACAAGGCCGGGGTGACACTACAAAAAAATGATTGGGAAGACAGCTCTAAGCGCAACAAGCTAATTGATGTTTTATCCGCCGCCAAGGAGTTCTATCAACGCCAGATGTTAGGCAACAACAATATCAAAAACTATCTCAAGGGAAGGGGATTGGATGAGAAATCGGTTAAGGAATGGCAGGTGGGGTATAGTCCTAATAGTTTTGACGATTTAATTAATCATCTCAAGAAAAAAGGGTATAGCGATGAAGACATCTTTCTTTCCGGCTTGTCTCAGAAGAAAGAAGGGGCGGGAAGATACTTTAACCGTTTTCGGGATAGAATCATGTTCCCGATTAATGACGCTGCCGGTTTGACCGTAGGTTTCACCGCGCGCGTTAATCCGCAAACTGTCAATCCGGAAATGGAAAAGATGGGCAAATATATTAACACTCCGCAAACCGCTGTCTATGACAAAAGTCGGGTGCTTTTCGGGCTGGACAAAGCGCGACGGGAAATCAAAGATCAGGACTTAGCCATAGTGGTGGAAGGGCAAATGGATGCTATCACTTCGCAATCCCGCGGTTTCAAGAATACCGTGGCCTCATCGGGCACCGCTTTGACCTTTGGGCAGGTGAAGCTTTTGAAGCGCTATACCAACAACCTAGCCCTAGCCTTTGATGCCGATGCCGCCGGGCAAATTGCTGCTGACAGGGGAATTGTGGAGGCTCTAGCTCAAGAAATGAATGTGAAGATTATCATCATTCCTCAAGGCAAAGACCCGGATGAATGTCTGCGGCATAATCCGGAAGAGTGGCGCCAAGCGGTGGAAGCCGCTAAGCCGGTTTTGGAATATTATTTTGACAAGATTACCGCCGGGGTGGATTTGAGCGATGTCAGTCAGAAGCGATTAATCATTCCCAAGATGCTCACCATGATTTCTAAGGTGAAAAATAATATTGAAGCCGATCATTGGTTGAAGAGATTGGCGGCCAAGACTAATTCTGAAGAGACAATGATTCGGGAAGAATTGGCTAATATAAGGAAAAATATTAAGGAGGACAAGCCGGTGGTGAGCGCGGAATATGAAGTGGTTTTGGAAAAAAACCGCGATGAAAAAATGGCGGAACTACTTTTATCTTTGATTCTTAAAGAGCCGCAATTTTTAGATTACGCGGTGAATAATCTTTTGCCGGAACATTTACCCAATGACTCCTTACGCGCGTTTTACAATGCTTTAATAATCTATTATAATACTAAGCAGGGATTAGACTATCCCGGCCTAAAAGAGGCTTTAGCCTCTCAAGGCGAAGAACAGTTAGCATTATTAGACACTTTGTCCCTGTTGTCCGACAAAGATTTTGCCGAATCCGATGCCTTGACTATTAAGTCAGAAATCATTAAACTAGTGGTCGGACTAAAGCATGATTGCTATAAGAAAAGGATGGGGCAAATAGAGGCTCTTTTGAGCCGTTCGGAGGAAGCCCAGGATGATCTGGATACCGTCAAGTTGATGGAGGAGATGAAGGAGCTGTCCGCTAAAATGAAAGAATTAAATCTCTAAATATGAAAGTTAAAAAAAATACTAAAAAAATAACGGTCAAGAAGAAACCGGCTAAAAAGGCTGTGGCCAAAAAACCCATGATTAAAACAAAGGCCAAAGCTAAGGCTGTGGTTAAGGTTGTTCCAAAGAAAAAGATTGAAGCGAAAAAAGAGAAGGCCGTGAAGGTTAAAAAAGTTTTTAAAATTGAACCGCGGGAAGTGATTAAACCGACCGAAGAGAAAATGCAGAATGTCATCAACAAAGGACGGACTCGGGGTTTTGTCACTGAGACCGAATTATTATACTTATTTCCGGAATTGGAAGAATATGTTTTTGAATATGATATTTTCTTGGGCAAGCTGCAGGAAGCGGGTGTCAGAATAATTGAAGACTCCGGCAACGTTTTGGGACAGAATACTGATATGCCCTCCAAAACTAAGACTCCGACTTTCGGTTTGGATTTAACCAAACTAAGCGCTGATTCCATTCAGATGTATTTAAAAGAAATCGGCAAGATTCCGCTTTTGAATTCCGAAGAAGAAGTGGAATTGGCGAAACGGAAAGAAAAGGGAGACAAGGAAGCCGAGAGAAAGATTATTGAAGCCAACTTGCGCTTGGTGGTATCCATTGCCAAGAAGTTTGCCAGCGCCAAAGGATTGGGACTATTAGATTTGATTCAAGAGGGCAATATCGGACTATTTAGAGCCGTGGAGAAGTTTGAACACCGCAAGGGTTTTAAATTCTCCACCTATGCCACCTGGTGGATTCGCCAGGCCATTACTCGTGCTTTAGCCGATCAATCCCGCACTATTCGCATCCCGGTTCATATGGTGGAGACTATTAACAAATTCCAGCAGGTCCAGAGATTCTTGATTCAGGAATTAGGCCGCGAACCGTTGCCGGAAGAAGTGGCCGCGGAAATGGGAGAAGAGCTAGAGAAGGTGCGATACATCATCAAGATTTCCCAAGATACCATATCCCTAGAAACCACTATTGGCGACGATGAAGATAATTCCACCTTAGAAGACTTCATTGAGGATGTGAAGAATGAAACTCCGGATAGATCGGCCGCTTTGCAGCTTTTGAAAGACTACGTCAAAGAAATTATTATTAACCTTTCTCCGCGCGAACAGAAGATTCTGGAAATGCGCTTTGGTTTAGTGGACGGCGTGGCTCATACCTTGGAAGAGGTGGGGCAGGAGTTTGAGGTGACCAGAGAAAGAATTAGGCAGATTGAGGCCAAGGCTTTGGAGAAGATTAGAAAGCTGAAGGGCTTGGAGAAACTGCGGGATTACTAATTGACAGCCGCGGTTTTTTGCGATATTATAGCTTATGTTTTGAAAATTTAATATATTCCCGGGTAGCGCAGCGGTAGCGCAGTTGACTGTGAACGCACTCTCTTATTTTGCTATAACTATTTTATATGCGAAAAGAAAAGAGAAAATATGCCGATAGAGCCGAATATATGAAGGCGGCCGTTGACAAAAGACGCAAAAAGATTCGTCAGATGGCGGTTGAACACAAAGGCGGAAAGTGCATCATTTGTGGTTACAATAGATGCCTAAAAGCTTTAGAGTTTCACCATCTTGAATCGGGGGAGAAAGATTTCGGTATTTCTGCTAAAGGATACACCAGAAGCTGGAAGTCCGTAGCAGAAGAACTAAAGAAATGTGTTCTCCTATGTGCCAATTGTCATCGCGAAGTACATGAAGGCATTACGCAGCTTTCTCAAGTAATTGAGATCGAAGAACGAGGTGAATTGCTGGAAGCCTAAGATCGAAAGATTATGGTAATCAGCAGCCAAGCCCGCATAGGATTATGTGTGGAAGGTTCAGAGACTATCCCGAAAGGGAGTAGGGCTATAAGTTATAGCTCGAAGCGCCTCGCGCCCATGTTGTATGGGCGATGATATAGTCCACCCCATTAGGAAACTAGTGGATAAGTGTAATCAATTGGTCGTGGGTTCGAATCCCACCCCGGGAGCAACATCGGAAAAGCAGACTCGAAAGAGCCTGTTTTTCTTTTATATTCGCCATTTTTCATTGGTTCTAACGCTTCATTTTTCGCGTGTAAATTTTGCGATAAATTTTTGATGTGTATTAGTGGTTTTTGCAATGAAATCTCCAATTTTCCGTTGATTAATGTGAGGTTCGAACCTAAGCAGGAAAGTATTATTCCTTTGTCCTTTAAATCTCCATTTATAAATTTTTCACAAATCTTTTCTGCGAAAAGGAAAAGGCTGTTCGCCTTTTCGGTGTAGTTGTTTTCATTTTCTTCTACATCCTTTAAAAGTTCTTGTAATTTCTCTTTTTCTCGGCTCAGCTCTATTTTACGCTCATTAAATTCTTCGGCAGTTAGCTCTCCAGCTGATCTCATGTCTATTATACCGTTTATTTTGGTCACTACAGCGTCGTATTCCTTTTTATGCTTAGATATGAGCTGGGCTCGATCTTGACCGTTTTCGCGGGTTTCACGGCTTAAAACTTCTAGCGCCCAACTACAGAATTCTTTAGGTAAAAATATTTGTTTTATTTCTTCGCTTATTTGTTTCTCTAAGGTTTCTACTCGAATGCATTTCTGAGAACAATTCGGATTTTTTCTTTTTGTGCAGTGGTAGTAAGTATAATTATGAATATTTCCATTCTTATAACTTTTAACTTTAGCTTCGGCAGTTATAATAGCTCCGCATTCGCCACACCGCATTAATCCTGTAAAAGCAAATTCTTTGTTATGAGGACGCGCACTTGTTTCTTTGCCTAATAGTTTTTGAATGCGCTCAAATTCATTTATAGTAATCATTGGTTTATGTTTTCCTTTATACCAATTTCCGCTGCCTTGAGGATATTCAAAGTTACCATAATAGAAGGGGTCTGATAGAATTCTGTAAAAGGTGCTTATAGCAACCTTTTTATTTTTTTTATTTCTCAAGCCCCATTCGTTAGTTGCAATATCAAGAATCTTTTTTACTGGATAATGGCCAGTTAGCATTAGGTCAAACATTTTTCTCAGTAAATGAAACTTTTCCGGATCATCAACTATTTCTTTTTCTCCTTTTATCTTTAATGGATTGTGTTTGTAGCCTAAAGATGTGAATGTCGGATACCAGCCACGCTCAGCCTTAGCCCTTAAACCTCTTTTTGTGTCGACACTTAGGTCCTTAATAAATTGATTGGCCATTCCTAATTCAACGGCCATCATTAAAACATTATCACTAGGGTAATAACTTCGACCAAAGGTTTGTATGTGTTTAATAGTGCCTTCCTGAAGCATCCAGGATACTTTCCCGCCGTCGATTGGGTTTCTTGCTAAACGATTAATTTTCCAGCATAAAACACCAGTTGCTTCGCCTTTATAAATTCTTTCTAACATTGAGTTAAAGACGGGGCGTCCCGGCTTCTTGGCTGATTGTGATTCTGATAGGATTTCAACTACCTCTAAATTATTTTCTTTAGATATTTTTTTGAGCTCATCAATTTGAGCATCAATAGAAGCCACTTGCTTATCTTCACTTTCGGACGACTTTCTTGCGTAAAGAAAGTATTTAATATTATTGTTTTGATTTGTCATATTATGTTTTTAAAAAGACCGCCTTGGAGCGGTCTTTTATGGTTATTCATTTTTATTTAAGTTCCTGAACTTCTATTTGGCAACTACCATTTACTGTTTTGATATCCAAGTAATAGTTTCCATCGGATTTTCTCATCATCGTTTCGTCGGCTTGTTCGCCGTCGATTGATACAACTGGCATTCCGCCGTTCTTGTCTAGCGTTGCTCCTTCCTTTAGAACGTAGACATAGCAGAGTGAGCTGTTGCCGGTAGTCTTATATACTATTTTCTGTTGTCCGCCATCAAGGGAAAAGTTTTCAGTTTGTTTGTCTGAGTTTGCTGTTACTTTGTAAACGCTAGTCCAAGTCTTGGGTTTTTCTGGCTCCTGGACCGGTTGCTTTTCTTCTGGTTTATTAGCTTCAGGATTTGCGACGATATTGTTATTAGTGCTTTTATCTTCCCCCATGGCACTACCGATCAGTCCGATTACGAAGATAATTATAATGGCGGTTAAGATCTTGTGTTTCTTAACCCAATTCATGATGGACGATTTTTTAGCTCCGTCCAGGAGCTTGTTTTCATTGCTCATAATTTTTATTTTAATTATAATCTGCCCAACAAAAAAGGGCAGTCAAACCTGACTACCCACTGTTCACGAAGGCCCAAAGGTCTCGCTTGTGGAAGGTTAACTGCCCATCTTTATCCGCAAGTGCGAGACAAAGACGGGCTAACCGTCAAACGGGCCTTAGTTTCGTGAACATTTAATTGGGTAGTCGCTTATAGATTATCACAGAAAGCACTAGTTATCAAGCTAATTTGTCAATTTTAGGGCCGCCCCATGATCTAATAAAAAGCTTTGATTTAGGCTTAATTTTGTCGTTATATTGTTGTAGTTTTTAAAACTTTTAAAGAACGTGGGTATTTTTTACTATTTTCTAAACTCTTAAAATGTTCTCATTGTCTCGTTTTATTGTCCGGTTTTGTCCGGTTATATTCTCGAAAAAAGGGTACTAAGTTTTGCTATATTTAGTTTAATATTTAATAAGAAAATTATATTGTTAACTCTTTTTGTATTGGTTACTCGCTGATAACACGATTTTTTAAGTTTTGATTTCTTCTATTAAATTTATTTGTCGCACCTTTGTCGTTATTTTTTTAACTTAAAATATTCCTTGTCCGCCCAAATGTCTTCATGATCAATAACTTCTTTAATAAACTGTTCCATGATTTCGTTTCTTGCGCCACCGGTGCAATCAAAATTTGGCCAGCAAAGACTTAGGCGGTTTAATTCCAGGTTACTTAATCTTCTTTTAATTGTAGACTCGGCACAACATTGAATTATTTCTTCATCAAATAACATAGTTATAATGATTTTTTCACTGTTTTTCATATAATTTAAATTAATTTATAAATTTACCCCACGGTATCACTCACTATACATTGTGGGTCTAATTAAAATTGAGCGACCATCTTTAGGGTCTGGGTCCTCTGAAATTAATCCGGCCACCTTTAGGGTCGGTATTATTTGTTGTCTTAATTGATAATCCGGAATAAAACTCCCATTTCGTTTGTAGTATTCTGCCAATATTTCTTTTTTTGTTAATCCATGATTATCAGACGAAAGGGGCAGAATTATTTTTTCGTATATATCTAAAATGTAAGGAGAGATATTTAATTCTTGGCTTTTTGATATTTTGTTCCAGATCAAAAAGGCTAAGTCCAAATCATCATTATTAGAAATAATAGATGGTCCAACTTTTTCCCTGAGCCACAGGTTTATAAGAGCGGAAACTTTTATTAATGAAATTATGCGCCCAACATCTCTTTGGTGACGTGGTTTTAGTTTAATTCTGCTTGCAAAAAATTTTTCTAATATTATTTCTGGGTTGGGCACAATAATATTTTTTATTTTTGCTGCCTTGATCGCCAGTATTCGTTCTCTTAATTTTATTCTTCTTGGGTCTTGTTCGAGCCAGGTAGCATATTTTTCAATGTCAGTATCTTTAAGTACTTTCTCTCTTATGGATTCTCGTAACTTGTCTTGATCCACTTCTGGTGAAAGCACCATAAATCTAGTGCCTTCCTGTTCGTCTATATTCATGTTGGCGCTACAAAATATAACACTAGGATACCCCTTTATTATGATGTTTTTGGTTTTTAAACCACCCTTTTGTGACTTATCAGTAATCTTAAGGTTAATTTCTTTGGCATCATGAGAAAGTAGCGGCCTAAGTTTTTCAAGAAGCATCAAGTGAGGCTGGTCTAAAAAAATAATTATTTTATTAGATAGTTCCATTATTATTGAGTTTCGTTCTTTGTCATATTTTCCGTTCTCATGAAAAAAAGCGGTTGGGGAGCAGTAAGCGATTTCTATAACATCTTCTGCTGGGAAAAGTTTGGCTATTTCTGTTGGAATAAAACTTTTTCCAGTTGAAGATGGAGCATTAAAGATTAAATTAAATTGGGAATCTTCTGTATAAGCAGATAAGGCACAAAGAAAAGTAATAAGCTTATTTTTATTATCTTTTTTTATGGTAAGTCCTAGAATATCCGTTAGTTCCTCGGCTCCCAAATATTCGAATTCTTTGTTCATATAATTTTAATTTTTTAGAGCGATTCTTAATAAGTTTATTATGGCTATGCCTTTTCCAAGCGCATCATCAGAGCTTATTTTCTCGTTAAAAATATCCTGATAGATTTTTTGAAAGCGCTCGATCTCTTTTCCGGTAAGCTTCATAAACTGTAAAGGCGATTTTTGAGCATTTTTAGGTTATCAAAAATTGTTCGGGCATCAACCTGCAGATTGCCGTTAAAATAGCTATTAACTGTATTCTCGATACCTGTTTCACGCTTAAAAATAAATTTTGTCTTTGGTTCTCCTTTTTCTAAAGCCCAAAGCTCGTATCCAAAAGAAACCAAGGCCGCAGCTAAACCTATATCGTAAGTAGAAAATTCATCGCGATAGTCGATGTATTCCAGTTTGTTTTTGTCGGTAATCATAATTTTAATTTTATTATTAAATTACCAGTGCACCGGATTAAAAAGCTTTAATTATACTTTGCCGTATTTTAGAATTTTTTATCATTGGTTTTTTATTGACCTTAATAAACAAAAAAATGGCCTATTAAGCCATTTCCAGAAAGTTATTAACACCAACTAAAGGTTTTTTGTTTTTATTCAAAATTTATATCAAAAAAAGTAATATTTAATTCATATCCGCCCGTGTTAGCTTTTTCGATTAAATTTTCATTTAATAAAAGTTTTTCTTTAAACAGGCTGTTAATTTTTTTAATCTCCTTGCTAAGCTGGGAGAGGCTATTGTTTGCGTAGGATTTTGCTAAAGCAGGTCCACTTTTTTGTTTGTTTTTCAGACATTTGATAATCATGAATCTTTTAGTATTTATCCCTATTTCATAAATACGAATTGTCTTATTATCTTTGCGCCATATCCCTCGATTATCGGAAATATTAATTTTTATTTTCTCGGTATTGTTATTTTGTTTTTCTAATAGTTTTTCAGAAAAATATTTTACCGTTTCGCGATGATTAGTGATTGCTTCATCTATTTGATTAAACAATGGACTCCATAAATCAATACTAAGTACTTCTTTTTTGGCTCCTATTGTTAAACAGTAAGAATTAATTTTGCTAGAAAAATTATAAAGCTCTTCCTTATATTGATCCCACTCTCGGTCAATAAAGTTTATTTTACTTGTTATGTCTTTATAAAAATCTGGCACGAACGTTTTAAGCTCGGAATAACAGGATTCTTCTAGAATTTTGTTAATAGATTTGACTAATGATATATAACATTGATTTAGGTTTTCGTCGGTGTATAAAATAAGTCCACTTTTAATTGCCTCAAAAATATCAATGATTCTAGAGTATGATTCGTTTAACAGAGCTGCTGAAACTTTATTTTTTGTGTCATTTTTTATCATTGTAATTTCAATAGTAATAATATATACTAATGTTAAGTTATATTAAGTAGAAAATCAAGATATATATGGAAAATAATGAAGAAATATTAAAGTTAAGTCAGGCTTGTGAACTATTAAATTGTCACCCAAACACCCTTAGACAATGGGAGAAGGATGGCCTGGTTGAATGTATTCGCTTTGGTAAACGAGGCGATCGACGTTTTAGAAAAAGTGAAATATTAAAATTACTTAAAAAATAATATGGCAAAGGATAATAAAACAGAATCATTTGAAAAGACTCTTTTTAAGGCGGCTGATAAATTACGTAAGAATATGGATGCAGCTGAGTACAAGCACATTGTGCTTGGGCTTATCTTTCTGAAATACATTTCAGATTCATTTGAGGAGTTATATAACAAAATAAAAGTAGGTGGCGATGATTTTGCAGGGGCAAACCCTGAAGATGCCGACGAGTATCGCGCAGAAAATGTTTTTTTCGTGCCACAAATTGCCCGTTGGTCTTATCTTCATTCTCGATCAAAACTACCATCCATTGGGAAGGACTTGGATGATGCGATGGAGGCCATAGAAAAAGAAAACCCGACGCTTAAAGGTATTCTCCCGAAAGTATATGCTCGTCCTAATTTGGACAAAGCCTCACTTGGTGGACTTATTGATCTTGTGGGTAATATCGCCCTTGGTACCGAGGCTGCAAAAAGTAAGGATTTACTTGGGAGGGTATATGAATATTTCCTCGGTGAATTTGCTAATGCAGAGGGTAAGAAGGGTGGCCAGTTCTACACGCCAAAATCAATTGTTCGCATCATGGTAGAGATGATTGAGCCGTACAAAGGCAGAGTATATGACCCGGCGTGTGGTAGTGGCGGAATGTTTATCATGAGTGAAAAATTTATCAAAGAACACCGCGGAAATGTTGAGGACATTTCTATTTATGGTCAAGAAAGCAACCAAACGACTTATCGCTTGTGCCGAATGAATCTTGCTATTCGTGGTATTGATGGCTCTCAGGTAAAATGGAATACCGAAGGCTCATTTTTAAATGATACCCACAAAGATCTTAAGGCTGATTTTGTTCTTGCTAATCCACCATTTAATGACAGTGATTGGTCCGGACAACTTTTACAAAACGATCCTCGCTGGCAATATGGTATACCACCCGCATCTAATGCCAATTATGCGTGGCTCCAGCACATGATTTACCATTTATCACCACACGGTGTTATGGCGTGTGTGTTAGCCAACGGTTCACTATCAAGTCAAACCAACAACGAAGGAGATATTAGAAAGTCGCTCGTTGAAAACGATTTAGTGGATTGTATTGTCGCGCTTCCGAAACAACTTTTTTATAATACTGGAATTCCAGCATGTATTTGGTTTATTTCTCGCAAACGCACAGGCAACGGTGACCGTAAACGCACCGGTGAAATTCTTTTTATAGACGCAAGTGAAGTCGGCCATATGTCAGACAAGACGCACCGCGAATTTTCCGAAGATGACATGGCACGTGTTGCTGGCACCTACCACGAATGGCGCAAGCAAAATGGAAAATATGAAGACATAAAAGGTTTTTGTAAATCCGCTGGTATAGATGAAATAACTAAACATAACTTTGTTCTTACCCCGGGGCGCTATGTTGGCAATCAAGATGAAATTGATGATGGCATTCCTTTTTTTGATAAAATTACAGGGCTAACTGCTAAACTTGCAGAGCAGATAGCGGAGGAAAAGAAATTAAATGAAGAAATAAAAAAACAATTGAAAAATATTGGATTTAACTTGGAATAATTATGATAGATCAAACCTCTACAATTCCAAAAGGATGGAAGATGACGACACTAGGAGAAATTGTTATTTTACGACAAGGTAGATACATTCCCGATGATATTTTATCTATAACAAAAGACACTAAGAGAATATTCCCAGTTTTCGGCGGCGGCGGATTAAGGGGGTATACAGACTTTTTTGAATATGAAAAAAGACAGCCAATTATTACTTGTCGTGGTTCTGGATGCGGTTTTATTCAAAGAACAGATGCGAAATCATCAATTACAAATTCTTCCATTGCTTTTGAGGTAAACGAAGACTATTTAGACGCTGGTTTTGTTTATTATTGGGCGCTGGGAAGAGATTTTTCTGATGTTATAACAGGTTCAGCTCAACCTCAAATTACAATAGGGGCGTTATCAACTAAACTAATCCTTACTCCCACTTTACCAGAACAACGCGCGATTGCTGCGGTATTGTCGTCTTTAGATGATAAAATTGAGTTTTTACGGAAGCAAAATAAGACCCTGGAGACCACTGCTCAGACAATATTTAAGGAATGGTTTGTGAACTTTAATTTTCCTGGTGCTAATGGAAAATTAATTGATTCTGAACTCGGTAAAATCCCAGAGAGGTGGAGGACTGGGAAAATTGGAGAAGAATTTGATATTACAATTGGTCGCACCCCGCCAAGACTGGAAACTGAATGGTTTTCGAATAAGCCGATTGGTAAAAAGTGGATTTCTATAAAAGATATTGGAAATAGTGAAATGTATATTTCAAACACTTCCGAATACTTAACGGACGAAGCAATTGAAAAATTTAATATTCCAGTTATTCCAGAAAACACTGCTATTTTGAGTTTTAAAATGACAGTGGGAAAATTAGCAATTACAACAGAGGAGATGCTTTCGAATGAAGCGATTGCGCATTTAAAGATAAAAAAGAACTCAAATTTTTCTACTGAGTTTATTTATTTATTCTTGAAAGATCTGGATTTTAATAGTTTGGGTAGCACTTCATCAATTGTCACCGCTATAAACTCAACCATGATAAAGGCACTTGATATATTAGTGCCAGAAGATGAAATAATAAAAAAGTTTAATGCAGTTATTCAGCCGACATTCAAAAAACTAAAAAATAACAATTCTCAAATACAAACTATTTCTACTCTTCGCAGTATGCTTTTGCCTAAATTGATGAAAGGTGAGGTTCGGGTTGTGGGATTTAATGATTAAATTATGAAATACAAAGTAGTTTTTGATACAAATTCAATAAGAAACGCCGAATCAGTTGCTGATTTTTTAGGCGGTCGTTCTGAATTGGAGCGTTTTTTGAAAGTGTCAGAAATTATTATTCCAGACATTGTTATCGAAGAAATAAAAAACCAAAAAAGGAAACACCTTATTTCTAAAAGAGATTCGTTCCTATCGAATCCGTTTCATTTTTTAAGAAAAATTGATGAAGACGAAACTAAAAACTTTGATATAGAAAAGTGGATTTTGGAACTTGCTGGAATTGAGAGCTTGCCTTATTCCACCATTGCTTTAACAACAAATGTTTTAGAGGACATTAAAAAACTTGCGCTTGGCAATCTTCCGCCATTCGACGAAACGTCTGATAAAGGTTTCAAGGACGCTTATATTTATTTTTCGATTTTAGAGTATCTCGGAAATATTGAAGGCGAGAGTATTTTTGTAGTAACCAAAGACGATAGGCTAAAACTGGCTCTTAATGACAATGCACGCGTAACAGTAGTAAAAGATTTTGATGAGTTTGAAAAACGTATAGATGCATATTTTAGAGATGATTATTTTATCAATAGGCTTAAGGAGGAGGTATCTGAAAATGTTAAAGCGGAATGTATAAATGAGATTTGGTTGAATTCGGAAGAGAATTGGGTGATTAAGTTTACATGTAACGATGTGACTCATTTTGTAGAAGTTGATTTTTCTTCGCGGGAAATAATAAGTTCTACCAATTTTGATTTTTCAGTATTTGTAAATGAGCTTATTAACTCAGGTTCTTTTTCCACCACTCATTCTATGGTCTCTTCTCTGAGTGCTTATGTTAAATATCTCTCAGATCAAGAAATTGTTAATATTATTGAAGCCTCAACAGATAACAGTCAGATTTACTCAATAGCAACAGACGAGGATGTGAAGGAATTTTTCCTTTCTATGTATAGATCAAAGTCTCAAATAATAACTGACGATGAGGTTATTTTTAAATTTAAGCAGATTTTTAAGCAAGATTAATTATGAATAAAATATTTGAATCAACAATTGAAGAATTTGTTATTGAGCTTTTGGAAAATCAGGGCTGGCAGTATTTGTCGCCGGAAGACCAAGAAGTAGAGCGTGCGGATTTGGGGCAGGTGGTTTTGAGAAATCGCTTGAAAAAAGCGATTGATATACTTAACCCTACTATTGCCGAAGAAGCCAAAGATCAAGCACTTCGCATGGTTTTAAATTTACCGAGTCAAAACTTGATGGATAACAACGAAGAATTTCACCGATTACTCACCGAGGGCATAGAAGTAGAAGTAATGGGCGCAGATGGCATCAAAGGTGATAAGGTAAAACTAATAGACTTTAATAATGTTGAAAACAATGAATTTATAGTTTGCAATCAATTCACCGTTACAGAAAATAATATTACTAAGCGTCCGGATGTTATTCTGTTTGTAAATGGTTTGCCGCTTGTCGTGATTGAACTTAAAAATCCAATAGATGAAAATGCTACTGTTGCTAAAGCATTTACACAATTACAAAACTATAAAAACGCTATTTCATCACTTTTCTACTACAATGCTGTGCTTGTAGCTTCTGATGGACTTGATGCCAAGATAGGTACAATATCTTCTGATATTTCTCGTTTTCTTGCTTGGAAATCGAGTGACGGGCATAAGGAAGATAAGACAACTGTTCCGCAGATTGAAACACTAATCAGGGGGATGCTAAATAAACAAGTTATCCTTGATCTTGTTGCTCACTTTGTCGTATTTGAAAAAACAAAGAAGGAGGACATCAAGACTGGCCTAGCATCAGTTACTACTATTAAGAAAATCGCGGCTTATCATCAATATTTTGCGGTTAATAAAGCAATTGAAAAAACATTAGTGGCATCTAGTGAACATGGAGATAGAAAGGCTGGCGTCGTTTGGCATACACAGGGAAGTGGAAAATCTCTTTCGATGGTATTTTATACCGGTAAAACAGTTTTAAAATTAAACAATCCAACCGTAGTTGTCATCACTGATAGGAATGATCTTGATGAACAGCTTTTTGATACCTTCGCTGGATGCAAGCAGCTTCTAAGACAAGACCCGGTTAAGGCTAATAATCGTGATAACTTAAAAGAGTTATTGAAAGTGGCTGGTGGTGGAATTATTTTTTCGACTATTCAAAAGTTTTTTCCTGAAGATGGCGCGGCTAACTTTGATCTACTGTCTGACAGAAAAAATATCATTGTAGTAGCAGATGAGGCTCATCGTAGTCAGTATGGATTCGGAGCTAAAACAACTGAAAAGGATGGTGAAATATTTACTAAATATGGCTTTGCAAAATATCTGCGCGATGCTCTACCGTCGGCATCTTTTATTGGCTTTACTGGAACACCAATTGAGAAAGAAGACGTTAACACTAAAGCGGTGTTTGGTGAATATGTTGATGTCTATGATATTGCGCAAGCAGTTGAAGATGGTGCTACTGTACGGATATATTACGAATCACGATTGGCTAAGGTCCATCTTAAGCCCGAAGAGACAGCTAAATTAGATGAAGAAGTTGAGTCAATTACTGAAGGAGAAGAAAATAATGCAAAAGATAAGGCTAAAGCAAAATGGGCTCAGCTAGAAGCAATTGTTGGTCACCGAGATAGATTAGCGGTAGTAGCAGCTGACGTGGTTGATCATTTCGAAAAACGTCGTGAAGCGTTTGAGGGCAAGGGGATGATTGTTTGTATGAGTCGCCGAATCGCAGTTGAGTTGTATGAGGAAATTGTAAAAATTCGTCCAGACTGGCATGATACTGATTCTAAAAAAGGAGCCATAAAGGTTGTTATGACTTCATCTTCTTCTGATCCGGAAAATTGGCAAGTCCATAGCACAAGTAAGCAAGATAGAAAAGCGATTGGTGAGCGATTTAAGGATGAAAAAGATCCACTTCGTTTAGTAATTGTGCGTGATATGTGGTTGACTGGTTTTGATGTGCCGTGTTTGCATACTATGTATGTAGATAAGCCGATGCGCGGACACAACTTAATGCAGGCCATTGCTCGTGTAAATAGAGTGTTTAAAGATAAGCCAGGTGGCTTGATCGTTGACTATATTGGTATTGCTTCTGATTTGAAGACGGCTCTCGCAACCTATACTGCGAGTGGCGGGCAAGGCGCGCCGACTCTTGATCAAGGTGAAGCTGTGGCAGCGCTGCTTGAAAAGTTTGAAATTGTTGAACAGATGTTTAATGGCTTTGATTATAAAAATTATTTTTCTAGCGACACTCGCCAAAAGTTGGTTATTATTCTTGAGGCACAAGAGCATATTTTGGGGCTTGAAGATGGAAAAAATAGATATACCAAGCAAGTTGGATTATTATCCCAAGCTTTTGCGCTTTCAGTTCCGAATTTAAAAGCAATGGAGCTTAAGGATGAAGTCGGTTTTTTTCAGGCAATTAAAGCCCGTTTAACTAAGTTTGAACCGGAGGGGGCTGGAAAATCTGATGCTGAAATTGAAACGGCTATTCGTCAGATAGTAGATAAGGCGGTAGTTTCAGAGGGGATTGTAGATGTGTTTGATGCCGCTGGTATAAAGAAGCCAGATATCTCTATTCTTTCTGATGAATTTTTAGAAGAAGTTCGGCACATGGAAAGAAAGAATTTGGCCTTTGAACTTCTAAGAAAGTTATTAAATGATGAAATAAAGACCAGAACAAGAAAGAATTTTATTCAGGGTAAAAAATTATCTGAAATGCTTGAAAATTCTATTCGTAAATATCAAAATAATCTGTTGACTTCAGCGCAAGTTATAGAAGAATTGATTAAAATTGCACAAGATATTAGGCAATCAGACAAAAGAGGCGAAGGTCTAAATTTGAACGAAGATGAGCTTGCTTTTTATGACGCGCTAGCAAATAGCGAAAGTGCTAAGGAGGTATTAGGAGACAAGCAATTAGCTGTAATTGCCATGGAGGTGCTCAAAAGTGTTAAAGGAAACGCTACAATCGATTGGACTCTTAAGGAAAATGTACGCGCTAAATTACGTCGTGACGTGAAGAGAATTTTAAATAGATACGGATATCCGCCGGATGAGCAACTAATTGCAACTGAAAATGTTTTGAAGCAAGCTGAATTATTAGCCGATGGATTAAACTAATATGAAAGATGACGAAATAATAAACAAATTATTAGATTTGCGCGCGGATAATATTCGCCAAGAAAGAGAGCTATTTAAACATATAGCAATTCTTTCCTCTGCCGTTATTGGTATTTTTGCTTTTTCCGGCAGTCAGGAATTAGGCGTTCTATCTAAAATCGGCGTAGTCGGTTTATTTTTCGTAATAATTTTATCGGTATTTTTGTTATTTTTTGTTTTAACATTAGAAAGAGTTAGGTCTGTTAGGGCCCAGGACATGATTACTGATGTTAAGAAATTGAAGAATGATGCAATATTGAAAGCTGCTATAAGTTTATTTGGTAATAAAAAAATTATCTCTATTTTTAAAAAGATAATTAGTGGCAAAGAGGTGAGGGATTCTTTAGAAAGCATTATTCCAATTTTAACTGAGGCTTGGTCTAACCTTACTTCATGTGATGAAAATATTAATACTAAGAAAAATGAACTTTCAAACGACAAAGAAAGAAGAAAAGATGTCTTTTATAGAGTTTTGTCTGCTATAGGCATCTTAATTTTTATAGTATCTTTAGGATTGATTATTGTTGATATTTTAAGATTTTAATTATGGGGCCATGTTTAATTTTTGATAAATCATTTTTGCAAAGTTTAAATCCAGACGAATCTCTTTGGCTGGATAATTTTTTTAATACAAACATTACCCCTCTTTTTTTTGTTGAGACGCTTGCTGATCTTGAAAAAGAGATTAAAAATGGGCGTTCACAAGAAGATATTGTTGGCAGTTTAGCTTATAAAACTCCGGATATGAGCGCTAGACCAAATGTTCACCACATTACTTTATTAGAGGGTGAATTAATGGCTCATAAAGAGGTACATATGACTGGCAAGCCAATTATATCTGGAGGTCAGCCAGTTAAAGTTGGCGATAAAGTTGGCGTGATATTTGATGAGTCTCCAGAGGAAAAAGCTTTTTCTAGATGGCAAAAAGGGGAGTTTATGGAAGCCGAAAGACTATATGCAAAGGCCTGGAGGGAGGTATTACTAAATATTAATTTAAGCGATAAATATATATTGTTTCAAAAATACTTTACCGAAGCTAGGCCCAAGACTTTAGCTGATGTAAGAGTTATGGCTGAAAAAATAATAAATTCAGAAGAAGACACGGAGAATACATTAATTTTTGGTCTATGGCTTGTTGGAGTTCCTTTTTCTGATCATAAGAACATTGTTGATTATTGGAAATCCAAGGGCTCTGTTAAAATTTCCGAATTCGCACCTTATTTTTATTATGTTTTTTTAGTTGATATGTTCTTTTATCTTGGTATCGCAGCTGATTTAATTAGCAGGGGGAGGGCGAGTCACAAGATAGATCTTGCTTATTTATATTATTTGCCATTTTGTAATATATTTGTTTCCGGAGATAAATTGCATAAAGAAATTGCCCCACATTTTATAAAGGGTGATCAAATTTTTATTTATGGACCAGAGTTGAAGGCAGATTTAAAACTTATTGATGAGCATTACTCTGAGCTTCCAGACGAAATAAAGGCTAAGGGGGTGTCGAGTTTTGCGATGTTTCCTCCTTCGGATAAACAATTTATCGTTTGTAGTTTATGGGATAAATATATGGCTAAAGACTGGAGAAATAGAAATTTTAATATGAAACCACAACCAAGGACTCCGGCTGCTGAATTTATAAGCAATGAGATAAAGGAGATGCAAAATAAGGCAAATTTTCTTGGACCGGAATCAGTTGTAGATCTAGAAGATGCTAATAGTATTGTTATAAAAAGAATGGTTAGAGGCACTAAGGGAAAATGGAAAAGATTCCCTCCCGAAGTGATGAATAGAACAAAAGATGAAAATGGTGACTGGGTTGATAAAAATATATAGTGAGAGCTACCGTAGGGTAAATTCCGGCTTATTAAAGAGCAGTTTAATGGCTTCATAACCCTCAAATTCATTTAAACTGGTTCTAATCTCGTCTAGTTCGTGGAGCTTTATTGACAAAAGCATATTATAATGATATGCTTTTTTGTTACTAAGATATTATTTTTGAACCTTAAAAATTTATCATAATGAAACTACTTAATTTAATAGTAAATAATACCAAGGGCTACCCTTGGATTGGATTTGAAAAGGAGGATGATCTTCCTTTTATCTTGCCAGCGGGAACAATATTTGAAGCCGTTGAAAATTATCGCGGCGAAGTAAAGAATCATTATTATGATATGCAAAAGCATAAATTTATAACGAATATTAGTGTCGCAACCGTTTTGCATTTTCAATTAGAGTATTTCAAACAAGAACTTTTAAAAGAAGGTTGGAAGGTCAAATTTGAACAAACCGCCCAAATGGTTCGTGATAATTGCTCATAATACTCGAGTAACTTCAAAAGAAGGTTAAGATGAGGTTGATACTACAAAAATGGAGAGAACTACAAAATAGCTCTCTTTTTTATTTCCCAATAAATTTCTATAAGTTCGTGAAGCAAGACACTGGGGGAGCAAGTGTTGACAAAAGTATATTATAATGATATACTTTTTTATTACTTTAAAAATTATTAAACAAAAATAGGGGGACAAAAAATGTACAATACAGTTTATTTTATTATTGCGGTTATAGTTTGTTGGATTATTTATCGCTTAACAAAGACAATAGTTTTACATAATATTTTTCCAACTAATAGCGGTATTAGCTATTACGGCAATAAAGCAGAGCTGAAAGAAATACTATCAAAAAGAGAATGCTATCACGCCAGGATTTATAGATATAAACCACCAGCAGGCGCCTATACTTTTTGTCCCGGCGTATATCATAAAGGCATGTATCGTCTTGAATTTTGGCCCAGACAAAAGTATGTGGTTGGGGGAGATCCGGACAATCAAGGTTGATAGAATATTTTTATAGCACCAAAAGGAGAGTCTAAAACATCAGGCCTCCTTTTTTATTTCTCAATATATCCTTATAAGTTCGTGAAGTAAGACACTGGGGGAGCTAATTAAAATCACCCTAAAACTGGGTGATTTTTGGTATACCGTTGATGAGGGTTAGAGCCCTCAAGGCAGAATTATCGATGCGTGTGTACATTATTGGAGTGCATTGACAAATATACGTCTCAATGGTACATTTTTTTATTGACGTTCGCTCTTTAAAAATGGTTGGATAATGTTTTGATTTCGGTTTCGGTAACCCTTTTTTGTCTGTTTTTTAGAAATTGACAGAAAAGGGGAACCGAAAACCTTATAGAGTAGGAAAAATTAAAAACAAAACGTTATGCAATCCGAAGAGATAAAGCACGTTATGAATAAAAATGGGGTGGCTTTGGCAGAATTAGCCAGAAAGCATGGAATTCCAAGAGCGGATTTTGTTAAGCTCCTCAAAAATGAAAAAGAGTTTGTTAATTTTATTTGGGGGTTAAATCCTAGCAACGAAAAATGGTTTAATGGCCTTAAAGTAAATGCAGAAAAGAAAGGATATCGTGTCCATCTGATTCCATATTTAATGGTTGATTATTCTAAGCCATTACTCAAAACGATTATGTTGGCCGGTCCTGATTCAAATCCTGAACATAATCACATTAGGCACGTAGATGAGCATCATTACCATTACGAACTCGAGAAAATTGTAAAAGTTGAGACAATTGTATTATTAAATGTCTTTAAAGGAGTGAAGGACAACAATAATGAGGAGGCAAGGTTAAACAAGGGGAATTATTACAAAGTGTTAAATTTCAGAAATGAAAATATTTTGGATAATATTACCCCTCACGCACTTTTTGCCTTGGGAATAAAACACCCAAAGCTAAATGATGAATTGGGTGTTGAATATGCTTATGCGGTAGAAACACAGGGAGTGCTCAGTTGTCATGTGGGTGAATATGATATCAATTACGCGGTGCTCGTAAACAAACACAGAAGAGAAGTCACATTAGTTTACAAAGAACAGAGTATGAATTATCCTGGAATGTGGTTTGCCCTGAAAAGAGGTAAATGACAAAATCTAAAACGGTGAGGTTAATACCAACATCCGTTTTTTTATTTCCCAAACAACTTCTAACATTCTCCAGTTCCTGGAGTCAGCGTTGACAAAAGTTTATCGCTATGGTATTATTTTGTGTCATATAGAACTTTAAAATTGATTATTAATCGAATAATTTTGTAATTTAAAAATACCTAAATAATGAAAAATTTGAATATTTTTGTCTTTGGGTCTGACTCGAAAATCGAACTGGATCTTTGTGATAATGTGTTGCCATCTTTGGGTTCGGTTAGGATTTTTGCAACTGATGGAAGTGACCAAGAAGTTCTTTTTTCGACACTTGAACTTATAAGACTACACCCTGAAATAAAATATCAGGATATGTTAGTTCTTTATTCTGGTAATAATTGCCATATGCTTCAGGCTAATTTGCCTTGTGATAATTTGGATATGGCTCTTTTGAGAAATAAACTGGTTGAAGTCGCAGGGGGTTATAGCACCCCACAGCAAAAACATGTAGTACGCTGTTTGTTCGCAGGCGGTATTTTGCATCTATGCAATAAATAAAGAAATAACAGAAAGGAGCAATAAAGCTCCTTTTGGAGGGCACCCCTTTTGTTAGACACATTGTCTATGGAGTTCGTGATATTGCC
>DAONDZ010000004.1:0-87606 GCA_035402825.1 bacterium | reverse complement strand
CGTCCTAAGGTAGCGAAATTCCTTGTCGGGTAAGTTCCGACCTGCACGAATGGCTTAACCACTTGAGCACTGTCTCAACGAAGGACTCGGCGAAATTGCAATGTGAGTAAAGATGCTCACTAATCATAGTTGGACGAAAAGACCCCGTGAAGCTTTACTATAGCTTGATATTGAATTAGGGGCATGCATGTTCAGTATAGGTGGGAGCCTTCGGGCGCCAGTGAGATACCACCCTTGTATGTTTTTAATTCTAACCCCGATTCGTCGGGGGACAGTGTCTGGTGGGTAGTTTGTCTGGGGCGGATGCCTCCTAAAGAGTAACGGAGGCGTTTACAAAGGTTGGCTATCCCGGAATGGAAACCCGGGAGATAGTGTAAAGGCACAAGCCAGCTTTACTGCAAGACTTACTAGTCGAGCAGTTGCGAAAGCAGAACTTAGTGATCCGACCATTCAATGTAGGATGGTGGAAGCTCATCGGATAAAAGCTACTCCGGGGATAACAGGCTAGTCAGGTCCAAGAGTCCACATCGACGACCTGGTTCGGCACCTCGATGTCGGCTCGTCGCATCCTGGGGGTGGAGAAGCTCCCAAGGGTTGGGCTGTTCGCCCATTAAAGCGGCACGCGAGCTGGGTTCAGACCGTCGTAAGACAGGTCGGTCTCCTATCCACTATGATCGCGGAAATTTGAGGAGGCCCTTCCTTAGTACGAGAGGACCGGGAAGGACGAAGCTCTGGCGTACCAGCTGTTCCATCAGGGGCATTGCTGGGTAACCACCTTCGGTTAAGATAAACGCTGAAAGCATCTAAGCGTGAAGCTGTCTCCAAGATTAGATTTCACAGGTTGGTGGTAGACTACCACCTTGATAGGCTCTAGGTGTAAGCACAGTAATGTGTTCAGCCGAGGAGTACTAATAAACCGTTTGATTTTCCCACTTTTTTGTGGTTCAAACGATACTGATTGCGATAGTTTATATTACCTCGATTTTATATATTAAAAAGACACCATCGTTCTGGTGGTTGAAGCGAAAGGGCCACACCTGATCCCATCCCGAACTCAGAAGTTAAGCCTTTCAGCGCCGATGATACTCGGACATTAGTCCCGGGAAAGTAGGTCGCCGCCGGAACAATGGTGTTTTTTTATTGCCTAAAAATCCGGAGAATAATTTTTATCTCCGGATTTTTTATACTCTAAGTTTTGTGGTATAATAGTAAAATGATTATTTATCACTCTACCAAGACCAGAGAGCTTTTAACCGAGCTAAAAACCACTGCTCGCGGTTTAAGCTCTCCAGAAGCAGCTTTGCGCTTGAAACAGCACGGCGAGAATCGTTTGCCCGAGGCTAAGCCGGTTAAATGGCTGGTTATTCTCGGTCGACAATTTCAAAGCCCCTTTATCTACATTCTGTTAGCCGCTGGCGCGGTGTCTATTTTGGTTAAAGAATATACTGACGCGCAGATTATCATCGGCGCAATGCTGATTAATGTCTTAATCGGTTTTTTTCAGGAGTATAAGGCGAATAAATCCTTAGCGGCTTTAAAAAAGATGGTACCTCGCCGCTCCATAGTTATTCGAGATAACGCTGAACAGGAGATAGACAGTATTAATTTAGTGCCGGGGGATGTAATTATCCTGCAAATGGGACATCAGGTCCCGGCTGATTGCCGTTTGCTTACGGCAGTTGATTTTGAGGTTAATGAAGCTATCTTGACCGGTGAATCAGCTCCGGTGAAAAAGCAAGTGGAAGCTTTGCCGGCCGGAACTGTCTTAGCGGACCGGAATAATATGATCTATAGTTCCACTGTGGTAGTGGGCGGCAGCGCTCAAGCGATAGTGGTGGGCACCGGCATGAAGACCGAGTTCGGCAAAATAGCAGAGTTGGTGAAAGATACTTCGGATGAAAATACTCCTTTGCAACAGAGATTAGTCGGTCTTTCCAAATTTTTTGGTATTGTGACCGGAATAGTTTGTGTTTTGATTGTGACTTTCGGGTATTTGCAAGGCCGCAATTTATTTGAAATATTTATCACCGCGATAGCCATTGCCGTGGCGGCTATACCAGAAGGACTCTCAGTGGCCGTGACGGTTATTCTAGTCTTGGGTATGTCGCAGATAGTGAAGCGGCAGGCCTTGGTTAGGCATTTGATAGCGGCGGAAACTCTGGGGTCCATTACGGTTATTTGTTCTGACAAGACCGGCACTCTCACCGAAGGGAAGATGAAGGTTTCCCATGTCCTAGTGGGCAACAACAAATTGGAACTAAACGGCGGCGGTCCGCCGGAAAAAGTGGCGCCGGATATTTTTTTGGCTTTAGAGATAGGTGCTTTGTGCAACAATGCTATTTGGCAAAAAGCCAATGATGAGTTGGCTGAGGACAAGGTTATCGGTTCTCCCTTGGAAATAGCTTTATTGGAATTTGCCCATGATTGGGGAATTGACCGCGAGAAGCTGAATAATTTAAAACCCCGCGTGGGGGAGCTGCCTTTTAACAGCGCCGAGAAGATAATGATCACTGTCCATCGAATCAAGAAGGATGGATTTGTTTTATATGAAAAGGGCGCACCTGAGATAATTTTAGCTAATTCTAGCCATTATTTAGAGAATGGTCAGGTGGTTAAATTGGGGGCGGCCGAAAAGAAATATTTTAATCGCCAATTTAAAGATTGGACCAGCCGCGGTTTGCGGTTGATAGCTTTGGCCTACAGAGATTTAAAAGAGTATGATAGCGAGCAGCATGATTTGCGCGCTTTGGGTCATGATTTGGTATTTACTTCTTTGATTGCCGTCAAAGATCCTTTGCGTCCCGAAGCTAGAGAAACTATTGAAACTTGCCGCCAAGCCGGCATCCGCCCGATTATCATCACCGGTGACCATCCGCTCACGGCGCTGGCTATTGCCAAAGAGGCGGGGTTTAAAGCTGATACTAAAGTGGCCGTTGGCGAAGAGCTGGAAAAAATAAACGACAAAGATTTAAAATCATTAGTGAAGAAAGTGGATATTTTTGCCCGAGCCACTCCGAGCCACAAATTGAGGATAGTGAAAGCGCTGCGCGCTAATGGCGAAGTAGTGGCGATGACTGGCGACGGATTAAATGATTCACCGGCTTTGAAGGCGGCGGATATCGGAGTTTGCTTGGGGTCGGGAACTGAGGTGGCTAAAGAGACCTCGGATATTGTGTTGTTGGATAATAATTTTAAGGTGATAGTGGCGGCAATTGAAGAGGGGCGGATTATATTTCAAAACATCAGAAAATCAATCACCTATTTAACTTCAGATTGTTTTTCAGAAATTATTTTAATCAGCGCCTGTATTTTGTGGAATACTCCTTTGGCTGTTTTACCGGTCCAGATATTGTGGATTAATATTATTAATGATGGCTTTCCTAATTTTTCTTTAGCCTTTGAAAGAAGCGACAAAAATTTAATGCAACAGAAGCCTCTAAAAAGGGTAGAGCCGCTCATGAACCGGCAGGTGAAGGGTATTGTTCTGTGGCTGGGAATTATCAGAGACATTGCTTTAGCCGCTATTTTTATCTACGGCTATTATCATTTAGAGGTATTGGGCTGTAGCTTGGAATATTGGCGGACGATGTTTTTTGCCATGTTGGGATTCAAATCCATTACCGGTATCTTCAGCTTGCGTAATTTGAATCTGCCGATTTGGAAGATTAATCATCTTCATAATCGCTATTTGCTTTTAGCTTTCTTCCTGTCTGGCGGACTATTGGTGGCGGCAATCTATTTTGCCCCTTTGCAAAACTTACTTAAAACCGTACCGCTGTCTCTCAATGCTTGGCTCTTGATTTCTGGCGTCGCTTTGATTAATATCTTCTTGGTGGAGGTAATAAAATTAATATTTAGGCCTAAACTACATGAAAAGGGAAAATAGACAGAAAAAACAAGACAATCAGGTTAAAACCAGCTATCAAAAATGGATGAAGTCCGGTTGGCTTACCTTTTTTGGCGTTTTAGTGCTATTATTAATTGTCTGGCCTTTATGGAGCAACTTAAGTCAGGAAAAGGCTTTAGAAAGGGATATTAAGTCAGCGGAAGAAGAAATTAAGCAATATGAGTCGGAAAATCAGGAGTTGCAGGAATTAATCAATTATTTAGACTCTGATCAGGCCGTGGAGACTACCGCTAAAATGAACTTGGGCATGAAGAAAGAGGGCGAAAAGGTGATAGTTATTCAGGAAGCCCCAACGGCCGTGGCCGCAGGAGAGGAAAATGCCGATACCGATTCCCGTCATAATTTGGCGCGGTGGTATAAATATTTCTTTCGGTAATTTTTAGCCTCCTTAGCTTAGTGGTAAAGCAGCGGTATCGTAAACCGAAGACGTCAGTCCGATTCTGACAGGAGGCTCATAATATATAATGATAAAAATATGGGAAAAATCATGAATCAAGCCAAGCGATTATTTCTAGTTTTTGCCGTGGTCCTGTTGGCCTTGCCGCAAGGTTTGCTTTTGGCTATGGATGCGCCGCAGAATGAAGCGGCGAGCGCTTTGGTTAAGGCCGGAGAAATAGAGCAAGGCAAAACTCTTTATTTCTTTGCTGATTCTTTGCGTTTAGAAATTCCAGCTCAAGAGGCTAATGCCAATTTGCAAATTGATTTATTGAAGATGGCTGAGGAAATGCCTAACCCTTGGCAGCTGGATCGTTTAAGCGCCGTCTATCAAATTGAATTATCTCGGAAATTAACAGTCGCTCCGAAGGTTTTTGTGAACTATGATCCGGGAGATGATCAAAACAATTTTAAGCAATTAATGTTTTTTGATAAGAACTATACTTCTTGGCGGCCTTTGAAGAGCCAGGAACTAAACGGCAAGAATATTTTGTCGGCGGATTTTAATATGAACTTTGCCCGGCTAGCAGCTTTTGCTTATCCCGGCGTCTTAGTGAAGGGCAAGGCTAGTTGGTATAAATACAAGAATGGGATGTATACTGCCTCACCAGACTTTCCTAAAGGTTCTAAGCTTAGAGTTTATAATACGGCGAATAATAAATTTGTCGATGTCACTGTTAACGACTATGGTCCGGAAAGAGACAAGCATCCGGATCGGGCCGTGGATTTAGATTATCGCGCTTTTGCGAAAATTGCTTCTCCGGGCGCCGGGGTGATTAACGTCCGCGTGGTCCCTTTGGAAATTAAAGCCGATAGCGCCGGACAGGTTTTGGGAGTGGACAAAAATGGTGCGGCTACTCAGCCGAAAGTAAAGTCTCCTTCCATTATTATCATGCGCCAAAGCGATGGGGAAATATTATATCAGAAGAATGCCGACGCCGTCAGATCATTAGCCAGCTTGACTAAGGTAGTGGCGGTCAAAGTCTTTTTAGACCAAGGCAATAACCGCGAACGGCTGAGCGAAGTGGTCCCTTATCGCGTTCAGGATGAAAATTATAATTATCAATACTGTGCCAAGGGCGAGTCTTCTAAAATTAACATGAAAGACGGCGATACTTTGACCATTAAAGATTTAATCTATAGCGCTTTAGTCGGTTCGGCTAATAATGCCGTGGAATCTTTAGTTCGTTTGAGCGGTTTGAGCCGAGAGGAGTTTATTGCCACTATGAACGCCCAGGCGAGACTCTGGGGAGCTACCCAGACCAATTTCGTGGAACCGACCGGCTTATCCCCGGAAAATGTCTCTACGGCCCTGGATTATGCCATGATTACTAAGGCGGCGATGGCCGATCCGGTATTAGTTTCCGCTAGCACCGCTAATCGCTATAATTTTAAGAACGCTAATGACGGCGCAGAACATAATCTCAAAAATACCAACCAATTAATCGCGTTGAATAAATATAATTTGAGCGCTTCCAAGACTGGATATTTGGACGAAGCCAAGTATTGTTTGATGACTAGACTAAAAATCAAGAATGATCAATTGATAATTGTCGCCTTAGGAGCGCCGGATAGGAACACCAGCTTTAATGAAATGGCTGACTTATTGCGCTACGCTTTGCGGCTTAATGTAATTTTGCTATAATGGTGGTGTTCTATTATGATCACTCTCGACCACGTATTCAAATACTATAATCCGGCTTTGCTGATTTTAAACGACGTCAATTTAAAGATTGAGGCCGGTGAGTTTGTGTCTTTAGTGGGTCAATCGGGCGCCGGCAAAACTACCTTAGTCAAAATTCTAACCGGCGAAGAGCGGGTTTCCACCGGACAAGTAATTGTCGGGGATTGGGACATCACTGATATCAGCCGCCGCGAGATTCCTTATCTCCGCCGTCAAATTGGAGTTATCTTCCAGGACTTCAAGCTTTTGCCTAAGAAAACTCTGTGGGAGAATGTCGCCTTTGCCTTAGAGGTCTGTGGCGAGAATCAGGACAAGATTAATCGCGTCGTTTCCAGTGTGATGCGCATTGTGGGATTAGAAGACAAACGCGATCGCTATCCGCATGAAGTTTCCGGCGGGGAACAGCAAAGAGCGGCTATAGCTAGATCCTTGGTTCATCAACCGAAAATATTATTAGCCGATGAACCGACGGGAAATTTGGATTCCATTAATACCAATGAAATTATTGATTTATTATTGAGGATAAATAACTTCGGTACCACGGTAATTCTAGTGACGCATAATCGGGAAGTGGTGAACCGTTTGAAGAAGCGAGTGGTGACTATTGAGAATGGGTCAATAGTTAGCGACCAGAAACAGGGTAAATATATTATTTAATATGACTTCATTTTGGCGGATATTAAAATTTAGTTTTCAGGATGTCAGCCGCAATATTTGGCTCTCCATCGCCACCATCACTATTTTAGTGTTGGCGCTTTTTTCGGTTAATGTTTTATTGACCGTTCAAGCGCTGAGCCAAAATGCTATTAATGCGATTAAGGACAAGGTTAATATCAGTTTGTATCTGCGCCCGGAGGCCAGTGAGGCGGAAATATTAGATCTCAAGACTAAGTTAGCCGCTTTGCCGGAAGTGCGAGAGATCGGTTATATTTCTAAAGTTGAAGCTTTGGACTCTTTCCGAGAAAGAAACAAGAATAATCCGGAAATTTTTTCCGCTTTGAGAGAACTGGGAAAAAATCCTTTGTCCCCGAGCTTGGTAATCAGCCCTAAAGATTCAGATCAGGCCGATGTTTTAATTGAACAGATAAAGAAGAATAATAATCCGATTATTGAATCTCGTGACTTTACCGACAACGCCTTATTGCTAGAAAAGATTACCCAGGTTACCAAGAAAGTTAACGAAGTCGGTTTTTTCATTATCGCCATTTTCATTTTGACTAGCATGCTAGTGGCTTATAACTCCATCAAAGTAGCTATCTATACTCACCGCCGGGAGGTGGAAATTATGCGCCTGGTGGGCGCCTCCAATCGGTTCATCCATCAGCCCTTCCTGTTTTCTGCTGTCTTCTATGCTTTGGCTGCCACCATTATCGGCGTAGCTTTGTTTTTCCCCTTCCTCGGATTATTGCAGCCTTATTTAGAAGTGTTCTTTTTAGACTATCAATTCAATATCGTCCATTATTTTATATCTAATTCTTGGTTAATTTTCGGCTCGCAGTTCTTGGCCATGGCTTTGATTAACGTGGTGGCCAGCAGCTTGGCTATCCGCCGCTATACCAAGGTCTAAAATATTATGGAGAATTATCGCTTTGGCAATCATAAGTTTGAGGATGATCCGCTGGAAGATTTAATAGCGGATTTTAAATATGAAGGCCAGAAAATTGGGGCCGTGGAGATGCTTTTAATCCATGACACCCAAAAAGATGAATATTATCCGGTCTATATCCATGCCGGGGATGACAAAGCGGAGAAATTGAAGGAATATAATAATCCAGCTGATAATCAAACCATAGTGCGGGAGGTGACTATTTAAGCTTGACGCTTGAAGCTAATTCCGTTAATATTGTTTTGTTTTATTCGGGGATCGTCTAATGGTAGGACAGCGGCCTTTGAAGCCGTGAATCGGGGTTCGAATCCCTGTCCCCGAGCACATTGACAAAATAGCACTTTTAGTGCCATTTTTGTTTTATAAAAAATAAACGCTTGTTTCATAACGACGTTCTGTTTGGTATAATTAAATAGACAATAACTCAGATCGTTAAAAGCGATTTGCTAGATTAAATAATAAATCTATGTTTGAAAAAAGTAGTTTTGAATCTCATAATTTAAGCTCAACTGAAAAAGAAAATCATTTTGAAGAAAATAATTTTTCTGAAGAGTTAAAATTAAAATTGGAAGAGTTTAAAGGAAAATTACAAGATTTTGGAGGTGAAACAGAGGAGTTAATTGCCGCTTTAGCTGAAGCAAGAATTCCTCACAATCGTCACGACAAAGAAAGCGCCGGCAATCTGGAAGCTGACTATTTAGAAGACATTGGTTTTATTAAAAAATTTGATAATTTAACAGTTTATTTAGATAATATTAATTCAGACGAAACCGATTCCGTTTCTTTGCTAAAAAAATATAACGACATCAAAGAGGAAATAAAATATATACATGACCGCTTCAATGATTCTGGTTATCTTTCAGACAAAGGTCAAGGGGGTGATGTATTAAAAAATGATTTTCCAGAATTAGCCACTAAAGTTGATGGTTTAATGGCTAAAATACCAGAACTAGATAGAATGACTGTTAGTTTGAATAACCGATTATATGCTCAGGAAATATTTAAGGATATGGATAGTAAGGGAGCTTCATATTGGGGCGAATATATTTCTAAAATAAGATATATTTCTAAAAATGGCCAACTAGGATTTAATTCTTTAGAGATAGGGAAATTCCGTACCCCAGAAGAGTTAGTTGAAAATCTGGAGAAATTTTTAGATAACGACTTAAAAGATAGTGTTAACAAAGTCCAGGAAAGTGAAAATTTTGATGATAAAGAAAAAGCGGAAAGAATAGAAGCTCTCCAAGGATTAATAGCTGGCGGTCGTGAATATCTTGATGAACTAAAAAAATTAATATAATTGATTTAACACTGTTCCAATCTTATCCCAGTCTCCGAGCGAAGAAAAAAATCCAGCGTAAGCTGGATTTTTTGATGAGCGAAGGGGAAGCGAAGTGCCTGCGCACTTCGCGTCTAGGATTCGAAAGCCGGAGCGATGTGTGAAACTGCCTGAGCCCTAGGCGAAGGCAGTGAGCACCGCGAGGCCGGGTCGGGGCGCTTGCTTTTCGCCGAGTGAAACGAAAGTGAAAAGCTTAGCGACCGTGACCGAATCCCTGTCCCCGAGCTACGTTTACAAAATAGCATTTTTATGCTATTTTTGTTATATATTAAAATTAAATTATGGATTATTATTAGAATGTTTATTTAATAAATATATGATAGAAAAAACTAATTTTCTAAATATTCATGAGGATAGTAAAGTCCCTGTGCAGAAAGAATATAATGAACACGTTAAAGATGAGATTGTTGACGGCGAAAAGGAGTCGGCCAAAGAAGAGAAGGGGGTAGTCCTCTTGAACAACATCAGAGATGTTTTTAATATTAATCCGGAATTAAGAAGTATTGCGTTGAATACTTTAAAATCTGGTGATAATGTTTATCTTTATCGCATTGAAAATAAAAATATAGAAAATGAACCAGATGGAATAACGTCTCACAAAGATTTGAAGGGTTTATGGTTTACTCCTAATTTAGAAACAGTTTTAAATTATTTAAGAAAATCTCAACAAACATTTGGTTTAAAATCAGAAAAGGTTAATGGTACTAATTTAGTAATCATCAAGATTAAAAAAGAGCAATTTGAAAATTTACATGTTAGCAAAAATTCAATTGCTTCTCAAATGGATGTTGAAAATGATAATTATATTATCCCTGAAGATATTAAAAGGGAGTATATAAATATTGATCATGTTCAAGATAAAGTTGGTAATTTTAATAATTTCCAAAAAGCTAAAAAGCAGATAGAAGAAGTAGTAAGAAGATTTGAAGATAAGGAAGCAATGAAACTGTATAAAGATTATCTCGAGACAATTTTTATTGAAAGTAAAGAAAAGGGTATTTTTTGGCACGGTAGTCCAAATAAAATAGAAAAATTTTTATCACCAGAATCAGATGGTTATAAAAAACAAGAAACAACAACAACCGGAGTTGCTGGAATATATTTTACTGATAAAAAGAGCATTGCTGATAGATATCAAGATTTTAAAGAAGAGGGCTTGCCTGGTTATGTTTATCCAGTTTTATTGAATATTAAAAAACCTATTATTGTTGGGGATAAAGCTACTGATGGAATATCAGATAATACACTAGGAGTTGTTGCTTTATGGAATATACAAAAAGGCGTTATTTCTGGTTTAAGACAGGCTGGAGTTGATGCTATAAAAACTGGTGAATATGCCTCCAGAAAAGAAGAAAATGTTGAAATTGCTGTTTTTAACCCAGAACAAATTTATATATTAGGCTCAGATAATGATGTTGATAATTTTAAATTTTTTTGTCATAATTATTACGATTAATGTCTTTTAATTTTATATTTTAAACAATTTTGGTTCGAACATCGTCCACGACCCCGAGCGAATTTTACAAAATAGCATTTTTATGCTATTTTTGTTATATATTAAAATTAAATTAGAGAATATGATAAAAATAATGCCAACCTTTAATCCAGTTTTTAGACCAGAGAAAGAAGAGCCAGAAAAAATAGTAGAAACATATTTTTCGTCTGAAGAAAAGAATAATACTGCTGGTAATGGAGATTTTATGATTAAACTATTAAATAAAGACAATCAAGAAAAAATTGGAACAATGACCTATGATTACGATGAAAACCCAGAAAGACCAATGATTAAAATTAGAACAGTTGGTGTTGATCTTAAATATCAGCGTCAAGATTTTTCTAAAAAAATGTATCAATTTTTAATTGATTTGGCAAAAACAAAAAAATTAAATGGTGTTAAAAGTGACCAAGTTGTTCAGGGTGGAGCATTAGCTTCTTGGAAAAAAATTAAAGATGATGGTTATGATGTATTAGTGTATCCCGAGCTAGAAAGTAAATTTGAAGAATTTTGTAAATTTTATAATGAAAATAAATTTTTTAAAGATTCTTTGTCAGCACCATCTGGAGAAAGTGTATTTACTATAAATTTATAATATTAAAATAATTTTAGTTCGAACATCGTCCGCGACCCCGAGCAAATTGCTCAACTACTATAAATAAATATGGAACCAAACGATTCTAATTTTTTTGAAATAAAGAAAGAACATCTTCCCAGTCCAGAGGAGGTCTATTCGGTGTTTAAAGAATTAACCGATAAAGAATATAAAGAGATCCGTAAACGTGAAGATGAAAAAGGTGTTTACTTATTAGAAATCACAGTTCCTGGAGATTCGGAAGATGAAATAATTGAGTATGCCTATATGAGAAAGGGGCAATACCCAGAAGGCGAGAGCTCGGCAACTGAAATTCATGTAACTTATTATGACGGCGGCAGGCCAATCAGCGGAACATCGGCGGCTAGATGTATTGATGGTAATTGGAAAATTCTTTAGATTTTTACGATTTTTATGAAAATAAAAAGAGCCTTCACCCTAGTAGAACTATTGGTAGTCATTGCCATCATCGGACTATTAGCTTCTATCTCTATTATCGCCCTCAATACGGCCCGGGCTAAATCCCGTGATGCCAAGCGAGTAGCTGATATCAAGCAGATCTCTACCGCCCTAGAACTATTCTTCAACGACATGGGCCGTTATCCCACGGCCCTAGAGTTTGCTTCTGGTTCTATCTATTCCACCTCTTCCGGCGCCACCACTACCTATTTAGCCAATATCCCGGTGGCTCCCGCCACTCCCGATGGTGATTGTACAGCGAGCAGCAATACCTATAGCTATACCTCTGTTAATAACGGAGAAAAATATACTCTCAACTTCTGTTTAGGCGGCCAAGTCTCCAGTCTTACCTCTGGAGCCACTTGTGGTACCTCCATGGGCTTACTTAGCCAAGACTGTTGTGAAGTCTTTCCAGTCCAATATGAAGGTGGTCCCTATGACGCTGATGGAATGTCTACCACCACCGGCGGTTATTATCGCACCGTGAAGATTGGCGACCAATGCTGGCTCAAAGATAACCTCAATGTGGGGACGATGATCGCAGTCGGTGCCAGTCAAACTAATAATAGTGTTACTGAAAAATATTGCATGAATGGATCGGCCGGTAATTGTTCTATCTACGGCGGTATTTATTCGCGGGAAGAAGCTATCCAATATAATCCTGTTGCAGGAGGCCAGGGTATCTGTCCGGCTGGTTGGCATATCCCAACCGATATTGAGCAGGATGCTCTTGATCAATATTTAACCAATAGTGGTCAAGTCTGTGACGGCTCTAGAATCAATGATTATAGTTGTAATGGGGCAGGGACTAAAATGAAAGTCGGTGGTTCGTCTGGGTTTAATGCCCCAATGGCTGGCGCTAGTGTTAGCGGCTCATTTATAGCTTTTGGCAGCGGCGGTTATTTTTGGTCATCGACTGTGCCTTATGGCAGCGTCAACTATGGCCGAATATTATTATTAGCCGGCCAAGGCACCGGGCGTTATAGATTTGGCAATGAGTATGGCTTGTCGGTGCGATGTATAAGGAATTGATTTGTTTAATTTGGGTTTATGTTAAGATTTATTAAAACTATTCATACCGTAATCTGGGTAATAATGACTGTGGCCAATTTTATGGCCTTTTATTTTGCTTTGATTAAAAAGTTTGATTATTGGTTCTGGATTCCGGCCTTCCTAATCTTTTTAGAAATCTTCATTATTATTTTTAACAAATGGAAATGCCCGATAACCAAAATTGCGGGGAGCTATACTCAGAACAGAAAAGCTAATTTTGATATTTATCTTCCGGAGCGGGTGGCTCAATACAGTTTGAAGGTTTATATGGTTCTTATTCCTCTAGAAATCTTGATTATCTTGATTAGACTAAGTTTTTGGGATTAAATTAGGGTTTTTAATGATGATTTGTGCCCCTAAAATGATGTGTTATAATAGGGCTATGACTGATAAATCAAAAAAAGATAACTATTTTAAAAGTATCGCTTATTGTGGCTTAATCTGCGATTTGTGCTTCCGTAGGAACGAATGTGACGGTTGCCGGCAAATAAACAATATTTGTGAAAGAAACTGTTCAATTGATGGTTGTTATCAAAAAAATTGTTGTTCGGACAAAAAAATTAATGGCTGTTGGGAATGTGATGATATTTACGAATGCTCAGAGGGAATATATTCAGCTGGCGATTTTTCTAAGATAAAAGCTTTTGCCATTTGCATCAAAGAGGATGGGCCGGAGAGATTTATAAAGTATGTTTTGAAAAATATGGAAACTGGTTGGAGTGTGGAGAAGGGAAGGGATTATGACGGGAAAACTATCAAAGAAATTTTATCAATGTTGAGAAGCGGAGTAAAACAATAAAATTATATAAAATATCAAACCATATGAAAGATCAAATAATTCATGTTCTCAGCGCCGCTGATTTTAAAACTTTCCATCAGCAGAATAGCCGTGATTTCAAGAACGCTCCAACACCGGCGATAACTATTTTAGGAAAAGTTAATGATCAGCTGGTTATTAAGTTAATTGCTATTGATGAAAGCTTCTTGCCCCAAGGTGATGAGGATGAAGCGGCTAAATATTTAGAATGTTTGAGGACTCATGAATTAAGTGAGGCCGATTTTGTTTTAAGCGAACCCAGCCGATTCTACAAAGCCCTAGAAAATATTAAGGCTGGTCGGCCGGTTAGCCCTGAGCCGCATCTCTATGCTTTGGACCAAGAAATGAAAAGAGCTAAGGAGCTGGGCATATTATCGGAATATTGCGCCCATTGGGATGAATGGCTGAAAGAGAAACTTACCGAGATGACAGATGAGAAAGCTAAAGAGGCTACCCTAGAGCGCCAAGAGTGGAGAAATCAAGCGGCGCAAGAAATTCAGCGAGTCGGCCGAATTAAAGAAAATTATGCGGAATCAAATTTCCAAACCAAATAACCACGGCCTGAATAGATTTAAAAAGGCCGGAGTAATTATCGCTCTGGTTGTTTTGTTGTTTCCGGGATTGTCTTGGGCCGATGAAGCCAAAAAAGATTCCACTACTTTCAAAGCTCGGGTGGTGGAGGTATTGCAGGTCGTGGAAAAAACTCGAGACGATGGAACTAAGTTTACTCAGCAGGATTTAAAGTTGCTGGGGTTAGAAGGGGACTGGAAAGACAAAGAAATTGTTTATCACGGTGTAGATGATATTGAGGTGGCTAATTCCTTGGTTTATAAAATCGGGGATAAAGTTTTTGTGGATAGTTATGCTGACGAGTCCGGCCAAGTCACTTTTTATGTCGTAGATTTTGTGAGGAGCGAGTACATCTATATTTTATTTATAATTTTTGTCTTGGCAGTTTTGGCAATCGGCAGATTTAAAGGGTTTAAAGCTCTCCTCAGTCTAGTCATTAGTTTTATTGTCATTATTAAATTTATTCTGCCTCAAATTTTAAATGGGAGAGATCCTTTCTTGGTTAGCTTGCTCGGCGGCTTGGTGATTTTGGGGGTTATTATTTATTTAACCGAAGGATTTAAGAGAAAATCCCATATCGCCGTCGTCTCGGTCTTGCTGTCTTTGTTTGTTACTCTAGTCCTATCAGTTGTTTTTACTAAATTAACCAAGCTCTCTGGATTGTCTCAAGAAGAAGCGACCTTCTTAATCGGCATGGGCGGAGTGGAAATCAATTTTCAGGGATTGTTGCTGGCCGGTTTCATTATCGGCGCTATCGGAGTTTTAGATGATATTATCATCGGACAAATAGAGGCGGTGGAACAAATTAGAGAAGCTAATCCGGCCTTGCCGCCGAAGCGAGTTTTTGTTTTAGCTTACAAAGTGGGCAATACTCATTTAGGAGCGATAATCAACACCTTGTTTTTGACTTATGCCGGTGCGGCCTTGCCCTTGCTTCTTTTGTTCATCATTAATCAAGAGTCGGGGTTAACTTTCAATAGATTAATTAATACCGAAGTGGTGAGTACAGAAATAGTCCGGACTTTTGTCGGCAGCATTGGGGTAATATTATCTATGCCCATTGCGACCTTCTTAGCATCGATTAAGTTCAAGAAGAAATTTAAGAAATAAGAACAAAATATATCAATTGACAGAATAGCGCCTCAGGTGCTATTTTATTTTATTACCTTAACAATTTTAATTAAACCAAATATAGGAGTCTATATGGAAAGAATAACTGAAAAAAAGGGAATGGAAATGTTTCCCTTGGTTTGGACGGTTTTCCCGTCTACTGACACTGGAGTCTTCGTGAATCCTTTTTTCGATCGACCGTTACGCCATCGCTGTTTCTTTGAGAAGTCTAAGGGGCTGACAAAACAGCTGACTGTTTTTTTCCACTTGAACGAAGAGGAGGATAGCGGTTTATTCCGACTGTCGGAAGTTTTCCTCTACGGCGCTTTTAATGAAATAACGGTTCATCAATTGCGAGTTTTCGGAAAAATTAGGGAAATGGACAGGAACGAGCGTAGCGGGTTTATCAAGATTATAAAGAATAGATTGGCCGGCCATGCTTCCGAGGATCAGCTGCCGCTAATGCCGACTATTCAGGAAAAAGAAAAAGCTTTGAAAAAGCTTCAAGGAGGTCGCTTCTATCGTTTTGATCCTTTGTATTACGATCACGGTACCTATGAAAGAGGTTAGTTGCTAAACCAAAAAAGTAGAAAAAATGAGAATGCCAAAAAATTTGTTTCTGGTCAGACACGGACAGTCTGAGGGAAATCTGGTGAGGAAAAAATACGAGAAGGATAACGATGAATCTTTTTTCTCGGATGAATTTTTGGGACTGCATGAATCCCAATACGCTCTGACTCTCTTAGGGGTTGAGCAAGCTCGAAAAGCCGGTAACTGGTTTTCGCAGGAAAATTTCCTTAACTTTGACCGGATGCTGGTGTCTAATAATGTGCGAGCTATGCAGACCGCGGCTTATCTTAATTTGCCCGACTCTAAGTGGATGATTGATTATAATCTCCGGGAAAGAGATGGGGGATTATTTAATGTTATTAAGCCCAGCAAAAGGGATTCTAAGTATGCGGACCAGCAGAAATTTTACAACACCCAGCCATTTTTGTTCCGTCCGCCTCAGGGTGAAAGTCTGGCTGATGTCTGCCAGAGAATTAAAGTGGTTTTAGTCACTTTGGCCAGAGAGTGCGATGGCAAGAATGTGATTATCGTCTGTCATGGCCATGTGATGCGAGTGTTCCGGATAATCTTGGAAAGGATGCCGCTTCAGAAAGCCAATGAATTTCTGACGACTGGAGAAAATTGGGCGCGTGTGCCTAATTGTTCCATTATTCATTACACTCGGGAAAATCCCAATACTCAGCAAGGCTTGTCCGATTATTTCAACTGGGTGAGAATGATTCGTCCGGCCGGAGGAGGAGAGCCGGTGGATGATTTTTCCTTAATTGAAAGGAAAAAATACTCCAATGCAGAGTTATTTTTGGAAGCCGACAAGAACCGTCAGGTTTAAGATATTGCAGCCGCCCAATTTCCAGGGCGGCTTTTAAATATTGATTTTATTTCCTTTATGGGTTAAGATAGCTATTATTCATTAAATATCTATATGGCTAAAAGAACTACCGGGGTCGGCGTACACAAGAAGTCGCACTCCCATAAGACCAAGAAACGTTTAGAGGTTAAGCGGGTGATGCTGGAAGAGCGCGCCGCTAAGAAAAAGAAGAGATAAGAACCAATGATAAAATAGCATCCCCAATGCTATTTTATTGATTTAGGACCTTAGTTGAGTTAGCTTTTGAGATTAGATAAATAATCGGATATTATCAATAAAAGGCCCCAATTTGACTTATCTATTTTTATATGGTATAGTAATTAGGCAAAAAAATATCGCGTGTCAAAAAAGTGGTCGATTTTTAAACTCTTTATTAAATTGCAAACTTATAAACTAAGTCTTAAAATCATGACTGGTATTATTAAAACTTTAACCGACAAAGGTTTTGGTTTCATCACCGCTGAAGGGCAGGAGAAGGATTTATTCTTCCACAGCAATTCTTTGGTTGGTGTCCAATTCAACGAACTTCACCAGGGCGATGCAGTTTCTTTCGAAACTGAAATGTCCCCGAAGGGTTTGAACGCGGTTAACGTCCAACGCGCATAAAATCTTTATATAAGATCAAAGTCCCGCCCAATTCTGTTGTGGCGGGACTTTGTTTTTGGGGGACTATTGCTTTTTTGCCCCCAAGTAGCTAGACTTTAATTATAATAACTAACCCCAAGAACTATGAAAAATTTTAATAGAGGCGGCGGCAATTTCGGCCATCGCGATTCCAACCGCGGCAGCATGCATAAGGCTATCTGCGCCGATTGCGGCCAAAGCTGTGAGGTTCCGTTTAAACCTACCGGTGATAAGCCGGTCTATTGCAGTAATTGTTTTAAAGGCAAAGATACCGGTCGTGACTCTAATCGCTTTGAACGCCGTGATTCCGGTCGGCCTAGTTTCGGCAAAAAAAAGATGTTTCGAGCCACTTGTGATAAATGCGGCCAGTCTTGCGAAGTGCCTTTCCAGCCTTCCGCCGGCAAGCCGGTCTATTGCAGCAATTGTTTCAGTAAGGGCGATAATGCCGGTGGTAATAACGCCGTTAGCGAACAAATTAAATCTTTAAATGACAAATTAGATAAGATCTTGCGCCTGTTAACTCCAGCTACCGCTTCTCAACCGATTGTCAAAAAAGAAGAGGTGCGGGAAGTGAAAAAAGCTGCTCCGAAGAAAGCTGCCAAAAAGGCCCCGGTTGTTAAAGCCAAGCCAGCTAAGGCGAAGAAGGCTAAGAAAAAATAGTCGGATAAAATTGGAATAAGGTTTGGCGATATGGCAAAAATATTTTGTTTTGGCGATAGTATTACTTACGGAGCCTGGGATATGACCGGGGGTGGTTGGGCCACTCGACTCAGGGTGCTTTTGGATGCCCAACAAGCTGCCGACCCCAATCTTTATTTTCTGACATACAATATCGGCGTCTGCGGCGAAACCACTGCCGGTTTAGTCAGTCGCTTTTTGCCGGATGTCCAAGCTCGGCTCAATAGCGCTAAGCAGGAAGAATTAATTTTCATTTTTGCCTATGGAACTAACGACGCTTGTTTCACTCCCAGTCAGAATAGGTTTAGGGTGGAAATAGATGATTTTGAGAAAAATCTAGAAAGCGTTATCGGTCAAGCTAAAAAATTCGGCGGGAAAATATTCATTTTGAATATCAGCCCGGTTGATGAAAGCCAGGCTTCTCACCCGGAGAACAAAGATAATTCTCGGTTTAATAAATATGTTGATTCCTATAACGATCGGATCAAGGCTTTAGCGGCTAGGGAAGATATCCAGTTTATTGATATTAATGCGGCTTTTCGTGGTCATGATTATTTATCATTACTTTGTGAAGACGGATTACACCCCAATGATTCCGGTCATGAGGTAATTTTCAGGGAGGTATTAAAGAATTTAGGTTTCTAGCGTTAGTTATTGCAATATAAAATCAAAGGCCCATTAGGGGTCTTTTTGGTTTTTATGTCCTTGACAGTAGTTATTTAATATGGTAATGTTAAAAATCCTTTAAAAACCAATCAGTATGAAAAATCCGATAGTAATAACCACGGAACCCAGGATTCTGCCTTTAAATGAGGTGGATACCTTGGAAAAATGGCGGTATGCCAGACAGTATGCTACCAATTTCTTTGACATTGAACGCCTGGACACCATAGCCAAAAACTTGATAAGCCAAGATCCCAGAGCCGCAATTATTTTTATTCGCAGCCGCTGGTTCACATCGCCCCTCGTTTTCTTGGTGTTCAGAATATTGGCTAGTGTTTCTTTTTCGGCCGCCGCTATTTTGGCCGACGAGTTCCGACTCATGAAAATTAAAGCCAAAGCCTAGGCCTAGGCCCCATCGAACAAAACATGAGACTACATAGCCTGCGCTTACCCCGCAGGTTTTTTATTGACAAAAATGAGATATGGAAATATAATAAAAAAATTGTTTCATTAAAATTAAGAAGATGAACGGAATAGCAGCTTGGAAGCCCGAAAAGGGCTTAGACGGATATGACCGGGCGGCAGTGGCGATAGTAAAAGATGAAAACGGCAATTTGCTTTTTCATCACCGTTCAGCCGAAGCCAAGATCACACCCAACCAAATTATTTTCTGGGGAGGGTCCCCGGATAAGTTTATTCACTCCCCGGAAGATACCATTCTGGGAAAAATAAAAAATAAGTTGGGGGTTGAAATTAACCGTCAGCATTTGCAAACCATCGGGCCGTTTCAGAAACTAAAGAAGTATCATGGAGTCGATGGTAAAATTTTCGTTTTCTCAATTCGTATTATCAGCACTCAACTAACTTTAAAGGAGGGGAGACTTTTTTCCGCACCGGAAGATTTAATCAGGCAGTGCGTTGTCTTAGACAATCCTCCGGGAGAAATCCCTTCAGAGTGCCTCGTTCTTTTAGCCGAATTTTCCAAATTTTCTCTGTTAACCAGAGAGGTCCTTAAATTCATTTATGGACCAAAAAGCCGCGCCTGATCAGCACGGCTTTTTTATTTTCAGCGCCGCTTTCAGCCGGCGGTATTCGGCTTGAAAAATTGCACTAGCTTTTTGTTCGCTAAGTTCATACCTTCCGAGGAGCATTAGGAAATAGCTAGGATTTTCCAGGGCAGAGATATTGCGCAAGGATTTTTTTCCGGCAGCTAGGAGCCGGGTTATTTCTTTCTTTGCTAATTCATTATTGCCGCCGAGATGGTCATTTACATAATTACTTCGATTGTTTTCTCGGTCGGTTTCTTGGTCACTCAAATCATCATGTAGTTGGCGGATGCTTAAATAACAGCGGGCATATTCCAGCCAATTAGCTAAATCGTTTTCTCTCGGTTCGTCGGTTAATTGGGCTAGGATTACTAAAGGGCCGATAGCTTGGGCCAGCGATTTCTGAGAGAGATCTAGGACTTGCGTCGGCGCTGTCATTTGCCCTTGGTGCATTTGGCTAAAGATCTCCGTTATTATTTTTTTAGTATCAGCGTCCAAAGACAAACAATTTAGAAGATTATCGCTCAGGCGCTTAAACTCCAGGGCTAAGAATAATTGATTAACATCTTCTTCTTGGTCAAAGATGTTATCTAGAATAGTATATCCGGTCCAATAGTATAGATTGATCAGCCCCAGGTTGATTATTAGCTCCTTATCAATTTTTTCTTGATAGACAGCTCTCAAGCCTTGGTGAAAATGATGAGCAAAAATAGTAATTTCTTGATGATGGTTGAGGGCAATGGTTCTGGCCAATTTTTTCCTGGCCTCAGCTTTTATTTTTTCCGGCCAGGCGGCTAGCTGTTTTTCGGCTCTGTTAATTATTTCTTCCGAGAGCTGGTGCCCGATGGTTTCGGTGTTGATATAGATTTGGTGTTTTTGGAGCAGGGAGGTAATTAATTGATTTAGATCGGGGTTAATGTCGCCATTTTCATCTTGGTATGGTCCGCCGGGAGCGGTTTCAATAATTTCCAAGAGACAGGTTAGGCCAGCCAATTGTTTGGCTCCTAACTTTTCCGATCGCTGGTTTAACATCTCAAATCCGTGAGTCAGGGAAGGGAAAAAGTATTTCTCTAGTTCCGGGCTAACTTTAAATAGTGTCGGCAGAATTTTTAGAGAGTTCATTTTTGAGAGGCAGGCTGATTGTGAATTTGGTGCCGGTTCCTATTTGGCTTTGGCAGCTGATAGTGCCCCGATAGTCTTTTTCAATAATATTTTTGGTGGCTGACAATCCAATGCCCAATCCCTTGCCGGGCTTGGTGCTAAAAAAGGGCTCAAAGATTTTGGTTTGGTTTTCCGGACTGATACCGGTGCCGTAGTCGATGATGGTAATTAATATTTTGGCGTTATGTTTTTTGAGGCGAATTTTAATTTCCGAATTCTTGGTTTCTTTTCGGTTGGAAGCATCAATGGCATTGGCCACCAAATTGAGAATTATTTGATTGAATTTAATGGGATCGCCTTGCAAATGGAATTCACCATTGCTTCGAAAATCACAATTCAGTCCGGCTTTAGTTAAAGGATAATTTAAAAGCAAAATAGTTTGTCTAATTTCTTCATTGACGGAGAATAAGATGGATTGGCTTTCTTTCTTTAATTGTCTTTTTAAGGTAATTACAAAATCATTCATTTTCTCCGTAGCTTTTAGGGCGCGGTGCAGGTTGTCTTGGCTGGATTTAAAATCAGGGTTTTTGGTTTTTTCAATTTGATGCAAGTTTAAGTTGACGGCGGTTAGCGGATTAACCAGGTCATGGAAGATGCCAGCTGATAAGCGGCCAAATTCGGCGAAACGATAAAGCTGAGTCATCTTTTCCAATTGAGCTTGTTTCAATTCTCTGGTTCTTTGCGCTACAGTCGTTTCCAGATTATCTCGTTCTTGGCGCAATAGGTCCTCGGAAGTCCAGACTCTTTTGAGCGATAGTTTGATTTGTCGAGTATAGAGAGCGCAAATAACGGCTACGATTATAATAGCGATAATTTCCGGAACTTTATCCGCGGCATTGGCGTGGTTAGCCCGCCAATAAAGATTCGGATTTAATAAGTGCCGGTCTTCCAATATTGCTCCGCCAAGCAGAAACAAGCTGGCGGCGCCGGCCATTATCCAGCCGCCTTTCGGTCCCCGCAGAATCATAGTCATGACTACTAAAAGAATATAGAAGATTATCACCGCCGGCAGTTCCACGCCCCAGCGATAGGCAAAATAGGTGTTGAAGATAAAATAAACAGCAATGAATAAGCTGCTTCCCAGAGCCGGTCGTCTTTTTCCTAAGTAATAAATAAAAATAAAAAGCAAGCTGATGGCTAATCCCCAGAGAGGGGATAAACCATGGTAGCCGGCGCCGTAGCTGATTTGATCGGCTAGTAAGATTAGAGTGGCGCTAACGGATAAAATTATTGACAGCCAGCTTAAGATTTTTAATATTTGCCAAACAGTTATGGTGGATTCTTGACGGAGGCGCTCTGGGAAGCTAAACATAGTTTTTATTCATGCCAGGGGATGTAGGGTCCAGCCGGGGGCAGAAGTCCGCGGGCTAAAACGGAACGTGTTTCTGGACAAGATAATAATTGAGTTATTAATTCTGCCATAATTTTAGAATTACTTGGCTTAGTATGTCAAATTACCCCGCCTCTATTCAGTTCGACCTTGGTCCGAATAGTTTCAGGGCCTGATGAGAAAATAATATTCGTAACCGGCGGCATTAATCATTTTGACTCGGTAACCTAATTGGGAGAAGTTCTTAAATTGAGGATAGTTAAAATGGAAATCTAGTTCTTGGCTCAGGATTTTTTCTGCTTGTTGTTTTCGGCCGGGTCGGGTTAATGGTGTATTGGGCCCGATGATTATCTGTCCGCCGGGCAAGAGCTTCAGCTTTAAATCTAAGAGCAGTTTTATCGAAGCTGCCTTAGGCAGTAGCCCCCAGAAATTATGGATGATAATATTTTTTAAAGGCAGGAGACTAATTTGCTTAATATTCTCCGCCCGTTCTTTGATTAATTTTACATTCAAGCCTTTTAATTTTTGGCGGGCTAAGCGTAACATGGCCGGACTGCAATCTAATCCATAGAGCATTTTTTGGCCGGAATGATAGAGGTGCAAGAGCATCTCGCCGCCGCCACAGCCGATTTGCAAGGTCGGTCCGGAGAGTAGCTGTTTTTTTAACTCTTGGGCCAAAGATCGATAGTCTGACCGCGGCCAAGAGCATTGGGCATTGTTGAGATATTCATAGAGCTGGCTGGCATCTTTAGCCTCGCCCCTCAAGATGGGCTGATACAATCCCTGATCTTTAAACTTTCGCAATTCAGTTTTGGGAATGAAGGAAAAGACTTCATCCAAAGCAGTGATAATATTCATAATTTTTTGAAAATGGAGCGGCCGTCAGACCGCTCCGTATTAACTAGTTTTTAGCGCCAGGCATTCCTCCCAATTAGCCAGGAATAAAGTGTCTTCAAAATCGTAGCAACCATATTCCAATTCGTGGTAATAAGGGCAGTCGGTTTGATTTTCAGCGCACAAGCTGACACTGCCCATTATTCCCAGTGGGCGTTGCTTGTGGCAGGGACCTTCATCATAGGGCTTGAGGCAAGGGTGCTCGTGGCAGATTCTTGATAAGGACATTGTGACCTCCTTTGATAATTAACTGCTTTGATTATATAATTTTGGGGCTGAAGTGAGGCTAAAAGGTTAATCAAATAAAAATAAGGCAATTTGGGGATTTTTTAGGGAATTTTAGCCTAGCTTTCAAAATATCAGTTTTTTGTGTTATGATTTTAAAAACAACTTATGTCGATAAACCCCGAAAGCTTAATTAAAAAAAAGCGTCATAGTAATCCTTTCCTAATTCGCTCCGGCAAGATTCCTTTTGCCAACCTGGAAGATCCGGTGCATCAGAGCAACTGGGCGGAAGAAAGCTTTTTATCCGGAGATCATGAGAAAGACATGCTGCGGCGGACTTTTGATTTAGACAAAAGACGGTATATCGTTGGCTTTTTGATTTTGTTCTTGGTAGTATTAGTTTCCCGAGTCTTTTGGCTGCAAGTGGTGCGCGGACAGTATTATTATTCTCTAGCCGAGGGCAACCGCTTGAAGGTGGTGGACATTGAAGCTAAGCGCGGCATTATCTATGATCGCAATTTAAAACCATTAGTGCGCAATGAAGCTAACTTTCTGCTCTATGTGATTCCCAACCAATTGCCGGCCGATGGGGCGGAGCGGGACGCAGTGATTAAAAGGCTCAGTTTGATTTTAACCGGAGGGAAACCCGGAGAAATTATTAGCAGTTCCAGCAATTTAGAGCTGATTGCCGACGATCCGGTTTTTTATGACTTAAAAAGCCAAATTGATAAGGTAAAAATTAATTCTCTGGACGCTTATCAGCCTTTGTTTTTGGGAGATAACCTGGATTATGATATCGCTCTGCGTTTGTATTTAGAAGCTGACAGAACTCCGGGAGTTTATCTCGCCACTAAAATTCGCCGTCATTATTTCAGCGGCCATGGCGATACCAGCTCTGAAGCCGATTTGAGCGTGCCGAGCTTGTCGCATATCTTGGGGTATACCGGAAAAATTAATGCCGAAGAATTAGCCGCTCAGCGCTTGCTCTATTCGCCGATTGATTATTTGGGCAAAACCGGTTTGGAATATAGCTATGAAAATGAACTGCGGGGTGAGAAGGGAAAGAAGAATATTGAAGTTGATGCCTTGGGCCGAGAAAAGAAAATTGTCAGCCAGGTTGAACCGCAGAATGGCCATCATTTGCAGCTGAGCTTAGATTTAGATTTACAGCAGAAAGCTGAATCGGTTTTGGCCGATGTTTTGGCTCGCAATGGCAAAAGTCGAGGCAGTCTGATCGCCATCAATCCTAATAATGGGGAAGTTTTAGCTTTAGTTTCCTGGCCGCCGTATAATAATAATGATTTTGCTAAAGGCATCAGCACCCAGGCTTATCAAAAGTTAACCGCTGACCCCGATCATCCTTTATTTAATCGAGCTATCTCCGGAGAGTTTCCTTCCGGCTCCACCATTAAGCCGGTTATGGCCGCTGCGGCCTTGGCGGAAAAAATTATCACTGAAAATACCACGGTGTTAAGTACCGGCGGTTTGCATATCGGCCAATGGTCTTTCCCGGACTGGAAAGCCGGCGGGCACGGATTAACCGATGTCAAAAAAGCCATTGCTGAATCGGTCAATACTTTTTTTTATTATATCGGCGGAGGCTATAACGACTTTGTGGGATTGGGCATGGAGAAAATAAATAAATATTTTACCCTCTTCGGTTTAGGAGAAAAAACCGGCATTGATTTGCCGGGAGAATCGGCCGGTTTCTTGCCGACTGAACAGTGGAAGGAAGATGTCAAAGATGAAGCTTGGTATATCGGCGACACCTATCATGTTTCTATCGGTCAGGGCGATCTATTAACCACCCCTCTTCAAGTGGCTAATTATACCGCGGCCATTGCTAACGGGGGCACATTATATCAGCCGCGTTTAGTGAATAATATCTTAAATGAGAAATTACAAGTGTTGGAAGAAATTAAACCCAAAGTGATTCGCAATAATTTTATTGACGATAATATTTTGAAAATCGTCCGAGCCGGTATGCGGCAAACGGTTGTCGCCGGCAGCGCGCGCAGTTTGCAATCTGTGCCGGTGGAGGTGGCTGGAAAAACCGGTACCGCTCAATGGTCTAGTACTAAAGCTAATATGGCTTGGTTTACCGGCTTTGCCCCCTATGACCAGCCCACTATCGCCATTACCGTTTTAGTGGAAGAAGGCGGCGAGGGAAGTACTATTGCCGTGCCGATAGTCAACCAGGTTTTGACTTGGTATTTTGGCGATAGGAAATAGCTGATTTATCCCTGGATTTAAAGCCCTGGCTAGAAACGGCCAGGGCTTTTTAGCACTCTCTTGACAGGAGTGCTAATGGGGATTATAATAAGCAATGTTAGAAAAAGACTATGATTTCTGCTCGCCGCCAAATAATTTTAGAAGCCATTATCAAGGAGCATATTCAAACCGCTCAGCCGGTTAGCTCCGGTATTTTGGTGGATAAATATAAATTGTCCGCTTCACCGGCGACAGTGAGAAATGAAATGATGGCTTTGGAAGAGGAAGGCTATATCCATCAGCCTCATACTTCCGCCGGCCGAGTACCGACCGAAAAGGCTTTTCGTCTTTATCTGGAGGGCTTAGCTGAAAAAAAACCGAAGAAGATAAATAGCAAGCATGAACAGATGATCGTTGCTTCACTAGAAGAAACCGATCGCGGCTTGCGGCCGACAGCCAAGGCTTTGGCGGAGATTTCGGCCAATGCAGTTTTTTGGGCGTTTCACAAAAACGATTTATATTACACCGGACTTTCCAATTTATTTTCCCAGGCCGAGTTTAAGCAATTGGATTTAGTCTGTGATGTTTCGGTAGTCATTGACCGGATGGAGGAAATTATTGACGGTCTATTTGAAAGCTTGCCTTTAGGACGACAGGTATTGATTGGTGCGGAAAATCCTTTTGGTCATTTTTTAAGCGCCATCCTATTAAAATACAAGAAGAATAATCAAACCGGATTAGTGGGCATACTGAGCCCTTTGCGCACTGACTATGAAAGCCATTTAGCGGCCATGGATTATTTGGCCGAGAAATTAAAATAAAGATTTAAATATGAGTAATATGTCCGAGGAAAAAAAAGAAACTGAAGTAACTCCGGAGCCGGAAGGCGACAAAGAGTTGAATGAGAAATATCTCCGCGCTTTAGCTGATTATCAAAATCTGTTGCGGCAAGTAGATAAAGACAAGAGCGAATTCTATCAATTCGCCTTGACCGATTTTCTCCACGACCTGCTGCCGGTCTATGATCATTTGAAATTAGCGGTGACTGGATTAAGTGAGACCGAAGCACAGAGCCCCTGGGTAGTCGGCGTGCAGCATGTTTTAAAACAGTTCAAGGATTTATTAGAACAGAAGGGCGTCACCGAGATAGCGGTTTTGGGAGAGAAGTTTGATCCCGAATGCATGGAAGCTATTTCCGGCCAAGGCGAAACAGTGGAGAAAGAAGTGAAAGCCGGTTATCGCCTCAGAGGCAAAGTGATTATTCCCGCTAAAGTAACAGTTAAAGAATAATATATAAAGAGCGGCATTATTATCTACTTGAAATTCAAGTTTTAATTCTGCCTAAATTAATTTATGTCCTTAATCAAATGGACTCCATTCTGGGCTGACAATTCCTTTGAGGACATGGAAAAAATGTTCTCAGAGAATTTGCCCGCCGTGCGCGGCAATCAAATGGGCTTTACCCCGGCTATTGATATGTATGAGGATAAAGACCAAGTGATAGTGGAAACCCAATTAGCCGGTATTGATCCGGAGAAAGTTGATTTGACGGTTGATAATGACGTTTTGACCATTAAAGGAGAAAGTGAAAAGAAGAGCGAGGTGGAAGACAAGAATTATTACCGCCAAGAAATTCGCCGCGGTTCCTTTTTCCGCTCTATTCCTTTGCCGGCCAAAGTTTTAGGCGATAAGGCCAGTGCCATTACCGCTAATGGTATCTTAAAAGTCTCTATCCCTAAAGCCCCGACCGCCGAGCCGAAAGCCATTAAAATTCAAACCCAAAAGAAATAACTATGAACAGTCAAAAAGGTTTCAGTCTCATCGTTTTACTGCTCGCAGTGGCTATTATCGCTCTGCTGTTTACTTGGGGCATTACTCAAGGCGGCTGGTTTAATAGTCCAGAACAGAAAGCGGAAATCAAAGCAGATTTGAATAATTTAGAGATTCAAAATGATCTGCATAATCAAACTTTAATTAATAGTTTAGAAAATAATTAATATAAAAAAGATATGGGAAAAATTCTAGGTATCGATTTGGGCACCACCAATTGCGCCATGGCTATCATGGAGGGCGGCGCTCCCAAAATTATTGAAAACATTGAAGGCAATCGAACTACTCCGTCTATCGTGGCGGTAGCTAAGAACGGTGAACGTTTAGTCGGCCAGACCGCCAAACGCCAAGCTGTGATTAATCCGGAAAATACCGTTTATGCCGTTAAGCGCTTAATCGGTCGCCGCAGTGACGATCCGGAGGTAAAACGCGATGAGGAAACTATGCCTTATAAGATTGTGGCTTCAGGTTCTGGTATTAAGGTCTTAATGAACGGCCAGGAGCATACGCCGCAAGAAGTTTCGGCCATGATTCTATCTAAATTGAAAGCCGATGCCGAAGCTAAACTGGGTGAACCGATTACCGAAGCGATTATTACCGTCCCGGCTTATTTCGATGACTCTCAGCGTCAGGCTACTAAGGACGCCGGCCAAATTGCCGGTTTGGATGTCAAAAGAATTATTAACGAACCGACCGCGGCTGCTTTAGCCTATGGCTTTGACAAGAAGCAAGGTCAGAAAATAGTGGTCTATGATTTAGGCGGCGGTACTTTTGATGTTTCAGTTTTGGACATCTCTGCGGATACTGTTGAAGTGCGCGCCACCAACGGCGACACTCATTTAGGCGGTGAAGATTTTGACAAGCGCTTGATTGATTGGATTATTGAAGAGTTTAAAAAAGATCAAGGCATTGATTTGTCTAAGGATACTTTAGCTTTGCAAAGAATCAAGGAATCAGCCGAGAAAGCCAAGATTGAATTATCCACTACTAACGAAACTGAAATCAATCAACCTTTTATCACTACCGACCAGAATGGCCCCAAGCATTTGGTGATAAAATTAACTCGGGCCAAGATGGAATCTTTAGTGATGGATTTAGTGGAAAAGACTATTGAGCCCTGCAAAAAGGCTTTAACCGATTCGGGCTTTTCTCTCAATGATATTAATGAAGTATTAATGGTGGGCGGCATGACTCGCATGCCTTTGGTTCAACAGAAAGTCAAAGAGTTTTTCGGCAAAGAACCGAACTTGACTGTTAACCCGGATGAAGTGGTGGCCTTAGGCGCCGCTGTTCAAGCCGGTGTCTTGCAAGGCGATGTCAAAGACATTTTGCTTTTAGATGTCACCCCTTTGACTCTAGGCATTGAAACTTTGGGCTCCGTCTCCACTCCTTTAATTGAAAGAAATACTACTATCCCAACTTCTAAGTCGCAGATTTTCTCCACGGCCGCTGATAATCAGCCGAGCGTGGAAATTCATATTTTGCAAGGCGAAAGACCGATGGCCGCAGATAACAAGACTTTGGGTCGTTTCATCTTAGACGGTATTCCGTCTGCTCCGCGCGGCGTGCCGCAAGTGGAAGTGAAATTTGATATTGATGCCAACGGCATCTTGAATGTTTCTGCCACTGACAAGGCGACCGGCAAAAAACAGCAGATCACCATTACCGCTTCTTCCGGATTGTCTAAAGAAGAAGTGGAGAAGATGAAGAAGGAAGCCGAACTACATGCTGAAGAAGATAAGAAAAAACGAGAAAATATTGATATCAAGAATCAGGCTGATGCGGTTTGCTTTTCCACTGATAAACTAATCAAGGAAAGCGGCGATAAAATGAAGCCGGAAGACAAGACTGAATTGGAAGAAAAATTAGCGGCCCTAAAAGCGGTTAAAGACGGCGAGCAGTATGAAGAGATGAAAAAGAAATTGGAAGAACTGACTGTTGTGGCGCAAAGAATTGGTACTGCTATGTATCAGAATAATGCGCAACCGAATAATGAACAGCCGGCTGCCGGTGAGACTCCTAAAAATGAAGAAAATGTAGTGGAGGGCGAAGTGGAAGATAAGAAATAATTAGGCTAATATAAAAACCACCCCTGACGGGGTAGTTTTTATTGCCTTACAGGCGAAGTATAGACTCGTCACTTGATATTAGTATAGTCTTTTTAGAGAGAAAGTCAATTTTCTCCCTGTGGAGGCGCCGGGAGTTGAACCCGGAAGGCTTAGAGTGACGAGTCCAGTCTTGCGCCTGCCGCCCCCACAGAATTATTATTACAAATAGGTCATGAAGAAACGCTAAAGAATAATTTAAGACTTATTAAATCCACCTTTTATTTATGTCCAAGGATTATTATAAAATTTTAGGAGTTGATAAATCAGCCAATGCTGATCAGATTAAGGTTGCTTTCCGTAAGTTGGCTCATGAGCATCATCCGGACAAAGGCGGTGATCAAGAAAAATTTAAGGAAATTAATGAAGCCTATCAAGTCCTCAACAATCCCGAGAAGCGCCAGCAGTATGACCGCTTCGGTTCGGAGTCTTTCTCCGGCGGCAATGGGTTTAATTGGCAGAACTTCAATCAGGGAAACGCTAATTTCGATTTTGGTGATATCGGTGATATGTTTGGTGGTTTTTCTGATATGTTTGGCTTCGGCCAAGGTCGTCGTAGTGCTACGCCTAATCACGATGGCCGTAGTCTGGAAATGGCTTTAACCATTGATTTCGCCGAAGCGGTTTTTGGTACCCAAAAAGAGATTAGCTATCAGCGCCATACCGTTTGTCCTGATTGTCGAGGGACCGGTGGCGACCCCAAGGCTAAAGTGGAGGATTGTCGCAGTTGCGGCGGTCGTGGTCGCGTGGTGCGTTTGCAACGGACTATTTTAGGCAGTGTCCAAGTAGAAACCATTTGTCCTGATTGTCAGGGAGAGGGGAAAAAATATTCACGTCTCTGCGACCAATGCTCTGGCCGCGGTATAGTTCGCGAGCAGGCCAAGATAAAGGTAAAAATTCCAGCCGGGATTAACAATGGGGAGACTATCAGATTGAAGGATCAAGGTGAGGCCGGGGTAAAGGGTGGAAACTTTGGTGATCTATTCTTGCATATCAGGGTCAAAGAGCACAAGAAATTTGTTCGGGATAATGATAATATTTTAAGCCAAGAAGAAATCGGGGTTAAGCAGGCCATTTTAGGAGATAAGATTGAAGTCGATACGGTTGATGGACCGGTGACTTTAAAAATTCCAGCTGGCACCCAACCCAATACTACTTTCAGGATCAAGGAGCATGGATCGCATCGTCTGCATAGTCGTGGCCGCGGCGATCATTTGGTAAATATTAAAATTATTATTCCTAAAAATATCAGTCGGGGAGCGGAAAAAGTTTTGGAAGGGTTAAACATCTAATATGAATTATCAATATATTGATACTCACTGCCATTTGAATTTTAAAGATTTTCAAGAGGACGCTGATCAAGCACTGGACCGATCTTTGGCGGCTAAGACCGCCGTTATTATTGTCGGTTCGGAAACTAAAACTTCAAAACGTGCTATTGATCGCGCGCAAAAACATCCAAGCGGTGTTTATGCCACTATTGGTCTGCATCCGATTCATTTAGAGCAAGCGTTAGTGGAAAATCACAGCGAAGAAGGCGATTATGCCTTCCAGTCTCGTGGTGAGGAGTTTAATTATCAAGAATATCTGGATCTAGGGAAGAGCCCTAAGGTGGTTGCTATTGGTGAGGTCGGTTTGGATTATTATCACCTCAATCCGAATAAAGATGCCGATTTACAGAAACAAAAACAGAAAGAAGTCTTTATTCGACAACTAGACTTAGCCCAAGAGCTAAATTTACCAGTTATTATTCATTGTCGTGAAGCTCATGACGATCTTTATCCTTTATTACAAGATTATCAAGCAAAGAATGGTCTGGGGGAAAAACCTTGGGGAGTCATTCATTGTTTTTCGGGCGATTTAAATTTAGCGCGAAAGTATATTGATCTCGGGTTGTTAATTTCTTTCACCGGTATTATTACTTTCAGTCATCAATGGGATGAGGTGATTAAAGAAATCCCTTTGGAAAAAATGATGATTGAAACCGACTCTCCCTACTTGACGCCAGTGCCTTTGCGCGGGAAGCGGAATGAGCCAGCCTATGTCCAATACGTAGCTAAAAAAATTGGGGAAGTGAAGGGATTAAGCCAAGAAGAGGTGGGGAGCAAGACTCTAAGGACCGCCATGGATTTTTTTTGTTTGTCTGATTTGATATAATTAGAGATAAGCGCTATAATACCCTAATAATATTTTATTCTATGGCTTCCAACAAGAAAGCCTTCACCCTAGTAGAACTATTGGTAGTGATAGCCATTATTGGACTATTGGCTACTCTGTCAGTCATTGCTTTAAATAGTGCCAGGGCTAAGTCTAGAGATGCTAAGAGGGTGGCTGATGTTAAACAGATCAGTACGGCTTTAGAGCTATTCTTCAATGATGCTGGTAGATACCCCACTGATCTAGAATGGGCTAGTGGCTCTTTAGAGTATAATGGTCAGACCTATCTCACCACCATTCCCTCAGCCCCCTCCCCAGCTGATGGTAGCTGTGACTCTACTACCAACTCTTTCTCTTATACCCAGGATAATAGTGGTGAATCATATACCCTGACCTTCTGTACTGGTGGAGTAGTGGGTTCTCTTGCTGCCGGTGAGCTTTGTGCCACCCCTAGTGGGATGGCGGCTTGTGGTGGTGGAGGGGGTTGCATTCTTGATTGTTCCGGCAAGAATTGTGGTGATGATGGTTGCGGCGGAAGCTGTGGTACTTGTACTGGTAACGATGTTTGTATTAGTGGCACCTGTGCTACTCCTCCTTTCGCTTGTGGCGATCAAGTTACTATTACCTCTCTCTTGGGCCATACCTGTAATGCCGATGCCCCGGATTATGATACCTGCACTTATGACACTGTCACAATTGGGACTCAGTGTTGGATGAAACAAAATATGAACCTTGGTGCTATTGTTAATGGAGGTACCAGCCAAAGCAGTGGACCAACTTTAGAAAAATACTGTTTTGACAATATTGGTGGTAATTGCCAAGCGGCCGGAGGTTTTTACCAGTGGGATGAAGCTATGCAATATTCCACCTCAGAAGGCGCCCAAGGTATCTGCCCTTCCGGCTGGCACGTTCCATCTGACGCCGAACTAAATACTTTAGATCAATATTTAACCGACACCAGTTGCGATGCCAATCGCTACAATGATTTTGGTTGCGCTAACGCTGGCAATAAATTAAAGGTTAGTGGTGGCTCTGGATTTGATGCCATTCTGGGCGGAGTTTGTTATCAGGGCGGGCCCTTCTATGGTCCTGGTATCTGGGCCTCTTTTTGGTCGTCATCAATGAATGGATCAAATTCTTGGATACGGCATTTAAATGCAAGTTACGCATCAATTTATCGAGGCGTTGATGTTCGAAGTAACGGTTTTTCTATTCGGTGTGTCCAAAACTAGCTACAGCTTGATTTTTTGGTAATAAAATAATATTTTTGTCAATTATACAATAAATTGTTGACTTTGGGTTTAATAAGCTATAAAATATAATACTAAGTTGACAATCACGTTATGAGACTTAGAAGGGCTCCTGGCCCTCATTTTGTTGTTTTTATGCCAAATAGACAACCTAAAAATCAGAAAACTGATTATTCCTGGGCTGAGCCGATGAAGATTTTTGCGCGTCTCTCAGTGTGGATAGTGGTACCGGTATTGATCGGTTTGTTTTTAGGGAAGTGGCTGGATAAAAAGAACGCCAGCGAACCGAAATGGTTTTTGATCTGTGTCGGCATCTCATTCGTGGTTTCCATGGTGATGCTGGTTAGAGAGACCATGAAAGAATATAAAAAAATTGATAAACAGAAATAATTTGTATGGCCGAGGGTAATAATTCCGAACAAATAGTTCACGAAAATACTTTGTATGCCGAACCGATATTCCATGTCGGTAGTTTTCCCATCACCAATTCCTTGCTTAATTCTTGGTTGGTGGTTTTAATCGTGGTGATCTTGGCCTTGTTTTTGCAGCGGCGAAAAATCAGATTAATCCCGCGCGGCTTGCAAAACGCTTTGGAAATGGTCTTTGAATTATTTTTTGGTTTGTTTGATATGGTGACCGGCTCCCGCGCCAAGACTTTGAAATTCGCGCCTTTTGTCATGACCTTCTTTTTCTTCGTGTTAATCAGCAACTGGATGGGATTACTCCCGGGAGTGGGTTCTATCGGCCAAGTGGCCTTAGAACATGGCGAAAAAGTGTTTATTCCATATTTCCGAGGCGGCACCGCTGATCTTAATACTACTCTAGCTTTAGCAATTATCGGCGTGGTGATGAGCCACATTTTAGGAGTCATCGCTTTGGGCTGGTGGAAATATTTGAATAAGTTTTTGAATTTTAAAGTATTATTGGAAATACCAAAAAAGGTTATTAAGGAACCGACTATTTTGTTGGTCAATCCGATTAAGTTTTTTGTGGGGGTGATTGAAATCATCGGCGAGTTCGCTAAGATTGCCAGCTTGTCCTTTCGTTTGTTCGGCAATATTTTCGCTGGGGAAGTGCTTTTGGCTTCCATGTCGGCCATTTTAGCCTTTGGGTTGCCTTTGCCTTTCATGTTTTTGGAAGTGATTGTCGGCTTAATTCAGGCTTTAATATTTTCTATCCTAGTTTTGATATATTTGTCTATTGCCACTACCGCCGAGGAGCATTAATTTAACGTTAATAATTTAAATATAAATAATTAATTTAAACCACTATGGAAAATGTCATGTTAGCCAAGGCTTTGGCCATCGGCTTGGGTTCTGTCGGTACTGGCTTAGGCATCGGTTTTATCGGTGCTAGAGCTATGGAATCAATTGGTCGCAACCCGGAAGCTTCCGGTAAGATCTTGGTTCCGATGTTGTTAGCTTGCGCTTTTGCCGAAGCTATCGCTATTTATGCGTTAGTCGTCGCTTTCAGTATTAAATAGTAGTCTGACGAATTCTCCGGGAAATCCCGGAGAGGGGTGAGCTTATTATTTAGAATTATAAAAAGATATGGATTCTTTAATTTCTATTTTTCACATTGATTGGAAAATCTTAATCGCCCAGATTATTAATTTTGGCATTATTTTTTTCGTCCTCTATCGTTTTGCCTTCAAACCTTTGTCCAAGATGATGAATGACCGGACTAAATTAATTGAGAAGGGACTAACTGACGCTAAAGATATTGAAAAGAAATTGACTCAGACTAATTTCGAACAGGTTGAAGTTTTAAACCAGGCCAAGAAAGACGCTTTGGCTATCGTGGAGAAGGCCAATGTTCAAGCCGAAGAGAACAAACAGAAATTAGTAGAAAAAACCAAACAGGAAGTGGCTCAGATCATCGTCCAGGAAAAAGCTAAGATTCAAGCGGAAAAAGATAGCTTGCGGGAGGAATTGAAGAGGGAAATGGCTGAATTGGTCATCTTGGCCACCGAAAAGGTGATTGGTGAAAAAATGGACGGAGCTAAGGATAAAGAGCTGATCGCTAAGATTATTAAATAGTTTTATGAAAATTACCTCTAAACAATACGCCTTGGGCCTGATGGAGGCTATTGATGGCCAGAGCGGCAAAGAATTGGATAAGGTTTTGTCCGGCTTTGTAGCTTTGCTGATTAAAAATCGCGACTTCAACCGTTTGGAGGCAATTTTGGATTTCTTCAGCCAGGCTTATGACAAATCCCAGGGTGAAATCGGCGCTGATTTAGTATCTGCTTTCCCGCCCACTGAAGCGATTAAAAAACTGGCGGCGGAGTATATTTCTAAAAAAACCGGAGTGGAAAAAGTTAATTGGAGATTTAAGGAAGACAAAAATATTTTAGGAGGTCTAGTGTTGCGCTATGAAGGCCGAGTATTGGATGCTTCTTTGCGCCAATCGCTTTCCCGTTTAAAAGAAAAAATTAATCAATAATTTAAATATTTAATTAATCGATATGTCTAATAACGTCAAAGATTACATCATTTCCCAGATCAAAAACCAGATTGCCGGTTTTGAAGCTGAGGTCAAAGAACAATCAGTCGGCCGCGTTTTGAAAGTGGCTGACGGCATCGCCTTGGTTTCTGGTTTGCCGGAAGCGATGATGAGCGAAATTATTTTATTTAAAGCCGCCAAAGAAGAAGTGGTGGGCGTAGTTTTGAACTTGGAAGAAAACCAGGTTGGCGCCATCATCTTCGGCGATTACATGGATATCAAAGAGGGCGACGAAGTGGTCTGTACCAAGAGAATTTTGGAAGTGCCGGTTGGCGAAGCCTTAGTCGGCCGTGTAGTGGATCCTTTGGGCGAACCTTTAGACGGCAAGGGCAAGGTGGACACCAAAACTTTTTATCCGGTGGAAAAGATTGCTCCGGGCGTTATTACCCGTGCTTCCGTCAAACAACCGGTTCAGACTGGTATCAAAGCTATTGATGCTATGATTCCTATCGGCCGCGGCCAGAGAGAATTAATCATCGGCGATCGCCAGTTGGGGAAAACCGCTATTGCTATTGATGCTATCATCAACCAGAAAGGGCAGAACATGAAATGTATTTATGTGGCTATTGGCCAGAAAGAATCCAAGATTGCCAACATCGTCGCTAAATTAGAAGAGCATGGCGCTATGGAATATACTACTGTGGTTTTGGCTGGCGCCTCTAAGTCTGCTTCATTATTATATATCGCTCCTTATGCCGGTTGCGCTATGGCCGAATACTTTTTGGATAAAGGGGAAGATGTTTTGATTATTTACGATGATTTGTCCAAACACGCTGTTTCTTATCGCGAAATATCTCTATTGCTTCGTCGCCCTCCGGGACGCGAAGCTTATCCGGGCGATGTTTTTTATCTTCATTCCCGTTTGTTGGAAAGAGCTTGTAAGCTTAATCCTGATTTCGGTGGCGGATCAATTACCGCTTTGCCGATTATTGAAACTCAAGCCGGAGATTTATCCGCTTATATTCCGACCAATGTTATTTCCATTACCGATGGTCAGATTTTCTTGGAACCGGATCTTTTCTATCAAGGCAACCGTCCGGCCGTGAACGCCGGTTTGTCCGTGTCCCGCGTCGGTTCCACCGCTCAGATCAAAGCGATGAAAAAGGTGGCCGGCAAGATGCGTTTAGAAGCCGCGCAATATCGGGAATTGGCAGCCTTTGCTCAATTCGGTTCTGATTTAGATGAAGATACCAAAAACAAGTTGGAAAGAGGCAAGCGTCTATATGAAATCTTCAAACAGGATCAATATACTCCGTTAGCCGTGGCTAAGCAGGTTATTGTCTACTACTCCTTAATTAACGGATTGACTGATAATGTGCCGGTAGAGAAAATGCGTGAGTTTGAAGCCGGATTAATGAAGTATACTGACTTAAATGACGGAGTAATCAAGATGATTGATGACCGCAAGGACTTAGATGAAGAGATTGAAAATGAAATTAAGAAATTAGTCGATGGCTACAAAGCCACTTTAGATTATTTGATTAAGTAATTATGGCCAATACTAAGGAGATATCACGTCGAATAAAATCAGTTTCCAGCACCAAAAAGATTACTAAAGCTATGGAAATGGTGTCGGCCGCTAAAATGCGCAAGGCCGTGGAAGCTGTAATCAAAACTCGTACCTATGCTAACTTAAGCTGGGAGACGGTTTTGCATTTGGCTAATCTTTCTCAGGCCAAGAATGAAGTTTTACATCCTTTATTGAGCGCCCGCTCTAGCGTCAAACGAGTGGCGGTTATCGTGGTAACCTCTAATCGTGGTTTATGCGGCGGCTTTAATTCGGCCATTATCGCTAAAGCCAAGGAGTCTATCAAAAAACACGATGTGGAAACAGATATTATTTTAGTCGGCAAAAAGGGATTACCCTTGGCTCAGGCCGGGTATAATATTGCCGCTGAGTTTTCTAAATCCGATTTGATTTTGTCGGCCGCGGAAACTAATCCGATTGCCCGAATGGCAGTGGCTGATTATCTGACCGGAAAATATGATAAGGTCATGTTGGCTTATACCGATTTTGTCAGTGCCGTGAAACAAGTGCCTCGGGTTAAACAGCTTTTGCCGGTAGATGTTAATGCCGAAGATGAATATTTAGGAGTAGTCGGCAAAAGCGAGACCGTGGGAACCAAAAAAGATTATTTAGAAGAGAAGAGCAAAAAACATTTGAGCGCTGGTGAGTTTACTTATGACTACACCTTTGAACCGGGCCCGAATGAAGTTTTGGATAGAATTGTGCCGCGCTTAATTGAAGTGCAATTGTATCAAGCCTTATTAGAATCCAGCGCTTCTGAGCATAGTGCCAGTATGGCGGCTATGCACCAAGCTACCGAAGCCGCTTCGGATATGGTTAGTGAGTTAACCCTGTTTTATAACAAAGCCCGCCAGGCCAGCATCACCGCTGAAATTGCTGAAATCAGTGCCGGGGCCAATGCTTTAAATGAATAATTAATTATTTATATAAATATTTTAGAAAATTATATGAGTCAAGCTAAAAACAATAAAGGAATTGTGAAGCAGATCATCGGCGTGGTAGTGGATGTCTATTTCGCTGATAATTTGCCGGAAATCTTCCATGCCTTGGAAGTTAATTTAGGCGGCAAGAAATTAGTTTTGGAAGTTGAGCAGCATATCGGCTCTAACTTGGTTCGAACTATCGCTATGAGCTCCACTGACGGATTGAAACGCGGCGATGAAGTTTCCGATACCGGAGCCCCGATTAGCGTTCCGGTGGGAGATGGAACTTTGGGAAGAATTTTTAATGTTTTGGGCGAAACGGTAGATGGCGGCGAAGAGGTCAAATCAGAAAAAAGATACCCTATTCATCGCAGCGCTCCTTCCTTTACCGAACAATCAATCAAGACTGAAATCTTGGAGACCGGTATTAAGGTTATTGACCTTATCTGCCCGATTGTTAAAGGCGGCAAAGTGGGTATGTTCGGCGGTGCTGGTGTTGGAAAAACTGTAGTTATTCAGGAGTTAATTCACAATATCGCTTCCGAACATGGCGGCTATTCCGTTTTTGCCGGGGTGGGAGAAAGAACTCGCGAAGGTAATGACTTATATCATGAATTTAAAGATAGCGGCGTGTTGAGCAAAGTGTCCATGGTTTTCGGCCAGATGAATGAACCGCCGGGAAGCCGCGCTCGCGTCGCTCTGTCTGGTTTGGCTATCGCGGAATATTTCCGGGATGAAAAGAATCAAGATGTATTATTCTTTGTTGATAATATTTTTCGTTTTACTCAAGCTGGTTCCGAAGTGTCCGCTTTGTTAGGCCGCATGCCGAGCGCTGTGGGTTATCAACCGACTTTAGCCAGCGAAATGGGAGAACTGCAAGAACGTATCACTTCCACCAAGAACGGTTCTATTACCTCTATTCAGGCGGTTTATGTGCCGGCTGACGATTTGACCGATCCAGCTCCGGCTACTACTTTTGCTCACTTAGATTCTACTGTGGTATTATCCCGCTCATTATCCGAATTAGGTCTTTATCCGGCTGTGGATCCGCTAGATTCTTCTTCTATCATTCTTGATCCGAAAGTGGTGGGCGCCGAACACTATGATGTGGCTCGCCGTGTTCAAAAAGTTTTGCAGCGCTACAAAGACTTGCAGGATATTATCGCCATTTTAGGTATGGAAGAATTGTCCATTGAAGACAAGCTCACCGTTTCTCGTGCCAGAAAAATTCAACGCTTCTTGTCTCAACCTTGTTTCGTGGCCGAAACTTTCACCGGTCGTCCGGGCAAGTATGTCAAATTAGCTGATACCATCAAAGGTTTCAAGGAAATTTTAGATGGCTTGCATGATGACAAGAATGAAGGCGACTTTTATATGCGCGGCGGTATTGAGGAAGTGGGGAAGGAATAGGCAGTCGGGAGTGAAATTTTGCTAAAAAGATGCTAATATAGTCTAGTAAACCATTATGTCAATCGACAAAAAAACAATTAGATTTGAAATAGTCACTCCGGAAAGAGTGGTTTTGAAGGAGGACATCTTGCAGGTTTCAGTCCCAACCCAGAGCGGTGAGGTGACTATTTTGCCCGATCATATTCCCTTAGTCTCTATTTTGCGTCCGGGGGTAATTGAAGTGAAGAAAGAAAATGGCGAGCAGGAAGTGATGTCGGTTTCCGGCGGCTTTGTGGAAGTTTTAAAAAACAAGATAGTGATTTTGGCCGATACTGCTGAGATCGCGGTGGAATTAGATGAGACCAGAATTGAAGAAGCTCGACAGAAAGCGGAAGAGATGAAGAAATGGAAGGATATTGATGCCGTTCAATTCGCTGAGATCAACGCTTTAATTGAAAAGCAGTTGGCTCGCTCCAAAGCGGTGAAGAGATGGCGGAATATAAAAAGTTTAAAAAATAATTAATATATCGTTCTTTTGTATGACTGAAAATAATTTTGAAATGAAAAAACAACCAGTAGTAAACATCTTGGAAAAGATCCAGCAAGGAATGTCCTTCGCTGAAGCTATGGCGGAAGTACCGGCCGCGGCTTTTATTCATCGTCCCGGCTGTCTTTGTTGCTCTGACGGACGTTTTTCTCCGGAGAGCCAAACTTTAGACAAAGAGGGAATGGCCGGTCAAGGCGTTTTGCTTCTATTTAGCGAAACTGAATTGAATGACTTTATCGCTAAGCTGAAAAACAATTCTGAAGCCCCCCAGCTCATCGCTAGCCATGAAGGCTGTGGAGCAGCGGCGATAGCTTTTAAGGCTATCAAGGAGCTGATGGCTAAAGACGATGACAAGGAAGTGGCGCGGATTTTCGCTTTCTTGGGTATTTCTCAATTGCCGGCCACTGCCGATGAATTGGGGATTATTTACACCAAGCGTTTGGCGGAAATGGTCGGGATTGACTATGGCCATATGAATTTGCCGGAGGATAAGACCGAGCATAATGAATCGGGGATAATCGTCACCGATATTGATTTTGATGAAAGTTTCGTGGAAATTGACGACCAGCAGTTTTTCAACTCCGCTTCTCCTAAATTGGGATTGAGCGATAGTTATATTGCCACCGAACTCACCAAACTCACCGAAATAGCTTTTAGTGATCATGGCCGTTTGGGACACCATCCAGACGAAAATTTCTATCTCTTGGTAATTTCCAGTCCGCAGGGAGCTGAAAGACTTAAAGCAATCGCTGAAACCGTTGCTCAGAATCCGAATTTTTCCGGTCGGGTGAAGGTGGATGTTTTTGTCAAGAACAATTAATCAATTTTTCTTTTGTCATAAAAAGCTTGGCTGTCAGCCGGGCTTTTTTAATTTTTAAGCCAAAATCAGCCAAATTAAGAGCGGCTAGTCAAAGCGATTATGGCCTTAGTGGGGAAGTGTTAGCTGAGGTTGTTTTTAGATTAAGAAAAAGCGCTAAATTAGGGTCAATTTTGTTTGCGCTTTTTTTTGTTTTGTAGTAAAATAAAGGTATATTGATTTTAAAATTGGGCCGGTATATGGCAGAACAAATAGACAATTTTTCGGCCGAACAGGAGGCGGCTCAAAGAATAGAAGCCGAAAGAAATCAGGCTCGATTATTGGCTGAGCAACAAGCTCAAGCTGCCGCATTGGCCGAACAAAGAATGGCCACCTTGAAGGGCAAGGGCGACTCCGGGGGAGCAACGCAGGCGTTGTCCAAGGGTATTACTTTACTTTTAAAATTAGCGTTAAAAGCGGAAACGACTATCCTGTTTGCTTTGGGCGTAGCTTGGATTAACATCCATCTGCTGATGAGCAAGTTCATGCCTAAGCTTTTCGTGCCTCTGGGCTCTGAGGATATGGGCAAGAAATCTAACATGCCCGCATCCATGCAGAAGATGCAGCAGAAAATCATGGCTCTCAAGGATAATGTTATCCATTTCGCTGAAACCGGTTGTTGCTGTATGATCATTATCATTGTTCTCTTGATTGTCTCCGTTATTGTAGCCGCTTTTGATCCTTCCACTAATGGTGTCTTTGGAATATTTGAATTTTAGGACCGAATAATATTAATCCACCCTTAATCCCATGTCTAGGTGGTTATCTAAAAAACAAGTCATCTCACTCCTGTCAATTATTTTATTAATAGGCGTGTTTTTTGTAGTTAAGCCGGTTGAAGCCAGCGCTATTGGCGATGCTGTCGCCAAGGTTTTGGGCTGGATTATTTATGCTTTAGTCTATGTCATCGGCTTGATTTTGATGTTGGTGATGTGGGTGCTGATTAAAGTCGCCCAATTCAATGATTTTATCAATGCTGAACCGGTGGTCTATGGCTGGGCAATCGTCCGCGATTTATGCAACATGTTTTTTATCCTCATCTTGTTAGTCATTGCCTTCGCTACTATTTTGAGAATAGAGCAATATAGCTTCAAGAAGATGCTGCCGACTTTAATTATCATGGCAGTGCTAATTAACTTTTCTAAAACTATTTGTAGCATCTTGATTGATTTCGCTCAAGTTATCATGTTGACCTTCGTTAATGGATTTAAAGATCTCGGAACCGGCAATCTCACCAATATGTTGGGAATTGACAAGCTGATGACCATGAGCTCATCGACGGCTGACCCTGGGGATGTTAATTTATGGTCCATTGTCGGTTCTTACATGCTGGCCTTACTTTACGCTACTATCGCTTTAATAGTTATCATTACCATGTTGGCAGTGCTCGTAATGCGCATGATCATGATTTGGGTTTATGTAGTGTTATCACCTTTTGCCTATCTGCTTTCTGCTGTTCCGGGCGGGCAAGGATATGCTCGTCAATGGTGGCAGGAGTTTTCTAAGAATTTGATTATCGGCCCGGTCTTAGCTTTTTTCATCTGGTTATCTTTCGCTTCCTTGGGAGGCGTAGAAGAGCCGCAGGTGGTGGCTAATATCAAAAAGATTAATGAAAATCAGCAGAGCGGCGCCGAGGGACAGCTAGGGACTGTTAGTGTCGGTCCGACTGCCGGTATTACCGAAGCCGGTTCTCCGGATCACATGATTAAGTTTATTATCTCCATCGCCATGTTATTAGGCGGATTGATGATTTCTCAGCAAATTGGCGGACAGGCCGGAGCAATGGCCGGCAAAGGCATGCAGAAATTACAGAAGCTAGGCAGCAGCGCCACCAAGAGTTTGGGTACTGGTTTAAAGAGAGCTACCGGCGTGGAAAGAGTCCAGATGGCTTATAAGTCATATAAGGATATGAAGGTGGCTGATCGCAGTCAGAGAGCTCGTGACGACGCGGTCAGAGCTAACAGAGCCATTGGAAAAACTAAAGAAACTTTGGCTAAGCCGTTTAATAAATTACAAGAAACTACTTCTACCAGACTGGCAGCTAATTTTGGCGGCCAGAAACAGAAACAGGCCGAGGCGGAGAGATTGCGTTTGGAAACTGAGAAACAAACTAGAACCACTACCGTTGATGATGAGATCAAGAAAAATCAGGACATGATTAAAGATATTGATGCCGGCTACCCAGAGGCTAATAGAGAATTGCAAAATTTGAACGATCGCGAGGCTGCCGGCGACATTTTGACCAATCAAGAACTTGCTCGACAGGCTGAATTGGAAACTGTAATTGCTGACCCGGAGAGGTTCAGAGATGAAGCTTTGGCTGAAATCGATAGGTTGAAAGCGGAAAAGGTAGAGATTGAAATACAGTATAATTCTAATATTGAAACTGAACAGGAAAAGATTGATAAATACTCTAAGCGTCAATCCCGAGCCAAGAAGATTATCAGTACTGGTATGGCTGCCTCTTTGGGCGTGGCTGGAGCCGGATTGGCTTTGACTGGTATCGGTACCCCGGCGGCCTTCGGCGCCGTTACCGGATCAGTCGGTGCGCTGACTGGATTGATAGCTAAGAAGAATTTAAAGAATGCCGGCAAAGATAATTTGCGCCGGGCAGCTAATTACAATAGTCAAAAGATTGGTATGCAGAAGGACACCATGAAGTTCATGGGTAAAGAGAAGCTATTGGATACCATAAAAAATTCCACTAATCATCACGAACAGGCAGCGGCTACTATGATTGCCTTGGAAAAAGGAGATGTTTTCTCCAGTTCTCAAGAAGCCGCTAGATACAAGGATCAAGCCGCTAATCGTTTTAAGGGTGATGACCGAGTGGTGAGCATGTTGGATGCTTCTGCTGACAAGTTCTATCCGGAGCATTCTAAACCGATTTCTGAATTAAAATTGGGCGGCCCGAAAGCTTCCGCTGCTTCCAAGCAGATTGTTTCCGAATTGAATCAGGGCATCACCAAGATTTCTGATTTGAGCGCCGAAGCTATTGACCTAACCATTCAAGATATCGTTTCCGGTTTGAAGGATAGAACCTTCCAAACTCAGTTTGATGCCGCTCCAGACCAGCGCAAAGAGGCTATGAAGCAGTCCTTGGATAGAGAAGTGGTGAGGGCTCGCCAAGATTTAGCGGCGGCTACCACCCCGGAGGAAACTAAAACTAGAGATGAGCAATTATATAAGGCGAAGAAAAAATTGTCCTATGCCAAGGGCTATGATTTGGATTCTTTCGGTCCTTCCTCTGATCCGGTTAATAAAGCTCACAAGGATAAATACTTAGGAGAAATGAAGGACGAAGAAGTCAAGAAGACTATTAAGAGCAAAGATACTAAAACTCAGTTCTTCAATGAAATTAAAGTTCGCTTGGAAGGTTCTGGCTTAAACGGCGCCTCCAGCAATGAAGAAGTAGCCAAGGCTTTAAAGGGCATCTTAAAGAATGCCGGTTTGGACTCCGTCGGCGATCCGGTGACCAAGACTATCATTTCTTCCTTGCGCAATAATATCGCCACTTTAACGCCGCCGGCTCGGACGCCTTAATTAATATTTTATGAACGAAGATAAGAACATCCAATTTTTAGACAAAATAGATACTCTTTCCGATGAGGCTCAGCTTTATTTTGGCTCCAAAGTCATCGGCCAGCGGTTCATTGACCTCCAGGTCAAATACAAGCTGGATGAAGATTTTATCTATAACCTATTCGTGGATATTGTCTTGGCTAATTTTGACTTCTCGCTTTTAGACAAAGGTGTTAGTCAGAAAGGTCTAGCCGCTGATATTTTGGGTCATTTATTCTTGCCGGTCGCTCCTTTCATCGGCAAAGATGTTAAGGCGGAGATTATCAAGCGCGGCGGATTGGCAGAGAACTATCAAAAATCAATTGATGCGTTCCAGGAGCTAATAAGTGATGAAAACTTTAATTTCGTGGAAGAGATGGCTGAACTGCAAGAAAGCACTTTCAACCCCGAAGAAGAAGAAAACGCTTCTTTAAGAATATTTTCCGAACAGCTTAAAGATATTTTGGGAGAAACTGATCAAAAGATATTAACCGATTTAAACGGCGCCTTAGTCTATTTGTTAATCAACAAACCGGATTTCAGTGTTAAGGTCAATAAAGCATTATTGAATAATCAGGAAGTGCTCACCGAAAAGGGGGTAATTTTAGAGGGAAAATTACAGCCCGGCACCATTGCCAATTGGTTGAAGCATTTTATTTCTGAAAATGGCAGCGAGAATTTTAATATCGTCGTTTTGTCTAAATATTTAACTACCACTCCCAGCGTCAAGAATTTGGGGGAGAGTGACCGTCGTTTATTACGTCGATTATTAAAACTATATCGCAGTTTGATATTCTATCCGGAAAGCATGGCCGGATTATCTCCGGAAGAATGGGAGATAATTCCTTTGGAAAAAGAATCTCGAGAAGCTGCCGCGCCGCGCCGTTCCATAGCCATCCCTAAGGAGGCAAAGCCGGAGATTAAGCCAGTCCTAGCCGCTCCCGTTCCGGCTCCAGTTAAATCGGCGGCCGCTGCTCCTAAACCAGCTGATGATTTAGAAAAAATGTTAGCAACTTATCCGGTGGGCAGCTTAGAGCGCCGGGCCTTAGAACAAGAAATTAAAAAAAGACAAAACAAAATATAAAATATGTTTGATTATTTAGAAAAGTTCAATCAACTGCCTAAGAGTTTAAAAGACAAAGTTTCCAATCCGGCGGTTATGGCTATTTTAGACGCTTTGGATGAGAAATATCATGTGGAGCTAGCTCCGTTTGTGATGAAGCTCATGGTTAAGGCAATGCCGGCTAATGATTTGCCTTTACGCTTAGCAGAAGAGTTTACCATAGACAAAACAATCGCTGAGACTTTAGCTCAAGAATTGAAAGACAAAGTGCTTTCCGCCGTGGCTGATTATTTAGATCTCAATGTCACCGCTGACCCCTATACTCAAAAAATAGCTGGCGTAGTAAATCAGATTATCGCTCAGGTGGCTGATTTTCCTAATGCCCATGCTTTGGCTGATGCCATTAAGATGTATTTGCGGGGAGTGCGCAATATGATTGATACTAAAGAGGCTTTAGCTAAGAATTTTGGTTTGTCATTTGCCCAGATTGAAAAATTAGTGGGACTGATGAATACGGCCAAGAATAGTCTGATGGAATTGCCGGCCAAAAGACCGACGGGAATGCTGGACAAGCTAAGCGGATTAGAGAAGAAAACCGAAGCCCCCTATGATTTATTAAAAGTATTGGATACTAAACATGAGTTGGAAAGCGGTTTGGATTTAAGCCATGAAATAGCCGCCCCTAAACAGGAACAGGGCAAGAGTTTGGGTATCCCACCAAAAGTGGGCGGCACTGTTTCCATTATTCATGAATTATCCAAATTTGATCATGAGGAAAAACCGGTTATCCCGGCTGTCCCCATGGCTCCCTCAAAACCGAAGACTGAAGAACCGAAACCAATGGCTAAAAAACCGGAAACTATCGCTAAGCCTTTGCCGCCGGTACCGGTGGTGAAACCGGTTTTGCCTAGCCGTCCGGCAGTGCGGGATGTCCGCCAGGTGAAAGTAATGAACCCGATTGATGAAATCCGATTTATGGACCCGGTGAACTTTCGCCGGCTAGGGAATACCCCAGCGGAAATGACCGCTAAGATTAAAGCCAGAATTGATATGCTTCTGAAGGAAGACTATCAGAAAGGCTTGGCCGCGATGCGCTCTTTTAGAGAGAGTCCAATTGGAAGAATGTATCTAGCCATTGCCCGCTACAGCTTATCGCAGGGAGTTGATTTGGCTAAAGCGGTTGATTTATTTAAAGAACAGGACAAGAACTCTTTGACTTTAGCTGAAATGGAAGCCATCATGGAGTTGAATAAAAATATTAATTAGAGTTTTATGCAGCAGTTTACCGTCCCGCAATTTATTGACGTGGAAAGCAAGATTATCGGCCCGATTACCACTCGGCAATTTTTGATTTTTCTCGGCGCTGCTATTTTAGGATTTATTTTCTATAAAGTATTTGACTTTGCTTTGTTTCTCACTGCCACCATCATTGTGGTTTTAGTGGCCGGAGTTTTTGCTTTCTTGCGCATCAATGGCCGCCCCTTCCATTTTTTTGTTTTGAACCTGATTCAGACATTTAGAAAACCGGGGTTAAGGGTTTGGAATCATCGCCAGGGAACCTTTGAAGAGAAAGAGGCTAAAGAAGTGAAATTTGAAGATACGGTAGTGAACAAGGAGTTAAACGAAAAGCAATTACAGGAATTAAGCTTGATTGTGGATACTAAGGGAAAATATCAGGGAGAAAAAGAATAATTCATAATTATTATGCCGGAAAAAAGCCAATTAACTAAGAGTTCGGTCGGTGTTTCCACTCAGCAATATTTGGATATCGCTGAGATCAAAGACAATACCGTTATTATGCGCGATGGCACTTTGCGCTCTGTTTTGGCTGTTTCCAGCATCAACTTCGCTCTCAAGAGCGAAGACGAGCAGAATGCGGTGATTTCTTCCTATGTCAGCTTTTTGAACAATATCGGTTCCATGATTCAAATTGTTATCCAATCCCGGGAGTTGAATATTACTAATTATTTGGAATATTTGGCGCAGAGAGAAAAGGAGCAGACCAACAAGCTCTTGAAAATTCAAACGGCCGATTATATGGAGTACATTAAAGAATTAATCTCCATCGGCAAAATCATGAACAAGCGCTTCTATGTTATTGTTGCTTATAGCGCCACCTCTGACCAGCGCAAAGGATTCTTTACCTCTCTGGGGGAAGCTTTCCGGCCGGCATCATCTTTGAAATTGAAAGAGAGCCGCTTTTTGAAGCTAAAGGAATCGTTAGATCGCCGGGTAGATAGTGTGATGTCTTCCTTGTCTTCTTTGGGCGTGGATGTCAAACAGTTGAACACCCAGGAATTAATTGAATTATATTATCAAACCTATAATCCGGAAACTGCCAAGAATCAGCCTTTGGCTGAGATGGGAAAGTTGCGTGTGGAAATGTAATTTTTGCTTACTATGATTGATTTTAAAAAAATTCAAAAAGAAGACAACCAAACCCAATCTCGCCCCAGCGCTTTGGGTGCTTTGATTGCCTCTTCCACTAAAGCCCAAGGGCTGGATGAGAATGTGGAAGCGACCAGGGAAGTGGTGGCGGAAGAAATCGCTTATCGCCGCGGCGTTTTGTCGGTCCGCGATTTGATTTCTCCGGCTAGTTTAAAAATCAACCCGACTTATTTGATTTTGGGCAAGAAATTTGTCCGCACTATGTTTGTGATTAACTACCCCCGCTATATCGGCGTCGGTTGGTTCGCTCCGATCATTAATTTAAACTATACTTTTGATGTCTCCATGTTTTTCTATCCGGTAAAATCGGCTATTATTTTAAAACAGTTGAAGAATCGGGTGGGTAACTTAGAGGCTCAAATCATGTCCGATGCTGACAAAGGCTCGCCGCGTGATCCGATTAGAGAAACCGCTTTGCGGGATATTGAATATTTGCGCGATGCCTTGACCCAGGGCACGGAGAAATTTTTTCAATTCGCGCTCTATGTCACCATCTATTCCGAAACTTTAGAGGAATTAGACAGATTATCCGACCAAATTGAAGATATTTTTGGCTCCCGGTTGGTTTATTCCAAGCGCGCCTATTACCAATCTGAGCAAGGGTTTAATTCCACTCTGCCTTTGTGTAATGATGAATTATATATTACTTTCAACATGAATTCTTCGCCGGTAGCCTCTTCTTTCCCCTTTATTTCCTCGGAATTAACCAGCGACAAAGGGATATTATATGGCATTAACCGACATAACAACAGCTTGATATTGTTTGATCGTTTTTCTTTGCCTAATGCCAACTCAGTGGTTTTTGCCACTTCCGGCGCCGGCAAGTCATATGCCATTAAATTAGAAGTTTTACGCTCTTTGATGATGGGCACCGATGTTATCATTATTGATCCGGAATATGAATACAAGCATTTATCTGAAGCGGTGGGCGGAACCTACATCAATATTTCATTATCCAGCGAAAGCAAGATTAATCCTTTTGATTTGCCTCGAGCCATTGGCGGCGAAGCTAAGCCCAAGGATATTATCCGCAGCGCTGTTATTACCTTAAAGGGATTGGTGCGACTCATGATTGGTAATTTGAATAATGAAGAAGATTCTTTGGTGGATAGAGCTCTTTTAGAAACTTATGCCAAAAAAGATATTACCCCCGACTCAGATTTGAGTCAGATAGAACCGCCGGTGATGACCGACTTCGCTCAGGTGTTGGATGGTATGGAGGGTGGTACTTCGCTAGGGGAGAGATTGAAGAAATATACCGAAGGTACCTTTGCCGGCTTGCTGAATAATCCGACTAATGTGGAGATGGATAATCAATTAGTTTGTTTCTCGGTGCGCGACTTGGAAGATGAATTGCGGCCGATAGCTATTTATACCATCGTCAATTATATTTGGAATATTGTCCGCAGCCAGATGAAAAAAAGAATCTTAGTGATTGACGAAGCTTGGTGGATGATGCAGAACGAAGACAGCGCCAAGTTTATTTTCGCCCTAGTCAAGCGCTGCCGCAAATATTATTTAGGTGTCACCACCATTACCCAGGATGTTAATGACTTTTTGACCTCCCCTTATGGCCAGGCGATTGTTAATAACTCTTCTTTGCAAATTCTTCTCAAACAGTCTCCAGCCGCTATTGACTTGGTGCAGAAAACTTTCATGCTGACTGAGGGAGAGAAATATCTTTTGTTGGAATGTGGTTTGGGTGAAGGTATTTTCTTTGCCGGCAACAAGCACGTCGCCATTAAGGTGGTGGCTTCCTATACTGAGGATCAATTAATTACCTCTGATCCGCGGCAATTATTGGAAATTGAGGAGGCCAAGAAGCAATTTGCTCAGAATACTGAAGCTCCGGCGCCGGCGGCTACTAACCCGCCCGGGGTGGAAGAGCCGGAGATTGGCTAGTTTGATTTTTTGATGTATAATATAAGTAAAATATATGATGGATAACAAAAAAAGATGGGGAATATTCATTATCGGTACCGCCTTTATCATTCTGGTGGCCATGGCTTTGTTTGTTTATTTTCTAAATCGCCAAAATAATCCGCCGGCTGATAATACGGTCACTCCGTCAGTCAATGAAGCTGACAAGCTGATGTTGGATGCTCAGAAGAATAATAGCTTTAACTATACCTTTGATCCGGCCGCTGAAAAGCAGCGCCCTTTGAATTCGGAAGATATTAAGCAGATGGCTTTGGCTTTTGCCGAGCGTTTCGGTTCTTATTCTAATCAATCCAATTATGACAATATCCGCGATCTGACTATCTTCATGACCGCTGAAATGCGCCGCTGGAGCGATGGCTATATTGCCGAGCTAGAAAGACGCAATACCGATTACGCTAATTACTACGGCATCACTACAGTGGCTATTTCCGGTGAAGTGAAGAGTTTTGATGACAAGGCTGGTACCGCAGAAGTGGTGGTGAGCACCCAGCGTCGCGAGGTGCAGGGGAGTGATAATAACCCGCAGACCTATGACCAGAATATCCGCTTGCTGTTTGCCAAAGAAGGCGGGGAATGGAAAGTAGATGGAGCCTTTTGGGTTAAATAATCAATACTATGCCTAAGGTTGCGCCAAAAAAGACAATTAAGCCGCGAGCCAAGAAACCGGTTGTTAGAAAACCGGCAGCGAAGAAGGCGGTAGCGGCTATTAAATCCAGGGAGAAAAGCAATATTCACTTTGATCGGCTTTTCTTGGCGATTTCTGTTTTTGCTTTTATCGCCGTGGGGTTGACTATCGTAGCTATCCGGTCTAATAACCTATACCAAACCGAAAAGGCCGCTGAAGCTTTAGACGCCACCCCTTTGATATTTGAAAGACACCAGGATCTTAGCCCCAAATGCGGCAGTGATCCGATGGTGACGATGTTAGAGTGTAATACCGATTAAACTATGGCTGAGAAGATTATCTATACTTGCTCAAAATGCGACGCCCAATTCTCTAAATGGAGTGGGCGTTGTTTAGAGTGCGGCTCCTGGGGAACTTTGGGTCAAGAAATCCAAGACAGCGGTGAGAAGCGCCATATTTTAGAGAATCGGACTGCCTTAATCAACTCCGGCGCTAAACTGATTGATCTCACTAAAATTAAAGCCTCTAATGAAGAACGTTTGGATACCGGCTTCGCGGAAGCTGACCGAGTTTTGGGCGGTGGCGTAGTGCCGGGCTCGCTGTTGCTTTTAGGCGGGGAGCCGGGAATTGGCAAGAGTACCATTGTCGCTCAGTTAGCCGATGCTTTGGCTAAAAAGCATCAATTGGATATTTTATATGTTTCCGGTGAAGAGTCCGCCGCTCAGGTTAAATCGCGCTTAGAACGTTTGGGCTGTGATTTAAAGCGGATTAAGTTCATCGGTGAAACCGCCGTGGAGAAGATTATCGGCAGTGCCTTGCAGCTCAAGCCGGCTTTAGTGGTGGTGGACTCCATTCAAACCGTCTATTCCACTAGCCTGCCTTCCGAGGCCGGCAATTTGAACCAGATTAGAGCCAGCGCGGTGAAGTTTTTGGAATTGGCCAAGAGCGAAAACGGGCCGGCGGTATTTTTAATCGGACACATCACCAAGGACGGCCAATTAGCCGGACCGAAATCTTTGGAACATATCGTGGATACGGTAATCTATTTAGAAAATGAATCTATTCATAATTATTCTTTGTTGCGCGTGGTCAAGAACCGTTTTGGCAGTGTTAATGAATTGGGAGTTTTAGAAATGACCGGATCGGGATTTAGGGAAGTGGTTAATCCCACGGCTATCTTTTTAGAAGACAATCGCCGTTCATTGAATGGTACAGTGGTCGGGGCGATGATTGAAGGCAGCCGGCCTTTTTTGGTGGACATCCAAGCTCTGGTCACTAAAACCATCTTTGGCTATCCGCAGCGCAAGGCCTCGGGTTTTGATTTGAATCGTTTGCAAGTCTTGACTGCGGTTTTGTCCAAAAAACAGAAATTAAATTTAGCCAGCTCGGATGTGATAGTCAATGTAGCGGGAGGATTGAAGATTAATGATCCGGCCCTAGATTTATCAGTTTGTTTGGCTATCGTTTCTTCGCTTTTAAATACCGCCATTGACCAGCGGTTGCTAGTTTTGGGTGAGGTGGGTTTGGGCGGAGAAGTGCGCGGAGTGAGCAAAATTGATTTGCGGCTTAAAGAAGCGGCTAAGCTGGGATTTAGCCGAGCGATAGTTCCGGATATGAAAGTGGAGGTGAAAGGCTTGGAGTTGATTAAGGTCAAAACCCTAAGCCAAGCGATTGATTTGATAAACGACTTGAAATAGTGACACCCAATGAAAAAGAGGCTGTGGTTAAGCCTCTTCTTTTTTTGTTGGTTCTTGTTCAGTTGAAACATGGTGCGGGGAGGTCGCTGGCGCAGAGTGTTTTTTGTCCTCTGGTTGGTCTGTCCAGCGTTTCGTGCATTACTGATTTGGGATTGGGCCCCAACCTGATAGCGTCTTTAGAGACGAAATAGGTGGGGGGATTATCAATATAATCTTCGAGGATGGTGATTCTCACCAAATTTCCTCGTGTGTCGTCCCAGTTAATGATGCAATCTCGGCCGTCAAACGTGCCGAATTCTTCCCCTGTTCTTTTCCCCTTTTTTGGAGGTCTTTTTTTGTGTCTCATGGTACAGCCTCCTGTGTTTTTTGTGATAACTATCTATAGTAGTACATTATTTAAGTTTTGTCAATATTGACCTGTGGAAAAAATAATGCTATAACCAGAACAGCTAATATTCGCTAATTTCGTTCATTTTAAAGCCTTATCCCATGAAAATCAACTTTGATCGGACCCCACTGCTTTATACAGTCAAGGCAGTTTTTACTGAAAAATCGGTAACCAAGGACTTTTTGACCCTGCTCTTAATCGTAGGATCATTGGTGGCCGGATACTTCTTTCTGCGTTTTTGTTTCGTAAACGCGGAGCCCATTTGGCAATATATCCACGAAACCATAGCCGCTTTAACCAGCGGCTTTTATTATTCCAAATGTAATCCTTTTTCATATTCTCCTAATTCGGCTTTGAGGAGGGGATATTTTTTTAGTTCTGGGTCGGCAGCTATTATATCCTTAGCCGCTTCTTGAGCGCGATTAATGAGGACGGAATCAAATAGGGAAGCCATTCTGATTTCCGGGAAACCGCTTTGAATGGTGCCGAATATTTCGCCGGCGCCGCGAAGTTTTAGATCTTCATTGGCCAGAGTGAAGCCATCTTGAAATTTGACCATGGCCTGAAGACGGTCAATGGTTTTAGCGCTGGAACCTTCTTCTGGGAAGAGCAAGCAATATGATTGATGCTTGTCTCGCCCAACTCGGCCTCTAAATTGATGCAATTGGGACAGCCCGAAGCGACTAGCTCCCTCAATGGCCATAATGGTGGCATTTTGAATATCCACCCCCACTTCCACTACCGAGGTGGAAACTAATATTTTAATCTGGTTGTTTTGAAAATCCCGCATGATTTTTTCTTTTTCCTCGGCCTTTAATTTGCCATGCAAAAGCCCTACGGAAATATCGGGAAATATTTCCTTGTCCAGTTTCTGATGTTCTAGGGTTACTGATTTCACGCCCAGCTTGTCGCTGGGATCAATTAAGGGACAGATGACGAAAGCCTGGCGGCCTTTGGCAATCTCTTGGCCGATGAAGCGATAGGCTAAATGGCGCTGAGTCTCTGGCACTATTTTAGTGATAATGGTTTGGCGATTTTCCGGTTTGTGGCGAATCAAGGAAACATCCAAATCACCGTAGATAGCCAAAGCTAAAGAGCGAGGAATAGGAGTGGCAGTGAGGGACAAGAAATGAGGAGCCAATACTTCTTTCTGTTGAGTTATTCTCTGCCTCTGTCTGACGCCAAAGCGGTGCTGTTCGTCCACTATAGTCAGGCTCAAGTTGCGGAAAGCTACTTTCTTTTGAATTAAAGCTTGAGTGCCGATGATGATATCAGATTCCAGACTGATATCCGCCGCTTTAGCCCCTTGGCCGTTTATCTCTTTGAAACTATTAGTTAATATACCAATTTTCAGATTCCAGCCCGCCAAGATTTTTTGGCAGCTTTGATAGTGTTGATAGGCTAAAATTTCCGTGGGAGCCATGAGGGCCGCTTGGTGGCCGACATTTTCGCCGCTCACCGAGTTCAACATTGCCAAGATAGCCACGATGGTTTTGCCGCTGCCCACATCGCCGATGAGCAATCTGGCCATGGGGTGGTTTTTTTCTAAATCTTGCAGTATTTCCCAAGCGGCTTGTTTCTGATCCGGGGTTAAGGCGAAGGGCAGAGAAGCGAGCAATTTTTGGACAATATCCTTTTGAAAAATTAATGGCGGCGCTTGGCTCAAGTCCCAGGATTTTTTGGAGAGCTGGGCTTTTAACTGCCGCAGAAAAAGCTCCCCGAATCCCAAACGCTGTTTGGCTTGGCGGAGTTCATTCTCATCTTCCGGGAAATGAATTTTGTATAGTGCCGGATAGATATCTAAAAGCCCTAGGTCTTTTTTGATGTCTTCTGGAATCCAATCTGGCAGGGTTTTGGCTAGAGGCAGAGATTGGGACAGGAAGGAGCGGATTTGTTTTTGGGTTAATCCCTGGGTGGTGGCATAGATCGGGGTTAGCCCTTGAGTATGGAGCGGAGCTTGGTTGAATTCGGTTTTTTCATAGACCGGAGAGCTCAAGACGGCTTGGCCGTGATATTCGGTGACTTTGCCCCCGAGGGATAGATAGTCGCCGGTTTTGATGTTCTTGGCGACAAAAGGCTGGTTGAACCAAATGGCTTTAATGGAGCCGCTCTCGTCGCTAATGAGCGCTTCCACCACGCTCAGACGACGTTTAAAGCTGCGGCGGCTTTGAATCATTTCTACATGACCGTGGATATTGGCCACCGTGTTAATTTTGAGGTTATCAATCATTTGCCTGGGGCCGAAATTGTCATAGCGCCAGGGGAAATAAAAAATCAGGTCTTGGATGGAATCCAGACCTAATTTTTTGAGGCGGGAAGATATAGTCGGTCCAGCGCCATGCAGAGCGCTGAGTTTAGTGGCTAGAGTGTTTGACATGTGCTCTCGTGAGGAGTCGAACCTCAATTGCAAGATCCGCAATCTTGCGTCCTATCCATTGAACGACGAGAGCCAAAATAATTCGTTTGAATTATAGCCGAATTAGTTGGGGTTGTAAAGCCGGCTATAATTTCAACATTTTGGCTATTCCTTCGGATAGGGGAGCATCAGTACGGTCTAAGTCTTCATTTAAGTATTTCAGGAGAAAACGGCGTAAAATAAGGGGGTCAGTGCCATTGAGAGGGATAGATAAGCGGCGGCGGGCAGTATTCTTGTAGTTTAGGTATAAAGTCTTGATATTGTCATCGGGACGAAAAACCACGGCAAAGTCCTTTAATCTCTCATAGGGAATGAGGCGAGGGCCGAAATGGATGCCAGAGCCGGAAACGCTGAAATCGATAATTAAAGGCTCTTGCTGGTCCAGGAAATAGACCAGGGTGCCAGCCATGACGATGAGCAGCCCGAAGAGGTAATTATGGGTGAAAATAGCATAGACTATTAGGGCGATGCCTACGGCGCCGGCAATCAGATACCACTTTTTGTTGTGGCCGCGATGCTCATAGTCCTTAATCTGCCAAGCCATTTTTTCCGGGTTTAAACTGGCTTCCTTGGCCGCCAGTTTCTTGTTTTTTTTAGACATAGTGAAAAAAATTGTCGTTTGACAATGATGATTATATTTTATATGATAATTATACCATATTTTTAAACACTTGGAAATGTCATCTGGAGAGGTGGCTGAGTGGTCGAAAGCGGCAGGTTGCTAACCTGTTATAGGGGTTTTAATCCCTATCAAGGGTTCGAATCCCTTCCTCTCCGCAGATTATAAATAGCCCTAAATAGGGGCTATTTTTGTTTATAAGTTTTTCTCTTTGAAGGGATGTGATATAATTAAAATACGTAATAATTGATGTGATTATTTATAACAGATTTAAAATTTAATGTAACTAATAAATGAAACTTCTTGTTTTGCCACAACTTCGTCAAACCTATAATTATGACTGCGGTTCAAAAGCGACCGAGTCCGTTTTGGTATATTATGGTCTAGACGTAAGGGGGGATGAAATTATAAAATTAGAATCAACCACAAAGAGTGGCACTCGGATTAAAAATATTAAAGAAGTTATATGTCGATATGGTTTAAAAGTTAAATCAGGAAAAATGAGTATTCAGGATTTGAAGAAATATATTGATAAAAAGGTTCCAGTTATGATTGCTTTACAGGCGTGGACTAACAAAAAAAATATTGATTGGAAAAAAAATTGGTCGGACGGACATTATGCGGTTGTTGTTGGCTACACAAAGGATAAAATTATTTTTGAAGATCCGGCCGCGTTTAATTATACTTATTTAACATATAGTGAATTAGCTGACAGATGGCATGATATTGATACTTCTGGAAAAAAATATTTTAATTTTGGCATGGCAATATTTGGCAAAAAACCAAAATTTAAAAAGCGGAAGCTAATTCATATGGACTAAATTAAAAGTTCCGTATGTTTTTTATACTTCACACAAATGGAATACTGTTCTAACTACATCTCGTCCCCTCCGCAGATTGTAAGTAGCCCTCTTTAGGGCTTTTTTGATAGGGAGTTTGTTGCCTCAGAACAATATGATATAATTTTAGTATATGAAATTAATCGAATCAATAAAAAAAGATTTAAATATCGAGCAAATAAATTCCCTCATGGACTCAGTGGGCTGGATTAATCACAGGGGGGCAGAAAAGTGGCGGGAAATTTTAAGTAAATCATCTTTTGTTTATAGTATTTTTGACGGAGATAAAATGGTCGGTTTTGGTAGAATATTAGAAGATGGGACAATGTGCATGCTGTACGATATTGTTGTGCATAAAGATTATCAAGGCAAGGGAATAGGTAAAATGATAATGAACAATTTATTAGATTTTACCAAAGACAAAAACTATATTTCGGTTAGCCTATTCGCTTGGCCAGAAAATAAAGACTTTTTAATACCTTTCTATAACAAATTTGGTTTTGAATTATTTGAAACAGGGATGAGACTTAAGAAATAATCATTCCAGCTTTATTGCTTTAAAAGGGCGTGATATAATCAAGGTATTATAAAATAGTGTAATAACCTTATGAAAACAATCCTGGTTGATGCGGTTGACGCATTTGTTATAAGAACCGAAAATGGAAGTTTTGAGATATTTGAGCCAATGCGTAAACTGCTTGACGGATTTCCTAATAAGAAAATTATTCTGACGGGAGCGAACGATGAACAATACAAGAAATTTGGTTTGGATAAAATGCCTTATGAAGTTTTTACGCTAAAGCATGATCCGGAAAAAACAAACCCCGAATATTATAAAAAGATGTTAGAGTATTTTAATTTGGAAGTGGATGATGTTGTTTATTTTGAGCATAATTCTGAGGCGGTTGCCAGCGCCCAATCCGTGGGTATAAAAACTTATCACTGGGATAATGAAAAGCGGCCGTTAGAAGAATTAGGTATTTTTTTGAAGCAGGGGGTTTAATTTTAAAGTTTTGCCAGATTAAGTATCAGGTCATTTAGCCTTAAAATATTAATTAATATTATTTAAATCGTATGAAGAACTCAACTTTGATTAGGTGGGGCGCGATTCATGCTCTTGGTGTGTTGGTCTATATACTTTTGCTTGCCACTTTCTTTAGCCAGGCTAATAGTTGGTTCGGCCAAGCCGACCAAAAGATCGTTACCCCCGTTGCCGCTTTAATGCTTTTTATTTTTTCTGCATTGGTAACCGGCGGGTTGGTCTTGGGAAAACCGCTCATGCTTTATCTTGATGGCCACAAAAAAGAGGGGGTAAAATTATTGTTTTTTACCGGTATTGGTTTATTTGTTTTTATGATTCTAGCTTTTGCGATTTTGCTCATCATGAAATAGAAAAATATTGCAAACAAAAACAGACTTTAAATAGTCTGTTTTTGTTGAGAGTAATATTGTTAGTCTTATTCCGAAATTATGCCCTTTGCTTTTAAATTCTTTACATAATTTGAGAAAACAGCATTAAATTCATTTAGTAATTTTTGATCCTTCAATCTTTTCAATTCCAGATATTTTTGTTTTACAATTTCATCCTTGTATTGATGGAAAAGATCATCGGCGGGCCAAGAGATATCCATTTTCCAAGAGGTGCTATTTCCGTATTGATTGGAGCCGAATTCTTTGTCTCTCGCTTCTTCATGTTTCTTTTCCACCGGGGACTCCTTTCTAAATACTCCCGCCGGCCAACTGTATCCTTCTATTTTGTCAAATTGGTTTGAACTCATCAGATCGGAAACTTTTAGCGCTGCGGCCCGAGCTTTTTCTTCAGCCATTATTTCTAAACTATTTTTGTTCTTAAATTTAGTTTGTACCAAGACATCAACTGCTTCGGTGTAGTTGGCGGCCTTCTTTTCTTGGACTAGTTTGTCGGCCGCGCGGTTAATAGCTTCAGCCTCTTCTAGAATTGAATCTTGTTGGCTTTCTTCTTGGGAGATGTCCGCCGCGGTTATCGGGGAAAATATCTTCTTCCAAGCGGAAAGATAGGTATTGCGTTCCGCGGCCCTAACTTCTCGGGGGTTATCCACGGGCTTTTTAAGGTCGTCTAAGCTCATCATTTCTTTTGGCATAGAATTATTATTAGCTGTTTATTACGATAATTTTAGCATAAAATTGAAGATAATTCAAGGATGATTTTGCGATTAAAGAATGTAATGTTACAATGTCAATATAATAAAAATACTCTATTCGGTATGAAATTGAAGCAAAAAGGCTTTACTCTAATTGAACTTTTGGTCGTTATTGCCATTATTGGCACTTTAGCGACTATTTCTGTCATTGCTCTTAACACCGCCCGGGCTAAATCCCGTGATGCCAAACGGGTAGCCGACGTCAAACAGATCTCTACCGCCCTAGAACTATTCTTCAACGATATGGGCCGTTATCCCACCGCGACAGAATGGAATACCGGCAGTATATTCTCCACCTCTTCCGGCGCTACTTCAACCTATATGCAAATTATTCCCACCGCGCCAAGTCCGGCTGACGGAACCTGCCTGCCTGGGGATAATAGCTATGTCTATTCTCAACAAGATGGTGGCAACGGTTATGCTCTGGATTTTTGTTTAGGCGGTCAAGTTGCCAGTTTAACATCCGGATCCAAGTGCGCCACTTCCAAGGGCGTTCTAAGCACTAATTGTTGCGAGAGTTTTCCGGTCCAATATGAAGGCGGCCCTTATGATCAAAGCGGTACCGTCAGGAATCAGGGCGGATATTATCGCACCGTCTTAATCGGTTCTCAGTGTTGGCTGAAAGATAATTTAAATGTCGGTGTTGAAGGCACCCAGACCGATGACGGAATAATTGAAAAGCATTGTGATAATTGCAATCTGTATGGCGGGCAATATAATCGTGAAGAAGCTAATGGCTATCCCGGTTGGAATGTGAATGGCGGCCAAGGTATTTGTCCTGATGGTTGGCATATTCCTAGCAATGCTGATTTTTCGACTTTGGTTAATGGTTTGGGAGGAACTAATGTGGCTGGCGGAAAGTTAAAACAAACCGGTACTGTTGAGGGGGGTACTGGGATTTGGGGAGCGCCTAATACCGGCGCTACCGATGAATCTGGGTTCTCGGCTGTTCCTGGCTTTTGGGCCGCTAACACCAGAGGAATCTATTGGGGCTCTAATTGGGCATCACCCTATGATCCGGTTCTATGGTTGCAATATGACAATACTATAGCTTCTTTAAACTTCCTGGATCCAACTTATAATATGTCGGTGCGGTGTTTGAGAGATTAATTTTTTAAACAATATGGAACCAAAAAAAGATCAAGAATGTTGTCCCAGGGTTAATCCCGCTCTTTGGGAGAACCAAGAGTTTAATTGGGAGAACAAGCACTTTATCAAAGACCAGGTCTGTACTTTTTTGTTTATGCCTCTTAATTTCGGTGCAGTCATGAAACGAATGATGGAAAGGGTGGAGAAGGCCGGCGGGGAAGTGTCGGACTATCTTTGTTTATCCGACCATACTTCCAGATGGAATATGGATCTTTATCTAGCCGTGGACAAGGAGATACCGGGGGCGGAGAATGTTTCTCTATCTGGCAAGTATTTAAGCAAGGTCTATGAAGGCAGCTTCAAGAATACCGACAAATGGTGTGAGGATTTTGCTGTGTATGTAAAAGGCAAAGGGCTGACGACTAAAAAGATGTATATGTGGTATACCACTTGTCCGAAGTGCGCTAAGAAGTATGGCAAAAATTACGTAGTCATTATCGCCGAAGTTTCATAGGCGAAATATGCTAGATAATTTTTTTCTCAATAATTTTGATCAACAAGCCGCCACTTTCTTTTTGGCTCATCGCAGTCCGTGGGGCATTAAGTTATTTACGATCATCACCTTTCTGGGAGATTGGCGCTTCCTGTTGTTTCTAGGGCTAGTGATAGCCTTGGTTTTGTTTCTAAAGAAAAGAAAAAAATTTATTCTTCCTTGGGCTTTGATAGCCGTTGGTACCGAAGCCATAATTTTTTTGGTGAAAATTTGGTTTCATCGGCCCCGGCCGCTTCTGGCGGTTTTTTTGGAAAATACTTTTTCTTTTCCTAGCGGTCACTCGGCCATCGCCTTGGCTTTCTACGGTTATTTAGCCTATATTCTCCTCAAACTTTTTAATACTCAGAGGTTGGTTATATTAATATCCTTTAGCTTGCTGATTGCGTTCATTGGTTTTAGCCGCCTCTATTTGGGCGTCCATTATCTGAGCGATGTTCTGGTTGGCTATTTGGTGGGGCTGATAGTCCTGAGTTTAGGGATTTATTTCTATAGGATACCTAATAACCGGCGGAAATAGCCGGTTTTTTGTAGACCTTTGACTTTTTGTGGAGATTAGGGTTAAATGAAAGGTCAATTAATCGGAACATTAACATAAAAATAAATAGACAATGATAGAAAATATTATTTTTGACGTGGACGGAGTAATTTTTCTTTCCACTGAAGTCGGTTTGATTAACTTCACCCGCGCCGTTAACGATTTTGGATTGAAACCGCCGCCCCGCTATTTCTTGAAAGAACATTGGGGAAAAATTATGGAAAAGGAAATTATACCGCTGTCCGCTCGTTTTATGAATTGGCCGGTCTTTTCCATTGATAAATTAGCGGATGAGTTTTATCGCCTCTGCCAAGAGGAGATTTTTCCCATTCCTGCAGGACTGCCCGAGGCTTTTAAGACTTTGGCGGGGAATCATCGTTTAGGTATTGCCACCAATCGCCGGCCGGAAAGATTGCATTATCATTTCCAAAGACTGGGCTTGGATATTTCCTTGTTTAGCCACATTGTTACTCCGGCTAATGGTATTCAAAAACCTGATCCGCGGGTATTCAATTCTTTTTGGCAAAACGGTTGGCATCCGGAGACGACTTTATACGTCGGCGATACTATTGCCTGCGATTTAAAAGCCGCTCGTCATCATTCGCCACCCCTCCAATTTGTGGGAATCACTTCGCTGCTTCATGACCTTGAAGACTTTATGGACGCCGGGGTGCCGCGCCGAATGATCTTAGATAATCCGGCTAAATTAGTGAATTTATTGGCTACACTCTAGCCGCTGGACGCTCTCACTTTGAGGGCGTTTTTTAATTGTTCGATTCTCTGATTTTTGATATACTAGAGATAGATTAATATTAGCCGTGGCGGTTTAATTATGGGTTAACCGGGCGGCAACTAACTCATATGAAACCAATCAAATTATTGGGTTTGGTTCTAGGGCTGGCTCTTTCTTTGACCTTAGTCACTGCGGCTTTGGCTAATGAAGGGGGATCGGCGAGCGAGTATAGCTGCAACCAGGACCCAGTGTATGAACGCAATTTCAACGGCCAGGTTATTATGGCTCTGCGCCTGCGCAACATGCCTTGCATGGCCGAGTCTGAAGTTATCCGCGTCTTGGAGAAAGGAAAGATTGTTCCGGTGATTGCAGAAATGGACGGCTGGTATAAGGTGAAAGATACCGATGGCACCACCGGTTGGGTGGGAGCCACTTTGATTTCCAAAACCACGGCTGATGTAGCCGCTCCGGCTGCTTCTGAGTCTAAATTGACCGGAGTAGCTAAGGCTTTGTCAGTGGTTAAGGGTTGGATATTATTGCAAGTGGAAAAACATGGTGAAGCTTGGTATGTTAGTCCGGATAACGGTTTGCGTTATTATTTGAAAGACGGTGATACCGCCTATACCATGATGCGCCAAATGGGGTTGGGGGTTTCCAATAAAAACTTAGAGAAATTAAAAGCCAAGCAAGCTGATTTGATAGAAAGGTTAAAAGGCAAAATAGTTTTGCAGGTAGAGAATCACGGTGAGGCTTATTATATTCATCCCAAGACCGGTATATTATACTATCTCAAGAATGGAGAAGAGGCTTATAAGATAATGCGCAATTTGAGTTTGGGCATTACCAATCAGAATTTAAACAATATTGAGACTGGTAATTTGGAGGCGGATAATCAGAGCAGCGAAGTGGAGGGAAACTTGAACAATAGCAACGGTTCCATCACTTTGACCGGCGCTAATCATGATGGCACTATAGATTTGAATTGGACTTTGGCCAATATGACCTCTCCTAACGGTTTCAAAGTGGTGGTAGCTACTCACGAAAATCCGGTTTATCCCGGTGACGACTACCACTATCTAACCAGTCCGGATGTCCGCAGCGATGCTTGGTCTGATTTGGACTCCGGTACCTATTATTTCCGCGTTTGTGAATATCTCGGCGGCGCTTGCGGGGTGTATAGTAATAATTATAAGGTCACGATATTGCAGCCGGTTTCCAATACCGATGGTTCCATTACTTTAACCGGCAATGTAGTTGATGGCAAAATTAACTTGAATTGGACTTTGGCCAATATGACCTCTCCTAACGGTTTTAAGGTGGTGGTAGCTGGTCATGAGAATCCTATTTATCCCGGTGATACCTATCACTACCTAAGCAGCCCTACTGTGCGCAGTGATTCTTGGAGTGATTTGCCGGCCGGTACTCATAATTTCCGGGTTTGCGAATATTTAGGCGGCGCTTGTGGAGTGTATAGCAATAATTTGCAATTGAACTTCTAAGTATACCTTTTCAAAACGCCTCCTGCGGGAGGCGTTTTGGTTTGTCTGGGAAGACAATATCTTGTATGATGGTGATATGATAAAACACAAGACCATAAATATTGCCGGTGAGGAGAGAGAATATATTTCTCGCGCCAATCCTTTGTCCCGGCAAATTAAAATTAGTATCTATCCCGACGGCCGCTTGAGCTTGTCGCGTCCTCGCTGGGTGAGTGAAGCTCGGGCGGAAAAGTTTTTGTGGTCCAAGCGGGATTGGCTGGCGGAAAAGTTAAAAAATATTCCTCGCCAAACCACTAAACCAATTAACCCCACCGAAGATCGCAAACAGCGGGCTCAGGCCAGGAAATTTGTGGAGGCCAAGCTGGATTATTTCAATAGATACTATGATTTCCATTTCCAGAGAGTGAGTATCCGGGACCAGCGAACTCGCTGGGGAAGTTGCTCCAAGGATGGGAATCTCAATTTCAATTATCGCCTCATATTTTTGCCCGAAGCCTTGGCCGACTATATCATCGTCCATGAACTTTGCCATTTGCGGGAATTAAATCATTCACCCCGTTTCTGGGCACAAGTGGAAAGAACCGTGCCGGATTTTAAGGCCCGGCGCCGCGAACTGAAAAAATTAGGGTTCAACCTCTTGTTGACTTAACCCCATTATCGTGCTAGATTGGGGATATTGTTAATTAAAAACTAGAAATCGTGAATATAAAAAAATTAAATCCGTTTGCAATGGACTTTTCTATTGTAAAAAACGGCAACGAAGAGCTTTTGGCTCTGGTCGGTCTAAAACCCAAGGACTTAGTCATTGTCATGCCCGAAACATTGGAAGATGACGGCATAGTCGGAGTGCTCTCCGAGAATGATCCTTGGCGGGGAATCGCTTGCATTCCTTTAAATCTTTTGATTATGAGTGGAGCCACCCGGAGGAAGCTTCAAGCCGAAAGACTATCCAGAAAGATAAATTAATGAAAAGGGGGCAAAAAGCCCCCTTTCTTTTTTTTAGTGGGGTTAGTATAATACCCTTAGCCGTTTAGGAGAGGTGCCAGAGCGGTTGAATGGAACAGTCTTGAAAACTGTCGTGCCCGAAAGGGTACCGAGGGTTCGAATCCCTCCCTCTCCGCACTGAAGAAAAATCGCTTTTATTTTCAATTTTAGACAGCACGTCATAAGGCTGTTTGAAAGAAATATTAGCGATTTTTTTGTTGGCAACTTCGGCGTTCCAAAGTAAGGAAATAAGCATATCCCTCTGTTTATCGGGAGTAAACGATTTAAAGTCTTCTTTCATTCTTTTAGGCTCTAAAAATACATTTTTTATCCGTTCCAAAGTATCTTTGTCTTGACCCTTTTTTCTAGCCTCTAACTCCTCTAAACTCTTTTTAATATCAACTGCCTCGCTATTGATTATCTTGTTCTTAGCCTCGTAGTCGGCTTGGGCTATGGTCTTATCCAAATATCCGTCTAGCAAGGCATTCTTGCGTTCCTCAAGCGTTTTAAGCCTACCTTTGAGGCTGTTAATGGACTCGTCAAAATAAGATAGGGATTTATCTTGCTCCTCTAGTTTAGCTTGATAAACTAACTCAATTAATTCCTCGTCAAAAAGCAGGTCGTCAAATACTCCACTTAATTCTTTAGATAAATCTTCTTCTTTCAAATAAGCCTTATGCTCCCCACAATTACCTTTGCCGTTGGTGCAGTAATAATAAGTTAACCGACCTTTCTTTTTTGAGGCGGTTAATTGGCAACCGCACTTGGCACATTTTAATATGCCTCTAAAAGCAAAGGGAATAACTTGATGTTTAACATGAGCTTTTTTGTTAATCACTTCTTGGACATTATCAAATAACTCCTTGGAAATGATCGGCTCATATTTTCCTAAATATTTTTCGCCGTCTTTTTCCATAATTCCACAATAGAAAGACTGACCGAGGATTTTATGAATTTTACTCTTATGATATTTTCTGCCTGCCCGACTTCGAAAACCCTCGTTTTGATATAACTTATAATGGGGGTTAAAAGTTCTTTTAGATATGGCTCTGATTCTAAAAAATCAACATAATCAGATATAACCTCAAAACTCTTAAACATGCCCGAATTTTCCTTGAATTTGCGGACATAAGCTGTTATTTGGTTTTTGATTTGGTCGGTTGTCATAGGTCTATTTTGGCATAGATTTTAGGCTGGGGCAAGGTTGATAATTTGGGCTTGTTTTTGGCTGATTTTTGTGGTATTCTAAAAATATAATAAAATTTTAATTTAAAAAATTATGTTAAACAAAGTTTTAAAATTTTCAACTGTTTTTTGCTTGTCTGCTTTTTTATCGTTTTCCTTATTTTCGTTAAATGCGCGGGCTGATAGTCTAGCGGATTTAACCGTTTCCGACATTAAATTTACGGCTGATAATTGCCAATCAGGAGTAAATGCGGAGCCTGGACAACAAGGAACCTTGTCCGTGACCATTAAGAATTTAGGCGGAGCATTGACTGATAGCACGGGCTTATTAAATTGGTATAATAATCTTTCCAGTCAAAATTTTGTTTTCATGAGTCCAACTGCTGGTATTCTTAATTTTCAAACAAACAGAGCTTTACCAACGGTCGCCAATCCACTGGGAACAAATGAATCGATTATCTTCACTTGGGTCGGAAAATTTAACACCTCAGGAAATTTATATATTCAGTTTACAGTTGATAACGCTAATGAATTGGTAGAATCCAATGAAAATAATAATACTCTTTCGCAAGTAATAGTTATTGGCGATTGCCATGTGGCTACCACCTCAAAAGATTTAACCGTTTCCGACATTAAATTTACGGCTGATAATTGCCAATCAGGAGTAAATGCGGAGCCTGGACAACAAGGAACCTTGTCCGTGACCATTAAGAATTTAGGCGGAGCATTGACTGATAGCACGGGCTTATTAAATTGGTATAATAATCTTTCCAGTCAAAATTTTGTTTTCATGAGTCCAACTGCTGGTATTCTTAATTTTCAAACAAACAGAGCTTTACCAACGGTCGCCAATCCACTGGGAACAAATGAATCGATTATCTTCACTTGGGTCGGAAAATTTAACACCTCAGGAAATTTATATATTCAGTTTACAGTTGATAACGCTAATGAATTGGTAGAATCCAATGAAAATAATAATACTCTTTCGCAAGTAATAGTTATTGGCGATTGCCATGTGGCTACCACCTCAAAAGCAGATTTAGGCATTATTAGCCTAGGTGTTTTAGAAAAAAGAATAAGTGATGACGGAACCAACCAAATTAAAGTGATTGTTAAAAATTTTGGCACCGAAAGTGTTAATCCAAATACTGGGTTAACCCTAATTTACGGAACTAATTATTCCGAAATAGAAGCTTGCGGAGTCAATAATTGTTTTGGGAAAGGCAATGTTTATAATGCCAAAATTAATATAAATGCTTTTGGTAAAAATAGCCTAGCTCCAGGTGAGCAATATACAGTAGTTTTTAATAAACCTAACTATTTATTAGATACGATAGAATTTACAGATGGCACCGAATATTTGTTTAAAGCTATAATTGATACAGACAATAGTTTTAGTGATAGCAATTTAGTTAATAATGTTAACTCCGTAAAAGGCACGCCGACTTATTTCCCTCAAGGAACAAACTCTTCTGTGGGTTCATCCGCTTCTTCCAATAATGGATCAGAAATTGTTTTAAATTTAGAAAGAAGAATCAGCGAAATGGAAAAACTAGTAATTGAGCTTGAACAGAAATTAACTCAAATTAATCAAGCATTTTCTGAAAAATATGCTGGAACCATGTTTTTAGATGTAGAAAATTATGGTCGTCTTTGGTATGTTGACCCTGCGTCATTAAACAGATTCTATTTCGAAAATGGCGAAGCGGCTTTAAGCATCGGCGCTAAATTAGCCACAGGTATAACTTATGAAAATTTGCAAAAAATACCAGTAGGTATCCCAGAAAATTTATATAATTTGACTGATATGGATGGCGACGGTTTACCAGATAGACTAGAAATTGCTTTAGGAACAGACCCTAACAAAGCTGATACTGATGGTGATGGTTATAATGATAAAGAAGAATTATTAAATAATTATAATCCAGTAAATAATCAGAAATATAATTATGATAATAATTTAGTTAATAGATTAGAAGGAAAAATGATGTTGCAGGTTTCGGGGCCCAATTCTCATGGTGAGATTTGGTATATTCATAATGGTAAAAGATGGTATGGAGGAACTCAAGATAGTATGTATGAAATTATGAAAGCCCTAAGTTTAGGCGCTATATCTAGTGATATTAGAAAAATAGAAGTAGGTGGATTAGAGTAATGTTTAAAATTAATCAATAACAGTTAAAATCATTCCAACTATATCCCACCCTCTCCGCATTAGTGAAAAATCGTCTTTATTTGGTATTTTAGACAGCACATCATAGGGCTGTTTGAAACTAATATTGGCGATTTTTTAAATTACCAGCTTCGACTTCAATTGTATTATTACCCATCGTTATCGCAATGAGTATGTTCCGCAAACCATTGAAGCTAAAGTTCTTTTTGATGCCGACAAGCTGGATTCTATTGGAGCCGTAGGCATTGGCCGAGATTTTTTATTTGCCGGCTATTTCCATCACGCTCTATACTCCGGAAATGAAACTAAATTGGCCAAATCCAAGAAAAATTATTCTTATACTATTGAAGATTCCGCGGTTTTAGAGTATGAGTTTAAATTAAAAAAAATTAAGGACAAGATGCTGACTAAAACCGGCCGGGCTATTTCTAGAAGCCGACATGATTTTATGTCTGCTTATTTCAAGAGATTTTGGCAGGAGGTCAAAGGAGAGAAATAGATTTATTATAATTTATATATTATATGATGAAAATTTTTTCAATACTGACCACCATTGTCGGTATCATGATGTCCGTGGGATATTTCCCTCAGGCTTATAAGATTTACAAAACTAAATCAGCCGACAGTATTTCTTTGGCGGCTTTTATTGTTTTTGCTTTTGGCACTTTGCTTTGGACCTTATATGGATTCTTTATTCATGACCTAGTTTTGATCTTGAGCTTTATCATTGGCGCCATCGGTTCCTGGCTAGTGCTATTTTTGTCTATAAAATACAAGCTGCGAGCCAAGAAGAGTTTGGTTAAGCCTAATAATGTTTCTTAGATTGTATGGAAAATATTATTTCGGAACAATTGAATAATCATGAACTATTAAATGATTTGGTTAATCTTTTGGATAAAAATAAGGATAAGCGGGTGGTGGTCGTCGGTACTACCTGTACCGGTAAAACTACTTTTTTAAAAGATCTTCCCGACGCCGCCGATATGGACGAATTAGTTTTTCCCCAATTAACTCAGGAGGAACATGATTATGTCTGCCAGCATCCCTGGACTCCAGCGATTGGAGAAACTATGGCTAGGTTAGTTAGGGAAAAGGTGAAAGTTGAAAACGGTCGGCCGGTTTTTGGCACCGTAGTGCTGGATAGTGATTTGATAGTCTATCTTCACATTAGCGATGAGCTATTGCGCCAGCGCACGGAATTAAGAGGGGCTAATTTTATTGACGCTAAGAATATGCAGCAGCAGATTGAAGAAGACATCAGAATGTCTAATATTCCGATGATTCAATTATCAGTGGGCTAATCAAATCTATATGTGCACCCTGGGAGCGAAGAAAATTAATAATAATTTCTATATCTTTAAAAATCGAGATAGAGAATATCCGATTGATACCAGGGTCGTTAGGGAAGACAAGGGAACAAAAAAGCTGTTGATTGTTGATGAGCACGGGCATTGCGAGGGGATAAACGAACATGGCATCGGGTTGATTGAGGCTACTCTGCAGCCTTATCCCAGGGTTAGACATTTAATGCCTTCGCAAATAGCCAGAAAAATATTAGATCAAGACAATATCACTGACATTTTAAAGATTATAGAAAGCAGCCGAGTTTCGGCTAATATGATTGTTGCTAATTCCAGTCAGGCTTTCATTATTGAAAAAACTCCCTCTGAATTTGCTGTCACTAAACTCAGAGATCATAGTGCCATTACTAATCTCAGCGTTAAATTGAATAAACAGAACGGCGCTCGTTTGAAGACGATTAGAGATTGGGCTAGGGCGAGATATAAGAGGGCTCAAGAGATAGTTGGAGATATTAAGTCCTTTTCTGGAATCATTAAATTTCTTTCCGACCGGCAAGGCTATCCCGACAAAAGTATTTGCAGTGGGCCGCCTTGGTGGATTACTACCAAATGCTCATTTATTTATGATTTAAAAAATAAACGAATTTTCTTTTGTAAAATCCGACCGGATCAAGGAAAGTTTGTGGAGTATAAATTATAATTATTAGAACAAAGAATTAGTTTTATATGGAACCAATTACTTGGAACGAATTTGAAAAGATTGAATTGCGGGTGGGCACAATAATTGGCGTGCAGAGTTTTCCGGAAGCCAACCAGCCAGCCTATAAGCTGACGGTGGATTTCGGGCTGGAAGTTGGCATTAAAAAATCTAGCGCCCGAATTACCAATCTCTATAGTCAAGAAGACTTATTAAATAAAAGAATCATTGGCGTAGTTAATTTTTCGCCCAAACAAATCGGTCCCTTTATTTCCGAGTTTCTTTGTTCGGGATTCTATCGGGAAGATGGCTCGGTCGTTTTGGCGGTTCCGGATAAGGAAGTTCCCAACGGCGCCAAGCTAGGATAAATTATTATGACTTTAATTATTGGTACTAAAAATAAAGCTAAGGTAGAACAAGTTAGGGGCATCCTAGAGCCTTTGGGTTTTTCTGTTCAAGGACTGCCGGATAATTATTTGGGTGAGGCACCGGAAGATGGCCAGACTGTTTTAGAGAATGCCCGGCTGAAGGCTGTCTTTTATGCCACTGCTTTGAAGCAGTCTATACTTTCTATGGACAACGCCCTTTATTTAGACGGTTTGTCCCCAGAAGAACAGCCCGGACTTAATGTCCGCCGCATTCCCGGTCGGGTTGACCGGCCGACAGACGAAGAGCCGATAGACTATTATTCCCAGCTCATAGCTAAATTGGGCGGGGAAGTCTCCGGCTATTGGGAATATGGTATTTGTTTGGCTTTCCCAGACGGACGAACTGAGGAGATGAGTATCAAGTCGCCGCGGAAGTTTGTGAGTCAAAGAAGTAGCAAGGTAATTGAAGGCTATCCGCTGGAATCAATTCAAATTGATCCGGAGACCGGAAAATATACCGCGGAAATATCTCCGGCAGAAAAGGATGCTTTTTGGCGAAAAGTAATCGGCCAAGAACTAATTGAATTTGTCGGCCGTTATTTGAATAAAATATAGTTTTAATCCAATAATTATTTAGTTTAATTATATGCTATCAATCATGAAGCCTAAAACTAACATCGCTTATCGTTTGCTAATTTCTGCCTATGCCATCTCGACTTTTTCCGAAGGCATCATCGTTCCTATCTATGCTATCTTTGTTCAGAAGATTGGCGGCGATATTTTGGACGCTGGATTGGCCATGGGTATATTTTTAATCACCCAAGGGTTATTCACGGTGTTTTTTCATAAGCTGAATTGGAATCCTCGTTTTCGGATGTTGATAATGATCGGCGGCTGGATGATTTGGTTGCTTGGCTTATCTCTTTATTTGGTGGTCTCCAGTGTCGGTATGTTATTCTTGACTCAAATTCTCACCGCTATTGGCAATGCAGTGGCTGACCCGATATTTGATGAAGAACTATCGCGCTGTACCGACAAGAAGAAGGGGGAATCACAATGGGCAATATTTGAAGGCGGCAACGATTTGATGAGCGGTCTGGCTGCTATCCTGGGTGGGTTAGTAGCTTCGGCTTTCGGTTTCTTAACACTAATCTGGACGATGATTATTGCGGCCACCATTTCTTTACTGACTATTTTGTTCTATGTCCATAGATTTAAAAAGCGAGCCAGGTTGTATAATTAATTGGTATGATTAGTTTTTCTGGGCACAATCCAATACTGGGTCTCTCAGAGATTTCGGACGGAGATATGAAGATAACTCCGGAGGGTGATAACCGAGTCGCTTTTTTAAACCGGAAAAATTTTCTCTCCCGCCGCGGTTTGTCAGCCGCAGATTTAGTTTCAGTGTTTTTGAGCCATGGTACTAATTTGGCTATTGTGGGAACAGAGGAGCGGGGAGATACGGTTTATGATTGCGATGGATTAATTACCGCTACACCGGGAGTAATATTATCTATTTCAGTGGCTGATTGCCTGCCGCTTTATTTCTTTGATCCTAAACGGCAAGTGATTGCCCTGGCTCATGCCGGCTGGAAAGGGGTCTTAGCTGAGATTGCCCCCTTAGTAATCAAGAAAATGGCCCAGGATTTTAATTGTTCGCCAGCCGATATTCAGGTGTTTATCGGCCCTCATTTAGGCCAATGTCATTTTGGGATACAAGATGATTTAGTGGAGAAGTTTTTCAATTATCCAGAGTGTATTTCCAGGATAGGGGAGAAGAAGTATTTGGATTTTGCTAAGGCATTACAAAGGCAGCTTTTGGCTCAGGGAATTAAAGAAGAAAATCTGGCTATCAGTTCCGAGTGTACTCATTGCTCCACGGCAAAATATTTTTCCTATCGCCGCGATCGGGATCCGCTGCGAACCATGCTCGCTTATCTGCTGTTGCAATAAAAAACCGGGTAACACCCGGTTTTTATATTTTTGGTTGAATATTTATTTAGCGCAGGCTGACGGCATAGACTTGGTTGCTGGTTTGATCGGTGAAATAAAGCTGGCTTTGATCTTTGGTGACTACCAAGCTATTAATATTGAAACTGCCGTTAGGGATAGCGATTAATTTTTTAGCGCCAGTGGTGACATCAATCTTATAGAGGTTATCCTTAGTCTTCAAAGCCAAATCCGGCAGCATACCAGCGCCTCTTTCCAGGCTTTCCGGAACAGCGCAATAGATTTCAGTGGCGGTGGCGAAAGTGCATTTATCAGCCCAGGTATTAATCTTTAAATCAGTGCGAGCGGCACCGATGTTCTCTCCTTGGGCGCCGACTATCCATAGTTCTGGCTTTAAGTCGGAATTGCTGTTATAGGCACTATAGAGCAAACGATCGCCAGTCGGAGTCCATTTAGCTCGGACATCGCGGCCTTCGACGATGGTGGATTTAAAATTCTCGCCGTTTTGGCCGACGAAGAAAAGTTGTTGGCGGTTGAAATCAATGCCTTCGGTATAGAGGGCAATAGTTTGGTTATTGGGAGACCAGGACGATATTACCTTCTCATCGTTTTCGCCGATGTATTCAATGACCTTGGAATTGGAACCGTCGCTGTTGGAAGTGATGAGCCAGCGGTTATCAGGATCGGTACCTAAGCTTTTGGAAACTAATTGATTGCTGTCTTTGGAGAAACTAAAGTCTTCCCAGTGTTTGGGCAGGGTGACTTGCTTCTGGGAATTGAAGTCATAGACGATGTTGGAACCATCCGGATATTCTAAGACGGCTTTGCTGCCATTGGGAGCCCAATCAACCGTTTTTACGTTATAGAAAACCTTATCGCTCAAAGCCACCATTTCGCCCTTCTCATTAATCTTATAAAACTTGCCGTCCGTTTGGTTGTAGTATTGAATGTTTTTGCCGTCACTGGATAAGAGGGGATTGAGAGCTCGGCCGCCGTTTAATGGGGTGACCTTGGTCAATCCGCCCTGGGCGGTAGCGGTTACTTGCGGGCCGGTAGTCGGTATTGCTCCGCTAATACCGGGGATAGTGCCGGCTCCCGGTATGGTTCCGGGGGTCGTGGAGCTCACTTGTTGTCCGCCTTCGCCGGCTGTTGGCAATTCGCCGGGGGTAGTGGTGGTGCCGGTGGGGGTAGGAATGGTAGTTATCTTGGTTTTAAAGAAGGCTCTCCAGATAAAAGTGGCTATTAAAATAACCGCCAAGACGAATAAGGCGATGTAAATTATTTTTTTGTAGCGGTTGAAGAAATTCATTTGGCTTATGGAGCGCTTCGTGGTATAATTAGATTGTTAGTTATGACCAATTAGAGCGCTTTAATATTGTGATATTTATGTATATATTATATAATATAAATATAAATTACGCAAAGCGCTACAAGCCATAAAATTATGGGACTATTTAATTCCAGCCCTAAGACTTTATTAGGTATTGATATCGGCGACTCCTCCATTAAGGTGGTGGAGCTGCAAAAACGGGGTAAAGTTATCCATCTGCTCAACTACGGATTTAGTGAAGATTTAAGTCAAACCAAATTGACCTCTACGGACGATTTGGATTATTTGGCTGAGGCTATTTCTCGCGTCAAAAAAGAAGTGGGCATAGTCGGCAATCGCGCCAGCGTCTCTTTGCCGTCTTTTGCTGTTTTCAGCGCGGTGATTAATTTGGCCAGCGTCAACACTAAAAATATTGCTGATCAGATTAGCGAAGAAGCTAAGAAGGTTATTCCGTTGCCTCTTTCCGAAATGGTTTTGGATTGGAAAGTTATTCCGTCCGCAGACGCCGGGGGAGGGACTAAAGTATTTTTAACCGGCAGCCCGAAGAAATTAATCAAGCGTTATATCTCCGCTTTCCAGAAAGCTCAAATTGAATTGGTGTCTTTAGAGACTGAAACTTTTTCTTTGATTAGAGCTTTGTTGGGAAATGATCCTTCCACGGTGATGTTGGTGGATTTGGGAGCCAACAGCACTGATGTTTGTATTGTCAAAGAAAGCATCCCTTATTTAAACCGCAGCTTGAATGTTTCCGGCGCTACCATTAATGAAGCTATCGGCCGGCAATTGAATTTAGATCCGGCTAAAGCCGAGAGATTGAAGATCGATTTGGCGGCAGTCAAAGACGGCCAGACCAATGAGATCCCGGCGGTTATTTTCAAAGCAGTTGATCCGATCATTACCGAAATCAAATATATGCTGGAACTTTTCCAGGGCAGTCATGCTCAGAAAGTGGAAAAGATTATTTTAACCGGCGGCGGTTCCATGTTGGTGAATCTAGCTAGTTATCTGGAAAGCAATTTGAATTTGCAGGTAGTGGTGGGCAATCCTTGGTTTAGGATATCCAGTCCGCAAGAGCTCCAGCCGGTCTTGGCGAATGTCGGTCCGAAGTTGGCAGTGGCGGTCGGTTTAGCATTGCGTGAAGCTGATTAATTATGGCAAAAAATAGTTGGTGGAAAATGGATGTTAGTTCTTGGTTCAAGCCCGGCTCGAACCGTTCTTCTAATTCCGGAAAGAAGGGAGCTAAACTAAAGGCCGCTACTGGCGGCTTGGCTCTTTTGGATATGGATTTAATCAAGGACGAAGTGCCGGTATCTTTTGATTGGCGCTCTCATTGGCGCAAGTTGATGTGGTTTGTTTTTTTAGCTTTATTTTTAGTGGTTCAACTCTATTTATTGCTTTATTTCTGGGAAAGACAGGAAATTAGGAAGAAAACCGATATTTTAGGACGGGAAGTTAGCACTCTCAATACTAAGATAGAACAAGCTAAGGTCAAAGCGACCCCGGCTTTGCAGTTTATTGCTAAGAATAATACCGTGGCTCCTTTGTTCTATGGCCATGTCTATTGGAATAATTTCTTTTCTTATTTGGAAAAAAATACTTTGTCTAATGTTTTCTATTCCGGCTTCACCGGTTCTTTATCCGGCAATTATACCTTGAAGTCCGGTACTACCGATTATCGAGCCTTGGGAGCTCAAGTGAAATCTTTCAGCTCCGATGAATATACGGCGCAAGCTAAGACTGATAGCGAGGTGATTGATGATCAAGGAACTCGCTCTCTGGGCGTGCTGTTTGATTTTAACCTGACGGTTAAGCCGTCTTTGTTTACTAAATAAATATGTTGAATACCCCTTTAAACAATACAGGCAAAACTAATCTAGTCGGCGGTTTAAACACCAAACCGGAAATGTCTTCCAGCCGCCGTCATTTATTGAATACCTTTAATCGGGTGTTGAATGAATATTTTGGCATTTTGACGGTGATCGCTGTGATTATTGTTTTAGCTTTATCCTATAATTTTATTCTTCGCCCTAAGTATCAGAAAATATTGGAGAAAATCAATACGAATGCTTTTGCCGCCAAGCAGTTAGAGCCGAAATATCAAGAGCTGACTAACTATGAAAAATTAGCCGAGGCTTATAGTCAGCTAGATCCGAAGATTTTAGAAAAGCATGCCGGTTTAGTGCCGCCGGAATATATCAAAGAAGATTTATTCGCTGAAGTCATTTATCTTTTTTCTCATAATGGCTATGAGGTCAAAACTTTGGACGTTACCCGCGAAGGCGAGGGGACCGAAGTCGCTACTTCCACTAACGGCCGCAAGGCCAGCCCGGCCAAGACTTCTGATACCGGTTCTTTGCCGGTGGGTATTGGCATGATGCGAGTTTCGGTTTCAGTGGCTAATATTGATTATCCGCACCTCAAGAAATTATTAGGATTGATTGAGCATAATTTGCGCTTGACCGATGTTCAGGATTTATCCTTTAATCCGGCCGAGAAGACTGCCGCTCTTCATTTGTCTACTTACTATTTCAAAAAATAATATGCATAAAGTTTTAAATATTATCGGCTATATTTTTATCCTTCTTGTCCTGGCGCTAGCGGTAGTTCTGGTGGTTTTTAGATTTCAGGTTTTTGCTTATTTAAACCAGATTAATAATGTCGGCGATGTTAATGAACAGACCGATTTGGACGCCCAGACCTTGGGGATTAAAGTTGATGGCAAAACCGCCAGCAGTTCTTTGGATATGGGAGTTATTGACAGTGAAAAATTTAAGGCTTTGCAAGCCGTTAAAGTCGATTTAACCGGCATTGTCATGCCTGGCACCGGTACTACTTCTACTTCCACTGCTAACTTTCCGGTGGGAAACAGTGATCCCTTTAAAGCTTTTTAACTATGTATCAACCTAGCGAATTATCAGCAGTTTTGCTCAAGCAAAATATTTTGACGGCGCTGCAAATGGACGCCGCCACTAAGGAATTAGGCCCGGACCTGAAAGGTTTTGAGCCTTATTTGCTTAAGAATAAACTGATTGATGACGAAAAAATGGCTGAGGTCAAAGCCGAATTATACCATTTGCCCTACAAGAACTTAATTGACATGGACATCAAGGATGCCGCTGTCTATTTTTTGTCTAAGGATATTTCGCAAAATTATGAAATAGTTTGTTTCTATAAGGACTACAAAACCGCTCGCATCGGTTTAACCGATTTTGATTTGAAAGCCATGGAAGCGGTTAATTTCTTAGCCCAAGGACAAAATCTTCAAATTGAATATTATTTAATTTCCGAACATAGTTTCCGTGAAATTTTTAAGCGCTACGAAAGAATGGAGGAAGAAATCTCCACGGCTTTGGATGTCAAAGCTAAATCCCGCCAAGAAGAAGGCTTAGAAGCGACTAAAAAAGAGAGTGGGGAAGAGGAACTATTAAAAGAGGAGGATGTTAATAACGCTCCGGTAGCTAAGATCGTTTCCGTGATTATTAAACACGCTGTGGAGGCCAGAGCTTCCGATATTCACGTTGAGCCTTTCGCCAATGAAAGCCGGGTACGCTATCGTATTGATGGTATGTTGCATAATTCTTTGGTCTTGCCCAAATCCATCCATTCTTCGGTGGTGGCTCGTATCAAAGTGATGGCTAAATTGAAACTAGATGAAACTAGAATTCCGCAAGACGGACGTTTGAGTTTGGTGGTGGATAAAAGACAGATAGACTTCCGCGTTTCCACTCTGCCTTTGACTGGCTCGGAAAAAGTGGAGATGAGAATCTTGGATCAGACTAAAGGTGTGACCGCCTTGGAAGATTTAGGCTTTGATGTTCATTGCTATGACTTAATTAAAGAAGCTTTGAAAAAGACCAGCGGTATTCTGCTCTTAACTGGTCCGACTGGATCCGGCAAAACGACCACTTTATATTCTCTAATTAATATTTTGAATAAAGAGAGCGTTAATATTTCTACTTTGGAAGATCCGATTGAATATCAGATTAAGGGCGTCAACCAATCTCAAATTCGGCCGGAGTTAGGCTTTACTTTCGCTACCGGCTTGCGCTCTTTCTTGCGCCAAGACCCTAATATCATTATGGTCGGCGAGGTCAGAGATGAGGAGACTGCTGAATTGGCTGTTCATGCCGGTTTGACTGGTCACTTAGTGCTGTCTACTTTGCATACTAATGACGCTTTGGGCGCTATTTTCCGTCTTTTGGATATGAAAATGGAGCCATTTTTGCTGGCTTCCACTCTCCGAACGGTTATTGCCCAGCGACTAGTGCGCCGGTTATGCTTGGACTGCCGCAAAGAAGCTACTTTTGCTGACAAGATAGCCGAGGAAATTATGACCACTTTGCGGGAATTGCCTTTGGAGACTTTGCAAAAGGAAATTCCGGGGCTGAATACCTTGGAAGATATCAAGACTTGGAAAATATATGAACCGGTGGGCTGCGATCATTGCGCTCGGACAGGGTATCAAGATCGGACTGCAATTTCGGAAGTGATTTCGATTAACGAAAAAATTCAGGACTTGATTATCAATCATCGGGAGAATTTGAATATCGAGCAGATTAAAGCTAGCCAGGCCTTCATTTCCATCAAACAAGCCGGGCTCTTTAAGGTCCTTCAGGGGATAACAGATTTGAATGAAGTGTTGCGGGTGGTGGAAATTGAAAATTTATAATTTATGGCAATTTTTAAATACCAAGGAACCAATATTCATGGCAATCGGGTACGGGGCAAAGTAGTGGCTCTAAACCAAGGCGATGCCGAACGACGCTTGTCCAACCGCGGTTTTCGCGTGGAGAAGTTATTTAATGTTTCCGGCGGCCTAGAATCCCGTTTGGCTTTTATTTATCAACGGGTGAAGTCGCGTGATTTGGTAGTTTTCTCTCGCCAGTTTTCTTTGTTGGTTTCTTCCGATATCGGTGTAGTGGATGCCTTGATGACTATCGTGGAGCAAACTGAAAATCCCCGGTTCCAAAGCATTATCACCGACGTTGCTTTTGAAGTGAACGGCGGATCGCTGCTGTCCGAAGCTTTGCGCCGCAAAGGAGAAAAAATCTTTTCTAATTTTTATGTCAACGTCGTGGCTGCCGGTGAAACATCCGGAAAATTAGATGAGGTTTTGTCCTATCTGGCTGATGAAATGGAAAAAGATTATGATTTAGTCAGCAAATTTAAAAGCGCTATGATTTATCCGGCCGTGGTCTTATGCGGTTTAGGCGGCGTCGGATTCATTATGATGTATTTTGTATTGCCGAATTTAACGGCTATTTTAGAGGAGACTGGGGCTACTTTGCCTTGGGCCACTCAGGTGGTTATCGGCGCGGTTAATTTCTTTCAAAATTATATTTGGTTAATTATCCTGTTGATTATCTTAGCAATATTTTCTTTCCGGGCTTTAATGAAAACCGATGCCGGCCGTTTGCGAATTGATAGTCTGAAACTTCGCTTGCCGATAGTGGGGAAGATGTATAAGCTGATTTATCTCATTCGGTTCTGTCGGTCATTTGGTACCTTGTTGAAAGGCGGTGTGACCATTATCCGCAGCTTAGAAGTGAGTGGCGAAGTGGTGCGTAACCGCTTGTATCAAAAATTAATTCAAAAGACCATGAAGGCCGTTTCGGAAGGTGATTCAGTTTCAGCTGTCTTTCTGACCAGTTCCTATGTGCCGCGCATGATTCCGCAAATGATGTCTATTGGTGAGAGAACTGGCCATTTAGACTCGGTTTTGGAGAAAATTAGCCAATTCTATAGCCGAGAATTGGCCGAGAAGCTTAATAACCTGGGAGCGGTGTTGGAGCCGGTAGTGATGATCATTTTAGGTATTGGTGTGGCTATTATGGTGGCGGCTGTCATTTTGCCGATGTATAATATTGCCACTAGTTTCTAAAAGTGCTATAATTTAAATAGATAATTATTAACTGTGTATAACATATTTTACTAAATAATATGAACAAGAAAAAAGCTTTCACCCTCGTGGAATTATTAGTGGTTATTGCCATTATCGGCTTACTAGCCACCTTATCGGTTTTGTCTTTGAACAATGCCAGAGCTAAGGCTCGCGATGCAAAACGTGTCGCTGACGTCAAGCAGATCATGACTGCTTTGGAATTATATTTCAACGACAGCCAACAATACACCACCACCGTTACCCCGGGTGGCAGCATTGCTAGCGGTTCTAGCATTTATATGAATATGGTACCGACTCCTCCGACTCCGCCGACCGCCATCTCGGAATATACCTATCAAGCTACCTCTTCTAACGCCTCCTACACCTTGCAATATTTCTTAGAAGGCAATGTCGGATCAATTACTGCCGGCCTTCATACCGCCAGCCCGGTTTCTCTATACTAAACTACAGTTTGACGAAATCCCCAGCATTATTGCCGGGGATTTTTTGTTTTTCCCTTATTTTTATGTTATGCTAATCATATGGGAAATATCACTAATCAGTCATTAGATTCTTTTTTGCAATCAGAAGATTGGGCTAAAATCCAGGGTCTTTTGGGGTATCAAACCGAGAAAATCGGCACAGCTTATTTCTACGAGCGGCCGCTATTTGGCACTTGGTATTATTTTTATTCCCCCCGTACTCTAGCCACCGTTTCGGAAATAAAAGAATTCTTGTCTCGCCGCCATCCTTTGTGGTTGCGCTTTGAACCGCTGGGTGATGTAAAAAAATATTCTAGTTTAGGAAAAGTTAACCGGACCATTGATGTCCAACCGGCTCAAACTTTGGTTTTAGATTTGTCGCTTAGCACGGAAGATTTGCTAAAAGGCATGCATCAAAAAACCCGATACAATATTCGTTTAGCGGAAAAGAAGGGGATTGAAATAGTGGAAGGAAAAGAATATCTTGATGATTTTTTGCAGTTAATGCAAACCACTACCTCCCGCGACGGATTTAAATCCCACTCCGCTAATTATTATCGCCAGCTTTTAAGCTCCGCTGACTTTATTAAACTAATGGCCGCTTCTTATCAGGGGAAGATATTGGCCGCCGGCTTGTTCTGTTTCTATGGCAATACCGTTACTTACTTACACGGTGCTTCCAGCGACAGCGACCGTCAATTAATGGCTCCTTACTTATTGCAATGGACGGTTATTCAACGCGCCAAACAGCTAGGTCATTTATATTATGATTTTTTTGGCATTAGCCAAAAGAAATGGCCGGGGGTGACCAGATTCAAAACTGGTTTCGGCGGAGAAGTGATTGATTATCCTGGTGCCTATGATTTAATTATCCGCCCCATAGCCTATCGCTTTTATACTTTTTTGCGCCGTCTGCGCCGCTTAATTTAAAAATATGTTGCTAGTGAATAATACTACTAAAATAAAAGTGCCGGGGAAGGATTTAGAAAAATTGGCCGCGGCTTTTGCCAAGTATTTTAAGGTTCCGGACCAAGAAATATCTTTGGCTTTAATTGGCGACGCTAAGATGCGGCGTTTAAATTTAGAATATCGCGGCCAGGATCGAGCTACCGACATCCTGTCTTTTGCGGAGGTCAATGAAATTATCATTAACCTGCCTCAAATCAAGCGCCAAGCTAAGGAGTTTGGCCATAGTTTCCGTTTTGAATTGGATTTTGTCCTAACGCATGGGTTATTACATCTTTTGGGGTATACAGATGAGCGGGAAGTAGACCGGAAGAAAATGATTAAATTGGGAGAAGATTTTTTGTCCGATATTTGGTATAATAGAAGGGTAAAATATGAAGATTAAAGCCCGACAATCAGCTTTTACTTTACTGGAAATGATTCTGGTTCTTTCGGTGATTGCTATTATCAGCGGCCTTTTTTGGGCTAACTATTATGGCGGCGAAAAACGTTCCCAGGTGATTAATGCTCAGAAGGAGTTAATCCGCCAATTGCGTTTAGCTCAGACTTATTCTTTGTCCGGAAAACAGTATAATAACAATTTGCCTTTGGGCGGCTGGGGTTTGCATGTTAACCAGGCCAGCACGACCTATTTATTCTTTGCCGATGTTAACGGCAACCAGGTTTATGATACCGGTGAAGCTAATGTGACCGCTGGCGGCCGGGTTGGTACTTGGCCGGCAGGCATTACGATTAGCAGTTCTACGCCGGCTGATATTTTAGATATTACTTTCCGTGGCCAGACTTCGCCTTGGGCTAACATTTATGACGGCGCGGCTACTTCCAGTGAAGCTACCATTACTTTTTATGAAGGCGAGAATAGCTCCACGGCGATGGTTAGGATAAATGAAGGGGGATTAATTAGCGACAGATAGTTATGAATACCAAGAAATACAACCAACCAGCTTTTTCTCTTTTAGAAACCATCGTCGTTTTGTTTATCGTCACCGTGGGCCTTTTAGGGGTTTTGACCTTGGTGGTCAACAGTCAGAAGACCAAGACTTTAAACAAGAATGCTTTAGTCGCCCAATACCTAGCCCAAGAAGGCATGGAATTAATTCGCAATGTCCGCGATACTAATTGGCTGGAAAATACCACTAGCACTCCGGTGGCTTGGAACCGCTATATTGAAGGCAGTCCCACGGGCAGCAATTACCGCGTAGATTATTTAACCTTCCAGCCGACGGCGGTCACTGATATCAGTTCTGCTAAGTTGCAATTAGCTACCGGCACTGACCTTAATTTTTATCTCCATGCTACCGGCTCTCCTGATTCTATCTTTAGCCGTCTGGTGACGATAACGGCGGCTAGCTCCACCGCTCCGTCGTCTACGGTTTCAGTTTTGGTAGAGTGGCTGGATCAAGGACAAACTTATAGTTATACTTTAGATTCTTTGCTTTATGACTGGCGTTAATAAAAAAGGATTTACTCTAATGGAAATGATCGTGGCCGTGACCGTCTTTGCGGTTATCATTTTGGCGGCCGTGCGGATATTTCAAGCTTCTTTGCAGGCTCAACAGGATATTAGCTGGGACTATACTCTGCAATCTGACAGCCAGTATTTTTTAAACGTCTTAGCTCGGGAATTAGAGGGAGCGCAACGCAATGCCGGTGGCACTACGGTTTGCGCCGTCCCGGCCGGCTGCACCTTCGCCACTGATGGCGCTACCCTTAATTTCAAAAATAGCGCTGGGCAATGTGTGGCCTATGATTCTGGGGTAGACAGCGGCGTCACCAAAGTTTTAGTTGATCGCGATGGCACTTCCAGCTATTTGAGCGGTTCGGGAGTTGATATTAAGAATTTAGCTTTCGTGGTGGCTGATTCTTGCGATGCGGTTAGCCAACCCTTAGCGACCATTAATTTGCAGTTTAATTCTTTAAACTCCACCAGCACCACGGCTATTAATGCCCAGTTGAGCATTAGTCCGACTTTAGCCCCTTAATTTATGATTTTTTCCAAGAAACAACCCGCCAGCGCCTTGCTTGTCACCATTTTAATTTTGGGCGGCGTCTTTATCATTGCCTTCGGCGCTTCTTATTTAGTATTTTTTAATACCAAAGGAAATGATGCCGATAGTCAATCTATCAAGGCTTATTACGCGGCTTTAGGCGGCACAGAGAAGCTACGCTATGATCGCCGCAAAGCGGGATTAGATATTGAAGGCTGCACCGCCAGCTTGCTCACCGGCACGCTTAACAATTCCAGCACTTATCAAATTGATTGCAACAGCACGGCCTTTACCCCGGGGAAAATAATTAGTCGGGGATTTTTATTCGGTTTAGAACGGCAGATTAACAGCGGTTATTGCTTTGATATTAATGTGGACTGCACTACCACTTGCGCCATTGGTTCTATTTGCGGCGGCGGGACTTTAATCTCTCATAATCCGAACTTAGTGGTGGCCCCGAGTAATAATGCCGCAGACGGCTGTGTGGGGGGAGCGACCTGCGCTACTTTAGATAGCACTTTAGCTGCCTATGCCGCCACTTCCACTGTGACTTCTGCTACTTCGGTCACTGACGGTCGGGATAATATCACCGCTATCATCGCTGCTGCCGGCAGTTTAGATGATTATCCCGCGCCCAGAGCTTGCGATGCTTTGGATATTATTGGTTTTAGCGATTGGTATTTGCCGGCTAAAGATGAATTAAATTTGATCTTGCGAAATAGCAATCTCTGCGCCGGAAATACTAGCGGCCCTGAACCTCGGGAATGTCTGAACGGTTCTGGCACCAGCCATCCCAATGTTAATGGTTTTTTCAACGGCTTTGACCGCTATTGGACTTCTACTGAAGCTAGTGAGACTACTGCTTGGGGCCAAGTCTTTCCGGACGGTACTCAAGATGATCAGCCGGACAAAGGTACTGATTCCGGTTTCCGCTGTATTCGTCGTTTTTAATCTATGACCAAAACTGAAGCGCAAAAAAGAATATTGAAGTTAAGGGAGGAAATAAACATTCATCGCTATAATTATCACGTGCTGGATAAAGAAACTATCAGCGAAGGCGCTTTGGATAGTTTGAAGCATGAATTATTTCAATTAGAGCAAACCTATCCCGACTTAATCACTTCTGATTCTCCTACTCAAAAAGTGGGCGGGAAAGCCTTGGCCAAATTTAGCAAGGTCCGCCATGATCCGGCGATGATTTCTCTCTTTGATGCTTTTTCCGCTCAAGACATGCGCGATTGGCAAGAACGGGTAGCTCGTTATCGTCCCGGTAATTATCATTATTACGCTGAACTCAAAATGGACGGCCTGGCCGTCAGTTTAAAATATCACCAAGGATTGCTCCAGGATGGTTCCACTCGCGGCGATGGCCAGGTGGGGGAGTTAATCACCAGCAATTTAAAAACTATTGATAGTATTCCTTTGCGTTTGCGTCAGCCCAAGGTTTCGGAATTAAAAGCTTTGGGATTGAACGAAAAACAGCAAGCAATTTTATTTAAAGCTTTAGCTAATGGTGAGATTGAAGTGCGCGGGGAAGCGATTATGACTAAAGCTCGGCTGGAGAAGCTCAACAGATATTATCAAAAGATCGGCAAGCCGCTTTTGGCTAATACCAGAAATGGCGCGGCCGGTTCTTTGCGCCAATTGGATCCTAAGGTCACTGCTGAGCGCCAATTAGACTTCCATGCCTATGACTTGCTAGTTTCTGGATTAAGAGACAATGTGGTTGATACTCGGGAACAATCCGAGAAGCTGGTGAAGCTTTTAGGCATCAAGGTTTTGACCTTTAATCGCTATTGCCCAGACTTAGAAGCAGTGCTGCGCTTCCACGGCGAATGGGAGAAGCGGCGGGGTACTTTGCCTTTTTTTATTGATGGCGTAGTGGTGAAGATTAATGAATTATCCGAATGGGAGAAGTTGGGAATAGTGGGAAAGGCGCCGCGTTATGCCATGGCTTTCAAGTTCTCAGCGGAAACTGTCGCCACCAAGCTTTTGGATGTTATTTGGCAAGTGGGTCGCACTGGTACTCTAACCCCGACGGCAGTTTTAGAGCCGATTCGGGTGGGGGGAGTGACTATCTCCCGGGCTACTTTGCATAATTTTGATGAAATCAAGAGGCTGGGGATAAAGATCGGGGACACGGTGATTATTGAACGAGCCGGGGATGTTATCCCTAAAGTAAATATGGTTTTGGTTAACCTGCGCCAAGGAAAAGAAAAAGAAATTTCCGTGCCCAAGGCTTGTCCGATTTGCGGTTCCAAGGTAGAACAAGTCAAAGACGAAGTGGCTTGGCGATGCAGCAACAAGAAGTGCTATGCGGTTTCCTTGCGCTCCTTGGAACATTTTGTCAGCCGCGGCGCCATGGACATTGATGGCTTGGGACCGAAAGTCATTGAGCAATTATTTAACGCCGGACTAATTAGAGACGCGGCCGATTTATATAATTTGAAAAAAGAAGATTTATTATCCTTAGAAAGATTTGCCGAGAAATCGGCCACTAATTTAATTGAATCTTTTGAGAACAAAAAGCGAGTGGAACTTTTCCGCTTCTTGTATTCCTTGGGTATTCGCCATGTGGGCGTGGAATCGGCCCGGGCTTTGTCTTTGTTTTTGGTTCAGAAGTTTAATCCTCAAACTCAAATCTGGTCGCCGGGAGAACTATTGAAATTAATCGCCGGCTTGGATCAAGAAGAACTCACTGCCGTTCCGGATTTTGGGGAAGTGGTGGCTCAGAGTATTTTTGATTTCTTTCATGATCCGATTCATGAGAAATTGATTAAAAAATTTACAGATTTGGGGCTGAAGCTTATTATCCCTTCGGCTATTACGGCTATTGCCGGAAAATTACAGGGCAAGCAATTGGTACTCACCGGATCACTGGTTGGTTTGACAAGAGAAGAGGCAAAAGATAAAATTAGAGCGGCCGGCGGAAAGATTAATGAGAGCGTCAGCAGTAAAACTGATTATGTCGTCGTGGGAGCTGAACCAGGCAGCAAGCTGGCCCAAGCCCAAAAGTTAGGGATTAAGATTTTAAATGAAAAGGAACTATTAAAATTGATTTAAAGGTATGATTTTAGCTAAAGAGACAATTAAACATTTAGCCGAACTGGCTCGTTTGTCGCTCAAGCCGAGCGAGGTCAAAAGATACTGCGTTGAGCTGGGATCGGTTTTAGATTATGTCGGACAATTAAGCGAGGTCGATACCAGTCAGATTAAATTAACCGCCGCTAATAGCTTGTCTAATGTTTGGCGGGAAGATGACCCGGTAATTTGGCCGGAAGGGGAAGTGAACTTGGCTAAATATCAAGCTGGAGAAAGCGAAGCTGGGGGTATTAAAGTGAAGCGGGTATTAATTTAATCCTATGAACTTAAACGAGCTCGACATCCAAAGCGCCAGAGAGAAATTAGATTCCGGAGAAATCACGTCTTTGGAGTTGACCCAGGCCTGTTTAGCCAGAATTAAGAAGCACCAACGCAAACTCCGAGCCGCTATCACTATTTGTGAAGCAGAAGCTTTGCGTCAGGCCGTAGCGGCGGACAAAAGGTTGATTAACGGCGAGACCGGTCCGCTTTTGGGTATTCCATATTTTGCTAAAGATAATATGCTGACCAGGGGACTGAGAACTACGGCCGGCTCTAAGATGCTGGAGAATTATATCGCCCCTTATGACGCTACTGTGGTCCGGAAATTAGAAGAGGCCGGAGCGGTATTATTGGGGAAGACTAATTTAGACGCTTTTGCCCATGGTTCTTCCACGGAAAATTCTTATTTCGGCGCTACCAGAAACCCCCATGATACCAGGCGCGTTCCCGGCGGTTCTTCGGGTGGTTCAGCGGCAGCGGTGGCTGACAATTGGTGTTTATTTGCTCTAGGCAGCGATACCGGCGGTTCTATCCGTCAGCCAGCCAGCTTCTGCGGCGTAGCTGGTTTAAAGCCCAGCTATGGCCGTGTCTCACGCCATGGATTGATTTCTATGACTTCCTCCACTGATGTCATCGGTCCATTAACTAAAACGGTGGCGGACGCTGGAATAGTGTTGAGTGCCATCGCCGGATTAGATCCGTTGGATTCCACTACTAGGCCGGAAGAGGTTTTGGCCTATGGTGAATTTGCCGGAAAAAGTATTCGCGGTCTGCGAATTGGCTATGTGACCGAATGTTTTGACGGTCTGTCCCACTCAGCTTTAAATGTGATGAGCGGCGTGAAGAATAAATTGCTAGAATTGGGAGCCGAATTGGTGCCGGTTAGTTTGCCGCATTTAAAATTAGGCATCCCGGTTTATTATATTATCACTCCGGCTGAGGTTAGCTCTAACTTGGCTCGCTTAGACGGTTTGCGCTATGGCCATCGAGCTAGTGAGGACAAATTATCTTGGAACGATTGGTTTAAAAAGAATCGCGGTGAAGGATTCGGTCCCGAAGCCAAGCGCCGCATTATGCTGGGCACCTATGTTTTAAGTGCTGGGTATAGCGACAAGTATTATCACCAAGCCCAAGCGGCCCGGCAATTGATTATTCAAGAGTTTCAATCTGCTTTCACTGAGGTTGATATTTTGTTGACTCCGACCACTCCACATCCGGCTTTTAAATTGGGAGCTAACAGCAAGGATCCTTTGTCTATGTATTTGGAAGATATTTTTGCCGCTGCAGTATCACTGGCCGGGCTGCCGGCGATTTCCGTGCCGGCCGGAAAAATCGCAGGGCTGCCCATCGGTTGTCAACTAATTGCGCCGCTTTTGGGAGAAGGGAAATTGATTCAGGCGGGGAGCGGTTTAGAAAAAGCTTTGAATAATTTTAATATTTAATTTTAAAAAATATGAATCGCAAAACTTGGATTATCATCGCCTTGATTGTGGCCTTGGCCGTTTTCTTGATTTTGATCTTCGCCGGCCCCAATCGTTCCGTTTCCTATAAACGGCTTTTTTCCAATGATGAAGCTAAGGGGCTCTTGGATTTGAACCAGGTAGCTATCGCTCAAGGAGATAGCGCTTCTTCAGCGGCGGTTATTCCTTTTAGCGATGATGATCATATTTTGGGAACTAAGACCGGAAAGATCAAAGTGATTGTCTATGAGAATCCCAATGATTTATATAGCGCTGAATTGGCCAACAATTTAAATACTTTGATGCAAGAGAATGAAGGGCAGATAGCCTTAGCTGTCCGCTATTATTTCCCCAAGACCGACTCTCTGGCTTGGCAGAATGCTGTGGCTCTAGAGTGTGCTGGCAAGAATGGTAAATATAATGAGGCTCGGACTTGGCTGATGGGTAAGCTGGCAAAGCAAGAAACCGTTTCTTGGGAGGACGGCAGTCGAGAGTTGGGGTTGAATATTAACACTTGTTTAAAGGACCAGAAGATCAAGACGGCTATTGAGATGAGTTTGGATAGGTTGAAGGACGCCCCAGTCTATGGCGCTCCGACTTTGTTTATCGGTTCGGAGATTATTACCGGTTCCAGATCATTGGATGACCAGACTAATAGCGCGGGAGAGAATTTGGAGGGATTAAGAAATGTCATCAAAAGACAATTAGGGGCTTGATTAATTTAGGGAAATCTAATACAATAGCTCAGTATTTAGGAGAGTTCGCATAGCGGTCGAGTGCGCTCGCTTGGAAAGCGGGTATACCGCAAGGTATCGAGGGTTCGAATCCCTCACTCTCCGCAACATCGTGCTAGCACGAGGTA
>DAONDZ010000003.1:0-102678 GCA_035402825.1 bacterium | reverse complement strand
GTGGGCGCACAAGGATTCGAACCCTGGACCCCTTCGGTGTAAACGAAGTGCTCTAACCAGCTGAGCTATGCGCCCTCTTATTCAGAGTGGTGGGCGAGAGAGGATTTGAACCTCCAAGGGTTGCCCCACAAGCACCTCAAGCCTGCGTGTCTACCAATTTCACCACTCGCCCAAAATATATAAGGCCCTCTTGGCCTTATATATTATAGCAAATATTAAATTATTATTTTACCACGTGCTCCTTCAATCTCTTCTTGTAGCCTTTCTTTAAGAAATAAAGTTTAGCTCTCTTTACTTCGGCAGTCTTTTTGACTTCAATTTTAGTGATAGTCGGTAGGCTTAACGGGAAAATCTTTTCCACCCCGACACCGTCGGAAACTTTGCGCACAGTGATAGTGGCACCGATTTCCTTGTTGTGTTTGCGGGCGATAATGATTCCTTCGAAGTATTGAATTCTCTCTTTTTCTTCACCTTTAGTGTTCAATTCTTTGATTTTTTGATAGACACGAACGGTCATGCCCGGCTTCAAATCAATAAAACGATCTTCGGTGGCATTGGTTTTAACAGCGGTCATATATGTAATTTAAGAGCCTGAAGCTTGGTTTCAGACGGTTTTTATTTAAAATCTTCGTCTATCTTATAACGGCTAATCCCTTTTGTCAAGATTTCCCAGTTTTTCTTGAACAAAGTGATAAACAGCGGCAAAAACCTGGTCTTTGTCTAGATTCGTGGTGTCTAAATAGAGGTCATAGTGGCTTTTGTCGTGGACATCAAAACCATAGTATTTCTGGTATCTTTTTTTGTCGCTTAATAGCCTTTTCTCCATGCTAGCCTGAACGGCCGCCGGGCTGTCTAATCCTTTGTCTTCATTGCGGTCGTTTTTTTCCTGCAAATGACCAAAAACCCTTTGAGCGCCAACTTCTGAGCTAACATCCAAATATATTTTGAGGGAGTGGGGGATGAAATACCAGGAGGTGCGGCCTTCGATGATGAAATTGTCTTGAGTTAATCCCAGCTCTTTTTGGTACTCATCAACTATTCGGTCAGTTTCGGGATTATCTTCTCCGAGTCGATTATACTCAGCTAAAGTCATCCCTTGTTTTTGGGCAGCTTCTCTTCTTAATCCCCCCATGTAATATCGGGGCCAATTGAGAGTATCGGCTAATTTTTGGGCCACGGTGGACTTGCCAGAACCATGAGCGCCGGAAAGGGAAATAATCATAGCGGTCGTTTACTTTTTAAAAAAAATAATTTATAGTGATATTATAGCAAAAACAGCTCTTAATTGCACTATTCACGCTTTCCGCGTTTTTATTTATGTATTTAGAGAAATTAGAAATCCAAGGCTTTAAATCCTTCGCTCAAAAGAATAGATTAGTTTTCCCCGGCATTATTTCCGGTACTAAACGCGGCATCACTGCCGTGGTTGGTCCTAATGGTTCGGGAAAATCCAATATTGCCGATGCGGTGCGCTGGGCTTTGGGTGAACAAAGTCTCAAAACTTTGCGCGGCAAAAAAAGCGATGATGTTATCTTTTCCGGCTCTGATCAAAAGGGCCGCTTAGGCATGGCGGAAGTTTCTTTGCATTTGAATAATCAAGAAGGCATTAGAAAACCTTTGTCCGAAGACGCCAGCGAAGATGAAAAAAGCTTAGACTTTATTCTCCGTCAGCCGCAAATTATTATCACTCGCCGTATCTATCGCGATGGTGAAAGCGAATACTTATTAAACAACGCTCGGGCTCGATTGTCCGATATTCAGATTCTGTTAGCCAAAGCTAATTTTGGGCAGAAGACCTATAGCGTCATCGGCCAGGGCATGGTGGAAGGATTTTTGAATACCAGCTTAGCCGAGCGCAAAGATTTTTTTGATGAAGCCACCGGTGTCAAACAGTATCAGATCAAACGCGATATCTCTTTGAATAAGTTGCAGGCTAGCTACGAAAATTTAAACCAGGTGGAAATATTGTTAAACGAAATTGAACCTCGTCTCAAAAGTTTGACCCGCCAGGTTAACCGTTTGGAGCGCCGCAGCTCTTTGGAAATTGAATTGCGTGACCATCAGCTCCACTACTATCGCCAAGCTTGGCATGATATCAACGACCGTTTGAATGAAACCAACAACCAGTTTTTGGAATTAGAGAAAATCAAAAATGGGAAAGACGACAAACTGGCTGAATTGAATTTGGAATTGAATCAAGAGCCGGAAGGGGCTCGGATCAGTTCGCTTTCTCAAGAATTGGAAAAGAAGGTTAATGATTTGCAGCTGGAGAAAGAAAAACTAACCAAAGAAATTAATCGTTTAGACGCCTATTTAGAAACCAAATGGGAAGCCGCCGGAGCTTTTGACCTAGCCTATTTAAACAACCGTCGCCAGGAATTGAATCAGGAGGTGGCTGCTTTGGGTCAAGAAAAAGAAGCTAGTGAGGTAGCGATTCGCAAATGCCAAACTGATATTGAAGATATTCAAAAATCTAAAGCTGAATTGAATCAGCGCTTGGAGGAATTAAATTCTGAATTGAGGAAAGTCGGTTCTCAGGACGGGAATGATAATCTGGCGGAAATTAGCCGCCGGCTGAACAAGTCCTTGGAGAAATTAACTTTAGCTGAAGCTGAATTGGATATTGAAAAAATCAAAGCCGCTTTGAGAGAAATTAGGGAAGAGCTGGAAGCTATTGGTGGTTTAGCCGCTAAGACTGATAATCAAGCTTTGATTCAGAAAATTCAAAATGAATTAGCCGCCGTCAGCGATGCCCGTGAAGCTAAGAGCGAGGCTTTGAACGCCGTGCAATTAGAAATGGGCCGAATTAGAGAGCGCCAGAGATTTTTGTTGGAACGGGAAAGCAGCTGGCAACAGGAATTGGCGGCTATAGCTAAAAAATTGGAGCAGTCCAGCTCTTTGCCGGATACTGACAATATTAAATCTCAGCAGGCAGAGCTTAGGATAAAGCTAGCCGAGACGGACAAGCTTTGGATTAAGAGCCGGGAAGAATTGAAGACTTTTCAATTCAGTCAGGAAGACAAGCGCCGGCATTTATTTGAACTGCAGAAATCGGCTCAAAATTTGCAATTAGAAATTGCCAGATATAATAATGAAATTAATGATATCAAAGTTAGCGCCACCCGCTATGAAACCCGATTAGAAGACTTGGAAGCTGATATCCGATCCCAGTTGGGCGACTTGAAAGAGGTCAAAGAAGAGAAGAATAGCGAACATTATGAATTGGAACCTCTCCAGGAAAAGATTGACCAGCTAAAAAAGAGTTTGGATATGATTGGCGGTATTGATCCGGAGGTGACCAAGGAATATGAAACCACCAAGGAGCGTTATGACTTCCTCTTCCAGCAGACCAGCGATTTGAATCAGGCTATTAAGTCCTTGGAAAAAGTTATTTATGAATTAGATGTGACCATTAAAGAACGATTTGATGAAGAGTTTAAAGTCATTCAAGAAAAGTTCACCGAATATTTTAAAATTTTATTTAACGGCGGCAATGCCCGCATTGTCAAAGTGATGGCCGATGAAGTTGAGGCTAAGGATGCTAAAGAAAAAGTTGAGGGACAAATTGCTCCGGGCAGCGAGAAGCAGTTGGAGTATAACAATTTGCAGAAGATAAAATTCTTAAAGAAGCATAACGCTACCGGTTTAGCCGGCATTGAAATTGAGGCTACTCCTCCCGGTAAGAAGATTCGTTCCATTTCTATGCTTTCTGGCGGTGAAAGAGCTTTGACCGCCATTGCCTTAATCTCCGCGATTATCAGCGCCAATCCTTCGCCGTTTGTAGTTTTGGATGAAGTGGACGCCGCTTTAGATGAAGCTAACTCTGAACGCTTGGCCCAGATTTTGGATGATCTTTCCGACAAGACCCAATTTATCGTCATCACCCACAACCGCGCTTCGATGCGCAAGGCTAGCGTCCTCTACGGCATCACTATGCAGGCCGATGGTATTTCTCAATTGTTGAGCGTAAAGCTGGACGAGGTTAAAATTGATTAACTTGTAATAAACAGAAACGGCTGATATCGGCCGTTTTTTGATTGATAAAAAAGGCAAATAACTATATAATAGAGTTATGAATCATCGCTCTAAAGCTTTCACTCTAGTGGAATTATTAGTAGTCATTGCCATCATTGGCCTTTTGGCTTCTATTTCTATTATCGCTTTGAATTCGGCTCGAGCTAAAGCTCGGGATGCCAAGCGAGTAGCTGATGTCAAACAGATTTCCACGGCCATAGAATTATTTTTTAATACCGAGGGCCGTTATCCCACTGAAGCTGAGTATGAAGCCGGCACCATCGCTACCGGCTCCACTGTTTTTTTGGCTCGTATTCCGTCTCCGCCTTTGCCTAATGACGGTGATTGTTTGGCCGGGACCTCTACCTATTATGGCTATCGAGTAAAGCCCGATGGCTCCGGATTTTCGGTCGGCTATTGCCTGGGTTCTCGGGTTTCTGATTTGCCGGCTGGAGATCATACCGATTCCGAGGTGGCTATTAGCGGTATCTCTTGCAACGACTCAGTATTCTATCGCGGCAAATTTTATCGCACTATTCTAATTGGCAATCAATGTTGGTTCCGGGACAATCTGAATGTCGGGGAGATGGTGGCGGGAACTGTTCAACAAACCAATAATGATACCATAGAGAAGTATTGTTATGGCGACAGTGAGGCTAACTGCACTACCTATGGTGCGCTGTATCAATGGGATGAGGCGATGGGTTATTCTACCGTCGCCGGGGTGCAGGGGATTTGTCCCTCGGGCTGGCATATTCCCACTGATGCCGAGCAGAATATTTTGGATCAATATTTAGTGGACTCTCCGAACACCTGCAATGCTAGCCGTACTAGCTTCGGTTGTGGCAATGCCGGCACCAAATTACAGACTGGCGGCTCTTCGGGGTTTGATGCTCTAATCACTGGTTTCCGCGATAGCAATGGTTTGTTTTCCGATCCTGATTATGGCATGATTTTTTGGTCTTCTTCAATGTCCGGTGTTAACGCCTGGTATCGTTCTTTGTATACCGGTTCTTCCGAAGTCTTTCGAGCTACTTTAGCTCGGGTAATCGGGGTTTCGGTGCGCTGTTTAAAGAATTAATCGGCTCGATTATTTTTATTTTCCGTCCGGCTCCCGTCCGGGCGTTTTTATTTGGACTATTTTCGCCAATTTTGGTATAATTGAAATATATTAATTAACTATTTTATGGCTAAAAAAATAATCGCCTTAAGCTTATTATTCGTTTTCATTATCACCTCCGGTTTTGGCTGCAAGACTACCAGTAAGGCTGTCCAAGACAGCATGCAGCCCATCACTTTGACCTATTGGCGAGTCTGGGACGGACCGGATGACTTTGCGGAAATTATTAGCCAGTATAACGCGCTGCATCCTTTTATTACCATCAATTACCGCAAATTGCGTTATGACGAATATGAGAATGAGTTGTTGAATGCTTTTGCCGAAGACCGCGGTCCGGATATTTTTTCCATCAATAATACTTGGATGAAAAAATATCAAGGAAAGTTAGCGCCGCTGCCGGCTCAGATTTCCATGGTTTATCCGGTGACTAAAGGCAGCATCAAAAAAGAAGTGGTACCGGAATTGCGGACCACCAAGAGTTTGACCTTGAAAGAATTGAAAGATAATTTTGTCGATGTAGTTTATTCCGATGTGGTGATGGAAAACAAAATTTATGGCTTGCCGCTGGCTTTGGATACTTTAGCTTTGTATTATAATCGTGACTTGTTGAACAACGCCGGGCTGACTAATGTGCCGCAATATTGGAACAGAGAGTTCCAACAAGTGGTCAAGAAGTTAACCAAGCAGGATCTAAAAGGCAATATTTTGCAATCCGGCGCCGCCTTGGGAGGCTCTGGCAGTATTGAACGCTTCAGCGATATTTTGTCTTTACTCATGATCCAGAATGGAGCGACGATGCTTAGCGACACCGGCCAGGTTAGCTTTAACCAGGCTCCGACTAACGCTGCCGCCGGCTATAATCCCGGCGCCGCGGCTTTACGTTTTTATACCGACTTCGCTAACCCGGTAAAAGAAGTTTATTCTTGGAATAATGATTTGAAAAATTCCGTGGATGCTTTTACCAGCGGCAACTTGGCCATGATGTTCGGCTATGCTTATCATCTGCCGACTATCAAGGCTCGTGCCCCGAAACTTAATTTTGGCGTTGCGAAGATGCCGCAAATTGAAGGCGCCGTGGCCCCCACTAACTTCGCTAACTATTGGGTGGAAGTCGTTTCTAAAAAGAGCGCCCATATTAACGAATCTTGGGACTTTGTTCAATTCATGACTAAAGCCGAACAGGCTCAAACTTATTTGACCAAAACTAAAAGACCGACCGCTTTGCGCTCTCTAGTGACCGCCCAGCGAGAGGATCAGGAAATCGGCGTGTTTGCCGACCAGGTCCTGACTGCTAAGAGCTGGTATCGAGGCAAGAATGTGACAGCCGCCGAACAAGCGATTGCTGATATGATTGACAGTGCCGTGGGTAATGAAACTAAATTGGGAGAAATAATGAACTTGGCCGTCGGCCGAATTCAACAGACGATTAATCCATAACTTATATGAAAATAAAATTGTTTTCCGCTCGTTATCTAGCCGCTTTTGTTCTCAGCTTAGGTTTCTGTTTATTGGCTGGGGCGGCTTCGGCAGCCATTGTGCCAGAGAATAACAAGGCTACCGGCAGTTATACTTTAAACGACATGGTCCAAACCGGGGTTAACGTGGCGCAATTTATTCTCGGCATAGTCGGCTCCTTAACGCTTTTGATGTTTATTTATGGCGGGTTCACTTTGCTTATTTCCGGCGGCAGCGCTGAGAGCGTGACTAAGGGCAAGAAGATTATCCTCGGTTCAGTTATCGGCCTGGTCATTGTTTTTTCCAGCTACATGATTATCCAGTTTGCCATCTCCGCTATCGGCGGCGGCAATTTTACCGGTTCGGTAAACGGCACCCAATAGTATGGCTACCTTTTCCCGTCGGCCGGTATTATCGGAGTATAAAAGCATCGGCGATCAGTTGCGTCTAGCCCGACTGGAATCCGGTTGGAGCATAGAAAAAGTGGCGCGACAATTAAAAACCAAAGAAGAGAATATCCGCTTTTTAGAAAATGAAGAATATCAGAAGTTGCCGGCTGGTATTTATGGCCAAATTTTTTTAAAAAAATATATTGAGTTTCTGGGACTGGATTATAAGAAAATTAAGCGGGCGATGGCCAGCGAAAAGAAAATTGCTCCGCATCCGGCTGATGATGTTTTTGCTAATAAGGTGGTGGCCAAGGACAAGCTGATGGTCTTTCCTAAACTATTGCGTAGCTTTCTCTTGGGAGCGATAATTATAGTTTGTCTGCTGTATCTCAGTTTTTATCTCAAGAAGATTACCACTCCGCCTAATTTAAAAATAATCTCTCCGAGTACCGAAAAACAGGTTCAGAGCGAACTCTCCGCTCAGGTGGTCGGTCAGACTGAACCAGAGAGCGAAGTTAAAATCAACGGCCAGCTAATATTGATTGATCGCTCCGGGGCTTTTAGTCAAACGGTCAGCCTAAAACAGGGGGTAAATATCATTGTGGTTACTGCCAAGAAAAAATATAGCCGAGAAGAAGCTGTCACTAGACAGATCTTAGTGGAATAAATATATGTTAAGCAAAAATAAATTATTGAATTATTACGCCATCCTCGGCCAGCTTAACCAACCGGACGGAAAGGTGGTAGCTGATTTAGGCTGCGGCCAATTCGGTTATTTCGTTTTCCCCTTGGCTCGTTTAGTCGGCGGCAGCGGCAAGGTTTATGCCATTGATGTTTTGCCCGGCGCTTTAGAGGCGATTAAGCGCCAAGCTCGCTTAGAAAACTTAGCTCAGATTGAAACAGTTTGGAGTGACTTGGAAGTGGCCGGTGCTACGCCGGTTCACGGCAAGAAATTGGATGCCGCTTTTTTGATTAATGTTTTATACCAAGCCCATGACGGCCTTGACATGATTCGGGAAGCCGTTAGAATGTTAAAGTCGGGAGGCAAGCTGATTGTCGTGGAATGGTCCGAAAAAGCTAAGGAATTAGGACCACCCCCTTCTCAGCGGATTAAAAAAGATAAGTTATTGGCCGGTATAACCAGCTTGGGGCTGGAATTGGACCAGGATTTTTCCCCAGGTTCTTATCACTACGGCCTGACTTTTAAGAAAAAATAATTATATGGGAAATTGGATTACTTGGAGTTTTTGGTTCGGTTATTTTAACCCGCCACTATTAATGATTTGGCAATACATCTTTGCCGCTTTTTTGATTTTGTTGTTAGCCGCCGCCATCGTTTCTTTGGTGTTGCGCCGGAGATCTGGTTCGCGCCGTTTTTGGGGCCGCTTGGAAAATTTTTCCTGGGGCAACTTGGCCATTGGCGCAGTTTTATTTTTCTTCCACTATGAACAGACCCCACTTTTCACCGCTCGTATTATCCTCTTGCTGTGGGTGGTATTAATGGGCTGGTGGATAACTAAGGTGTTTAAGAAAATAAAGATATCTCCGGAAGCCAGAAAAAGACGTGAAGCAGAAAAACTATTTCAGAAATATATTCCTAAATAAAAAGATTGAAAATAAAAAGACGGCTCCATCTCAGGGCCGTCTTTATTTTTCTAATCTCATTTTTAGTTTTATCAGATTCCTGAGAAATCGCCAGACATCGCGGAATATCTTGATGTGGCTTTTCCGTTTCTCATAACGGCTGGCTTTCCAATCAACTGCTATTTCTTGGAGACGATAGCCGGCGCGTTGTGCTAAGACAATTAGTTCCGTATCAAAGAACCAATTTTTATCTTCAATTTTAGGCGCTAGTTTTTGAGCCACTTCTTTTTTTATGGCTTTAAAGCCGCATTGCAAATCAGAGAAAGGATGATGCAAAATTAGTCGGGCCAGGAGATTGTAGCCGCGCGAACCTAGATCTCTGATGAGTCCGCGGTCAGTGCGGGAGTCTTTTAACAGACGGCTGCCGAAAGCTAGGTCGTAGTTTTCTTTTTCGATGGCCGTAATTAAAGCCGGCAAATTATCTAAAGACACCGCTAAATCAATATCCATATAAATTAGGATATCAGCAGAACTTCGTTGAAAATATTCCATAACTGCTCGACCCTTGCCCGGCTGGGGAGTGGTGATCGCTTTTATCTTTGAATTTTCTGCGGCTAATCGCTGGGCAATATTTCCTGAGGCATCGCTGGATCCATTAACCAACAAAACTATTTGCCAATCGGATATCTTGCTGGACTCCAAAAAATTTAAAAGCCGCCGGATATTAGCTTCCATCACTTTTTCTTCGTTATAAATTGGCAGGCAAATTTCCTTAGTCATATTAGCGCAAGAAGAGATAATAGAGGATGGCGTAGAGGGTGGTTAAGTAATTCAAGAATAAAGGCCAGATTTGTTTGGTTCGGGTATGCTCTAATATTAATAGAGCTATTAAAATAGTCAAATACCAGGGCATTAACCAGGTCAGGCTGGTGAAACAAAATAAGCCGTAGGTCAGAGCGAGATAGTAGCTGAGGGTGTTAGGTTTTTTGGTGCGGATAATGCCTATTAAAATAATACCGTAAACCCCCAAGAAGACTATTCTCCCGACGGCCGCGGCCCAAATAGCGGCTGCCGGGATTTTGAGAACGGTTAACATTATCCAAAAGAGGGAAATCAGCGGGGAATAAAAAGCGCTGGAGCTTTGTTCTAGCTGGCTGGTTAGAGAGCGAGGAATGGTTAGCCAGTCATGGCCGATGAGGGGATAATAAGCGGCGAAAGCTAATAGGATTAATCCTCCTCCGGCGATTAAAATAAATAATAGATTATTTTTTTTCTGCTTAGCTTTCAGGCTTAATAAAAATTGGATGGGTAAGAAGAAGATAGCGGTTAGTTTGGTCAGAGCGGCCAGAGATAATGCCAGCCAGCTGCTCACTTTTTTTTGTTGGGAGAAAAATAACAAACCCAACAAGATGAAAGAAATTAAGATAACCTCATTGTGGCCATTGATTAATAGTTCAAAAATAATCAAGGGATTGAAGGCGTAGAGAAAAAAAGCTTTTCTGCCGCCCAGTTTATGCATCAGCCAGGCGTTTAGAGCGTGAGCCGCTAAGGCTAAAAGTTTGAAACCGATAATGGAGAGCAAGATGTGGGAGGAGCCCAACCAAGCGATGATACTATTGATATAAATGGCTAAGGGGCCATAGGGAGTTAATTTGCTGGCCCAGACGATATTTTGCAGGGCTGGGAAGAAATTGTCAGTGATGAGGCTGGAATAGGTGGCAAGATAAGGGCTTAAATGGTTGATGCCATATATTCGGCCGACGGAAAGATAACAGAATAAATCCATAGAGGCAAAGGGAAACGACGCGGTGGCGATTAAGCTGACAACACCGAAGACGATTAGCGCGAAGCGCCAGTTGGTAGATTCTTGCCAATTGATTAGGCGATAAAAAATGATGTTTATTAACAGCAAAATTAATAGCAATCCGATTAAGGTGGCGAAGAAGTTTAAGTCGGAGCGGACTAGTTGATAGAAAGCCTTCGGGGCGCCGCTGTATTTCCAGGCTGCTAAGAATTTAAGGAAAAGCCCGGTGGCGGTCACGGTGAGAGTCGCCCAAATAATTAATAAATGGACCTGCTTCATTTTTACGCCCCCGCTTAGTGATTGTTTAAGGTTTAACATAAATTAGGCTTAAGTCATCTTGGTAAATTAATTTCCATTCCCGGCTCATTTCTAAATAATCCAAGAGATAATCGCGCTGGCGATTTTGATTGATTTCGTCTTCGTTAATCAGTAAGAAGTTTTTTGCCAAACTACTTAGTTTCGTCGGCTGAGCCCTCTTCTTGGTTAATATTAAACGGACATCATGCTGTTGGAGTTTGGCTCCAATTAGTTTGGGGTTCCAGAAGTCATAGTATTCCGCTAGGATAGAATGCCCTCGGTAGCTAGCTTGCGGACCGCGGCCGTCAATGAATAATTGTTTTTGCGGGTAGACCCAAATTAGATAGCCGCCCCAGCCGAAATTATTGAATAGGTTATAGTTTTGATAAGCGGTTTGTTTTTTAAGAAATTCGGTGGCTGCGCAAGGATAGAGATGGCGATTGGGGCTGGTTTTAACCTTGTCCTCGCAGAAAGAAGTGAAAGGGTTTTTTATAAACTGAGTGGCGGCAATAGTATCGGCGGCGGTTAAGAGTAAAGCCAGAGCGATCATCAAGCTTATTATTTTTTTGAGCCAGGATAGTTCTGGATTAAAGTCGGCTGGCAGTTTTAGATAATCCCTAATCCAGTCGGCAATGAGAGGTAGGGAAGCGATAAAAAAGAGCGGGAAGTTGCGGCGAGACTTTATGGCCAGAACTAGGCAGACTAGAGTTAATAATAATTGCCAAAGGTTAATTTTGCCGATGAGGTTATTTCTCTTTTGAACAAGATAAAAGAAAAACAGAACCAGGGCCGAGGAGAGATAAATAAATTGAGGATAGATGTAAGGATAAGCCCATTGAGGCAGCCATTCGGAAATATGGTTTAAATAGAAAATATCGCGATAGCCGAAGAGGAAAGAGTAAAGTTCTAGAAAATAAGGAGTTAGGAGGGTAGTGGCGGCAGCTAATAAAGAAATTAGCATCCCCTTAACTATTATCGGCCAAGCCAGAAGGAGTTTTTCGTCTATAACTTTAGAATTGATAAACTTTTCTATCATTTTTGCTCCCCAGAAGACGGCTACGGCTATAAACCCGACTAGAAAACCGGCGTGCAATGAGGCCCAGAGATAAAATAAAGGAATAAGCCAAAGAAGGTTCTGCCATTTAGGGCGAGCTTGATAATTGTCTAAGATAATTAAGGTCAAAAGGAGCCCGAGAGTGGTAATCATCTGGATCCTAATTCCCAGATGGGGAGCTATGGCAATAACTCCGGCAATTTCCAAAACCATAATTAACCCGGAATGGAATTTTTCTTTGAAGATTCTTTTCTTTAACCACCAGTTGAGCAAGTAGAAGGTGCTCAAGAAAATTAGGGCGAAAAGAGCGGTTAAACTTAAGTATCCCCAATGAGTATAGATTTCATAGACGACGACATTGCTCAGCCATTCATGATCTATCCATTTTTGTCCTTGCAGGGGATAGTTGATTTCGTTGAGGCGGGGTAATTCCAGGTTTTGAACTATCTGCTGTCCGGTTTTTAAGTGCCAACCCAGATCGGGGTCAAGATAGGCGAAAGACTGACGGAGGAAAATAGCCAGCAAAAAAATATAGAAAGCTACCCAGAGAACGTTTAAATAGTTTATTTTTAGCCTAATTTTCATATATTTCAGTGTATCATATTTGTTTTTATTTTCAAAACATGCTAATATTTTAATAGCTTATAAATTAAATCAAAACTAGAAAGGCGGTGAATTATGAATAAAAAATTAATGAAGAATTTAGTTTCTTTCGGTATTTTATCATTAGTCATGGGGGTGGTTGCAGTTTTGCAGGCTCATGCAGCTATCGACCCAGGTTTGAATGTGATTAATGATGAAATTCAATTGGGCAGTGAAGACCCGCGCGCAATCGTCGCTCGGATCATCAATACCATGATGTTATTCTTGGGTATCATCGCTGTGGTGATTATTTTATTGGGCGGTTTTAAATGGATGACTGCCGCTGGCAATGAAGAGAATATTTCTCAGGCCAAAAAGATCATGGGCGCCGGTATTATCGGCTTAGTGATTATTTTAGCATCTTGGGGTATCGCCCAATTCATTTTAACCAAATTAATTAGCGCGACGAATAATCAATAGTGATTTTTAGAAATCGATTTCTGAAAAAAGTGGAGCCCGTTTTTTATAAACGGGGCCACTGCCGCAAATGTCAAAGTCTGGTATTTGGGGCAATGGTAAATAAAAACGCAAAATTATGAATCTTTCTATTAAAAAAGCAATCTTTTGCTTGTTTTCTCTAGTTTTGTTTTGGACTCTATTTATGGCTGTTGATCAGGCTTTGGCCGCCGGAGATTATGGGCTGACTGAAACGGTGAGCCAGGGCAGTTTGCAGAGCGCTTTTGCGGTTAATGAAGTTGGCAGCAACCCTGGCCAATTTTTGTCGTCTCGCATCGGCCAAATCGTCGGCGCTATTCTATCTTTTGTCGGCGTCATATTATTGATACTTATCATTTACGCCGGTATTCTTTGGATGACTGCTAGCGGCAATGAGAAAAATGTGGAGAAGGCCAAGAATATTATTATCTCGGCGATCATCGGTTTAATTATCGTTCTCTCCGCTTATGCCATCACCGCTTTCGTTGGCCGCCAATTGACTACCGCTCCGGCTCAAACCCCGCCTAGTACTAATACCCCAGAGGCTCCCGCTGGCGGAGGGCTAACTGGATCATAATTAAAGTTGTCATGAATAAATTGAGATATTTCATCGCTATCAGTTTGACTCTTCTCGCCATCCTTCCGTATGGCGTCGGGGCTGCTTATGATTTTGAACAAAACACCGGACTGAATAATGCCGCTCAAACCAGCGGCTATGCCCAGCAGAAACTATTTGGCCAAGGTGGATCTTTGGAATCGGGAGTGAGTATAATTTTAACCGGCGCCTTATCGCTTTTAGGCGTTATTTTTTTAATCCTGATGATCTACGGCGGCATCTCCTGGATGACTGCCCAGGGAAATGACCAAAAGGTGAGCAAGGCCAAAGATATCATCATGAATTCTATTACCGGTTTGGTGATAGTGGCCGCCGCTTATGCCATCACTTACTTTGTAGTTAAAACTTTCTTTTAATATGAAAAAGATAATTATTGCCACTATTTTCTCTTTATCGCTTGTCGCCTTTGTCGGGTTGGTTCAGGCGGCTGATTTAAACAGCGCTTTTTCCGGTGATTATTTAAATAATACTGCTCAAGGAGCTAGATACGTGGACGCCTCTGGCGGTTCACGGAGCATTGAAGATATTGTGAGTATTGCTATTACCACGGTTTTGTCGCTTTTGGGCATTATATTTTTAGGAATGATAGTTTACTCCGGCTTCTTACGTTTTACGGCCGGTGGCAACGAACAGAAGTTGAAAAAGTCTTCCGAAATCCTCTGGGAATCGGTGATCGGTTTGTTGATAGTAATCGGCGCTTATGCCATCAGTTTCTTTGTGATGTCAGTGTTTGTAAATAATAATAAATTAGGTTAATAATTTATCAATATGCCTTTACTTTTAAAAAGATTAGCCGCCACCTTGGCCCTCAGTTCAGTATTAGTTTTGCCTTATTTAGTTTTTGCCGAAGACTCCACCAATCCTTTGGATAAATTACAGCAAGTGGGATCCGGTGCTAACGGCCCTTATGCCGCCGCCGACGAAAATTCTTTAGCTACCATTATCGGCACAGTTATTTCGGTCGCCTTGGGGCTGTTGGGTATCATTTTCATAATTTTGATTGTCATTGCCGGATATCAATGGATGACTGCCGGCGGCAACGAAGAAACTATCAAAAAATCACGCGGTCGCATTACCTCAGCTATTATTGGCTTAGTGATTACTTTATCCGCCTATGCCATTTGGGCCTTCATCTCTAATTCTTTATTATAAAAATATGAAAAAACTTTTTTTACGCCGCTTAGCCTCTCTGGCTTTAATCCTGGTTTTTTCTTTATTCTCCGCTAGTCTAGCCTTGGCTGAAGAAGGCAACACCACTCCGCCTACCACTCCGCCTGCTAGCGGTGGTCTCTTTTCCGGAGCCGTGAAGGATAGGTCTAATGCTCAGACCCAAGCCTTGGGATCAGCAGCCGGATTTAATATGGGACTAGGAGTAGACGATATCGTTTCTACGGTTATTGGCGTTGCCCTGTCTATTCTAGGTATTATCTTCTTGGTATTAATTGTCGTCTCCGGATATCAATGGATGACTGCCGGCGGCAACGAGGAACAGATCAAGGGGGCTCGCAAGAGAATGGTTAATGCCATTATCGGTTTAGCTATTGTGTTAGGTGCTTGGGCCATTACTCTATTTATATTCCGTAATTTACCTTTAGGTGGTGGCGGCAGTGGCGGCGGATTACAGTCCAGCTAAACAAAACAACATTTAGACAAAGAAAAAAGCGTTTACCTTTCGATAAACGCTTTTTTGGTTGCCATTTTAATTGGCGGTGGCAACCACGTAGAACGCGACTTCGCATCCTTTATAAATGTGCTTTTTATCCGCGGCGACTTTGAAATAAATCTTTTCGCCAATGCGGTAATTGTTTGTCCCGGTTCTCCAGGCGGTGTAATTGCCGACAGGAAGAGAAACCTTTAGCGTACTGTTTTTTGCTAAGTAGTATTTGGTTTCGTCTCCTTTGTCGGAAACAACAGTGATATTGACATCCACCCAAAGGGGATTATCAATGATGCCGGAATAGGTTGTGGGAACAACCACGGGAGCGGTTACAGCCGTCTGCGAGCTGGGGGAACTGGTAATTGAGGAGTTGGTAAGTTGCTCCAGTTTTTTGCCCCTTTGCTTTTTCAGATCTGAAAGTTCAGTTTCGTATTTTTTATTTGCTGAATCTTTCTTGGCCTTGTATGTTAGCGAGATGTCATCTTTTTCGTCTTCGTCCGTGCTGTTTAATAGCTCGGCACGTTCATAAGAGCTCAGTTGCTTGATTTCCTTGTCCTGTTTTTTTTCGGTGTCGCTGATTAATTTCTCAATCAGTTTTAACTCCTTTTTCAGAACGGTTAATCTTTTTTCCTCCGGGCTGGAGGTGTTATTATACTGAGCGGCGGCGGTCAGACTAATGATCATGACTGCCAGGAACATTACGATAGTTTTCATGATTATCTGTGATTTTTATATTAATATTTATATTTAATTCCCTTGAGAAGTCCTCTGTGAGACAGCGGAGCTCTAAAGGGAATTAAATCAGTAATCATGGTTTTGTTAATGGGCTTAACTAAACAAACATAGTATATCATATTTAGTATATTTTGTCAATAATAGGAAGGAAAAAGGCCTTAAATATGGGTTTTTTGCTGGTTTAACCGTCTTTTGACAAAAGCCGGATTTTGCCATATTATGGAGATATGAATTTATATCAAAATCTATCTCAACAAGACCCGGAACTATGGAATTTGGTGCTCAAAGAAATGGAGCGCCAAAAGGATGAATTGGAGCTGATTGCCTCCGAAAACTATGTTTCGCCGGCGGTTTTAGAAGCCATGGCCACGGTCTTAACCAACAAATACAGCGAAGGCTATCCCGGCAAAAGATATTATGGCGGCAATGAGGTCATTGACTCAGTAGAGTCATTGGCTATTTCTCGCGCTCAAGAACTATTTAAAGCGGAACATGTTAATGTCCAGCCGCTTTCTGGCTCGCCGGCCAATGCTTCTGTCTATATGGCTTTTCTAGAACCGGGCGATAAAGTTTTGGGCTTAGCTTTGGATCATGGCGGTCATTTGTCACATGGTCATAGTGTTAACTTTTCCGGTCGGTTATATAATTTTGTTCAATATGGAGTTGATTCGAAAACCGGAGTGATCGATATGGAGAAAGTCAGAGAAATCGCTTTGCGGGAAAAACCGAAAATGATTGTCGCCGGGTTTTCTGCCTATAGCCGAGAAATTGATTGGCAGAAATTTAAAGAAATTGCTGATGAAGTCGGCGCTTATACTTTTGCCGATATCGCTCATGTGGCAGGACTAATTGCCGCAGGAGAGCTCAGCAGCCCGGTGCCTTTCTTTGATGTAGTTTCTACTACTACGCACAAAACTTTGCGGGGACCGCGGGGAGCGATAATTATGTGCAAAGAAAGATTTGCTAAGGATGTTGACCGAGCGGTTTTCCCTGGCATGCAGGGCGGCCCGCATGAACATATTATCGCCGCTAAGGCTGTAGCTTTTCAAGAAGCTTTGCAGCCGGAGTTTAAGGCTTATGCTCATCAGATTATTTTAAATGCCCAAGCCTTGGCTGATAGATTAATCGCTTTAGGTTATGAGATTGTTTCTGGCGGTACTGATAACCATTTATTGGTAGTCAATTTGCAGAATAAAGGAATCGGGGGCAAGGACGCGGAAAAGATTTTAGAGAAGGTTGGTATTTCGGTTTCTCGTTCCACTATTCCTGATGATCCTAACCCACCCTTCAATCCTTCTGGTTTGCGTTTGGGCACCCCGGCGATTACTACTAGGGGCTTAAAGGAAGCGGAGGTTGTCAAAGTGGCTGATCTTTTAGATCGCGCTTTGAAAAATAAAGATGATGCTGCAGAGCTAGAAAAAGTCAGAGAAGAAGTTAAAGTACTGTGTCGGCAATTTAAAGTGCCGGGTATTAATTAAGATTATGAGATTAATTGCTGGAAAAGCAATTGCGGATAGAGTAAAAGACGCAGTGGCTAAAAATATTCATAAGCTGTCCGGGCCCAGGCCAAACCTGGCCATTATTTTGGCCGGCGACCGACAGGACTCGGCTTTATATGTTTCTTTAAAAGAAAGAGAAGCTAAGCTGGTGGGTATTGATACTCATATCTATCGTTTGCAAGATACTGACAATGAGGCTGATTTGTTAACTCTAATTGATTTTTTAAATAAAGATGATTTGATAGATGGTATTTTAATTCAATTGCCTTTGCCGGAAAGATTTCAAACCGACAAAGCTATTGCCGCTTTAGATCCGCAAAAAGATGTTGATGGATTTTGTCTCCACCATCCCGAATATGTTATTTCTCCAGTTTTGGCCGCCGTGACTGCTTCCTTGGACTATACGCAAGTGGATTATGGAAACAAGCGAGCTTTGGTTTTGCATAATTCTGATGTTTTTGGCGATTCTGTGGTGGAAATGTTGGAAAAAAGAAATATCATAGCAGAAAAAATATCAGTTCAGGGTTTTGATTTGCTAGATGATCAGACAGCCGACGCGCTATATCAAAAGGTTTGTGCTGCCGGCAAACAGGTTGATATTTTAGTGACTGCTTTGGGTTTGCCTCGGTTTGTGAAGAAAGAGATGGTGAAGGAGGGAGCGATAGTGATTGATATTGGTATTGCCAAAGTCGCAGGCAAAGTTTATGGCGACGTAGATAGCGATGATATTAAGAATTATGCGGCTTGGCTGACTCCGGTTCCCGGAGGCATCGGGCCGATGACTATAGCCTTCTTATTCAAAAATGTCTGGGAAATTTATTCTCGGCAAAAGAAAAAGAAGGACTAGTCCTTCTTTTTTGGGCGATGAGGTAAATGATTATACTTTTTCTGGGCTGGTTGCCGCAAATAATCTTCGTACCGCATCAATATTTTTCTTTTCAATTTTAGGCTCAAGTTGAGCCGTTGCCTTGAAAATCGGACCACCGTGTCGGTAGTTTCCGACCTGAGTGACATTGATCAGGTTGCCGCCTTTTCCCTGGCTGCTTTGGGAGTTAAGTCGTTTGACTTTTTTTTCCAATCTCAGAAGATTGGTGGTACTAATTGGTCCGTGGACCACGATCGGCTTCTTCAGTGAATCTTTAGATTTTTCTGTCATTACTTAAAAATTTTTGTTAAACAAGAATTCAACTATATCAAATTAAAATTATCATGTCAAGCTTTATGTCGCCTCAGGAAACTAAAACTCAATTATTAGGACTATTAAAGGCTCATTTCGGTTATGAGTCTTTTCGGCCGGGACAAGAATTGGCTATGGATAGCGTCATCGCCGGCCGCGATACTTTAGTGGTGATGCCTACCGGCGGCGGCAAGTCTTTGATCTATCAATTACCGGCTTTAATTTTAGACGGCATTACTCTAGTGGTGTCTCCTTTGATTTCTTTGATGAAAGATCAGGTGGATAGTTTGGCTAAAGTTGGTATTCCGGCTACCTATATTAATTCCGCTTTGTCGCCCCAGGAAACTGAGGCGAGGTTGGAGGAAATAAAAAAGGGAAAATATAAATTGGTCTATATCGCCCCGGAAAGATTTTATAACCTAGAATTCGTTCGGGCTTTAGGAGAAATTAAAGTATCATTGTTCGCCATTGATGAGGCTCATTGTATTAGCCAATGGGGACATGATTTTCGTCCCAGCTATTTGCGCTTGAAAGACGCCGTGAAATTAGTCGGCCGACCGCCTCTTTTGGCCCTGACCGCTACGGCTACTCCAGAAGTGCGCCAAGATATCGTGAAACAATCGGCTATGGTTAATCCCGAATTGGTGGTTACCGGTTTTTCTCGTCCTAATTTGCAATTTGGCGTTTTGCCGGCTAATGATAGTGCCAAGGTGGAGATAATTATGCAGACCATTGAGAGTTTGTCGGAAAAGAGTGGAATTATTTATGTCGGTACTAGGGCCAAGTCCGATGAACTTTTGGCTATTTTAAATGATTACAAAATTAAAGCAGTGGGATATCACGCCGGTATGGACGCCGCCAGTCGGGAATGGGTACAGAATAGTTTTATGACCGGCGAAGCCCAGGTGGTAGTGGCGACTAACGCTTTCGGTTTGGGTATTAACAAGAAAGATATTCGTTTTGTTATCCATCACGATTTGCCAGGTACTATTGAGGCCTATTACCAAGAAGCCGGCCGCGCTGGCCGCGATGGTCAGCCGAGCTATTGTCTATTGCTCTATTCGCCTAAGGACCGTTATTTGCGTGAGTTTTTTATTAAAGGAGACAATCCGCCCCCTCAAATTATTACTGAGATTTATGAATATCTTTTGCATCATAAGGCCAACAAAGACGGCGGCACTATTTTAGCTACTTATGGCGAAATTGGCGAGAGCTTGTCCGAATCATTGCCGGAAATGGCGATTGGCACTGCCTTGAAAATTTTAGAGAGAGAAGGTTATATTTCCCGTCCTAACGAACGCACCAGCAATGCTTTTATCAAAACCAGTATTGCCCTGGATAGCCACTTGGCCACTTTGGGTAAAAGAGCTAAAACTCAAATTGAGGCTTGGCAGAAAATCTATCAAGAATATGGCCGAGAATTAGCTGAGGGCTGGCAGGCTAACTTGGAAGAAGTGGCCGCTAAATTGGGATTGAAAAAAGAAGCGATTATTCGGGCTTTAAAGAAACTGCAGGAAGCCGACCTTTTAGAATATCAACCTCCTTTCCGGGGTACGGAAATTAGGGTATTAAAAACGGTGGCGCCGGATGACTTGGAAATTAATTTTTTGGCCTTGAAAGATAAGCTGCGCCGCGCCTATGAAAAATTAGACGAAATGGAGTCATATACTTTCCATCGCGGTTGTCGCCAAGAATATATTTTGCGTTATTTCGGCGATCCTCAGGCCAAGGGTTGCGGAGTTTGCGATTGGTGTCTGGGAAATAAAAAAACATCCTGGCAAGAAAAAGAATATTTTTCTATATGAACTTAAAAACCGCTCAACAACTGCATCAATTATCTACCGAGGGCTATACTCAAATAGCCGCGGATTTTGCCCGTACCCGCCAAGGGTTATTTTGGCCGCCTTTAAAAAAGATCATGGATAATTTAGTGGCGAATTCTCGGATTTTAGATTTAGGTTGCGGCACGGGCCGGCTTTTGGCTCATATTGATTCAGAAAAGTTTGAATATATCGGTTTGGATAATAATCGGGAGATGCTGGAAATAGCCGCCGATAAATATCCGGGCGCTAAGTTTATCCTTGGCGATATTTTAAATTTAGATGAAATAGATGAATTGAGGTCATTCGTCCCCTTTGACTGTATTTTGGCAGTGGCGGTCTGGCATCATTTGCCGGGCAAGGAATGGCCGGTTCTGGCTATTCAGAAATCATTGTCCCTGTTAGCGCCGTCGGGACAGCTGGTAATTATCGTCCAGAACTTTTGGCGGCAAATAAAATATCAAAAGATGATCGTCACCAATTTTTTCAAAAGGATCTGCGGACGCTATCCCTATCCTTGCCGCGATTTAGTGTTTCCTTGGAAAAATTCACAGGGACAGAAATTAGGAGAGCGTTACTATCATGCCTATACTAAAGAGGAACTAAAAAAAATCAGCCACCAAGCTGGCGGCCGAATTATTTCTCTGTCTCAGGATAAGTATAATTATTACCTCACTCTAGGCCCGAAAAGCTTCTAGTATCTTTTTGATTTGGTCTAAATCGGTTTGGCTCAGATTTAAGCTGAGCCTTTTTTGATGGAGGTCATACATGTCCTCGCGAATTTTGGTGGCAGTAATTTCCCGGCCGTTTCTAATAATCGCCTTGTATTCTTTCAGCAAGTTTAAGACAATTTCTTTGTTGTCCGAACTTAGATTGCTGAAATGATAATTGCTATGAATGAGGTGCTCCAGGCGTTCTTCAATCTGATATTCGGTCAGATTTTTGATGTTTTTCATGAGGTCTTGGATGTCCATATTGTTAGTTTAATTTTATTGATTTATATTATACCACAAGCCTGATATTTAGTCTTCTTGACACCCCAGGGGGGTGTGATATAATTAAGGCATATGAAGACTATTAATCAGAGAATCAAAAACATTATCGGGCAATTGCAGGGAGTGGATAAGATGCTCTCCGAAGATCAAGTTGATTGCTTGAAAGTTATCACTCAATTAAAGGCGGCTCGTTCAGCCGTATCCTCTTTAATGGAAAAGTATTTAGAAAGCGAATTTGATTGTTGCTTGTATCAAGCCAAGGGGCAGAACAAGGAGCAACTGAAAAAGATTGTCGCTGAGATGGTAAAAAGCAAATAATTTTTATTATAATTAATCTAAAAAATATGTCTCAAGCTTTAGAATTGAATCGAGAAAATTTTCAGACTGAAGTTTTGGCTTCGGCCACTCCGGTCTTGGTTGATTTTTGGGCTCCCTGGTGTATGCCCTGCAAGATGATGGCTCCGATTTTAGATGAGTTGGCGGCTGATTTAGCTGGGCAGGTTAAAATCGCTAAAATCAACACCGAAGAAGCGGTTAACCAAGAGTTGGCCCAGCAATATGAAATCCAAAGTATTCCTAATTTAAAGTTGTTTAAAGATGGCAAGGTTTTAGCTGAGTTTATCGGTCTGCGCGACAAAGCTAGTCTCAGCAAAGATATTTTAGCAGCTTTAGAAAAATAATCTATTATCTTATGTCTACTTTTAATCAAATAAAATCCCGTCTATCTGACTTGCGGGATGGAGGATTCTTGTCAGATAAAGAAATCGAATACTTAGCTACTCCACAGAAGGTCAATTTCAAAGAAATGGAAATTGGCGGCCAGAAATATCCGGCTTGGCGCATAGTGGCCAGTTCTGATTTAGGTCCGGGCAAAGGCGGTATTCGTTTTCATCCTCAAGTGGATGAAGACGAGGTTAAGTCTTTGGCTTTTTGGATGGCGCTTAAAAATTCTTTAGCCGATATTCCTTATGGCGGCGCCAAAGGTGGTGTGGCTTTTGATCCTAAAAACACCGATGCTCAAACCATTGAGGCTGTGTCTCGCGCCTATGTCCAATCTTTCCATGAACACTTAGGGCAAGATATTGATATTCCAGCTCCCGATGTTTATACCAATTCTCAGATTATGGCGTATATGTTGGATGAGTTTGAAAAAATTAAAGGTGAACATCAACCCGGTATGATTACCGGCAAGCCGGTGGAGTTAGGCGGCATAGTATTGCGCCAAGACGCTACGGCTCGCGGCGGATATTTGGTAATTAAACAAGCGGCTCAAGAACTTTTGGATAAAAAAGATAAAATTACCGTAGCCGTCCAGGGATTTGGCAATGCCGGCGGTTATATCGCTAAAATGCTGGCCCAAGATAATTTCTTGGTGGTTGCTGTCTCTGATAGCCGCGGCGGAGTATATAATGAAGCTGGTTTAGATTTAGAGGCAGTGGAGAAGGTCAAGCAGGAAACCGGTTCTGTCTTTAAGGATAATGGCCGAGCTTTAAGTAATGAAGAGCTCTTGCAATTGCCGGTAGATATTTTAGTCTTAGCTGCTTTAGAGAATCAGGTGACCGAAGCTAATGTCGATAAGGTTCAAGCGAAATTAATTGTCGAGTTAGCTAACGGCCCGGTTAATTACGAAGCTGACAAAGCTTTGTTTAGCCGGAATATTCCAGTGGTCCCCGATATCTTGGCTAATTCCGGAGGCGTGATTGTCAGCTATTTTGAATGGGCGCAAAATCGTACCGGCCAGATTCTAGACAATGATTATTTAGTGGCCTTGTTAAGCAAAAAAATGTTGTCTTCTTGGCAGGCTGTTTATCAAAAATATTTAGGAGCCGAAAAGAAAATCAGCTTACGCCAGGCTGCTTATATTATCGCCGCTCAAAGAATATTGGCCGGCGCTAAATGGCGAGGAAGGATTTAATTATAATTTTAAACTTATGGACTACGAATTAATCATTATCGGTACCGGGCCGGCTGGCATGACTGCCTCCATTTATGCCGCCCGTTATAAAGTCAATCATTTGATTATCGGCGAGATGCCGGGAGGCTTAATGTCCGAGGCGCATAAGATTTGTAATTTTCCTTCTGAGTTGGAAATCTCCGGATTTGATTTAATGACTAAAATGAAAGCTCATGTTGATAATTTTGGTACGACTTGGTTGATGAAGAAGGTAGATAAAATAGAAAAGATTGCTAATGGTTTTAAGGTTTCAGCCGGCGAAGAGTCTTGGACTGCTAAAACTATAATTTTAGCCACTGGTACCAAACGGCAGAAGTTGGGTTTGGCTAGAGAGGCTGAGCTCACCGGCAAAGGAGTAGCTTATTGCGCTACTTGCGATGCGATGTTCTATAAAGATAAAATAACGGCGGTAGTTGGCGGCGGCAATAGCGCGATGACGGCTGCTTTGCAGTTAGCCGAGTTTTGCCAAAAGGTTTATCTTCTAGTGCGCAAGGATCAATTAAAAGGAGAGACGGTTTGGGCTGAGCAGGTCACCAAGAATGAGAAGATAGAAATTATTTTCAACACCGAGGTCAAAGAGCTAATGGGTGAAGATAAGTTGACCGGCGTAAAATTGAATGATCGGGAATTGGAATTAGCCGGATTATTTATTGAGGTGGGTTCAATACCGGATAGTGAATGGTTGGCTGATTTGCAGGTTGAGCTTAATGAGCGAGGCTATATTAAAGTTGACGATTTAAAACAGACTAATATTCCTGGTTTCTTGGCGGCTGGTGATATCACCACTGGTTCCGGCGGCGTCCATCAGATAGTGACGGCTTGCGCGGAAGGAGCGGTGGCGGCCAATACGGTTTTTCAGTATATCAAGAAGAATTAATTTTTCTCTAACAAAAAAGCCTCTGATTTTCAGAGGCTTTTTTTATGTGTTCTTTTGAATCTAGTTACAACCGCCATTAGCACCGGAAGTGTCGGTACCGGAACCGAAGCCAGCAGCCGGAGAAGCGGTGGAAAGTTTCTGATCGCATTCTTTCGGTTTGTTTTCAAAAGCGGAACAGATAGTGTTTAACAAGCTCTGCGGATCGCGGTCGCTCTGGATTTCCTGACCGTTGATAATCAAAGTCGGGGAGCCGCCGACATTGTATTTAGCATTGTCTTCGGCGTTAACATTGAAAGCCGGATAGCTGCCTTTCTTTTCTTTCTGAGCCATGACTCCGAATTGTTTGTCGGTCTTGGAAACGCAAGAGTTAACTTTGGTTTTATCCACGCCCGCTTTAGTCAAACAAGCATCACTCTGGCCATCAGCCAAGAAGCAGCTTAGATAAGAGGATAGTTTAGCGGTCTGCTCTTTTTGGATACAATATTGTACCATGTTCTCAGTTAACTCCTTATCGCCGTGCATCGCGTAATCACAGAATTTTAATTCAAAATCAATTTTATCTTTTAATAGATCAACTACCGGCAAAATACCTTTTTCAATTTGAGTGCCATAGGGGCAATAGCTCATCACGAATAGTTCAACTTCCGGTTTAGCTTTCTTTTCGGTGACGGTGGTTACCGGAGTAGAACTGGTGTCGCTGGTATTAGCAGCGCCTTCAATTTCTTTGATGTCTAAAGCTTGAGGGAAGAATTTGCTGCCATCTTTGGTTAAATAGGAATCAATGATTTGTCCTTGTCCGATGTTAATAGCCAATTTATACAAACCGTTTTCTTCGGTGATGCTTTCAATAGTGGCTTTGGAACCTTCAGCCATCAAATTATCGTTAACAAATTGTTCTACTTTAGCTTTAGCTGTTTCCGGGCTGAGCTTTTTGTTTTTTATCCAGCTGCCCAGATTGGAATCACAACCGCTGAGAACCACCACTGCTAAAAGCAAGACGGCGGCGAAATAGAAAGATTTTTGCTTCATAGATTTAAATAGTTAATTATTTTTTATTACTGGATGTATTATAGCAAATATCTAAAATATCTTCAATCTTCATTATTTGGCTATTTTTAGGAAGTTGCTAAGCTCCAATGGTAGGTCAACTCGGGAGTCAACCACTTTTCCGTCCGGGTCGGTGAACTCCAAATGGCTGGAAACTAAGAACAGACGGCCTAGATCAATTTTCTTATTCTTAATCTTGGTAGTCTTGGTGCCATAGAGATTGTCGCCGACTATCGGATGGCCCAAGGCGGCTAGGTGGACGCGAATCTGATGAGTCCTTCCCGTCTTAATACGCACGGAAAGCAAAGTATAATTTATTTTCTTTTCAATAATTTGATAATGAGTTAAGGCTTGGCGAACAGTCTCGCTGTCGCTGGCAAAGTTTTTGGGGACGGCGGCCATTTTAAATCCCTGATGCGATCTCTTGATAGGGAAATCGATATCGCCTTCGTCGCTTAATATTTTTCCATAGACTAAGGCGGTATATTCTTTGGTCATGGTGCGATCTTGGAATTGAGATTTGAGATGTTCGTAGGTTGTCTGATTTTTGGCAATAACCATTAAGCCGCTAACATCTTTATCTAGCCGATGCACTATGCCGGGACGCTCTAATGATTCGCCAACCTCTTTGATTTTGGGGTATTTAGCCAATAGCCAGTTAACTAACGTTTCTTCGGTGATGTGTTTGGCGCCGTGAACTAATAAACCGGCCGGTTTGTCGATAACCAGATAATCTTTGGTTTCTTTTACTATTTTGATGTCTTTTTCCATATTCATATCATTGCCAGTTATTTTCTAAAGGAGAAGAGCTTGGTCGCGGAGTGCTGTGAAGTCTCAAGAGCTGCCAATCTTTTTTGTCTAAGGCTCGGGTTATATAGAGACCGAAGAGATAGACTAGCGTCGCTAAAATGATGGTGGTGGTTAAAGATAGTAGAGAGGAAGAGAAAAAGTGACTGGGCCAGAAGGCCAAGAAGACAGCCATTAACAGAGAGGCGGCTAGAGATTTAAAAGTCAGCTTTAACTTCAAATTAAATTTAATGTATTTTTTGGCGTAGTATAAGGCGAAAATGGTGATACATAGTTCGCTATAAACTGTTCCTAGGGCCGCGCCGAAATAAGAATAGCGGGGGATGAGGAAGAAGTAAAGAGCTACCGAAGTTAAACCGGTAAAGATATAGGCGCCGATAATTTTAGTCTGGCGGTCAATGGCGATAATTAAATGGGAGAAAAGGCAGCTGACGAAGATTAGCCCGGCGGCTAAGATTAGTATCTGTAATATTGGTCCGGCGGCGGCGAATTCATCGCCGGCGATTAATTTCACTAAGTCAGTGGCTAAGAATTGAGCGCCGATAACTAAGGGTAGGGCGATGATAATTAAGAAATCAAAGGATTTTTGGGTAATGGCCTTGAAATAATCTAATTCTTTTTTGAGCCATGAACTAGTTAGAAGCGGCAAGACAATGCCTAAAAACATGAAAGGCAGGGTTACTAGTACATCAATTATCTTGTAGGCGGCGGCGTATAAACCGACTTCGCCCTCGGATTTTACTAACGATAATATTAAAGTATCGGTTTTGAGATAAATTAAATTAAAAGCGATAGTGACCGCCAAAGGCCAAGCGCGGCGCATGATTTGATTGATAATTATCCGGTCATAACGCAATTTGAAGCGTACCAAGTTCTGAGCTAAGATCCAATGAACTAAGAAATTAATGGCGCTAGAAATGACCGTTACCCACAACATCGCTAAAAGCGTTCCCTGATTTTTAATGACTAAATAGATGCCAGCCAATAATACTACTCGGCTTAAGTTTTCCGCAATCGCCGTCCGGCCCATAGTCAGTTTCTTTTGAAACAGGCCGACCATTATTTGGTTTAAAGCGACAAACAAAAAAGATAAAGCGGCAATCGCAATGCCTGTTTTAACGTCAGCGCCGTAAGGAAAGAATATGGCTGCTAAAGGAGCGGCGCCTAAGAAAAGCAAGGCGGATAGCAAACGGACGGTGAGTAAGTTGCCTAAGAGTTTGTTCTCATCGGCACCTGGGGCGCTAATCATCTGTACAGTCACCAAGGTCAAACCGAGATCGGCTAGGATGGCAAAGAAAGAAGCGAAGGTGGTAATGGTGGCATAAACGCCGAAACCGTTTTGTCCTAGGTAGCGGGCCATCAAAGCCACGGCCAATAATCCGAGAATTGTGGAGCTGAACTTGCTAGCCACTTGGATGATTGTATTTTTGGCGATTTTTAGCGATAAGTTCATAAAATTGTTTTTTGCCAACCGATATGTTATTATATTAATATAATCGCATTAGGAAATATTATTGTCAAATATTATAATTTATACTCATATGAAACAAAAAAGGCTTAATTATTTGGCCTCTTTGCTCTCTTTGGCTGTATTATCTTTGGGAATTATTTCCGCTCCGCTGCTCTCGGCGGGCGCGGCCACTAACAATCTATTGGATTCGCAAATCGGCTTAAATAAGGTCGGTGAGCAATATGGTTCCAGCGGCTATGATGACGAAGATTCTAATCTAATTATTATTATCGTTCGCATCATCAACTTTAGCGCCTCTATCTTAGGTTTATTATTTGTGACTTTCTTGGTTATTTCCGGTTATCAATGGATGACTGCGGCTGGAAATGAAGAACAGATTAAGTCGGCTAAAAAGAGGATGATGAACGCCGTGATTGGTTTAGTGATAGTGCTCTTAGCTTGGTCAATCACTCAGTTTGTCTTCTACCGCATTGTGATGCCTGCTACCACCGGCAATAATAATTACGCCCCTTGGTTCTAATTTGTTTCAAATGTCTAAGAAGAAAAATAAAAATCAGAAAACGGAGCGCTCCAACGACCCATTGGAGCGTATTGCTTTGCCCGAAGTAAAATTAGACAGCTCGGCGCGGCAGAGTATTTTTATTGTGATCGTTTTTGCCTTGGGCTTGGTTAGTTTTTTGGGGTTATTCAATCTCTCCGGTAAATTCGGCAATTTCTTGTCCGAAAACTTATCCCTAGCTTTCGGTTGGGGGCGCTGGGCTTGGCCTTTAATTTTAATCGCCTGGGCTTGGCTATTGTATAAAGGCAAGAAGCACCAAATTAACGGCTTCCATTATGCCGGGTTAGCGGCGTTATTCATTTCTTATCAGACTTTATTCCATTTCTTCTTTAAGCCTTATAACCAAAAGTTGGAAGCTTCTTTAGGAGAGGGCGGCGGCTATGTCGGCTATTATTTAAGTTTATTTTTTAATAATGTTTTGGGATCCTGGGGCGGCTTAATTATTTTGCTAGCCTTATTTTTTATCGCCTTAATTTTATTGTTCAATACTCCGTTGAACAAAATAATCGGCGGGGAAAGTTTCTGGATGCGGGCCTTGAAAGCTATTCGCAATTTCTTCGCTTCTTTATTCAACAAAGAAAGCGTGGCCGAAGAACAGATTGCCCGGGTGGCCGCAGTGGAGGAAGAAGAAGACGAAGAGGAAGATGAAGAAGCAGACGAGAATGTTCTTCTGGCTCAGGAGAAATTGCCTTTAGGCAGTTCTATGTTCATCAAAAAAGAAATTAAAGAAAATAATGGCAGCGATTTTGCTTTGGAGGTGGCGAGTTTGGAAAGGAAACGCCGGGTTCCGAAAATTGATATGCCGGTGGAGCTTCTGACTAACCAAACCGGCCAAGCGATGAGCGGTGATATTGAACGCAATGCTATTTTAATTAAACATACTTTAGAAAATTTCGGTATTCCGGTGGAGATGGGAGAAACTAGCGTCGGTCCGACTGTCACTCAATATACTTTCAAGCCGGCCGAAGGTATTAAATTATCTCGTATCACGGCTTTGAATAATGACTTGTCTTTAGCTTTGGCGGCTCATCCGATTAGAATTGAAGCACCGATTCCGGGCAAAGCTTTGGTGGGTATTGAAGTACCAAATAAGACCAAGGCCTTGGTGGGATTGCGGAATATTTTGGAGGATAAGGTTTTCAAAAACCGCAGCAATAATTTAATGGTGGCTTTAGGCAAAGACGTGGCCGGCGCCAATTGGCTTTATGATGTTACCAAGATGCCTCATCTCTTAGTGGCTGGTGCTACCAACTCCGGTAAGTCAGTTTGTTTGAATGCCATCATTGTCAGTTTGTTGTATCAAAACGGACCGTCCGATTTGCGTTTCATTATGGTTGATCCGAAACGGGTAGAGCTACCGGCTTATAACGGTATCCCGCATCTTTTGACCCCGGTAATTACCGAAGTGCCAAAAACTATTAATGCTCTGAAATGGTGTTTGAACGAAATGGATAGGCGCTATGAATTATTAAATAAATGCGCCAAGAAAAATATCCAGAGCTATAATACCGCCACTAAGGAGAAAATGCCTTATATTGTCTTTGTAATTGATGAATTAGCCGATTTAATGGTCGCTGCCGCTAAGGATATTGAAGGCAGTATTATCCGCCTTACTCAGATGTCTCGGGCCGTCGGCATTCATTTGATTTTAGCTACTCAGCGTCCGAGCGTGGATGTTATCACCGGTTTGATTAAAGCTAATATCCCGGCTCGAATCGCTTTTTCGGTCGCTTCGGCTATTGATTCTAAAACTATTTTAGATTGCTCCGGCGCTGAAAAACTTTTAGGCAAAGGCGATATGTTATTCTCGGCCGCGGAAATGTCCAAGCCGAAACGTTTGCAGGGAGCCTATTTAAGCGATGAAGAAATTAATCGGGTTACTCAATTTATCAAAGAGAAGAGCGGTGAAGCTGATTATGTTGAGGGCGTTACCGACCGCCAGAAAGTCGGTGGTATTGCCGGCGTGGGATTGGATGGCATGAGCGGCGATGAAGATGAACTTTTAGCTGAGGCTAAAGATATTGTCATTAATATGGGCCGGGCTTCCACTTCTTTACTGCAGCGTCGTTTGCGTATTGGTTATTCTCGGGCTGCCAGTATTTTGGATGCTCTAGAAGAAGCTGGCGTGGTGGGGCCTTCTAACGGTTCTAAGCCGCGAGAAATATTAGTCACTCAAGAACAATATGAAAGAATGGCCACAACTTCTCTGGCCGGTATGCCTTTGCATGATCGCCGCACTGCCACTGCTCCGGGCAGTTATTTGGTGAGCCCGGAAGAAGAGGGCAACGATGATACTTTAGAATTTGAATCTGAAACCGAAGAGGAAGAAGAGATGGAAAATTCAGAGACGGAAGAAGATGTTCCGGAAACGGCTGCCGATGATTTGCCAGTTTCTGAAGATGAACCGGAGACGGAAACTGAGAAGAAAGAAAAAACTTTGCGCGCTTTTAGCGATGACGAGGATGGAATGTTTTTTTCTAAATAATTAATTATGGAAAAACTGTTGCATTTAATCAAAAGATATTTGCCGCAAAAACTATTTAGGCGCCTGAGCCCAATTTATCATTTTTTCTTAAATTGGTCGGGCGCTTTAATATTTAAGAACCCCAGCGACAAGTTGATCGTGATTGGTGTTACCGGCACTACCGGCAAAACCTCCAGTGTTTATTTAATCGCTAAAACTTTAGAAAGCGCCGGCTACAAAGTGGGCTATACTTCCACCGCCATGTTTAATGACGGCTCTAAGGAATGGTTGAATGACAAGAAGATGACCATGGTCGGTAGATTTTTTACTCAGAAGATTCTTTCCGATATGGTGAAAAACGGTTGTCAGTATGCCGTGGTGGAAACCACTTCCGAGGGGATTAGGCAATATCGCCATCGGTTTATTAATTTTGACGTTCTAGTTTTTACCGGTCTTTATCCGGAACACATTGAATCGCACGGCAGTTTTGAAAATTATAAACAGGCCAAGGGCGAATTATTTAAGCATCTCAAGAGATGCCATACTAAGTATGTTGATGGCCAGAAGAGGATCCAGGCGACTAAACACGGTATTCAGAAATTGAATTTTGAAAGAGTGAAAAAAACTATTGTCGCTAACTTTGATGATGCCGAAGCTGAGTATTTTTTGAGTTTTTTCGCCGAACAGAAAATCGGCTATACTTCCGAGGCCTATCACGATCATGATGAGGAATTAAGTTTAGATTTGGATTGGCGCCGCGGCGTGGAGCTGATTAAGTCGGCTAATATCCAATCTAGCAACGCCGGCACTGATTTTGACTTATTATTACTCTCCAACTTTTTTGTTTCTCCGCAGGATAATCTTTCTAGTGTTCATTTGTCCCTCCAGCTTTTGGGAGCTTTTAATGTCGCTAATGCTTTGACCGCTGTGGGGGTGGCTTTGAGCCAGGGATTGTCTTTGAGCCAAATCAAGAAAGGGTTAGAAAAAATTAAGGGAATCGTGGGGCGCCTAGAAAGAATATCAGTCGGGCAGGATTTTGCTGTCGTGGTGGACTATGCATTTGAGCCGCGGGCTTTAGAAAAATTATATGAAGCTGTTAATTTAATTCCTCATAATCGGATAATTCATGTTTTGGGAGCTACCGGCGGCGGACGGGATAAGGACCGGCGGCCGATTTTAGGAGAAATTGCCGGCAAGAATGCCGACCTGGTGATAGTTACCAATGAAGACCCCTATGATGACGATCCGCTGGCTATTATGGAGGCCGTAGCCATTGGGGCGGAAAGGGCGGATAAGGAGCTAGGGGTTAATTTATTGAAGATTCCAGATAGGCGAGAAGCCATCAATTTAGCGGTTTTTTCAGCCAAAACCGATGATTTAGTCCTCATTACCGGCAAGGGCAGTGAGCAATTCATTTGCCTGGCTCAGGGGCAGAAGATGCCTTGGGATGACCGGCAGGTGGCCAGGGAAGAGCTTCAGAAGAGGTGTGGATAAGTTGTGTATTGACAAAACCACTTGAATATCATATTATTTAGATACTTTTAAGCAATTAATTTTTTAAAAGTGACTATTTCTATTTAAGAAAACAAAGCTGCGAAAACTCAAGCCTGATTTGGTGTTGGGATTTTTTTGTTTGTTAGTAGTTTGCCCTCTTCTCTTCCTTAATTTATATATAAATAATCGTTTTTCTCTTTAGCCCCATAAGAGTTAAACGGCTGATTAAATATCTATGGCCCCACAAACTTCTTCAGTCGCCGCCAAGCTTGGCGAGCGTCGTTATTTTAAGGACTTCAAAGAAGCCATGCCGGTTCCGGATCTAATTGAGATCCAAAAGGATTCCTATAATTGGTTCCTCAAGGAAGGCTTGGCAGAATTGTTTGATGAGATTTCTCCGATCACCGATTTTAACAATCGTGATTTGGAGCTTTATTTTGAAGAATATTTCTTGGATAAGCCCAAGTTCAGCGAAATTGAAAGCCGGGCTAAGAATATTACTTACGAAGCACCCTTAAGAGTCAAGACTAATTTGCTTAATAAGCGAACGGGCCAAGCTGTTAAGCAAGAAGTCTTCTTGGGCGATTTTCCGTTAATGACCGACAAGGGCACCTTTATCGTTAACGGTATTGAAAGAGTCGTGGTTTCTCAGTTGATCCGCAGCGCCGGTGTCATGTTTACTTCTGATTTTATTAAGGGCAAAAAATATTACGGGGCTAAAATTATTCCTAACCGCGGGGCTTGGTTAGAAATTGAAACTGATCCGAATAAGATTATCTGGGTCAGAATTGACCGCAAGAGAAAAGTAGCCGTAACTTCTTTGTTGCGGGCTTTTGGTTATACTACCGATCAAGAGATTTTAAAATTATTTAAAGACGTTGATATTACTAAGGAGAAAGATGAACTCGGTTATATTGAAGCGACTATCGCTAAAGATTCCGCTAAGACCGAAGCTGAAGGTTTGCAGGAAGTCTATCGCCGCATTCGTCCGGGTGATTTAGCCACTGCTGATAACGCCAAGTCTTTGATTCATTCCATGTTTTTCCGTTTTGACCGTTATGACTTCGGCCGCGTCGGTCGCTATAAATTGAATCGCCGTTTCGGTGAGGACTTACCGATCAACAAAGAGACCAGAATTTTGCGCAAGGAAGATTTGGTAAATATCGTCCGCGAAGTCATTCATTTGAATATTGAAAAAGGAGAAGAGGATGATATTGACCATTTAGGCAATCGCCGCGTCCGCGCTATCGGCGGTTTGATTCAGAATCGTTTCCGTGTCGGCTTAGCTCGCATGGAACGCATCATCAAAGACAAGATGAGTACTTCCGATATTAGCTCTCTGACTCCGAACAAATTAATTAACGCTCGTCCGGTAATCGGTGTGGTGAAGGAGTTCTTCATGTCTTCCCAACTTTCTCAATTCATGGATCAAACTAATCCTTTGGCTGAATTAGAGCACAAGCGCCGCCTGTCCGCTATGGGCCCGGGAGGTTTAACTAGAGAAAGAGCCGGCTTTGATGTCCGCGATGTGCATACTACCCACTATGGCCGCATTTGTCCGATTGCTACCCCGGAAGGTCCGAACATTGGTTTGGTTGGTCACTTAGCCAGCTATGCCAAATTAAATAACTACGGATTTTTAGAAACCCCTTATTACAAAGTTAAACACGAAAAGGGCAAGCATTATGTCACTAATGAAATTGTTTATTTAGACGCTTTTGAAGAAGAAAAATATATTACCGTCGACTCCACTATTCCGGTGGATAACGAGGGCCGCTTTATCGTCTCTCGCCATGACGTGCGCAAATACGGCAAACCGGCTACCGAAGATGTGGAAAATATTGATTTAGTCGGTGTGGCCGCCAACCAGATTATTTCCATCGCTACTTCCTTGATCCCTTTCATGGAGCACAACGATGGTCAAAGATCTTTGATGGGTACCAACATGCAACGTCAGGCTGTGCCTTTGGTGAAGAGCGAAGCCCCGGTGGTGGGTACCGGCATTGAAGCTATTGCCGCCCGCGACAGCGGTCACGTGATAATTGCCGATGAAGATGGAGTTATTACCAAGGTTGATGCTTTGACTATTGAAATAGAAACCAAGAAGGGCAAGACTTTGCGCTATAATTTGAATAAGTTTTTGCGCTCCAACTCTTTAACCTGTATTAACCAACACCCGTTAGTGGATGTCGGTGACAAAGTGAAGAGAGGTCAAATCTTATCCGATGGTCCGGCTATTGATAATGGTGAATTGGCTTTAGGCCGCAATGTCTTAGTGGCTTTCATGACTTATGAAGGTTTCAACTATGAAGATGCCGTTATTATTTCCGAAAGATTAGTCCATCGCGATATCTACTCCTCTATTCATATTGAAAATTATACTATTGATGTCCGCGATACCAAATTAGGTCAGGAAATCATCACCAATGATATCCCGAATATCTCTGAAGAGAAGTTAAGCAATTTGGATGAAGACGGTATTATCAGAATTGGCGCCGAAGTTTCCTCCGGTGATATTTTGGTGGGAAAAATTACTCCGAAAGGTGAAACCAAGTTAAGCGCTGAAGAAAAATTATTACGCGCCATTTTCGGCGAGAAGGCCAAAGATGTTCGCGATTCTTCTTTATATTTAGAGCATGGTGAACATGGCAAGGTGGTGGATGTCAAAATATTTTCTCGGGAAGAAGGCGACAAGCTATCTACCGGCGTTTTGAAATCCATTCAGGTGACTGTCGCTAATTTGCGCAAAGTTCAAGTCGGCGACAAGATGTCCGGCCGCCATGGTAATAAAGGCGTTATTTCCAAAATTGTTCCGGCTGAAGATATGCCTTATATGGCCGATGGTACTCCGGTGGATGTGATTTTATCTCCGTTAGGTATTATCTCTCGTATGAACTTGGGTCAATTGTTGGAAACTCATTTGGGTTTTGCCGCTTCTAAATTAGGTTATCGCGCCGCTACTCCGCCTTTGAATGGTATTACTGAAGATCAGATTAAAGAAGAGTTAAAAAAGGCCGGCTTGCCGGAAGATGGTAAAGTTTGGTTGTATGACGGCAAAACTGGTGAAGCTTATGACAACAAGATTACTGTGGGTATTAAATACATGTTGAAATTAAACCATATGGTGGAAGATAAAATCCACCAGCGTTCTATTGGTCCTTATTCCTTAATCACCCAGCAGCCTTTAGGCGGTAAAGCTCAATTCGGTGGCCAGCGTTTCGGTGAAATGGAAGTCTGGGCTTTGGAAGGTTATGGCGCTGCTCATACTTTGCAGGAGGTATTAACCATCAAATCCGATGATGTTACCGGCCGCAGCAAAGCTTATGAAGCGGTAATCAAAGGCGAAGAGATCCACAAACAGAACGTTCCGGAAGTATTTAATGTTTTAATTTCTGAATTGAAAGGTTTGTGTTTGAACGTGGAGCTTTTGGGCGCCAAGTTTGAAAAAGATTATGAAGAAGATTTGGAAGATCCAACGATTGAGAAACCTCCGGTTTTGCCGGAAATCAATCAAGGCGATTCTGAGGTTTATGATAACGACGACAGCGAGGCCGACGATGTCGATAGTGAATACAAAGTTACGACCGAGCGAGAAGCGCCGACCGTCGAAGACCTCGACAGCGCTAATGCCGGTTTTGATGAGGAGTAATCATTAATTAAATTTCAATTATAATCATATGCTTAATCCAATTAAAACCAGCGATTTCGACGCCATCAGATTAAAACTCGCTTCACCGGAAGAAATTCTGGGTTGGAGCCATGGCGAAGTTACTCGGCCGGAAACTATCAACTATCGAACTCAAAAACCGGAAAGAGACGGTTTGTTCTGCGAACGAATTTTTGGTCCGACCAAGGACTGGGAGTGCGCTTGCGGCAAGTATAAAAAAATTCGTTATAAAGGCGTAGTCTGCGATAAGTGCGGCGTTGAAGTTACCCGCAGCGTAGTCCGCCGTGAACATATGGGCCACATCTCTTTGCAGGTGCCGGCCACTCATGTTTGGTTCTTGCGCGGTCTTTCTTCCAAAATCGGCTTGGTGCTGAACTTAAGCATCCAGTCCTTGGAGAAAGTCGTTTATTTCGCTAACTTTATTGTGACCGATGTGGATGACAGTTTAAAGGAAGCCACCTTGGAACAGATCAAGCGGGAATATAAGAGCAAGAAAAAGAGCATTGATGATGAATATCAGAAGAACTTCAAGGATTCTAAAGAAAAGAATGAAAAGGATGATGCTTTGAAGATGAAGGAAGAAAAGATGACCAAGCTAGATTTTGATTATGAAACCGCTAAGAAAGAATTGAAAGATTTAAAACCGCTTTTGATTTTGACTGAACAGGAATATCAGACTTTGAGCATGAAGTTCGGCCATTTGTTTGAAGCGTCCATTGGCGCCGAGGCGGTGCGCAAATTATTGTCCAAAATTAATTTAGACAAGAGCATCAAGAAGCTGGAAGAGAGGTTGGAAACCAGCCCGGAAGCCAAGCGGGAGAAGATTATCAAGCGCTTAAAACTGTTGAAGAATTTTAGAAATAATAATATTCGTCCGGAATGGATGGTCTTGAATGTTCTGCCGGTGATCCCTCCGGATTTGCGTCCGATGGTCGCCTTAGACGGCGGTCGTTTTGCCGCTTCCGATTTGAATGACTTATATCGCCGGGTGATTAATCGTAATAATCGTTTGAAGCAATTAGTGGATTTGAATGCGCCGGAAGTTATCTGCCGCAATGAGAAACGCATGTTGCAAGAAGCGGTTGATTCTTTGTTGGACAATTCTTCTCGCAACACCAAGACCGTCACTGCTTCTACCGGCCAGAAGAGACAGCTAAAATCATTGGCTGATACTTTGAAAGGCAAGCAGGGCCGTTTCCGCCAAAACTTGTTGGGTAAGCGCGTCGATTATTCCGGTCGTTCCGTTATCGTGGTCAATCCGAAATTGAATTTGGATCAATGCGGTTTGCCGAAGATTATGGCCTTGGAATTATTCAAGCCGTTTATCATCAGCCAGCTTATTAAGAGAGAAATAGTTCACAATGTCAGAAGCGCTTCTCGCTATATTGAAGCCGGCCATGACGAGGTTTGGGATATCTTGGAAGAGATTGTCAAAGGCGCTTATGTGCTTTTGAATCGTGCTCCTACCTTACATCGTTTGGGTATCCAGGCTTTCAAGCCGGTGCTGATTGAAGGTAAAGCTATTCAAATTCACCCCTTGGTTTGTACCGCTTTTAACGCCGACTTTGATGGCGACCAAATGGCTGTCCATGTGCCTTTGACTAAAGAAGCAGTGGGTGAAGCTCGCGACATCATGCTTTCATCTCATAACTTATTGAAACCGGCCACCGGCGATCCGATTGTGACTCCTTCTCAGGATATCGTTTGGGGTGCTTATTATATCACCTTCAACAATCCGGATTTTGAGACTAAAGATGAGAAAACCTTGCGGACCTTTTATAACGAAGATGAAGCTAATTTGGCCTATGAGTATAAATACATTGATTTGCATGAACCGATTCGAGTGCGCTTGAAAGGCGGCAAATTAGTGCGAACTACCGTTGGCCGCATCATTTTCAACACCATTATCCCGGAAGGCTTGCCTTATGTTAACGAAGTGGTGGGCAAGGGCAAATTGAAGAGCATGATTAGAGAATGCTTGAACTTATATGGTGAAGAAGAAACTGTAAAATTTATTGATAATTTGAAGAATAAGAGTTTTGCCTTTATTACCAAGTCCGGTTTGTCCTGGGGCTTTGGCGATTTGCCTAACCTTCCGGCTAAGGATGAGTTGATTAAGAAGGCGGGCGATGAAGTGGAAAATATCAGAGACCAATATGAAGAAGGTTTGCTGACTGAAAGTGAAAGATATAATAAGGTAATTGAAACTTGGACCAACGCCAAGGAAAAGATTGCTGATATCTGCAAAGCCAGTTTGGTTGATATTCTACCTCTTTACTCCATGATTGAATCTGGAGCTCGCGGTTCTTGGTCTCAACCGGTACAGATTTTAGGCATGAAAGGTTTGGTGACCTCTCCGTCCGGTGCTATTATTGAGTTGCCGGTTAAGGGTAACTTTAAAGCTGGTTTCGGCGTTTTGGAATACTTTATCTCCACCCACGCTACCAGAAAAGGTTTGTCCGATACCGCTTTGCGTACCGCTAACGCTGGTTATTTGACCCGTCGTTTAGTGGATGTGGCTCAGGATGTGATTATCACCGAAGAAGATTGCGGCGATACCGAAGGCTTAATTCTCACCAAGAAAGAAAGCGATGAAGTCGGCGAAGATTTCTACAAAAAGATTTCCGGCCGCTTCTTGGCTAAGGATGTTTTGGATGCTAAGGGCAAGACTTTGGTCCCGGCTGGCGATTTAGTGGGCGATGAAGTAGTTAAGACTTTGAAAGCTAACAATATTGAAGAAGTTTGTATTCGTTCCGTTTTGAGCTGCCATTTGCATAAGAGCGTTTGCGCCAAATGTTATGGCTACGACTTAGCTTATAACAAAGCAGTTAAGCTTGGCACCACTGTCGGTATCATTGCCGCTCAGTCCATCGGTGAACCTGGTACGCAGCTGACCATGAGAACCTTCCATACTGGAGGTGTAGCCGGATCCGACGATATCACTCAAGGTTTGCCGCGCGTGGAAGAAATTTTTGAAGCTCGGGCTCCGAAGAAGAAAGCTTTAATTGCCGATGTCGATGGTTCTATCAAAATAGAATTCGCTCAGAAGATAATTAAAGACCGAGACGGCAAAGAGGTTACTGTTAACAGCACTCATGAAAAGATTTTGAAGGTTTGCTATGACGGCAAAGATGAAAAAGACAAAGTGGTGCCGATGGTCAAGGAATATATTATTCCGCGCGGCACTATGATTTGGGTTAAAGACGGCGACAGCATCAAGAAAGGCGACCGGTTGACCGAAGGTAGCTTTAACTTGAAGGAATTGTATGAGATTAGCGGCCGTTTGGCAGTTCAGAAATATGTTATTCGAGAAATTCAATATGTTTACTCTTCTCAGGGTCAGCCTTTGAATGATAAGCACGTGGAAATTATCGCTCGCCAGATGTTCTCCCGTTATTTGATTAAAGATCCGGGTGATACCAATTTGTTGCCGGGTGAGGTAATTGAAGAAGAGGTTCTGTTTGAGGCTAATAAAGAGGTTAAGGTTGATGCTACTGGTGCTAGATTGCTCCTGGGCATTACCAAGACTTCCTTGTCCACTGACAGCTTCTTGTCCGCTGCTTCCTTCCAAGAAACCCCGCGGGTGTTGATTGAAGCCGCTGTTTCCGGCAAAATTGATTATTTGGAAGGTTTGAAGGAAAATGTCATCATCGGTCGCTTAATTCCGGCCGGTACTGGATACGAAGGCAAGAAGAAGAGAGCCGAGTATAAATAAAGATAAACTCTGTCTATAGCAAAAAATCCCTAAAATTTAGGGATTTTTTGTTTTGTCCGAACGGATTAATTTTGCTATACTGTGTAATAGGAAGATATGAAAAAATTAAGCTTAAAACTTAAATTAAGAATTGCTTTTAGCCTGGTTATCGGCTTGGCTTTTTTGTTTTTCATCTATCAAGCCATTGTCCCTTTTGGTTGTTTGAAGGGCGAATATCGCCCGCGGGGTTTGAACTTTTGGGGCGGTCAAAAGATTGTCGGACCGTTGGGGCCCAGCGATCGAATTTCCTGGGACAACGAATATTTACGGCTTATTAAATCCCCAGCCTATTTCTCGGTCTTTAGCCCCCGTGAGTTCAAACAAGCTAAATTAACCTTTGTCTATCGCAATTTAGATCCTGCCGGCCAGCCGATAATTGAAACCGGAGTTTTGGTGGATGAAAAGCTTTGGCGCTTCGCTACCCGGGGTTTAGAAAACTTAATTTTGGAAAAGCTAATGAATACTTGGGACAAGCAAATTGGCATTGATAATGGCAAGATACTTTTGACTAATCCCGACCCACTTTTGAAATTAAAATCCTCTTGGCCCCAAACCGCTTCCTATCAAACTGATTACGACCCCGGCTATCTGCAATCAGCTTTGCCTTTTGATACTTTGGGTGATTATGCTTGGCCCCAGTTGCGCGGCGATCAGCAAATCTTAGCGGCTATTAACGGCCTGCCTTTGCGTTTTGAGTTTTCTTTCTCTGATTTAAATCAGAACAATCAAGCCGGCGGCGATCCGATAGCTATTTTAATCTATAATTCTCAGAACGAATTAATCTCCAGCCAAGAAATGATTGATGATGGTTCGGAGACGGCTAGCGGCGAAATTAAGGATCGCGGCGGCTGGCAATTATATCGGGCAGATTTAGCTCCCGATATCTATCGGATAGAAGTTAGGGCTAACGATGACATTATCAGCTCTATCAAAACCACCAACACTCATGTCGTTTTACAGAACAAAGCCTGGTTGTTTTCTCCGGCTAATTTATTAACCGACAGCTCAGTCTTACGTGTCAAAACCCCGAATCCGGATAGTTTGGGGAAGATAGTCTTTGCCGATCAAAATTTAGTTTTAGAAAAGACGGATGTTATTTACAAAGCGACTACCACTGAACTGGGGTTAAAAAATATTAATTTAACCGCTGGCGATATCTTTTTGGAAGTGGAAGGCGATATAGCCTTTTCGGCTGATGCTTTTTTTCTATCTGGATCCAAGAAATTAACCGCTGATTTGAATTTGGGGGAAATCAGCTCCGTAGTGGCTAAATATTCTGAGCCGGAAGATTTAGGCGATGGTTGGCGCCGAGCTACGGCCGTTTTTGATTTGAGTGGAGTCAATAGAGTTGATAATCGCTATAAGTTTATGCTTTCTTTGCCTGACCTAACTCAGGGGGTAGAGATAAAATCAATTCGGGCAGAGCTGTCCGGGCAGAGCCTTGGAGGGAAGATTAAGAAGATGTTCAATTTATGAAAAATAATCTTTTAAATACAATCAGCTGCGAGTTATTCTATGCCTTAACCGGAGCGATTATTCTGTTTATAGTTTTGGAAATAATTAAACCCCTATCGGTTCTAACCTATTTTAATCTCAATTATTTGGTGGTATTATGGATAATATCAGCTGCTTTATTTATTTTTTCTAAGAAATAAACCGCTTATGAATTTCAACGCTTTTTTTCATCCTCGTTCGGTAGCCATTATCGGCGCCTCGCGCAATCCGCAAAAAATCGGCCAGCAGATTTTGGCTAACTTAATCGCCGGGGGGTATAAAGGAAAAATTTATCCGGTTAATCCTGAAGCCAGAAGCATTTTAGGACAGAAGGTCTATTCCAGCATCTCAATTATCAAAAATAAAGTTGACTTGGCCGTTTTGGCTCTGCCGGCTCCTTTAGTTTTGGCGGAATTGGAAAAATGCGGCCAAAGCGGAGTCAAAAATGTTATTATCATCGCCGCCGGGTTTGGAGAAACATCAGCCGCCGGCAAAGAGGCGGAAGCGGCCATGGCTAAAATAGCGCGGCAGTATAATTTAAATATTTTAGGACCTAATTGCTTGGGGCTGATTAGCCACCAGTCTCATCTCAACGCCAGTTTCGCTAAATATGCCGGCTTGAATGATGTTAAGCGCCAGCATAATATCGCCTTAGTTTCTCAGTCCGGCGCTATCGCCAGCTCCATCTTGGATTTTGCTGATGCTAACCAAATTGGCTTGTCTCATTTTGTTAGTTTGGGCAATGAAGCTCATCTAGAAGAGGCCGATATTTTTTCTTATCTCCTCTCTGACCCCAAGACCGAGATGGTGGCTGTCTATTTGGAACAAATTAAAGATGGAGAAAAGTTTTTGGCCAAATTGTCTCGCCTGGCTAAGGTCAAGCCGGTAATTATTTTAAAGGCTGGACAGACCAAGGCCGGAGAAGCGGCTGCTAAATCTCATACGGGCAGCCTGGTGGGCTCCTATGGGGCTACTAAGGTGGCCGTGGAGCGCTGCGGAGCTATTTTGGCGAATAATCTATCAGAATTATTTAACTTCTTAATTCTCGCCGGCCGCACTCGAAAAATTGATACAAACAATTTAACCATCATTTCTAACGCCGGCGGCCCTTTAGTACTTAGTGCCGACGAAGCTTTATCGCACGGCTTTATTTTGCCGGAGTTTTCTAAAAAAACCGGCAAAGGATTATCTAAGAAACTGCCGCCGCTAGTCCGGATTCATAATCCTCTGGATCTTTTAGGCGATGCCGATGCTAAGCGATATGAGCTAGCTTTGCAGACCGTTGCCGCTGATGCCTTAGTGAAGAATATTTTGGTGATATTAACTCCTCAGACCGTGACGGAAATTACGGCCACTGCTCAAGCGATAGTTGCGGCGGCCAAGAAGAACCCGGCCAAAATATTTTCGGCGGTTTTCTTGGGCGGAGAAGAGGTGGCTCCGGGCATTGAAATATTGCGTCGCAGTTTAATCCCGGCCTTCCCTTATCCGGAAACAGCTATCAGTTCTTTGATAAAATTGGTTGGTTATTATCGCCGCATTAAAACTGTTAAGCCCTATGAGATTAATTCTGGAAAGAAGATAATTGCTACTGGAAAGCTTATGGATTTCTTAGAATCCTTGAAGCTGTTGGAAAAATATCATTTGCCGGTAGCAGCTACCAAAAAAATATCGCCCCAGCAGATTAATTTGCGCTATCCTTTAGCCGTTAAGATAGTCGGCCCGAATTTGATTCACAAAAGTGAATATCGCGCAGTTTTCCCGAATCTAGAAAGTCCGCTGGAGTTAAAACGTTTGTTCCATCACCCTTTGCTTTCTGGCGCGGGAAACTATCTAGTGGCCCAAGAGAGAATTGAAGGCGGCGTAGAGATGTTGTTGGGCTTTAAACGGGACGAAGTATTTGGCCCGATAATTATGCTGGGCTATGGCGGAATATATACTGAAGCATTTAAGGATGTTGTTTCGGCTCTAGCTGATTTAGATTTGGCTCAGGCCAAGCAAATGATTGCTTCTCTAAAATGTTATCCGTTGCTATCCGGAAAAAGAACCGGCGACAGGCTGGCCATAGATGAATTGGCTAAGGCAATAGTTAAAATAGCTAAATTAGCTAAAGACCATCCGGAAATCAGCGAATTAGATATTAATCCTTTGTTTGTATTGAGTGACAAGATTAAGGTCGTAGATGTCAGAATAATCAATTAATTATTATGTTGTCTCGTTTTTTCAACCGTCAAACTAATAGCATCGCCATGGCCGCCTTTTTAGTCGGTGTTTTTTCTTTGGCTTCTCGGATTTTAGGCATAGTACGCGATAGGATATTGGCTAGCCAATTTGGCGCCGATGCTACTTTGGATATTTATTATAGTGCTTTTCGGATTCCGGATTTAATTTATAATCTCTTAATTTTAGGAGCTTTGTCGGCCGGGTTTATCCCGGTTTTAACCGGACTAATCAAAGACTTTAGAAGTGATAGCAAACAAGATTTATTCAGCTGGCTAAACCGTCCGGCTTGGAATTTGGTGAATAACATGTTGAACTCTTTGTTCCTGCTGCTGCTCTTGTTGTCGGTGGCCGGTATAATCTTTGCTCCTCAGCTGGTTAATTTAATTTCTCCCGGATTTTCAGCGGTCGACAAATTGGCTACGGCTCAGCTAACCAGGATTATGTTTTTTTCCCCGGTGTTTCTAGGGCTTTCCGGAGTCTTGGGGGGAGTATTACAATCGTTTAAGAACTTTTTAATTTATTCTTTGGCTCCGATAATGTACAACGTGGGAATTATTATCGGCGCTTATTTCTTGGTGCCGATTTGGGGTATTTCCGGCTTGGCTTGGGGCGTCGCCTTGGGAGCTTTCTTGCATTTCATTATTCAATTGCCAGCGGTCTTTCTTTTAGGTTATCGATATCGTTTGATTATTAATTGGCGCGACAGCCATTTCCGTCAGATATTGAGGATGATGATTCCGCGCACTTTGAGTTTGGCTATCGCCCAGATTAATTTATTGGTTATTACCATTATCGCCTCGCTGCTTCCCAGCGGATCTTTGGCGGTTTTTAATTTTGCTAATAATTTGCAATCATTCCCGGTGGGCATTTTCGGTATCTCCTTTGCAGTGGCGGCCTTCCCGGTCTTATCTCAATTTGCTTTTGACAAAGAGAGGCTGGTCAAAAATTTTTCTTCCACTGTTCGGCAAATATTATTTTTTATCATTCCAGCCACCATCCTAATCATCACTTTGCGCGCTCAGATTATCAGAGTTGTTTATGGTGCTGGTAATTTTAATTGGGAAGACACCATTTTGACCATGAACGCTTTAGGATTTTTTGCTCTTAGTTTGTTCGCCCAAGCTTTGGTGCCTCTTTTAACTAGAGTTTTTTATGCTCGCCATGATTCCCGCACCCCGTTCTATATCGGGCTAATAGTGGTGGCTGCTAATGTAGCGTTGTCTTGGTTCTTGGGAAAAAAGATGGGGGTGGCCGGCTTAGCTTTTGCTTTTTCCATTGGCAATATCTTAAACTTCATTCTACTTTGGTTATGGTTATGGGTTAAGGTGGGAGAATTGGATCAGAAGCGTATCTTGATTTCTACTTTGAAATTTTCCGGCGCCGGTTTAGCTGCCGGATTTATGATCCAGGGCAGCAAAGTGTTGATTTCACCTTATGTCGATATGCAGTCTTTTTGGGGGGTAGTGACGCAAGGAGCGGGGGCCGGGTTGATTGGCCTCTTGGGCTATATTGTCTTCTGCCGCTTCTTGAAAGCCGAGGAATTAGATCATTTCTTGGTGTTAATTTCTTCCCGTTTGCCTTGGCGCAAATTGAAGGTTGACGACCAAGGTGAGGTGCGGGGGCTCTAATTGACCGATAGGCCAAAATACATTAAGATAAAATTAGGTTTAGCGATATGCAGCCATATCGCTTTATTTATATCTTTTTTAGCGTATGAATATCGAAAAAATTAGAAATTACTGCATAATAGCCCATATTGACCATGGTAAATCCACCTTGGCCGATAGAATGTTGGAGATAACTAATACGGTAGATAAGCGCAAAATGCGGGATCAGATTTTAGACGGTATGGATATTGAAAGAGAGCGCGGCATCACCATTAAACTGCAGCCGGTGACCATGGAATACGAGGGCTATCAACTAAACCTCATTGACACCCCCGGTCATGTGGATTTTTCTTACGAAGTTTCCCGCTCTTTGGCGGCCGTAGAAACAGCCGTCTTATTAGTGGACTGTACTCAGGGTATTCAGGCCCAGACTCTAGCCAACCTTTATTTAGCTTTAGAGCAAGATATTACTATTATCCCGGTAGTTAACAAGATTGATTTGCCGGCCGCTAATGTGCCTAAAACCAAACGAGAAATCGTTAAGCTTTTAGGCTGCTCGGAAGATGAAATTATCTGCGCTTCAGGGAAAACCGGCGAAGGCGTGCCCGAGGTTCTGCGTGAAGTTATTAAACAAGGCCAGCCGCCGAAAGTTAGTTCCGGGAAAGTACCGCGAGCTTTGATTTTTGATTCCAAGTATGACGAATACCGCGGAGTGGTAGCCTATGTCCGAATCTTTGATGGCAGTTTAAAAAAAGGAGATAAGATAAAATTAATGGCTACTAATGCTCAGAGTGAAGTTTTGGATATTGGCATCTTCCGTCCGGATTATTTTTCCACTGGCAGTTTAGACACCGGCAGCATCGGCTATATCGTCACTGGTTTTAAAAATGTCAGCGAGTGCCGCGTGGGCGATACCATCACTTTTCCTTATGAGCCCAGCAACAAGCCGGAGGCTCTGCCGGGGTATAAAGAGGTGAAGCCGATGGTCTTTGCCGGCATCTTCCCCAAAGAGGGTGACGACTTGCAGGACTTACGAGAAGCCATGGAAAAGCTAAAGCTCAATGATAGCGCCTTGGCTTATGAACCTGAACATTCTGAAGCTTTAGGATTCGGTTTTCGCTGCGGTTTCTTAGGATTACTTCATTTGGAAATATTTCAAGAAAGATTGCGCCGGGAATATAATTTGGATATTATCGTTACTATACCCAGCGTCGCCTATAAGGTGTTTAAAAAATCCGGAGAAGAAGTAATTATCCGTACTCCTCAGAAATTGCCGGATCCGACTTTTGTTGACAGAATTGAAGAGCCTTGGGTGACTTTAGATGTCATTTCTCCTAAAGAATACATGGGCAATATTATTAAATTAGCTCAGGACAAAAAAGGCGTCTACAAGAATACCGAATATATTTCCGCCGATAGCGATGAATCTCGCGTTATTCTCCGTTATGAAATCCCGATGTCGGCCATTTTAACCGATTTTTATGACAAGATAAAAAGCGTCAGTTCCGGTTATGCCTCTATCAACTATGAATATTTAGACTATCGCTTGGCTGATGTGGTCAAGATGGATATTCTAGTTGCCGAAGAACCAATTGAGGCTTTGGCCACCATTGTCTATCGTGATGAGGCTTTTCGTCAGGGCAAAGAAGTGGTTAATATTTTAAAAGAAAGTTTGCCGAAACAGATGTTCGCAGTGAAATTGCAAGCGGCGATTGGCGGCAAAGTGATTGCGGCGGAAAGATTGTCGGCGATGCGCAAAGATGTGACGGCTAAGTTGTATGGCGGCGATTACACCAGAAAATTGAAGCTTTTAGAAAAACAGAAACGGGGCAAAAAGAAAATGATGGCCGCCGGCAAGGGCAGTGTTGATATTCCGCCGGATACTTTTGTCAAAATATTAAAAAGATAATTAAGATACTTATGAAAAGCAAAAAAGTGGTAAAGGTTTTTTGGATTATTATTTCCACTATGGTTGTGGTCAGCATGCTGGCCTGGACCGTCAGTTTCGGATTCTAATTAAATTATGACCGTCACTAAAAGATGGCAATTAGCCCCCGCGGCCGCTTCGGTTTTGGAAAATAACCGGTATTCTTTAGTTTTGCGGCAGCTATTAGCCTTGCGGGGAATTGATACGCCGGCAGCCTTGGAAGCTTTTCTGTTGGCTGATTTGCCGCGGGCAGATTATTTAAAACAGTTCGATCCTTTTTTATTCTCCGACATGGAAAAGGCCGTGGCTTTGATTATTAACCATATCAAAGCCGGGGATTTAATAACTATTTATGGCGATTACGACGCTGATGGGGTGACCTCCACTGCCGCTCTTTGGGAAATATTGACTCTTTTCAAGGCCCGAGTGGATGCTTATCTGCCGGACAGAGTATCGGAAGGGTACGGTATGAATAAGGGGGCGATTGAAAAGATTGCGGCTAATGGTTCGCGGTTAATAATTACGGTTGATAACGGTACGCGCAGCTACGAAGAAGTTCTTTATGCTCAAAACTTAGGTTTGGATATTATTATCACCGATCATCATGCTTTGCCGGATGACGAAAAATTAATTCCCAGCTGTTTATTCATTAATTGCACCGACAAACGTCAAGATTATCCCACCCGCAATTTAGCCGGAGTGGGCGTGGCTTTTAAGCTGGTTCAAGCCCTATTAGCTAAATCAAAATTAGACGAAGAAACTAAAAAACAATTGGAAGACAAGGTCTTGGATCTAGTAGCCATGGGCACAGTGAGTGATATGATGCCGCTTTTGGGAGAGAATCGGATTCTGGTGAAGAAGGGGCTATTGGAGATTAATAAGTTTAAGCGATTGGGGGTTAGAGAACTAATTAAGGTTATTAAATCTAAAGCCGAAAAGATTGATGCTTGGGGTTTAGGTTTTCAAATTGGACCGCGTCTTAACGCCGCGAGCCGTTTAGGAAATGCCAGCAATGCTTTATCGGTGCTTTTGACTAAAGATGAGGCTGAGGCTAGTCTGTTGGCCCAGGAGCTTAATCAAAAGAATATTTCCCGCCAAGAAATAACCGAGAAGATAATGGGGGAGGTGGAAGCGCAGATTGATAAAGAAAATGTTCCCGATATTATCATTGGCGTGAGCTCCATTTTTGAAGAAGGTTGGAATGAAGGAGTAATCGGATTGGTGGCCGGAAAAATCTGCGAAAAATATTATCGTCCGGCTTTGATTATTACCTCCACTGCCGATGGTTTTAAGGGATCAGGGCGGAGCATTGAAGAGTTTAATCTAATCTCAGCTATTGAAGAGGCTAAGGAAAATTTGGATAAGTACGGCGGTCATCCTGGCGCGGCCGGTTTCTCTATTTATTCTCAAGAAAAATTAGATGGTTTTACCGCCGCTATGAAAAAGATTGCCGCTGTTAAATTGCAGGGATTGGAATTATCGCCTAAGCTAGGTATTGATTTAGAATTAAAGCTGTCGGAAATAGATTTAGATTTAGCGCGAGAAGTAGAATTGCTATCTCCCTTTGGTCAAGGCAATCCTCAACCTAAGTTTGTCACTTATGGCGCCACCATTAATGATATAGTCAATATGGGCGGCGACAATCAACATATCAAAATTCGTCTAGGATCAATTTGGGCCATCGCTTTCTTCAAGAGCGAGGCTTATAGCCATTTGCAAATTGGTGATACCGTGGACCTGGTTTATTATTTAGATATAAACGGCTATAATGGAAGAAGTGAAGTCCAATTGAGAATAATTGATTTAAAAAAAACTAATTTATGAAACTAACTATCTATACCGACGGCGGCGCTCGGGGCAACCCCGGTCCGGCCGGAATCGGAGTGGTTATTTATAACGAAAAAAAAGAGGTGATTGATAAGATCTCCGAATTTTTAGGCGTGGCCACCAACAATCAAGCCGAATATCGAGCTATTTTAGCCGGAGTTAAAAAGGCCAAAGAATTAGGCGGCACCGAGTTAGATTTTTATTTGGATAGCGAGTTAGCCGTCAAACAGTTGAACCGGGAGTATAAAGTAAAAAACAAAGACTTGGCGCCTTTGTTTTTGGAAATCTATAATTTGTCACTATCATTCAAAAAAATTACCTTCACTCATATTCCTCGCGCCCTTAATGCCGTGGCTGATTCTCTGGCTAACGAAGCCATGGATAGAGGGGATTAATTACTTCGGCCAATCTTTGCAGTAGTTATCATTGTGGTTGCCCACTTGGCTTTTAGAGTATGGAGAAATCTGCGGAGATTCAAAATGCCAGCACTCAGCGTCTAATAAATAAGCGCCGGCTGCTTGCATACAATCTTGCAGAATATATTGATTGGATAAATCTTTTTGGGTAATGCCGCAAACTGTCACGGCTCTGATATCAAAAGCCGAACCGGAATTGTGGGGGCAGATTTTTTCTCCTAAAGGATAAGGACAGCAGGCGATAGCATAACCCGGTTTCAATCCAGCTTTATTACATTGATTAGCCGGGTGGTTATATCTTTCGTCATAAATTTCCGCTTGTCTTAGAACGGTTCTGGACCCGCCGCCGATTTCAATCATCAATCCTTTAGCTGCCATACAATCGGTAGCGGCTATAATTTTATCTACTATCGGTTGGTTAGCTCTCACAGCGTTTGGGCAAATAGTGGGGTTGCTAGGAATCGGTACCCAAGTGCTGGGGTCTAAAGAGGGATTAGCGATAGATAAGGCGTCGGTGGTATCCGGCATGATTTCTTCAATTATTTTTAAAGTCACCGGCTTCAACCCGATTAAATCCGGGTTGATTTCATTTAACAGAATATAAGAAGTCATCATAATTAAAATACCGGTTAGACTGCCGGCGATCCAATTTTGAGCCGTCGATATCCGAGAAGCATTGCCGGCTGAAACTAGCCAGAGAACGCCGCCAATCATTAAAGCAATGGCGGCGATAACGCCGATGATGGCCAAAGCGTAATTATAGATGCCTTTAATATACTGAGCGATCCAAGGAAGACTGCAGGTCGTTTTGCCGTCGGTGGTAGTGCAGGTGGCTGGATTGTTGGCAATTATTTTGTCTAACCCGGGAATAACTACTTGTAAATTTTCTAAGGGGTTGTTAACTACGAATGGTTTCTCTGGAGCAGCGGCCGCTGCTTGCGCTCCGCCGCCGGCTACCGGCGTGGAGTCCAGATAGAAAGAGCTGAGATAGCTGCGGGCGGCAAAGTGGTTGATACTGCTAGTTCTATTATCAACATATTTGAAACTGGCATCAGATTGGCAATTACTAACTAAGGCCGGAGTATTTTCTTGTGTTGATGATCCGTCTATTATCCGGATCTTGGAGCAATAACTAAATAGAGCGGAAGGATCCCAATAGACAGCGTCTATTAATATCAATTTGTCAGCTAAAGCTCCGGCCGGACGGATTTGTTTTCCACCGGCGCTATGAGCGGCTAAAACCACCGGCACCTGGCCGGTGATATTACATTGGCTTTTGACGGCATTAATGGCGGTTTGAGCCGAAGTGGTGTAATTAAAATGTCCGGCGGCTACTCCAGGGCGGACGGCTCGGATTTTATTTAATTCGGAATAGAAAGTGTTGATGCTTTCTTGCAAAGTCCATTGCGGACCGTTGTCAGTATAGGTGGGAGCTAAAAGGCCGTGGAAATAAACTAAGACTTCCGTAGCCGTGGCGGTCGGGCAATCAACTTGATCATCGCCAGTAATCGCCGCGTTGGCTGTTGGAGCTTGGCAAAAAATAAAAGCTAATAAAAATAAGCAGATAACGGCTATCTTTTTCTTTTGTTTAGCGTAAACCATATTTACTGATATTATTATCGGCAGTTTTTTGAATTAAAGAAACCGTAGATTGATAACGACTGTCAGCTAAGAGATGACTATAGCGGCCTTGGAGTTTTAGATATTCTTCCACTTTCGGATTATTGGCCGGCAATTTAGAAACCGCCATCAACTGGCCGTTTTCATATTCTAAGAGCGGATATAGTCCGGTTTGGACTGCTAGTTTTCCGAGATTAACCGCTTCGTCATATTTTGTTTTCCAGCCCAAGACACAAGGGCTGAATATTTGGATATAGCTGGGGCCATCGACAGCCAAAGCTTTTTTTATTTTCCTGGTAATATCATCTGGATAGCCGGCGCTGGCTTGGGCGACATATTTCAGTCCATGAGCCAGAGCAATGGCCAGCATATCTTTTTTGGCTTGAGTGGATCCGGGGACTAAGGGGCAAGTGGTTTTAACTTCCGGACAATCACTGTTGGGAGAAGTGGTGGTGCTGGCTCCTAAAGGAGTGGACCCGGAAGCTTGGACCCCGGTGTTGGAATAGGCCTCGGTGTCATAGCAAATATAGATAAAATTATCGCCGCGTTCCCAAGCGCCGCTAATTAATCCTAGGCCAATATCAAAGGTACCGCCATCGCCGGCTTGAACAATGACTTTAACATCATCTTTCTTTTGTTTCTTGAGCGCCGCTTTAATGCCGGAAGCTAGGGAAGACGGATTCTCAAATAGGGAATGTAACCAAGGTAATCCCCAGGCAGTTTGAGGATAGGCGGTGGTGGTGACTTCCAGACAGCCCGTGGCATTGGCGATAATAACTTTTTCGTTGCCTAGCGCTCGCATCACAGCCTGGACGGCCACTAATTGGCCGCAACCAGCGCAAGCGTTATGACCCGGATATATTCTTTTATTCATTTCAGTTTTAGCCATATTTTTAATCAGTAACGCAGACATCATTTTGACATACGCCTGGTTCTTTGTCTTTAGAAAGACAGAGGTCGCCATAGTTTTTGCCGACGCAGCACATTAGATAAGAGCATTTTTCTTTGTAGAATACTTCGTTGTGATTAATATCACTGGCAGTGAATCCGGCAAATAATCCGGAGAGCACGGCGTCCACGGCGTTGATATCGCTCACTAATTCCGAGCTGCAAGTTTCCGGTATTGAATCCCAAGCATCAAAGGAATATTCAAATATTGAGCTCGGCGGCAGAGGATCTCCGGAAACCAAAGCTGAAGCATTGTTCCAGGCGTCTTTAAACGCTTTGAAAGGAGCGCTAATCACTAAAGTGGCCGGCCGGATAGCGCGGGAGATTCTTAAGCAGCAACCGCCGTCCACACATTTGGTTTTGGTGAGGTCGGCTACTTTGCCCGGGAAATAATGGCCGCTCATTTTGGTACAAGAAGAAGGGAAGAATGATCCGGCTACATTGCCGCCATTAGGATTATCCGGATTAGGATATTCGCAGCAAGTTGGTTTTTCAATCATGCTAATAGCAGTAGTTTTTAATTCCACTAAATCAGGGTTAATGGTTCTCAATATTATCCAGCTGCCAAATAGCAAAAACATACCGATAAGACTGCTGGTAATAATATCTTTAGCTTGTTCTATTTTGGAGCTGGAACCACCGGCGGTCAGCCAGATAATACCGCCAATCATGAGCATAATAGCGGCGGCGATACCCACAATACCTAAACCATATTGGTAATAAGCTCGGATGTATTCACCAATAGCACTGGTGTCATTTTTTAATTCATAGCCTTGGCCTTCTTGAAAAGGAGAGCCCGGAATGGTTATTTGCGGATCAAAAGTGAGATTCTTGGGTAAGAAGGTTTCATCTTCCGGGCATAAGCTGGAGGTATTGCCGGATACAGCCGGACAACAGCATTTGAAATTGGGATTGCTGTTATAGTATTGAGCGCATTGATTAGGGTCAGCTACGGGAGTGGGGTATTGGCTGGGGCAAGCGGCTCCGGGACTGATAAAGAAATAGCCAGTTCCATTAGTACAACAGCCTTCAGTGGAGGCTTGCCAGGCACAGTCTGAAGTTGGGTTAGTGCTTTCTACGGGCAAACTACCGCCGCAGCCTCCAGTGGCCACACTGTTGCAGCGATTGAGGTCGGTGGCTAGGGCGTTGTTGGCCGGCAGGAAAAAACTGAGACAAAGAATAGTAATTGCGAAGGAAAGAATTATTTTAGCCTGGTTCATATATTTTATTTTATTTATTAACAAATTTAGAATCTAAGCTAGTTTTCTTTGTCTTCATTATATCATTTATTATCCCCTGAATCATCTTTTGAGTGATATCGCGGCCGCCCAAACCGGCAATATAGCTTTTGGCTACCTGATCACGGTTCAGAATCGGCAAAATTCGAGAAAAGAGCGGCGCGGCTGAACCGAGATTGGTGGCTTTTTCTAAAATAGCGATTTGCTTAGCTGATTTTAATATTTTAGCTAAGTCTTGATAGGGGAAAGGATTAAAGCATTTGATTTTTATCACCCCGACGTTCTTTTGCTGATCAGCCACATCTTTGATGGTGCCAATGACTGAGCCCAGAGCGATGATTATTGTTTTGGCGTTTCGAGGACCATAGTATTCAAACAAACCATTTTCATTTTTAGTTCCAGATGTGCCCAGGGCTTTATGACATTTAAAATATTCTTGATTGATAGTTTTTAGGCTAGCTATTAAATCATCATTGAGCTCTTGGCGGATTTCAAAATAGTCTTTGGGGCTGACAAAAGAACCGAGAGTCACCGGATTTTTGGTGTCCAAATAGGTGCCGGCCGCCGGGTGATATTGGCCCAAATATTTTTTTATTTTCCCCGCCTCCGGAATGGATAGGGGTTCATAGGAATGAGTGAGGATAAAGCCGTCCACATTAACCATCACCGGTAATTTTGTAGTCTCGGCTATTTTGTAGGCTAAGATGTGTTGGAAGACCGCTTCTTGATTAGTTTCCGCAAAAAGCATTATCCAGCCTGAAGCGGTTAAGGCCATGATGTCTTGGTGATCGTTCCAAATATTAATTGGAGAAGAGATGGTGCGATTAGCGCAAGTCATGACTATGGGCAGGCGCAGGCCGGTAATACTGAAGATAACCTCGGTCATGAGTAATAAACCTTGAGAGCTAGTCGCGCTATAAACCCGGCTGCCGGCGGCGCTGGCGCCGAGAACTATAGAGGCGGCGGCAAATTCACTTTCGGCACGGAGATATTCATAATTAGCTAAGCCGTCCGCTTTGAATTTGGCCAAGTCTTCCACGATATGAGTTTGGGGAGTAATCGGATAGGCGGAAATAACATCCGGGGCGATGTTTTTAATGGTTAAGGCAATAGCGCGCGAGCCTTCTAATATTTGGCGATTTTTGTCTTTCATAAGATTATTCTTTTTCCGGTATGGAGCTGATGGCTTTAACCGGGCATTCTTTAACGCAAAGATTGCAGCCTTTGCAATAGTCGTAGTTGATATGTGATTTTAATTTGCCGCCGTGGCTCACCATGTCAATGCAGCCATCCGGGCAAATTTTGGCGCATAAAGAACAGCCAATACAAGTTTTGAAATCCACTATCGGCCTGGTGAGACGCCAAGAACCAGTATGATTATTGAGTGAACCGGCTGGTTTGAGAGCTATAGATTTTTTCATAGGTATAAATTAGAGAGCATAGGCGCGGGTAATGGCCGCCATATTTTTTTTAATTACCTCCGGTCCTTTATCCGCAAACTTTTCTTTAATCGCTTTGATAATCGCCTCTTGGTCAATTATCTTGGTGCAGCGGGAAAAGGCGGCGAGAATAATCGGGTTGACTAAGTTGCGGCCGAAAATGTCCAGAGCGATAGTGGTGGCGTCGACAGCGTAGATATTCTTGGCTTTTATTTTAAAGCTTTGTGCTTTGTCGGCTTTAATCCGATTGGCCATTTCCGTCGGTGTTTTTTTGGTGTTGATAATCAACTTGGTGTTGTTGTCGGCTCCAAATAAAACATCGGTAGCGGAGAGCAAGCTTTCGTCTTGGACGATAATGATGTTTGGCTGATAGATGTGTTCGCGCAACTGAATCGGCTGCTGGCTGATTCTAGCAAAAGCTTGAATAGGAGCGCCGCTTCTTTCTACCCCAAAAAAAGGAAAAGCTTGCGATTCGTAGCCGTTATGAAAAGCGGCGATGGCGATTAATTCAGCGGCGGTGACCACTCCTTGGCCGCCCCGGCCGTGTAGACGTATTTGCCACATATTATTTATTTAATTCTTCAATTATTTTTTGTAGATTTTCTAAACTCAAAGGCGTTTCTATACGATAGCTGTTATTAACAAACCAGGTTGGAGTGCCGACTACTTTAAGTAATTCACCGTCTGATTTATCTTTCGCTATCTGTCTAGCGTATTTATTATCCTTGATGCATTGGGAGAACTGAGTGGTGTTCAATTCGAATTGTTTGGCTAAATCCAATATTCGTTCTTCGTTTAAAGTGCCTTGATGCAAAAATAAGCCATCATGCATTTCCCAAAACTTGCCTTGCTCGCCGGCGCAACGAGCGGCTAGAGCCAGACCGAACGAATCATCGTGGCCCAAAAAGTCGCGCCAAATTATTTTTACCGTATCCGGATGCAAAGCGGCTAGGTCGTGAATGGCAGTGAATGATTCCCGACAACGAGAACAGGCGAAGTCGCCGAATTCAACTATGGTTATCTGGGGAGTGGAAGTTCCTAGGTAATAGGGATTAAGGCCGTCTAAAAGTCTTTGATTAGCGGCTTGCTGAGCGCTTAACAATTGGCTAGCTCTTTCCGAATTCATCTTGTTGGCCAGGCTTTTGATATAAAAAGCAAAAGCTAATACAAAGCTAACCACTAAAATAGCGGTTAGAATCAAGAAAATTCCCCACCAAGATTTGTACCAGCGATGTCTGGGCATAGTGGTGTTCATTTGCTAAATCAGGATGATTAAATTATAATTTTATTATATCATTTATCGCCCGAAAAGGCCAATAAAAAATATGCCGCGTCGTTTTATTTTTTCTCTGGTTTTTGTGCTTAGCTTGCTGGCTGGACCGGTCATGGTTGCGGCTGTTTCCGTGGATAGCGATGGCGATGGTTTAAGCGATGAAATGGAGCTGAAATTCCAGACTGACCAGGACAATCCAGACTCGGACGAAGATGGTTATCCAGACGGGCTCGAGGTCAAAAATGGTTATGATCCTTTGCAAGGCACTGGAGCGAAGCTTTTCAAACAAATTAAAATTAATTTGGCTAAGCAAGAGCTGTCCTATAATTTGGGAAATGTAGAATTAGGGAAATTTCCGATTTCGGCCGGCAAAAGCAGTACCCCAACTCCGCGCGGCACTTTTGCGGTGATGAATAAAAATCAGAAGGCTTGGTCTGCCAGCTATAAATTGTGGATGCCCTATTGGTTAGGTTTCAAAGACACCACTTATGGTATTCATGAATTGCCTTTCTGGCCGAGCGGCCGGAGAGAAGGCGAGTCCAGTTTGGGCAGGCCGGCTTCTCACGGCTGTGTCCGTTTGGGAATCGGTTCGGCTAAGATAGTTTATGACTTTGCTGCTGTCGGTACAGAGGTAAAAATTGAATAATATGAAAATAATTTCTTGGAACGTTAATGGTATTAGGGCGAACTTGCGTCAAGGCGCTTTGCCGCTTTTGTTGTCTCAAGAAAAACCGGCGGTGGTCTGTTTACAAGAGACTAAGATTTCGGAGAAAAAATTAGCGGCGGAAAAAATTAACTTTCCCGGCTATCAAGTTTTTTTCCATAGTGCCAAGCGAGAAGGCTATAGCGGTACAGCCCTATTAATTTCCGACAAATTGAAGACTGACAAGGTCAAAGTGGGAATAGGTTTAGAAAAGTTTGACGCCGAAGGGCGCATCCAAATTTTAGAGCTTCCCAAGGCCTATCTCTGCAATGTTTATTTTCCAAACTCTAATCATGAACTTAGTCGTTTATCATATAAGCAGGAGTTTAACGAAGCTCTATTGCAATACATCAAAAAATTGGACAAGAAAAAACCGGTGATAGTCACCGGAGATTTTAATGTGGCGCACCAACCGATTGATTTGGCTCGTCCCAAACAAAATGAGGGCAATGCCGGCTATACGAAAGAAGAAAGAGAGTTTATGACCAGATTTTTGAGCCAAGGGTTTGTGGATAGTTTTCGGTTTAAAAATCCTCAAAAGATTCAATACAGCTGGTGGAGTTTCCGCAGCGCGGCTCGATTACGGAACATCGGTTGGCGGATTGACTATTTCGTGGTTTCCGATAGAATAAAGAAGTTAATAAAAAAGGCCTATATTTTGGATAAAATCACTGGTTCCGACCATGCGCCAGTGGTTCTAGAAATAGATTAAAACTATGTACGATCATCAATCCTTAGAGGTAAAATGGCGCGAATATTGGCAAAAAAATAATAGTTATCGCACCAAAGAAGACCAAAATCTCCCTAAATTTTATATTTTAGATATGTTCCCTTATCCCTCCGGTGAAGGTCTGCATGTTGGCCATCCCAAGGGTTATATTGCTACCGATATTTATGCCCGCTTTAAGGCTTTAAATGGGTTCAACGTCCTGCACCCGATGGGCTTTGACGCTTTTGGCTTGCCGGCGGAGAACTATGCATTGAAAAATAAAATTCACCCTAAAGTGGCGACGGCGAATAACGTGGCTAAATACAAACAGCAGTTAAGTATTTTAGGGTTCAATTACGATTGGGAGCGGGAAATTAATACCACCTCTCCGGAATACTATCGTTGGACGCAATGGATATTTTTGCAGATGTTTAAGAAGGGCTTAGCCTATGAATCTTTTGAGCCGATCAATTGGTGCCCGTCTTGTCAGACGGGGCTCGCCAATGAAGATTTAGAAGACGGCCGTTGCGAACGGTGCGGCACTATAGTGGAGCAGAAGCCGATGCGCCAATGGGTTTTGAAAATTACCGATTATGCCGATAGGCTATTAGCTGATTTGGAAAAACTGCCGGATTGGGAGGAGAATATCAAAGAAATGCAACGTAATTGGATTGGCCGCAGCGAAGGAGTGGAAATGGATTTCAAAATTGAGAACAATGATCACCTGATTACCGTCTTCACCACCCGGGTGGATACTATTTTTGGCTGCACCTATGTAGTTTTAGCTCCGGAGCACGAGCTAGTGGAAAAATTAAAAGGACAGATAACTAACGGGGAAGCAGTGGTTGAATATCAAAAGCAAGTGAAGAACAAAACAGTTTTGGAAAGAACCGATTTGAATAAAGATAAAACTGGCGTGAGGTTGGAGGGAATAAAAGCCATTAATCCTTTTACCGGCGAAGCTGTGCCGGTCTTTATCGCTGACTATGTTTTAGCCAACTATGGTACTGGCGCGGTAATGGCGGTGCCGGCTCATGATGAAAGAGATTTTGAGTTTGCTAAAAAATATAGTTTGCCAATCAAAGGGGTGATTGCCGGTTCGGCTGAGGTGCAAGTGATTGGTGAAATTAATGAAGCCATGACCGCCGATGGTTATCTGCTAGCCTCCGGTGAGTTCACCGGTCTTGATTCGGATAAAGCTAGAGTTAGGATGGCCGATTGGTTGGAGAGAAATAAATTGGGACGCAAAAAGGTGAATTATAAGTTAAAAGATTGGGTTTTTTCCCGCCAGCGCTATTGGGGCGAGCCAATTCCGATAATCCATTGCGCTAAATGCGGCGCTGTGCCGGTGCCGGAAGAACAACTGCCGGTTTTGTTGCCGGAAGTGGAAAGCTATGAACCCTCCGGTACTGGTGAGTCTCCTTTGGCCACCATTGCTTCTTGGGTGAATACCACTTGTCCGCTCTGCGGTTCTTTAGCTAAACGGGAAACCAATACTATGCCGCAGTGGGCGGGGTCCTCTTGGTATTATTTGCGCTATATTGATCCGCATAATCAAGAGAAGCTAGTGGACAAAGACAAGGAGAAATATTGGTCTCCGGTGGATTTCTACGTCGGCGGTGCCGAACACGCCACTCGCCACTTAATTTATGCTCGTTTTTATCACAAATTCTTATACGATCAGGGTGTTGTCAATTATGAAGAACCTTTCTTGAAGCTCAAGGCGGTGGGATTGGTAATTGGAGAAGACGGCCGCAAGATGTCTAAGCGCTGGGGGAATGTGGTTAATCCTGATGAAATGGTGGAAAAATACGGCGCTGATGCTTTGCGCGTCTATGAAATGTTTATGAGCCCATTTTCTGATTCCGGCGCTTGGAGTACTAACGGTCTAGTGGGAGCCCGCAAATTCTTAGAGCGGGTTAACAATATTAGTTTCTCCGATAATGAGACTAGGAGCGAAACCAAATCTCTGCTTCATAAGACTATTAAGAAGGTGGGTGAAGATATTATTGATTTTAAATTCAATACCGCTGTTTCCGCTTTAATGATTCTAATTAATTCTGTCTATGAAGGCGAGAAACCGGAACTCAATCGAGCTGACTATCAGCTTCTCATTCAGATAATTTCTCCTTTTGCCCCGCATTTAGCCGAAGAATTATGGCAAAAGGCCGGTAATTCAGAGAGTATCTTCCAAGCTGCTTGGCCGCAATACAACCCGGAGCTAATAGTGGACGCCATGGTTAATGTGGCTGTCCAAATTAATGGCAAATTGCGAGCGACTATCATTGTGGCTAACGGTTTAGGAGAAGAAGAAGTGAAGAAAGCTGCTTTAGAAAATGAAACAGTGAAAAATTGGATTGCCGATCATCAGATTATCAAGGCTATTTATGTGCCCGGAAAATTATTGAATTTTGTCGTATCCGCTTAATCCCTAATTCATTCTATGGATCTTTTAGCTACTACTTTAGAATTAGCGAAACTCTATGATATCCACCCCTCGCGTTCCAAGGGGCAGAATTTTTTAATTGACCAGGGGGTTTATGAAAAAATAATTGCCGCCGCCGATATCAAAAAGACCGATGTTGTTTTAGAGGTCGGGCCGGGCTTGGGTTTTTTGACAGTGGAATTGGCTAAAAAAGCTCGGCGGGTGATAGCAGTCGAGTTGGATGACAAATTATTTAAGGTATTGCAAACAAAATTAGACTCTTTTGATATTAAAAATATTGAGTTGGTCAATCAAGATATTTTACGCTATCAAATTCAAGAACCGAATTATCAGATAGTCGCCAACTTGCCTTATAATATTACTTCTATTTTTTTGCGCACTTTTTTGTCTTCCGGTCATCGTCCCAGCTCCTTAGTTTTGCTTTTGCAAAAAGAAGTCGCCGAAAGATTATGCGCCACCCCTCCCCAGATGAGCGTCTTGGCTGTTTCCGTCCAATTCTACGGAGACCCCAAAATAATTGATCTCGTTCCGGCCGCCTCTTTTTGGCCGGCGCCTAAAGTGGATAGCGCTATTGTGAAGATAACCTTAAGAAAACAAGAATATTTAAGCCAAAATCAAGAAAAACCATTTTTTAGATTAGTGAAGACGGGGTTTTCGGCTAAGCGCAAAATGATTAAAAATAATCTGGTGGGCGGGCTGAAAATTGACGCTGAAATCATAGAAAGATCAATTAAGGAATGCGGCCTGTCTCCTACTCAGAGAGCTCAAGAATTAAGCCTAAAAGATTGGTTGAACTTATTTGCCAAGCTTTCGCCCTTTATGGTATAATAGGGCCATATGGAGAACGCTTCTAACAAGCGAAAGATAGTTAATGGCGCGCCGGCTGATAGTTTGGCGCCTTTAAGCCATAATCAGAAAAAAGCTCTTCTGGTTTTGGCTTTTTTTAGTTTGGTTGTCCTGATTTTTGGCGTCTGGAATATCCGCCATCAGATCTATTCTCCTTTTGATTATAGCCGCAGCTTAGCTACTACCGAAAACGCGGCCGCTACTTCTACAACAGCTAATGACTACACTACTGACACCGACAAAGATGGTATTAGCGACTATGAAGAAATTAATGTTTATAGCACCTCGCCTTATTTGGAAGATACCGACAGTGATGGATTTAATGATAAGGATGAAATCTTGCATGGCACTGATCCTAATTGCGCTTCCGGTCAGGTTTGTCATGAAGTGCTTTTGTCTACCAGCACCCCAACTTCTACTATTAGCAATATTTTGGGCATTGAAACTACTCCGACTACTACTGATTCCAGTTCTTTGGAGTCCATGTTGGAAGGGGGTAGTGATGCCGCTTCTTTGCGCCAGTTATTATTAGACAACGGTATGGACAAGGCTACCTTGGATCAGATTAGCGACGAGGATCTAATGAAGAGCTATTTGGAATCAATCAATTCTAATCAATAGTAAACTATATAATTTTAATCACATGCGGCTACCAAACTACCAAAAATCATTCAAGAAACCGGTTACTGGGATTTTGTTACTAGCTATTTTAGTTTCTGGTATGATAGCTTTGAAGCCGCAGCCGGCTCAAGCTATCCCTGTCGAAGATATTCCAAAATTAGTTTGGGATAAATTGACTGAATTTGTCACTAAGAGTTTAAAAAAGGTAGCTTCCAAGGCTTTGGGATCGGTAGTCCAAAATGCCTTAAATCGTTTTGCTATTGATTCCGCTACTTATATCGGTTCCGGCGGCAAAGGCCAACAACCATTGTTTGTCACTAAAGGCTGGGGGGAATACGCCAAAGATCTGGCCGATAATGCGGCCGGAGAGTTTATTAACGGTTTAAACACCTGGGCTTTTACCGGTAAAGATGGCAAGCCTTTGAATATTAATCTTTGCGAACCTAATTTGGATGTTAAAGCTCGAATCGGTTTGGGGCTAACCCAATTCACCGCCCCCGGTTCTGGAGCTAGTAAGCCGGTTTGTACTTTTAGCAGGATGAAAGAAGCTTGGTCTGACCAGATTAATAAGATAAAAGATATGGGCAGCGGCGACTTCCTAAAGAAATTAGGTGATCAGTTCAGCCCCACCGGTAGCGATTTAACTATTTCTTTATCTTTGATGAGTGGTATTGATGATGTGAAGACTGATGTTAAAGATAGTACCGGCAAAGAGGTGGCGGCTAAAGGCGGTTGGCTGGATGTCCGCAATATAGGTGGTAAACAAGAAGCGCCACCAGATAATTCTAAGGATCAATTAACTCAGGCTAAAAATTTACAGACGCAATCTTTGGGCAAGTTTACCGGCGATGCCTTAGTGGACGCCGCTAATGTGTTTTTAAATCAATTAGCCATTACCGCTTTTAATAATCTTACCGGCAAATTGGGAAGCAACAAGCCTAAGGACGGCGGTACGAGCGGCGGTTCAACTTTCTCCGGCTTAGTCAATGCCGATTACGATCCTTTTTCTAATCGGAGCAGTGTGGCTTTGCAAAATCAATTGACTAAAGTTTTAAAACCTCGCTTCGATACTCGAGGTGATTATGATATTTTAGCGGAATTAACCGTTTGTCCGGGACAATCTAATGTCGGTCCGACTAATTGCGTTATTGATGAACAGTTCCGCCAAGCTATTGAAAGTAATCAGACCGTAATTGAAGGTATCAAGGCGGGATATTTGAATGGGTCTTGGCGCTTTAGACGAGAAATTGACGCTAACCAAGGTTATTCCTTGCGCTCCTTATCTATTTTAAGAAAATATCGCATCGTGCCGGTGGGTTGGGAGACTGCTTTATTGAAAGCGGAAGAATTGAATCAGCCGACCACATTATTAGATTTGGTTTCCTGTTTTGATCCGGCTGATAATTATAATGAGTTTAGCCAGGGTTTTGTTCCGGGCGCTTGGTGCCAAGGTTTAGTTGACCCTAATTGGGTCTTGAAGGCTCCTTTGAATTATTGTAAACGCCAAGGTGCCGGCGGCCAAGTTTTAGACAAGACTTTTATTTCTAAACAAACTGATCCTTCTACCGGCGCCACTACTTTAGCGGCTCAGGTTATTGTGACTCGGGCAGATAGCTATTGTGCTGATGAACAAAGTTGTATTAAGGAAAAGAGCGATGGCACTTGCGAGGCCTATGGTTATTGTACCGAAGAAAAACGGACTTGGAATTTTGGTTCCGATGGCTGCGATCCGGTATTGAATACTTGCAAAGCCTTCACTAAAAATGGTTCTGATAATCAAGTGGCTTATTTGGAAAATACTTTAGATTATTCTACTTGTACCAGTGATAATGTGGGCTGTAAGCCTTATGCTTTGACTGGTGCTTATGCCAGCTCCACTAATTACTTAAGCTGGAATCCGTCGCAGCAGATTTATTTTAACAGCAAGGTAGAAACTTGCGACGCCAGCACTGAAAGCTGCCAGGAGTTTATTAAAGTTAAATCTAATTTGGGTCATAACATTTTAATTAACAGTGATTTTGAAGCTGGATTAGACCGCGGCGGCTGGAATGGCGCCGGTGTTAGCCAGACCCCGAACGGTTATTTTAGCAATAATGGCCTGCAATTAAATGCACTGCTAAGTCGGAATATTTCTGTCGGCCCCACTGATTATAATGTCGCTGGCCAGGCTTATACTTTCTCTTTCTATGCTAAGAATTGTTCAGCCGGCAATCAATTTATCTTAGGCGGTGCCGGCAATGACACCACTAAGCCTTTGTCTACTTCTACTGATTGGAATTATTACAGCTCTACTTTTATTTTCCCGGACAATGTTAACACCAACCAAGTCCATATCGCCGTTGATTCCAACACTTGCGTGGTTGATCAGATGAAATTAGAATTGGGAACCGCTGGAACTAGTTATAGCGATTACGGTACCAACAATTTAATTTATCAAAAATTGATTCCGAATTATTTGGAATCTTTCTGCTATGTTAATCCTTTTTCCGGCACTAAAGATTTTTCTTTGAAACCCGGTGCTCCGGAGATTTGTCAAAACTTTGCCCGAAAATGTAATGCTAGCGAAGTGGGTTGCGATCTATTTACTTCCAGCGATAATTTTAAAGTCGCCGCCAAGGCTGCGGCTAGCGATTATTGTGCCGCCCAATGCGTCGGTTATGACAGCTACATCCAAAAGGAAACTAATTTTACCGATAAGGTAGCGGCTAACTTTATTCCGAAGACCGCTACTAAGTGTAGCGCCACCGCTGTCGGTTGTAGTGAGTTTACCAACCTAGACGAACTAGCTCAGGGCGGAGAAGCTAAAGAATATCATGTTTCTTTGCGCCAATGTATTAAACCGGATACCCATCAATGCGGCGTCTTCTATAGTTGGGGCAACCCGGGTAGCGGCGGCTATCAATTAGTGGCCTATACCTTAAAAGCGGTTTTAGATGAACCCTATGTTTTAAGCGATGATAGTACTTCCTGTAATGCGGCGATCTTTAATTTGCCGCCGACCCATCCGTCCTATAATCCGGATTGTCGCCAATTCTATAATAAGGCCGGTGAGGTTTCTTATCATCTTTATTCCAATACCGTTTCTTGTTCTGATAATTGTCATCCTTATCGTTTGAGCAATAGCCCTAGCGATCAGAATTGTCCGAGCGGCGGAACTTGGGATACTAACCAAAGCGCTTGTATCTATCAAGCTATTCCGGGCGAAGGCCAGAGCTGTGCAGCTTCTGAAAATGGTTGCCGGGAATATAATGGTAATTATGGCAATAATGTCAGAAACATTTCTATTTTCAGCTTTGAAGGAGCAAACGATGGCTGGACTGGATTGTGCCAGGATAGCTCCAGCGTTGATACTGATGCTTTGAATAAGAATGGACATTCTTTAAAATATAATCGTGGCGGTCAGAGCTGTAATTTCAATATCATGCCGCAGATTTCCGCTAAGGTTGATAATAAAGTTAAGGTCGCTTTGAAAAATCTGTGGAATCGCATCGCTCCGGTAGCTTGGGCTCAAGACCCATTGCCTAATTATGGCGTAGCCAAAAAGATTCCGGGGTTAAAACAGGGCGGATCCTATACCGTGAAATTCGTGGCTAAAGCTAACCAGAATACGATTTTGAAAATTAAGTTTACCAATGGCAGCGAAGCTCAGGCTCTTAATGTCACTAACCAAAATAATTCCGATATTAATATTTCCGGCAATGGCCAGTGGCAGTTCTATCAAGCCAACTTGGATAATTTGGACCATCTGCCGACGGCTGATGAAAGTATTGTTTTTTCCGCTAATGGCAACTTCTGGTTTGATAATCTAATTATCACCGAAATTACCAATCGCTATTATTTGATTCAGGATAGCTGGCAGACCCCCGATGCTTGTTATTATGATGTCTTCAATGTTTATCGCGGCGCCAACTATAACTTGGGTTGCGCCAGTTATACCGACCGCAATAGCACCACCCATAATTTGCGCCATTTCAGCAAATTATGCGGCGAGCAATCGGTGGGTTGCGAACTACTAGTGGATACTAAGAATTCGGCTGATTATCAAGCTACGGCCTTTAATGAAAATACTCCGGTTAATAATGTTTGCGACGGTACCGACGGCGCCGATTGCGTTTCGGTAGCGGCCGATCAGATGATTTATGCCATTGTTGATCCGGCTAAGAGCTGCAGCAACACCGATAAGGGTTGCAGCCGATTAGGCGTTCAGAAAAATTATAATCCGGATGTCGCTACTCAAAATCTATATTCCGATGTTTATGTTAAGAACAATCCGGATAAATATTATGAGACCTTATGCCGCAGCGGTGAAGTAGGCTGCGACCTTTGGACTAGCGCTGATGGCCAAGTCAGTTATTTCCGTGATCCGGGCGAAAATGTCTGTGAATGGCGAGAACCGAAACAGGCCACCGGCATGAACTTGCCGAAGCGTTGGTACAAGAAGCCGATTAAGCGCTGCGATATGAATAATGATGGCAAGATCAGCGTCAGCCAATCGGGCATTGTGACTGAATCTATTAATCGTCTTTGCGCCAGTAACAGCGATTGCGCCGCTGGCGGCTCAGTCGGTACTTGTATTTTAGATGAGAACGATTATCTTTGCCCGGTGGACGGTTTGAAGACCATCGGTTTCGGCGGTGCAGGGAACAGGGTCTATCAGCCGCAAGGCATGGTCGGCACTTGTAGCGCGGTTTCTTCCGGTTGTAGTGAATATATTGATCCGTCCAGCGAATTCTCGCCGAACATCATCGTCAATCCGAATTGGGGAGACACCAACAAAGATAATATTCCGGGTGATAGCTGGGCGACTTCTACTATCGCCGGCACTGCTTTGCAGACCCAGAATATTTTCCTTCAGAAAAATAAATTATATTCTTTCTCCGTAAACGGCTCTAATACCAAACCGACTGTTTTGAGCTGTCCGGGCCAAGTTAGAATATTGGCCAATAATAATATTTTTGGCACCGGTCAAAATGTGGTGACTTTCACCGCTACCACCACCAAGGCTAATCTGTTGATTAACTCCATGGATAATACCAGCTGTACCGTCGGTGGAGCTGGAAATGGCAAGGTGATTAATATCCGCGCCACCCAAATTGGTTATCAATTGTCCGGTGAAGTGGACAAGGAAACTTGCAACGGCGCTCCGAGCTTTGATTCTGGTTGTATTATGTTCAACGAAAGAAAGGTGAGCGGTTTCTCCGGTCTGACTGCGCTTAATTGGAATGCTTATACTAATTCCTATAACAGCGGTTCAGCAGAAAGCTGTGATCCGAATTTGAATAATTGTGATAGCAATGTCTTGGTGAAGGTTAAGCCGGACCGAGTTTGTAATAAATGGTTGTCTTGTATGAGCAAGTCTATTGATCCGGTAACCAACGAAGAGACCTGCTATGCTTTAGGAGAGTGCGATAAGCTATCTGACACTGGTAAATGCGAAAACTTTGTTAATCGTCCGGCCCAAGCCCACAATTTTGCTTCCGGCGAAGACAAGAATACGGCCGGCTATTCTAAGCTCGGTTATTATTACTTGGCCAATATGTATGAGGTGGGCGGTGGCGTTACCGGCGCCTGGGATTTTGAAACCCTAACCAACACTGGCGTTACCGGATTGAATAATAGTTTAAATAAAGTAATTTTAGACTCCGAAGATGGGGCAATCTTAAATAAGAATGTTTCTTATCCGGCTGATGGCCAAGGATTCTTATCCGCTTCCGGCCCGGTTACTATTGATGCCGGCTTTAAGGCCAGTCCTAATAAGGATTATTTCCTCAGTCTCATGGTTAACTCCAACGCGGCAGCCGGAGGCGCTAAAGTGGAAATTGGTAATGGTGTTAGCACTTCCACCACCGTTTTCTCTGAAAATAACGGTTGGAAACGCCAGGTGATTAAGTTCTCTTTTCCGGCTATTTCCAATAGTAATGTTAAGTTCGTTTTGTCGGCTAACGGTGGCGGCCAAGCTTTCTTTGATAATATCAACATGGATCCGGTTTTGAAGGTTGATAATAACCGTTATCTGCCTAAGAGCTGCCGTCTATATCCGAAACAAGATAGTCTAACTTGCGTGAGCAAGAACCAAAACACCGTCTCTAATGGTCTATATGGCTATTGCTTGGAGTATGATTCTAAGAATCCCAGCGTCTGCTTGATGTGGTATCCGATTGATAATGTTAAAGGCCAGAATGCCGGGGCTACTTCCGGTATCGCTGATACTCCAGAATATTGCGCCATTGTGGACGCCAGCTTTGACTTTGTGGAATATCGTCAAGGCGCTTTTGTTATGGCTACTAATGATATTCACTGCTCTAATTTTGATAATGGTTATAATCCTCAGTTTGATCCAAATGACCCGGTTATAGGTTTTCCGTCGGCCCCTAATCCAGCGCTTTATCCTGGATATAAGGCCTATAACTGGTATAGTGACGATAGCGCCATAGCGCATTGTCGACATGCTATTGATGAACCCGACACCAATATTTGTCCGTCGGGTGGCGTGCCTGATTATTATGGCCGAAAAGTTACTTTTGTTGTTCCGTCCGGAGTTGGCAAATTATTCTCTGAACCTAGTAATGTTATTAATGATAGCGTTCATGCTAATGGTAGTGGTACCTACGAAATCAATGTTTCTCAAGCTTGTACCGCTTGTCAGGGCAGCAATAATTGTCCCGGCAGCTGTTCTAACTGCGGTACAATCAATTTTTCCCCGGTAACCTCCACTGAAAATGGTTGGTACTTATATGACGGTGTGCCGGTGGCCGGTGATGGCGAGGTTAGAATAATGGATCGTCATTATACGGAAGCTGAATGTAATTCCATGGCTAACGCCCAATGGTTGACTGTGAATGGTACTAGCCAAAAAGCTTGCTTGATTAAGATGGCCGACTATAAACCGCGTTGTCTCTCTACCGTCACCGCTTCTTTGGCTTGGGTGGACAGAATATTAAATGCCACTACTCCGGCGACTTTCTTCCAGAGTCCTTTCAGCGCTTATTCCGTAGACACCGCTAATAATTTCTTCGGTGCTAAATATGCCGCCGCCACTTTCACTACTTTAGGCAGCGGTCAATCTGGCACTCCGTTTGGTTGCTTTGATGATAATCATAAGATTGGTAATACCGGTATCAGCAATTGCCGAGCGATAGTTCCGGCGACTTCTAACTATAGTCAATTCGGCGTGAGCTTGACTCCAAGTTGGACTGGGTTTGATAATTTTGGCAACACTCCTAGCAAGGCCATGCAGTCTTTGACTCGAATATTCTTGAAATTTACTTGGGGCAGTACTACTTATGACTATAGCCAATTTCCTATCGGAAATGAAAATATCGGTCCAGCTGTTCCTGGCTCTACCCCTAGAATCCCCACTTGTACCAATAATACTAGAGTGGGCGGCGCTTGGTGCGGTGTGAAGCCGACTATTAGCAATGTTCACTTGAGAGATAGCGAGGGTAATGAAATGGTTCATACCAGTAACGGTTACAATATTAAACAAGCCGACTTCTATACTTTATCTTTCAATGTTGACGTTGACCCCGAACAAGTTCCGATTGCCAGACTATCAGTTGATTGGGGCGAGGGGCCAAATAGAATAAGCGTAGCGACGATGGTGGATGAAAAGCCGAATCCGGCTCAAACCTTTAATTTTGTCTACTTCTATAATCCTCAGAACACGGTAACCGGAGATTTGAAAGCAGTTAGAATTGGTGTTCGGGATAATTGGGGATTCTACAAGTGCGAAAACGAAACTAGCGCTTGCGATAGCTTTTCTTTGGGAAATTCTCAATAACTAAGGTTTTTAGGGGAATAGTTGACAAAAATTTAATAATGTATTAATATTAAGAGTTCTTAAAATGATCGTATTTTAACAAAAAAATCACTAAAAATAGGAGAAAATAACAATGAAAAAGTTTATTGTCGTACTTGTGATGCTTTTAGCATCAATCGCATCTTCTGCCCAATTTGTCCAAATGGACACCTGGTATAGTAGCCAGGGGAAAGCTCTCTTCGCTATTGCTGGGGTTGGCAATACTATTTTTGCCACCGGCTCTCTCGTCGGCTTTGTCAAGTTTGACGGTGTTGATTATTGGCCGTTTCATTCTACTCCTGGGGCCTATGGTTCTCATGACATTGCCATGGCTGAATTTGGGGGCAACATCGTTGGCGTTGGTGGTACTATTAATGAAGAAATTTATGAGTACAATCAATCTACCGATAGCTGGACTTGGTTTAAACCCAATCAATACACGTTTAAAGAGCTCAATAAATCATTTATTTTTGAAGAAAATGATTATTGGATTATAGGAAAGTCTCGGGTTTTTCACAATGATGGCTCTGGCTGGGTTGATATTTATGGCAACCCCGACAGTCCTAATGATTTTACCGGGGCGGCCAAAAGTAATGGATCAGTTTTTGTCTCGTCTGGTTATACCGTGGATGATACTACGGTTAATGGCCGGCTATTCAAAGTCTCTGGCACCGATTTTAATCAGGAATTAGAATTGCCTGGTGAAATAATCCAAGAAATAATTGCCCAAGATAATGGCAATATTTTCATTATTACCAGGAACAGAATTCTGGATTACAATACTGCAGCCAAGACATACGGTGAAGTTTTTACCCTACCTGATCCCGATATATATGGCTGTGCTTACCACGCTCGGAAAGTGGAAAACGGCAGTATTATAATGACGGCCGCTTGGGGAATTTTTTCCAATTTGGGCGGTTGGCACCAGGTTTCCGGTTTGCTTTTTGCTGATAATATTTATGTAGCCGATGAGCATCATATCTATTTCGTTAGCGTAGGATCGGTTTACCTTTATGACCAGGTTTCAGGAGTAATGGAAGAAGTGGGCGAAGAAATTAACGCCTATCCTAACCCCACCTCCGACCGGGTTTATATCAATGAAGAATTGGAAAATGCCAAAATTCTTGATATCTCCGGAAACGAAGTCCTGATTCCCACCTTCACCGACGGCAAAACCGTAATTGACTTGTCAAATTTGCCGGCTGGCATGTACTTTTTAAAAGCTACTTTGAATGATCAATTATTCACCAAAAAATTGATCAAACAATAGCTCAAAACATTGAAATAGCGAAAAGCCTTCGACTTCGGTCCGAAGGCTTTTTTAATTTTTTAAAGTATGATTTAATAGAATTATGCCCAAACTTTTTACCCGGACAATTGAAGATTTTGTCTGTTCCCATTGCGGAGCAACAGTCCAGGGGAATGGCTATACTGACCATTGCCCATTTTGTCTGTGGTCTCGACATGTGGATGTAAACCCCGGAGATAGAGAAGAGAAATGCCGGGGAGAAATGGAGCCGCAAAGGGCAGAGTTTAAATCTGGCAACTATACTATTTATTATCGCTGTCTAAACTGCGGCTATGAGCATCGGGTCAAGGCTGATAAGGGTGATAATGAGGAGGAGCTGTTAAAGCTGATTAGTTTCAATTAATATTATTTGATGCTCTTGGCCCCCTTAAAAACAGGGGGTTTTTGATTAGAAATTTTGCCGATTTTATGCTATTATTTAATTATCTAATTTTTTAGTTTATATGCCTAAAAATATCTCTAAAAAACCGCTAGTGGTGGCTGTTTCCGGCTATTTTAACCCGCTTCATGTCGGGCATTTAGAAATGATTGCCCGGGCGGCCAAATTAGGGGACAAATTGGTAGCTATTGTCAACAACGACACTCAAGTGAAGCTGAAGGGTTCAGTGCCTTTTATGAGCCAAACTGACCGCCTGAAGATTGTTGGAGCGCTCAAGGGGGTGGACGGGGTGTTTTTGTCTATTGATAAAGATAAGACGGTTTGTAAGTCTCTGGCTAAATTAAAGCCGGATATTTTTGCTAATGGCGGTGATCGCCATAATATTAATGATGTCCCCGAGTATCCGGTTTGTCAGAAACTGGGTATTAAAATGGTGGACGGACTGGGAAAAAAGATTAGGGCTAGTTCAATATTAATTAAAAAAGCTTCCGGCTATGCGCAGAAGAAATAATCGTAAAAATTTAATTTGGCTTTTAATTCTGTTAATCGCCTCCATAGTTATTATTTCCCAGGTCATCAGCCGGCATAATAAAGCTCAAGAGGCTAAGCAGGCGGCTTTGGTGCTGGAAGAAAAGACCATCACGATTATTGAAGGCTGGAATATAGACAATATTGCCGCTTATTTAAAGAAGCAGGGATTTAAAGACGCCAATGATTTATTAGGTTTAAAAGTGAAAGATTATAGCGGTCAGTATAATTTCTTGCTCTCCGCTCCGGCTAACGCCAGTTTAGAAGGTTATTTATTCCCCGACACTTATCGCGTTTATGCCGATGCTACCCTCGATGATTTAGTGAAAAAGATGCTGGATAATTTTGACACTCAGCTGAATAATGAATTGCGCCAAGCGATTAGCAGCCAAGGCAAGAAGATTCATCAGATAGTGACTATGGCTTCGGTAATTGAAAAAGAAGTTAGCGCCTCCACTGATCGCGGTATTGTTTCCGGAATATTCTGGCGACGAATAACCAACGGCCAGCCCCTAGAGTCCTGCGCTACCTTAGCCTATGTCTTGGGGGAGTATAAGGCGCAGTATAGCAAGGAAGATACTATGGTGGAATCGGATTATAATACCTATCGCCACTATGGCTTGCCACCGGGACCGATTGCCAGCCCGGGGATAGCTTCTTTGCGTGCGGCTATTTATCCGCAGAAAACTAATTATAATTATTTTTTGACTCGTCCCGATACCGGTGAGACTGTCTATAGCCGCACTTTTCAGGAACATATTGATAATAAGGCTAAATATTTAAAATAACTATATGTTTGATAATCAAAGTCCTAATTTTAAACCGGGACAAGCGGCTTCCACCGTTAACCCGCAAGCAGTTTCTCAGACTGCTTCCCGCCGCAAGGTGATTATGATAATCATCATCGCCGTGGTAGTTTTGGGTTTGTTGGTTGCGGGCTATATTTGGGGACGACCCTATATTTGGCCGGAGGAAGAGAATGCTTTGAATATTGATCAAGAAATACCTAGCGGCGGCGATGGCCTGGATACTTCCGGCGGCGCTCAATTGCCCGGCGATACTAACGGCGGAAACGGCGGCGTGTCTTCTTCTGGCTTAGGCGCCGAAGTGGAATATTTAGCCTTTAAAGATTTCTATAAGCCGCTAACGGTAGAAACTAATTTTAATTTGCCAAAGTATAAGTTGCCTTGGGATGCTAAGACGCAAGCTATTAACTACTACGATTTTTCTAGGCAAATTAGTTTGGATGCGGCTTTGACGGCTTTAAACTCCAAGGCCTTTGTGGTTATCAAAAATCCTTTTAGTTCGCAAAAAGGCAATGAAAGCGTTAATAATTTCTATGCGGTTTATGACACCTTGTCCAAGCGCCAGGTACCGCCACTTTTAACCAGTGATTTTTTGACCTATCACTACCAAACCGCCCTGAAGCAGGTGTTTAAGAATATTGAAGCCGACATTTTCTATTCCAACCTTTTTGAAATGCTCACTAATTTAAATGAAACTGCTAAGGCGCGCTACCAAAAACGTTTAGGGGAAGTGGGGCAGGTTAATGACTTGGTTTTGGAAGCCGCTCGTTTAGAAGTGGCTTATACCGCTACCGCTTTGGAGCTTTTAAAGCCGCAAACCGGACAAATTAATACTGACGACAAAACGGTTAATCCGAATCTTTTTACTCCAGCCGAAGCTACTTTTTATACTTTTAACTCGCCCGGCTATTTGCGGGTGGACGCCTTGAAAGAAGTGGAATTAATCAAGGAACATCGCCAGAATATTAAATCTCCGGTGATGCTTTATCCTATAAACTATGCCGATTTTGTGGTGCCGGATGACTACAAAGCTAATGCTAAACTAAATAATTTTTATTTAACCGCGCGCTGGCTTAACCAGCCCTTTCCTTTGTATTATCAGAACAATGATTGTCCTAATTGTGCTTTGGACATTGACGATTGGCGCATTCATACTTTGTCCGCCAGCTTTATGGCCCATGATTTATTCAATAACTATGATTTGAAATTAAAATGGGCGCGGATTTATAAGACTCTAGCTTTCTTTAAAGGATTGAGAGATGATTTAACTCTAGTACAATATCGCGATTCCTTGGTTAAGACTTTTGGTGAAAACTATAATTTAGAAGAGCTTTTAGGCAGTCAGTCTCCGGGAATGCCGGATAATTTTAATCGCTTGCAGAATCAATTGGCGCAGTATAATTTTTCTGCTTTAGGCGGTGCCTGGGATAAGACTAGCGAAAGATCCAAGATGGGCGTTCGTTTCTTGGCTGATTTCTATTGGCCCAATGATTATCTTTTTAAGCAGCTAACTTCACCGGCGGTGGGTAACTATCAAGGCACTAAACCGGCTGCCAGCAACAATACTATCTGCAAAAGCGGCACCGGTCGGTGCGTGGCTTCGGTGGGGGATATGATTAATTTGGTTTTCCCTCTAAGCGGCAAGAGTTCTTATTTCGATGAAAATGCCAATTATCGCAATTATCAGACTCAAGCCGAGAAGATCCGAGCTTTGTTGGCCACGGCTGATCTTTGGCACGGTCATAATTATTGGTCCACTTTGAAATTAATCGCCAGCTCTTTTTTGACTAATGGCCGGTTAAGTCATTTGGCTAATAGCGACTATCTGACTCGGGAAATAAATAGAACTATGGCCAGCTGGGTAGACTTGCAATTACCTTTAGACAAGCTCAGCTTGGATCAAAAATATGCGGCTAGCGATAGTGCTAATACCGGATTCTTGGAATATTCCTATGTTGAGCCGAATTTAGGATTGGTAGATGAATTGATTAACAACACTGAAATGATTAAGGGGATGATGGAAGGGTTAAAAGTCAATTATGAGCTGAGTTCAGTTAATTCTTCTTTGAATGATTTAAGTCAGCAATTAAATACCACTCGCAGTATTATCGTCAAAGAATTGAACGGACAAGATTTATCCAATGATGATGTCCGATTCATTGATCGCCTCGGCCGAGAGTTTAAGGTGGAAACTCTGGGCAAGAAGACCATGGTAATTACAGGTAATAACAAACAGAAATTGAATATTGATTTAAGCGATGTGAAGATATTAATTTTTGCTCATCAGCGTTCCGGCCGTTGGGCTTTATCGGCTGGTCCGGTGTTTAATTATTGGGAAAAGAAATAATTATGATTAACGCCAAGGGCTATAAAATACTGATTTTCTCTGCCGTTTTAGGATTGGCGGTGATTTGTTTTTCCTTTTCTTCGGCCTATAATTTCTATAACCAACGCGATAATTTCGTGAAATGGAGTTCTCCGGATGAAACGGCTAACTATTTTTTCTCCAAGCTCTATGCCCAGACCGGCACTCTCAGTTATTATGAGCCCTATAATTTGCCGGGCGAGCAGATAATCCACCCGCGTAGTATTAAGAGCGACGGGGGACTATTAAAACCGGTTAGCTTTTTGGGAATGATTTTGGTCTATGGCCAAATAGCCATGGCCGCGGGGATAGGCATCTTGCCATATCTCACTCCGCTCTTAGCAGCTCTGGGCGTTATTTTCTTTTATCTCTTGGTGGAGAAGTGGTCTAACTCCCGCCGTCTAGCATTAATCGCCGCGGCGTTGTTGTCGGTCTTTCCGGTTTATACCTATTATGCCGCCCGCAGCTTCTTCCATAATGTTCCGTTTATCGCTTTTGTGATTATCGGGTTATATTTTTGGTCACTGATGATTTTAGGCGAGCGGCGCTACCAAGATTGTTTTACCAACGTGGACAAAACTCGCCGGCTTTTGGGTAAATTGCTCCATGCGTCTTTGGCCGGATTTTTTATTGGGTTAGCCATAATTACCAGAACGGCCGAAGCGCTTTGGTTGGTGCCGGCGCTATTTCTGGCCACAATTATTTATTACAAAAAATTGGATATTTTTAAAGTGGCGGTTTTTGTGACTTTCTTAGGTTTTGCTATCTTGCCGGTCTTGTCTTGGAACAAGGTTTTGTATGGCGGATTTTTTCAAAGCGGATATAATGAAATGAACCAATCAGTGGCTAAGGTTTTGACCATTAGCCAGCCCAGCGGCGCTGAAGTTACTTTGGTGGACAGATTGGAGAAGATTAAAGACGCCGTTTTCTATTTCGGTTTGAATCCGAAACAATCAATTTTGATGTTTAAATACTACGTCATTGATATGTTCCCATATCTCTTTTGGCCCGCCGTGGTCGGGGGATTGTTCTGGTTGATAAATATCAGGAAGCGGCCACGGTCATTTATTGTCTTTTTAATTCTCTGGTTATTTATTACTGCTCTCTTGGTTTTATATTACGGTTCCTGGAAGTTTAGTGATAATCCTGATCCTAATCGATTAACAATTGGCAATTCCTATACTCGTTATTGGTTGCCAATCTATTTAGGGCTGATTATCTTTGCCGCCTACGGTGCGGATCGCTTTAGCTATTTGGTACTCAGACGACAGAAATTATTCGCTAATTTAAGCTGTTTTGCTATGGCCTTGGCTTTTTCCGCTCTTTCTGTTAATTTTGTATTGTTCGGATCGGAGGAAGGACTGTGGTATAGCCAATATAATTTTGACACTGACCGCCAGATTTTCAATGAAGTCATTGCTTTAACCGAACCGGAAGCAGTAATCATCACTCGCTATCAGGATAAATTGTTCTTTCCGGAGCGCCGGGTAATAGTGGGGTTATTTGATGATGTTAATATGAACCAGGCCTATGCCCGTTTGGCTCGTTATATTCCGGTCTATTATTTCAACTTTCGTTTTAAATCCGCTGATGTGGAATATTTGAACTATTATAAGTTTAAAGAATTGGGCCTCAAGATGCGGGAAGTAAAAATTGTAACTTATAATTTAGCTTTGTATAAATTGGAAAGACTAAAATAATGAAAAAATATTATATTTTTACAATCGGATGCCAAATGAATAAAGCCGACAGCGAACGCCTGGCGGCTTATTTGGATAACTACGGCTTAAAAGAAACTAAGGACCGCCGGCAGGCTGATTTAGCTTTTTTTGTGACCTGTGGCGTGCGGCAATCCGCCGAAGACAGAGTTTATGGATTGATTAATTCTTTGCGCCACGAGAACCCCCAAGTCGTTATCGTCGTCACCGGTTGTCTAAGTCAGAGATCGGACGTCCAGGAAAAATTATCCGGCCGGGTAGACCTATTTTTGCCAATTTTTGATTTACTGGAATTAGACGGATATTTGCAAGAATTGGGGGTAAAGAAAAATACCAAAAATCAAAAAGAGAAAACTCCGGCCCGAGAGTATCTTTCCATTATTCCTAAATATGACTCTCCATTTTTAGCCTATGTGCCCATAGGCAATGGTTGTAATAACTTTTGTTCCTATTGCGTCGTCCCCTATGCCCGCGGCCGGGAAAAATATCGTCCGGCTAAACAGATAATCGCCGAAGTGAAAGGATTAATTAAGAAAGGGTATAAAGAAATTGTTTTGATAGCCCAGAATGTTAATAGTTTTCATAACGGCTTGAGCTTTCCGGAGTTAATTAAAGCCATTGATGCCTTGCCGGGAGATTTTTGGCTGCGCTTTGCCACTAGCCACCCCAAGGATATGAGCCCGGAATTAATTAAGGCTATCGGCCAAGGAAAACATCTTTGCGAGCAAGTCCATTTTGCGGTTCAGTCGGGAGACGATGAAATATTAAAAAGAATGAATCGGGGATATACCGCCCAGAAATATTTAAACCAGGTTAAAAAGATCAGATTGGCCGCTCAGAAGAATAAGCAGGCGCTCCCGATAGCTATTTCCACCGACATCATCGTCGGATTCCCGGGGGAAACTAAGCGCCAATTTCTCAACACTGTGAAACTAATGAAAGCGGTGGGCTTTGATCAGGCTTTTGTCGCCCGCTATAGCCCTCGTTTCGGTACCGCTTCATATCGGATGATAGACGATGTCTCTTTGGCTGAGAAGAAACGGCGAGAAGAGGTTTTGAATAAGATATTGCGCCGCGATGCTTTGAAAAATAATAAATGGTATATCAATAAGACAGTGGACGTCTTGGTGTCGGGTCGGGACAGAAAAGGCGGCTGGCAGGGAAATACCAGGACAGCCAAGAGTGTCAGCATTTTGGGATTAGGGCGGGGTAATTTTTTAGGGAAAATAATTCCGGTAAAAATTAGCAGTGTTCGGGACTTTGGTTTGACCGGAGAATATGTAAAAGAAAAAAATGAAAAAGGAAATAATAAACAATAAAATAGTAGTCATTTTGGGCGCCACTTCCAGCGGCAAGACCGGCTTGGCTGTTAAGCTAGCCGATGCTTTTTCCGGTGAGATAGTGAGCGCTGATAGTCGCCAGGTGTATCGGGGTATGGACATTGGTACCGGCAAAGACCTGCCCGATTATACCATCGTCAAAAATGGCCGAAAGAAACAGATTAAATACCACCTAATTGATGTGGCTTCGCCTAAATCCGTTTTTAGCTTGGCTAAATATCAACAACTGGCTTTCCGCGCTATTGATGATATTTTAGCGCGGGGCAAATTGCCCTTGGTGGTTGGGGGTAGTGGTTTGTATTTGCAAGCTTTGGTGGATAACTATAGTTTAGCCAAAACCAAGCCGGACACTCAACTGCGTTTAGAGCTAGAGTCTTTGACTAAGGAAGATTTGCAAGCCAGGCTCAAGAAAATTAATCCCAAGTTTTTTGCTAAGTTGAATAATAGCGACAAAAATAATCCGCGCCGTTTAGTGCGCTATATTGAAATATTTTCCGCTGAAGCCGGATTTAAAGCCGGCGCTAAAAAATCTAAATATGATTTTTTGATTTTAGGACTATCCTGTCCCCAAGAAGAATTGAACAAAAGAATTAAACAAAGGTTGCTCAGCCGTTTGGACGAGGGATTGATTGATGAGATTAAAGGATTGCATAAAAGTGGGGTGAGCTATGATCGTTTGGAAAAATTCGGTTTGGAATATCGTCATGGCGCTTGGTTTTTGCAAGGCAAAATGGACTACGATACCATGGTGGATCATTTGAATCAAGCCATCTGTCGTTTTTCTAAAAAACAAGCTATCTGGTTCAAGAGATGGCAGAAACAGAAACGGCAAATTCATTGGTTAGAAGGATTAACTGACGCTAAAAAACTGATTAAAGATTTTTTGAAAAGTTAAGCTCAAAAATAAAACCGCCCAGTTGGGCGGTTTTTGGTTAAATGATTTTAATTTTTTAGACAGCGTATGGAAAAACCGTAAGGTTGGTTAATTACATAGCGAAAAACAGTCGCTTGGCTGCTGCCCAAAGCCTGATATAAGGCGTTCAATCCGCTAATAGTAGATGACCAGAAATGCCCATACCATCCTCCATTAACGAAAGACCCATTGGGGTCATGGTAGCCTGCTAACAGACCCTCAAATCCGGAAGTACCCCCAGTCTTTAATTTAGTGCCGGCAGTAGAACAATCCCAGTCTAATCTACTCGCAGAGCAAGTTTGGCCAGAATCTTTCAGGTAGTCATTAAGAATATGTTGTTCAGCATCAGTGGGAATATGCCAGCCGGTTGGACAAATACCTTGCACGGCTTCAGTAGTGAGGTATTGCATGGCTTCATTCCATTGGTATAAACCGCCATAAGTGGTACAGCTGGCTTCCGAATTGTTATAACAATACTTTTCAATAATTCCATTATTAGCAGGATTAGATGCCCCCGTTATCATAGTGCCGATGTTTAAATTCTTGGCGAACCAACACTGAGTGCCGATGAGGACAGTGGGATAGGCTTCGCCGCCATAAGTGAGGGAATCGCCGCAGACGAAGCAAGCGCTGTTGTTTATCCCCGTCGGTCGGGCACAATGAGAGCCGATAGTCATCTCACCTTCGCCGCGTTCCAAACAAAATTCTAAATTATAGCTTCCTTTGCTGTTTAAAGAATAAGCATATTCGCTGCCGCTGCAATTATCGTGGTTGGTGGTGATTGGGTTGGTCGGTAATTTGGCGGCATAGACCGTAGTTGAAGAGGTAGAACCCATTAGCGCCGCGCCGAAAGTTAAGCTATCAGGATAGCTGCCTTCGCTTTGGCGATAAAGCTCTAGGGCCGCTTGGATTTGTTTGATATCAGACATTCTTTCTGTGTCCCGGCTTTTTTGTCGAAAAGATGATACGGAAACTGAAACTATAGCCGAAATTAGCCCGATGATAAATAGAGCCACTAACATTTCCACTAAACTAAATCCCGTTTTTTTAGTCATATTAATTTTTTAGACAGCGCACTGAAAAGCTCAAGGTTTGAGGATTAGAGACGCGGCCGACTGCCGAGTTGCCAGCATACAAGAGTCGCAACCAAGCACTAGAGTCATTTATCGACGAAGACCAAAAATAACCGTCCGTTCCATGACCGGTGAACGATGCGTTAGTATCGCGGTAGCCATTTAGCAACCCTTCAAAATGTGAGTCTCCGCCCAATAGCAGTTTAGTGCCGGCATTATAACATTCCCAACCAATTCTGTTTGCCCCGCAAGCTTGGCCAGAATCTTTTAGGTAATTTTCAAGAGTAGATTGTTCGGCGTCAGTGGGAACATGCCAGCCAGCTGGACAAATGCCTTGAGCAGCTTCGGTGGTGGAATATTGCATGGTTTCATTCCATTGGTATAAGCCGCCATAAGCGGTGCAGTTTGCCACTAGATCGTTGTAACAATATTTTTCAATAATTCCGTTGTCAGTAGGATTAGCCGTTCCTGTTATTATGGCGCCGATATTTAAATTTTTGGCCAGCCAGCACTGATTGCCGATGAGAGTAGTGGGGTAAATTACACCAGCATAATTAATATTGTCGCCGCAGCTGAGACAAGGGCCGCTGACTATTCCTTTGGGCCGGGCGCAATTTAATCCGGAGATGGCATCGTTGGCCGGCTGTCCCAAACAGAATTCAATGCCATAACCATTATTCTCGCTGGTTTGATAAATATAATCGCTGCTAGTACAGCTGCCGTCTAATATCTCCGGCGGAGTGGGAACGGCGGCTAGATAAGTAGTAGAGGAGGTGGAGCCAACTAAGGGCGACCCGGCGACTAAGGCGGCCGGATATTGGTTTTCGTCGCGATAATAGGCCTCTAGAGCGCTCTGAAGGGACTTAATGTCGGTTATTCTCTTAGTGTCTCGGCTTTTAGCTCTAACTTGGCCCACAGAAACAGCGGCTACAGTTGTGATTAGCCCGATGATAAGAATGGAGACCATGATTTCAATTAAGGTGAAGGCGGGACGCTTCATATTATTTTAATATTTCCTTTATTATCTTTTCTAATTCCTGCGGGTTAGCCCGGCCCTTAGTGCCGGCCATGACTTTGCCGATGAAGAATTGCAGCAAAGCGACTTTGCCATTTTTATAGGCCGCCATTTGTTCCGGGAAGCTGTTGATTATTTCTATTATTTTTTCTTCCAATCCGGCATTATCCATTACTTGCTCTAATTCCAATTCTTTCATTATTTCCAGGGGCTGACCGCCGTGCTGGTTCAAGTGATTTAATATTTTTTGGCCTCCAGCTGAGCTGATTTTTTTCTCAGCCAAAAGATTGATTAATAGAGCGAAGTTAGTAGGGGTGATGCGGCCCTGGGTCGCCGATTCTTGAAAGCGATTTAGGGGGTATAGTTTAAATAATTCGTTGTTTATCCAATGGGCGGCAATTTGAGCGGCTGAATTCTTGTCTTTTAACTCGGCTATCACCTGTTCATACCACCCAGCCAAATATTTATCCAAAGCCAAGACCTCAGCGCTGTCCCGGCTGATTTGGTATTCACTTTCAAAACGTTTGATTTTGGCATCGGGCAATTCCACTATTCTGGATCTGAGGTCATCAATCATTTCTTCCGGAATTTTCAAAGGAGGAATATCAGGTTCAGGGAAGTAGCGGTAGTCAGCGGCGCTTTCTTTAATTCTTTGGCTAACGGTGATATTTTGACTATCGCTCCAGCCTCTGGTTTCAGGGATAATCATTTCCCCTTGATCCAATAGCTTGGTCTGGCGCTCAATTTCGTAGTTAATAGCCTTTTCTACTGACTTAAAAGAATTAATATTTTTTACCTCCACTTTGGCATTTAAAGTCTGATTATCTTTAGCTAAAACTTGATTCTGTTTGATAGTGAAAGAACCCGGGGTTTGCAAGCTGATGTTAGCTTCGCAGCGCATCTGGCCTTTTTCCATGTCCGCATCACTAATTTCTAAATAGCGCAAAATTTGCTGGAATTTTTGGCAGAACTTTTTGGCGCCTAAGGCGTTTTTGATAACCGGGGCGGTGACCAATTCAATGAGCGGCGTACCGGCTCGATTAAAATCGGCTAAGCTGTAATTTTCACCGGTGGGATGGGTTAATTTGGCGGTGTCTTCTTCTAAGTGGAGGCGGACGATATGAACACTCTCGTCGTCTATATCTAAACTGGCATTTTCTACTATCGGCAAGTCATATTGAGAGATTTGATAGCCTTTGGGTAGGTCGGGATAGAAATAATTTTTGCGGTCAAACTTGGAAACCCGGTTGATTTCTCCGTTTAAGGCCAAACCTAAAATAATGGCCATGTTAATAGCTTCTTTATTCACCACTGGCAAAGTGCCGGGGTGGCCCAAGCAAATTGGGCAGACATTGGCATTGGCTTTATCCTGAGAGTTGAAATTCGGGCAGGAACAAAACATTTTGCTGTTGGTTTTGAGCTCGGTATGGATTTCTAAACCGATAATTACTTCATATTTCATATATGTTTAGTTTAGCAAAAAAAAGGGGGGAAAGCAATCAAAAAAGAGGCATTTCACTGCCTCTTTTTGGCTTTGTTGGGGTTAGAATAAAGGGGAAACTAATTTCCAGATGTCGGATTCTACTTGCTCTATCTCTTGGTTGGCGTTAATGAGCGGCCAATGGTAGTCTTCCTTTAATTCCAGATGAGCTTCCCGGGCGCGGTTAGTGAGGTCGTTATCATTCTCGTGACCGTGATATTTCTCTATACCGCTTACAAATCTCTCACCATCCATTAATATCGCTAAATCGGGAATAAGCAATTCTTGATTGATCCTTTGTAAAAAGGCTTTATCCACGCCCTTGGCCATACCCCAGGCAATGCCGGTACCGATATAATCTTCAGCGATGATATTAATGCCGGAGTCTAATTTTTTTTGTAATTCCGGTTGATAGTGGAAGCGATTAAAGGTATAGAAAATTTGTGCTTCCCGGGCGCTTAAGCCATAAGGATTGTCTTGACGCAGGTATTCGTTAATAATCGGTCCGGTCGGTTCTAGAGCATACATCGGATACTTGATGTGTTCGCAGGTCTGGCCGGATTGGTTAAGTTTCTCATTTAATTTTTTAGCTTGAGTAGTTTTGCCTAGATTGTTAATACCGTAGAGAACGATAAATTTGCCTCTGGCCATATAATTATCGATTATCTCCGCTGCCGTTTAATTTGTTTCTGTCTTGGCGGGAGAAAAGTTTGGTTAAATTATTTTGGGCAATAGCCTCAAAGTCTATTTTTAACTCCGTAGCGGCTTGAGCAATATACCAGAGAACGTCGCCTAATTCTTCGGCAATTGCTTGGCGGTTGGTTTCATTAATTTCGTAGTTTTGGTCGCGGATAATTTTTTTAAGCTTGTCGGCTACTTCACCGGCTTCGCCATTGAGACCTAAAACAGTATAGGCTAAATTGTTGCCTCTATCAGGATAGATAGCGGTCTTTTGAGATTCAGCTTGATATTCGGCAAAAGTCATATGATTAATTCATGTTAAATTGTCCTTTTATTAAATTGACGATATCATCAATCCTTTCTTCCAAATCGTCAAAGGTTCCTTCGTTAACTATTTCAAAATCGGCGTGTTCCATTACTTCGGGAATAGTCATTTCGGTTTCTGCTTGTTCTTCAGCCTGGAACTCCGCTAAAGTTTTTTCCGCATCGCCGGGATTTTCGTTTCTTTTAACCACGCGTTCATAGCGGATTTGTTCGTTGGCGACTACTCGGATTAGCTTGAAGCCATTCATCTGGCGCAAGTTCTGAATATCGGCCATGCGTCTAATGCCGTCTATCACTATGAATTCAGCCGAGTCTTGCAATACATCGCCGGCCATAGCATTAGCTAAAGTATTTTCTCCAAAATTTTTGCGAATTAGAGTTGATATTTCCTGAAGATTCTCACGGCTTTTCTTAATATGGAGACGGTCTAGGATGTCGCGCAAAATAGTGGAGAAACGATAGTCTTTGGCATGATACTTGGTTATCAAATGTTTCTTGATTACTCCTTTGCCGCACGCAATCCGACCGGTCAGGCCGATAATGATTTTTGCCATAGTTTTATAGTAATTATTTTTTAACAATATCTTGCAGGCCGCGGCGGACATCCCAATCATCCGGGTCTAAATCGCAATGCAGTTTTAAGCCTGGTAGTTTTTCTAATAAAGCGGCGCGCATTTGATGAGCAATTTTTCTCAAGGTCGGATGAACCAGGCGGCCGCTGCGTAGTTCCACGACATAGACGGCGGCTGGCAAGCCATAACTGACACGGCAGGGGACGTTAAATCCCATAGCGGTGTAATATTGCTTGATTTCCGGGGAAGCGTCTAATTTCTCCAGAGCCACAATTTGTTCAGCAATTAAGGCCTGGGCTTGGGTTTGAATATCTTCTGGTAATTCATTTAAATACCAGGCATTAAAGCCATGTTTGGTGTCTAAAAGCGGCATACGGCAGAATCCATGGCGGTGGCGTTGGATATCGCGGAAAGAACCGTAGTCCAAAAGAAAATCAAAGGTAATTAATCCTAGTTCTTCTAAACAAAGCGGCAGGTTGGTTTTAATCGGCCGGTTGTCTATGGCTGATTGATAGGGAGTAAGATCTTCGTTCTTAATCGTGGTGCTTAATTTAAAGTCAAAAGCTTCGGTCGGCGCGAAAAAATTATAGTCGGCCATGATAGCGCGGCGATATTCTTCTTGTTCGTCATATAATTTATGACTGAAGCTATGCGCATATTTGCCCTGTAGTTGTTGGATGATGTTTTCCGCCAGCTCTTTCATTTCGTGAAGAGAGTGATGGCGCATTAGTGAGAGTTTGTCATTGGCCTGGCGCAAATTGGTGTGCCAGCTGAGCTGAGTAGTGATACCGGCCGGCAAAAAACCGCGGGTGATATCAAAAGTTCTGGCCTTAATCGCTTTTTCATAAACCGCCTCATCTTCGTCAGTTTTCCGGGGGTATTTAATCTTTAAATAGTTTTGTACCGGCAATTGAGAGCTGATATAGAAATCCATCCAGCGTTTGATGATTGCTTGCGATTCCGGGGTATTAAGCGGATCGACTATCGGCTGTTGGCTCATATCTACATAGCGGGTGCTGGTTTCTTGGCCGGAATACATTTGCCAATCTTGAATAGCTTTGTCGGCCAAAATACTTAGTCCTTCAATGAAGATAGTCGTGGAGCCGCAATCGGCGATACTGGAGTGGCCATAGCCGACATAGAAAGTTTCCATGAATTTGCCGCTGCCGCTAGTTTTCACTTTCTCTACATGTTCGGTGACGCTTTTGGGGCTGCGGGAATAGAGGGCTTGCATCATCGCGGTGTCTTCAGGACTAAATTCATCGTAGATAAAAATGTTGGCCATAGTATTGAAACTATTAATTAATTATTTTTGGTCTTCGTAGGTGGTCATCTCGTCATTCATCAAAACAAATTCCACTCCGGCTTCTTTAAATATCTCTTTGCTTCTGGCGCCGGCATGATAGTCCTTGGCGCAAACCACTTTTTTGATACCGGCGTTGATAATCATCTTGGCGCAGGTATAGCAAGGAGTCATTTTGCAATAGAGCGAGCCGCCTTCCAGGGAAACGCCAAAACGAGCGGCCTGGCAAATGGCATTTTGTTCGGCATGGGTGGTGCGGATGCAATGGCGAGACTGAGTACCGTCTTCATGGATAACCGTGTGCATCTCATGACCGACTTCATCGCAATGCGGCAGCCCGGAAGGTGAGCCGACATAGCCGGTGGAGATAATTCTTTTTTCTCGAGTGATGACGCAACCGGCGCGGCCTCTATCACAGGAACCGCGAGAACCGACCATGTCAATAATATTCAAAAAATATTCGTCCCAAGTGGGGCGATGATAACCGTTGGTTTGTTCCATATTTTTAGTTTAATTTTCTATGTCTATTGTAGTACATTTTGCCGATATAATAAATATTGACAAGGATGATTTTAAATGATGAAACCGGTTGATTTTTGAGGCATTTCGGGCTAGAATATAATCAATTAACTTTATGGATTTTCTCGCCTCGTTGCAACAAGAATTAAGCCAAAAAAAGAGTCTTTATCTCCGAGTGAAAGTGCACCCCGGAGCTAAAACCAGCCAATTCAAAGAACCTTTGGCGGACGGTACTCTCAAGGTGGATGTTGCCGCTCCTCCGGAGGGCGGCAAGGCTAATCAGGCGTTGATTAAGTTTCTGGCCGCCAGCCTAGCGGTGGAGAAAGGAAACATCAAGATATTAAGCGGCGCCGGAGAGAGGATTAAGCTGGTAAAAATTAGTTTGTAATATTATGGATTTATCCATTATCATCGTTTCCTATAATGTCAAAGAAAAACTAAGACAAAACTTGGCGGCTTTATATAATTCTCAGGGTGATTTTTCTTTTGAGGTTATAGTGGTGGATAATGACTCTCAGGACGGATCGGCGGCGATGGTTCAAAATGAGTTTCCTCAGGTGCGATTAATTGCTAATTCAGAAAACTTTGGGTTTTCCAAGGCCAACAATCAGGCTATTAAAATTGCTCAAGGAAATTATATTTTATTACTCAACCCTGACATGCAACTTTTCCCCGAGACTTTGATTAATATGCTGAGCTGGGGAAAGGAGAATCAACAAGCGGTAGTATTTAGCGGCCGCTTAATTGATATCGTGGGAGAAAATATTCCGCATGTCCGTCGTTTTCCTAAATGGCGCGATCAGCTGGCGATAGTTTTAAAGCTACCGCATCTTTTTCCGAAGATTACCAATAAATATTTGCTGGCTAAATTTGATTACAGCCGGGCGCAAAAAGTTGATTCGGTCCGCGGTTCTTTTTTCTTTATCAATCGCCAGACCTGGCAAAAGATTAGCGGTTCTAATTTGCCGTTATTAGATGAGCGTTATTTCATTTGGTTTGAAGAAGTGGATTTTTGCCGCCAAGTATATCAAAAAGGCGGCGAGGTTTGGTATACGCCCCAAGGCAAAGCTTTGGACTATGTCGGTCAAAGTTTTAGCCAGGTGAAGACGGTTCGGAAACAACAATATTTTCGGCGGTCTCAATTGCGTTATTTTGCTAAATGGCATAATTGGGGAGAAGTTTTAATTCTGCGAGCCGCTTGGGCACTGAGCGGTTTAATTTGTCTGATATGGAGAAAAAAATAGCCGTTATTCTGGTTAACTACCAAGAATACGCCAAAAAATATCTTCAGGATTGCTATCGCGGCTTGTTGCATCAAGATTATCGCGGCGAGCTGAAGATTATGATAGTGGACAACGCTTCAACTTCGGAGAGTTTTGAATATTTGCAAAACAATGCTCCCCAGGCGGAGATTATCAAGAATGAACACAATGACGGTTTTGCTAAGGGAAACAACGATGCCATAAAATTGGCCTTGGCTTGGGGCTATGATTATATTTTTCTTTTAAACATGGATACCATCATTGAACTTAACGCCATCAGCGAGTTGGTAAAGGTGTTGGAGGAAGATAATAGCCGAGGAGCGGTTCAGGCCAAACTATTGCTCCATCCGGAAACTGATAAAATTAATAGTTTAGGAAACGCCACTCATTTTCTGGGTTTTGGCTATTGCTTGGGCTATCGTGATTTAGCCGCTAAATATCAGGATTTAAGCGTCAAAAATATTTTCTATCCTTCCGGCGCCGCGGTATTATTTAGAGCGGAGGCTTTGAACAAGGTCGGACTGTTTGATGAGCGATTTTGGATGTATAATGAAGATCAGGATTTGGGTTGGCGGCTTTGGCTCTCCGGCTACAAAATTGTTCTGGCTCCGACAGCCTTGGTTTATCACCGCTATGAGTTCAGTCGCTCCATTTCTAAGTACTATTACATGGATCGCAACCGCATCTTGGCGATTTTAAAAAACTATCATTGGCTGACTTTGTTGTTAATCATCCCAGCGGGAATAGTTATGGAATTAGGGCTAGCTTTCTTCGCTCTAAAATCCGGTTGGTTTAAAAAGAAGCTGGCAGTTTGGGGATATTTCCTAAATCCCTTTCATTGGGTTTATATCATTAAAGCTAGAAATTCTATTCAAAAGAAGCGGACGCTGAAGGAAAAAGAAATAGTGAAAATGATTTCCGGCCGCATTTGGTATCAGGAAGTAGATAGTCCTTTGTTGCGTCTGGCCAATGTCTTTTTGTCTATCTATTGGTTCTGTATTAAGCGTCTAATCATTTTGCTTAACATCTAATATGGATTTATCAATTATCATCGTTAATTATTTAAGCCGCGCCAAGACCATTAGTTGCTTGGACGCCATTTTAGCTTCGGATCTGACCGATTTGAAATGGGAGATAGTTTTAGTGGATAATAACTCCGGAGATGATTTAGATGATTTGGCGGTGAAATATCCTAACTTAAAGCTTATTTATAGCCAGAAGAATTGGGGGATGGGTGGCGGCAATAATTTAGGGATTAAGAACAGCCGGGGAAAATATCTTTTGATTTTGAATCCCGATACCAGAGTGAAGCCGGACGCTATTAAGATTTTATTTAATTATTTGGAAAATCACTCTGATGTTTTAATTGCCGGTCCTAAGCTATTAAATACCGATGGTTCCTTGCAATATTCCTGTGCTCGCTTTCCTCGTTTTTATACTCCGATTTTGCGCCGGACTTTTTTGGGAGAATATTTCAAGTCCAGCCGCGATGGTTTTTTGATGATCGGCCAACCCCATGATCAGATTATGCCAGTGGATTGGTTGATGGGGTCTTGCTTGATTATCCGCCGGGATGGTTTTGAGGGTTTTGATGAGCGATATTTTATGTACTTTGAAGATATTGATCTCTGCCGCCGCGCTCGGCGAGCCGGCAAGCAAGTGGTCTATGTTCCCAGCGCCGTAGTGATTCATGACCATGCCCGCGAAAGCGCCACCCGGCCTTGGTATATCGGGCCGTTTAGGGACAAATTAGTCCGCCAGCATATCCGGTCTTGGTTTAAGTATTTTTGGAAGTGGTTGCCTTTTAATCCTCAAAAGAAGGTTACTAATAATTTTTTTAAAAAATATGAATAAAGTCACTAAAGCCATTTTGCCGGTCGCCGGTTTCGGCACTCGGTTCTTGCCGGCCACCAAGGCTCAACCCAAAGAAATGCTGCCGATAGTGGACAAGCCGGCCATTCAATACTTAGTGGAAGATGCGGTGAAAGCCGGCATCAAGGAAATCGTTTTTGTCACCGGCCGCGGCAAACGGGCCATTGAAGATCATTTTGACTATTCTTTTGAATTGGAAAAAACTTTAGTCGAGAAGAATAAATTGGATTTGGTAAAGAAGATCCAGGAAATTGATTCTTTGGCTAAGTTTTCCTATGTCCGCCAGCCCATTCCTTTGGGAGATGGCCATGCTATTAATTGCGCCCATCATGTAGTGGGGGACGAAGCGGTCTTGGTGATGTTTGGCGATACTCTATATGACGCGGCCATTTCTCCGGCCAAGCAAGTAATTGATACTTTTGAAAAATACGGTTGCCCGGTAGTGGGATTATCGGCCGTGGAAGAGAGTGAGGTTAGCAAATTCGGGGTAATTGACGGAGTTGATTTGGGAAATGGGACCTATGAAATAAAAAGATTCGTAGAAAAACCTAAGACGGCTGAAGCCCCATCTAATTTAGCCGCCGTCGGTATTTATGTCATCACTCCGGAGGTGTTTAAAGTGCTGGCTGAAATGAAAGAAGGGAAATCAGGTGAGGTACGTCTAGCCGACGCCTTTGACTTGATGTTGAGTAGAGGCGAAAAGCTTTATGGCCAGAAAATTGAAGGCGAATGGTTGGATACCGGCAGCAAATTTAATTTTATTAAAGCCACTTTGCGCTTAGGGCTTAAGGATAAAGAAATTGGCGCTGACTTAAAGAAATATTTACAGAAACTTCATCAAGAACTATAACCCATATATTTTAGATAAAAAGAAAAAAGAGGTTTAGGGCCTCTTTTTAAATTATTGGTTATTCTTATTTTATAGCCAACTTATACAGCCCTTCGCCATCGCCGTTTAGGGCGGTGAAATAAAGGGTATCGCCTTTAGCGTTTAACACCGGAGTTTCCAGCTTTTTCATACTGGCTAGCAAGGTGACATTGCTGCGATCTTTGAGGTTGATGAGATAGATATTGGTATCGGTGGAATAAATGGCAAAGCCTTTGGGTTGGAAGATGAGACCGATTATGGGTTGGCTGACGCGGGTAATTAATGACTTTTGACCGCTTTGCAGGTTAAAGAGATAGACTTCCAGGTCGTTAGCATAGAGAATTTGTTCGCTATTCACTTTAGTGAAGTATTTAATGTCTTTAGGTACGACAATGTTTAATTCTTTGGCCAGGTCGGGTTCGGTAGTATTGGTTAAGGTGACGTTCACTTCTTTTTCGGTCTTGAGACTGATAATCTTTTGGTCTTTTTCTAGAATTAGATTCTGTTTATCCGCGGTTAGTTTTATTTTTTGTAATTTAGCTTCTTGAATTTTCAAAGGTGAATCCTGGCGGAAGAGCACGACATCTTCTACATAGGCTGCCGATCCGGGGAAAACATTGACGATTTTTTTGTAGGGCCAATAGCCGTCCTTGGTCATTTCCAGGAAGTATTCTCCCGGCAAAAGATTTTTGATTTTGATTGGGGTTTGGTAGCTCTTTTTGCCGAATAAGCCGCTGGTGATTTTCAGCTCTTTGCCGCCATGACCGGTTAAAATAACCTGGGCGCCGGTCGGTTCGGAGTTTAAGAATAGCGCTCCGGTTTTTTGCAGGATTTTATTAATCTTAATCGGCCAATTCAAATTAAAACGATAGCCGGTGGCATAGAGAGAGATGGTGGTGGTGGCGAAGATAAAAATAACCGCCAAAGACCAAAACAATAGACGCCGGTTTTTATGACTGAGCATAGTTTAGTCAATTATTTTTATATCCGCCCCGATACCTTTCAAGCGTTCATAGAGATTCTCATAGCCGCGATCAATGGAATAGGAGTTGCGCAGAATTGACTTGCCCTTGGCCGCTAACATAGCAATTAAAAGATTAATGGCGGGACGCAATGCCGGCGGGCAGATAATTTCATTGGCTTTTAACTCGGTCGGACCGGAAACGGTGACGCGATGCGGATCGTGTAACATGATATTGGCTCCGAGGCGGGCAATTTCAATATAATAAATGGCTCGGTTTTCATATACCCAATCGTGAACTAGGGTGTCGCCCTCGGCTTGAGTGAGAATGGGAATAAATAATGGTAGATTATCAATATTCAATCCTGGATAAGGCAGGGGGTGAAGTTTATCCGGCAAAGCTTTGAGTCGGCTGGGAATAATTTCAATATCCACCAAATCAAAATGGCCGTTCTCGGATTTATAGGGCCGGCTGATTTTAAATTTTTGTCCCATCACCGTCAGCTTTTCTATCTCTAAACGCAGGAAATCAATCGGACAATGAGTGACAGTGAGATGGGAATGAGTGGTGATGGCAATAGAAATGAAAGCCATGGATTCAATCGGATCCGGCATCAGCGGGTAGCTGATGGGATTTAATTTTTTGACGCCGATTATTCTTAACTTATTGGATCCTATCCATTCAATTTTAGCTCCGGACTTTTTGAGGAAATAAATTAAGTCCTGAACCATGTAATTGGAAGAAGCTAAATTGATAATGGTGGTGCCTTTGGCTAGAGCGGCTACCATAATTGCGCACTCGGTGGCGGTATCGCCGCTTTCATACATAGTGAATTCAGTGCCGCGTTTGTTTTTGGCGTTAATTTGATAGGCGGTGGGAGCTTCTTTGACTTTGACCCCTAAATAATTTAAGGCGATGATAAAAGGATTAACTGTTCTTTTGCCTAACTTGCAGCCGCCGGCGCGAGGCAGGGAAAATTCGGAGAGGGAATTAGCTAAAGAACCCATGAGGAGCAAAGCCGAACGGGTTTTAATAAATGATTCGTGGTTAAGATTCTTGAGCGATAGCTTGCCGGAGTTAGTGATGGTTAGAGTATGTTCGCTGGTCCACTCTACTTTTAATCCGATGGAGAGCAAGACCTCAATTATCCGGTTGACCTCCTCAATTCTGGGGACGGATCGTAAAACAGTCTTGCCTTTAATCATGGCCGTAGCACAAAGAATGGCCACTGCTGAATTTTTGGCGCTATTGGTTGCAATTTTTCCGCTTAACTTTTTTTGTCCCGTAATTAGCAAATTAGCCATATTTTTAGGTATTTTTAGTCTATTTATTGATTTAATACCAGTTTATACTATTTATTGACATTTTTCAAATCTGTGATATGATGGAGAGGTGTTTTTTATTTTAACTCCTATTATATGGCTAAAATCGCAGTAATTAAAACCGGTGGCAAGCAGTATCCGGTACTTGAGGGACAGACCCTTAAAATTGAAAAAATTGACAAAAATATCGGTGAAACCGTAGCTTTGGAAACTTTGTTGGTGGCTGATGAAACCGGCGAAGGCTTAAACCTCGGTCAACCTTCATTGGGCGACAAGGTGAAAGCTGAAATCGTGGCTCAGGGAAAAGCTGATAAAGTGACCGTGGTAAAATACAAGAATAAGATTAGATACAAGAGAACTTTAGGCCATCGTCAGCCTTATACCACCATTAAAGTCACTGCTATTGCTTAATATTTTTTGCCTCTAAAATACCCGCTTCTTAGCGGGTATTTTGTTTGACAAAATATGGTTAAAAGTATAAGATTTAGCGATATTTGATTATCAACGCACATTTAAATTATAAACTTTAGAAAAAGGAGGTTTTATGGTATCACGTTATGCCCATCCGGAAATTGAAAAGATTTTTAGCGATGAGCACAAATTAGAATTGTGGCAAAAGACAGAGTTGAGCTTAATCAAGGCTAGACTTCAAACTGATGTTGCGCTCGATGCTTATGTTTATGAGGCTATTTATGACGCCTGCAAACTTAATCCAATCGATGTAGAATGGTGGAAAAAGAGGGATGAAGAAATTCATCACGACCTCAACGCCTTCCTGGATGAACGCCTGCGGTTTATTCCTCAGGAGCATCATCAATGGTTCCACAAAAACATCACATCCTATGACACTGAAGAACCGGCGTTCGCTCGGTCTTTGTCAGAAGCCGCTGAGGTTATTTGCAAGCTTAGTTTGGCACTGATGGCGTCATTGCAAGAGTTGGCGGTTAAATATCGCTATACGATTATGAACGGCCGGACGCATGGCCAGGAAGCTGAGATGCAAAGCTTTGGAGCTAAATGTTTGACCTGGTTAGCAGATTATCAGGTAGCTAATGAAGCTTTCTTTGGCTCCTTGAAAAATCTTCGGTATTCTAAGCTCTCTGGCGCCATTGGGAAATATGGCAGCCTGGATCCGAAGTTGGAAATGATAGCCCTGGAAGATCTGGGCTTTATTCCTTTCTTTGGTTCCACGCAAATCATGCCCAGAGTCTTGTATGCTCCGGTTACCCAATCTTTGACTAATATGTTGGAAGTGGCGGCTAAAATCGGATTGGATATTCGTTTAGCTTCCCGCAGCGGCCAGAACTTGCTTCATGAGCCTTTCAAGAAAAAGCAAAAAGGGAGCTCGGCTATGCCGCACAAGAAGAACACCATTCGGACAGAACAGCTGGAGGGGTTGGCCAGATTAAGTGAAGGATACATGTTGGCAATTACCAGAAATATCGTTACCTGGGAGGAAAGAGCCATTGAGCAATCCTGTGTAGAGCGGGTAGCTTGGCCGGATATTTTCCATGTGGCGGCTCAATCGCTGAAAGTTTTGCACGGAGTTTTAAGCGGGCTTAAAGTTTATCCGGACAATATGTTGCAGGAAATTCATCAGTCCCGCGGCGTGTATGCTTCCAGCGAAGTGAAAGAGTTCCTCAAAACGGAATTAGCTGGTTACGGTTTGGCCTATGAAGACATTTATCGCATCGTGCAATTGGCTTGCTTTAATGTCTTCTCGCCGTCGCCCAAAAAGATGGCGGTTCGAAATTGTATTCCGACCTCCTTTGATCAGGCGATGATTATATTAAATGATGTTTGTGAGAATTTGCACCCCGAAAAGGTTATTTCCATTGAGGATTTTATTCCCATGGGAAAGCTGCGGCCGACTGATGATTTAGACATTTCTTCGGAACAGATTGATGAGTATAACCAGGCCTTAAAGCACTTATTTTCTGACCAGAAAATTTTGCTTTTGTGGCATCGGTTATTTACCCCGGAGTTTCTGCTCCGGAATGAATCTGTTCTCTATGAAAGGATTTTGGGTGTTCATTAAGACAATAATTTTGGTACTTACTAAAAACCGGACAATGTCCGGTTTTTTTATAATGTATTTCTAAATTTGAGAGCGTTGGCTAGGGTGAGTTCATCGGCATATTCCAGATTAGCGCCAGAGGGCAGACCACGCGCTAGTTTGGAAACGGAAACCTGGGGATGCTTGAGCAGCTTGGCTAAATAGAGAGAAGTGGTTTCTCCTTCTAGGGTGGGGGACAAAGCCAAGATTATTTCTAATTTTTTGTTTTGTTTGAGCAGTTCATTAACTTTATCGGCTAATTGCTTAATGCGCAAATCTTCCGGCTTAATATTATCAATGGTATTAATTAACCCGCCCAAAATGAAATAGCGGCCATTATATTGCTTAGTATTTTCCAGGCTTAACACATCTTGGAAACTGGCTACGACGCAGAGCAAATCCTTGTTTCGATTTAAATCAGAACAAATAGCGCAGGGGGTGGTGGCGCTCACCGCGCCGCATTCCAAGCACAGACTTAGATTATCTCTCAGCCCGGCTAGTTTCTCTCCCCAGGATTTAAGTAAATGAGGATCCTGTTTGAGGAGATAGAAAGCATAGCGTTCGGCGGTTTTGGGGCCGACGCCGGGTAATTTGCTAAAATATTCGATTATTTCCTGCAAAGGAGCGGGATAAGTCATAGCTTGACAAGGATTAGATATTTAGGTAGGATAATTGTCTGGTACTTTTATTAACTGAAACTAATTTAATCATGGTAGAATTTTTGAAGAAAATTGTCGGCAGAAAAAAGTCCGATCGGCAGAAAAAGGTTCGCAAAGAGGTGTGCCTGGATGGGCATTATCTCTTGCTGGAAGAAACAGTCTCTCACCGGCGCGGTAAAAAGACTTTCAAGAACACAATCGTTCACAAAGTTCCGTATTATACCGCCGGTAATAGCCATGGCCGTTTCCGGACTGGCGATACCATCGATACCGGTTTGAAATCCGTAGTTTTCCACGGACTAAGCAAGAATCGCATTTGCAAGTTGGGTGAAGGCGATATGGCCCACAACTGCCCGGCGGTTAATCGCTTGCCTAAGGGGACTTACAAACTGGCCGGAATTTTAAATTCTAAGTTCACTCCCGTTCTTTAAGCTTCAAAGTTTATACAATAAAGCCGCTTGACCCAAGCGGCTTTTAAATTATCCTAAACCAGGAAAACCGCCCATCTCTTGCATCTTCTTGGCCATAATTTTCTGGGTCTGTTTCATGGCATCATTTACTAAATCTTTAATTACCCTCGCCAGAGTTTCTTTATCTAAATTTTCGGAGATATTTACAGAAGTTAACTCCATGTTGCCATTCATGACTATCCTGACGCCGCTTCTTTCCAAGGTGACATTTTCTTGAGACAAAGCGGATTGCATTTTTTTGGCTTGACCGCGCAAGTCTTTGATTTGTTTCAGTTTGTTGAACATACTTTTTTAATTATGATTCTTTATTTTTTAGTTAAATTTTTAAAGCTGGCAGTTTCTTCGGAGAAATATAAATCTACCCGGCCGGTGGGGCCGTTTCTGTGCTTAGCGATATGAATTTCCGCCTTGTGTCTTTCTTCTAACGGCAAGTCTTGCGGATTATATGACCTATCCGCCGCTTTGCGATAGATGAACATTACCACATCGGCATCTTGTTCAATAGAACCGGAATCTCTCAAATGAGATAGTTTCGGAATAGCCGGACCGCCTTGTTGTTCTACACCGCGGGATAGCTGAGCTAGGGCTAGAACCGGGAGGTTGAGTTCGCGGGCGATACCTTTTAGACCGCGGCTGATCTCAGAAATTTCCTGGACGCGGTTGGCTTCGCCATATTTGCCCCGACCTTCCATGAGCTGCAAGTAGTCAATAACAATTAACCCCAAACCTTTTTCCATTTGCAAGCGGCGGCACTTAGCTCTAATTTCCATAATAGATAGAGAAGGGGAGTCATCAATATAAACCGGCGCTTCGGAGAGCTGGCCCATCGCTTCGGAGAGCTTGGCAAAATCATTGTCATCTTCTTTGTCGGATAAATTGCCGGTGCGCAGTTTCCAGAGATTAATATTGGCCTGAGAACAGAGCATGCGATCCACTAATTGTTCTTTGCTCATTTCTAATGAGAAGATTCCCACGCCCTTCTTTGTTTTTATGGCGGCCTGACGAGCGATATCTAAAGCTAGAGCGGTTTTGCCGACGCTGGGGCGAGCAGCCAGAATGATGAGATCGGATTTTTGCAAGCCGGCTAATAGATCGTCTAAATCATGGAAGCCGGTAGCTAAGCCGCGCAGCTTGCCGCTGCGTTTGTGCATATCGTCAATTCTTTCAAAAGCTTCGGACAACAAGCTATCAATGGGAGAGAAAGAGTTCTTTAAATATTTTCTGGAAACGCTGAATATTCTTCTTTCCACGTCATCTAAAATATCTTCTATTTCTTTTTCTTCTTGGAAACTCAAATCCATGATTTCGGTAGCGGCAGTTTGCAGACGGCGCAGTGTGGCTTTTCGTTGGATTAAATTGGCGTAGTTAACGACATGGGCGGAGGTGGCGGAAAGAGTGGAGAGTTTGGCTAGGTAGCTGCGGCCGCCAATGTCTTTTAACTTCTTTTTTTCTTCCAAGCGGTTGGAGAGAGTGACAATATCAATCGGCTCTCTGACTTCAAACAATTCGCGGATGGTTTCGTATATAATTTGATGGCTTTCTTTATAGAAATCCAATGGCAAGATAATATCCGCCACTTTAATGATGGCGTCTTTATCAATTAATAGACAGCTGAGAAAAGATTGTTCGGCTTCTAAATTTTGCGGTGGCAATTTGCCGATTATTTTTTCTGGAGATTCGTTCATATAATTATGATTTAACCCTTTTATCTTAGCCTATTTATTTCCCTTTATCAAGGCAACTTTTCCCACTGTTTTTCCCCTGATTATCCCCTTGACTTGGCCATATTTTTGTGTTAGGTTAGAGGAAAATAGGGAGGGAATAAACCATGAAAAAAACCAGACCTCCGAAGGCAAAACGAGGAGATCTTTATCAATTAATCATGAAATTGGAAATGGATCCTTGCCAGCCAGAAAATTATGTTCGGGATAGCGAAATTATCATCCGTCGCCTGTCTGCGGACGAACGGCGCATCTTTCATTTTCTTGTTACCCAGCTCAATGTTCTGTTGGAGTTTAGCATCAAACAGAATGTGGAAGCTAAGAATTTGCAAATCGTTTTGGATTTTGCCGAAGCCAGCTGCAATTTATTGGTGCAAAGATTCAAAGACGATGGCATTGGCCCTTTCTGTTTGCGTCGCGGCCACGATCTCCACGAGATTAAATTGGGGAGAGGCAGTTTGCAAACCAACAAAGAGATGGCGATCCTGAATGAGAAACTACTGTTGCCTCTTAAATATCGCGCTTCAATTTTGGCGGTACGACAGGCAATAAAAAAAACCGGCTCGGGATAGTCGGTTTTTTAAATTTGAGCCATCTGTCGGGATCGAACCGACGACCTACTGCTTACAAGGCAGTTGCTCTACCAGCTGAGCTAAGATGGCAATAGTTTCAATATATCTGATTTTATATTTTTAGGCAAGGTAATAAAAAAGCGGCAACTGGTTGGTTGTCGCTTTTTGCTGTTTTTCGGCCGATTATTTCGCGGCTGAAAATGTTAGTTTATTCAAAGAGCAATCAATTTTGACCTTAGTACCAAATATTTCTTCGGGAGTGATCAGTTTATTGATAACATCATTCATCAATTTGGGAGTGGAAATTGTCCCGTCCATGTATTCTTTTAGGATTTCGGACATAGAATTGATGCTTTCCCGATTAATATTGAGAAAAGCTTTGGCTACAACTGTTTCAATATCAAATTCACATTTGCGTTCGTAGTCAAAATAGGCTGGCATCTTATTTTCCGGGTTAGCAACGGCTAAGAGCAATTGTTTTTGGTCCCATTCTCCGTTGACCTCGAAATTAATTTTCCCTGATATTTTGGCGGTGGTGTTTTGGTAGTGAATATGGATCTCAATCTCAGCGGTTTTTACTTTTCCATAACCGCTTCGGCACATTATCAAATATTCTTTCCCCCGAATCCAGGTTGGATAATTGATAACCATCATATTGTTATCCTGGTCAAATACGCCGCAGGCTATGGTCTGATCACAACTAAAATCAAGAAGGTATTCCATGGGCGGGCGCATAATAAATTCACTGCGGACGATATATACAGCAATGGCATGAATTATTATTGCCGCCACTCCTATGAATATTGAGTATTTTTCCGGCGTCCAGCTGCCAGCTATTGAGCTATGGATAACATACTGCAAGCCCCATATCAGAGCAAATAATATTGTGCTGAGAAACATGGGACTGAGGCTAAATATCAAAAAGTAGTTTTTGATAAAATTAGCAGATTTTTTTGGGTTTTTGGTTGGTTTTTCCATCGTTATATTTTTGTTTTTAAGGTTCATTAATTAACGATTGATATTATTATAATTATAGGTTTTTGTCAATAATCAAGAATGGGGAATAATAAAAAAGCCTCGGTTGGAAGGCTTTTTATAAATATTTATTTTTTAGTCTTTTATTTATAAGACTAAGCTACAATAGCTGATCCTAACACATCTTTGTAACCACCATCTTTCAGGGCATCAAAAACGCTGTTAATAAAATGTCTGCTTAATTTTCTATCTCGGTCTAAGCCCAATTCTCCACTGTTAGACAAAACCCAGTTTAAGAATTTTTTTAATTCGCGACGGGCTAATTCCCATGATTCTAATATCAATTCGGGATGCTCCGAGGTGTAGTGTGTTGTGATTGGGGTATCCATAAAATTTCGCCCCCGTTTAATTAATTTGCTTCTTCGCCCTTTAATCTTTATATAGATTACATAGAAATGATGTCTCAGATTATCTTTTTCTATACAGAAGATTAGGCTCTCCGGCTTCGTCAAGATATCCCCGTATTTTTCGATATTATAATCTTTTGGGTTGTCTTTGTTGTATTTGTCGTTGTATTTTCTCATTTTTTGTATTTTTAATGTTCGGTTAATAATTTTGTATATTATAATAATAGTTTATTCTAGTCAAGTAATTTAAGACAAAATAAAAGGAAGCTGGAGTAGCTTCCTGAAAAGAGCATTTTTTAGGATTAACGGCCGGGGCGGATGAAATATTGTGTGTAGTTTCCCGTGCGGCGCAAATAGATGCCAGTGGGCAGATTCTCTATCGGGGTGAAAATTTGTTGCCCGATTAGATTATATAATTCCACCGGTCCGGTTTGAGCGGCTTTGTTTTTCTCAATCTCTTCAATACCGGCAAAGGGCCCCATAATTTTAATGGTGTTTCTGTCGGTAAGGATGAATAAATGGGAGTTTTGATATTCAATGTCAAAAACATTTTCCCCGGTGACTAAAGTTTGGTAGCCGCTAGATAAAGTTTGTTGATCAGAGACAATTATCCCGTTGCCGTTAGCCATGAATAATTGATCCGTTCCGTTGACACAAATAGAACGACAGTATCCGTTGTAGGGAGCCAGGCTAATGCTAACCCCTAAAATGGTGTACAAATTTTCGGCATCAGTGTTCATCAGAAAACCTCCGTAGGTATTGCGTTCCAATTTGCAACCAAAATGAGTGGTGTCCGCTGAGGATTGATTGGTTTTAACGACGGCATTATTTTCAAAGCGAAACACCGCGGGCACTTTATCTGCTCCCGGATAGGTGTAGCTGCCGGCGATATATAGTTTGCCGCTGCCGCTGTAAGCATTCATCCCTAAGAATATCGCTCCCGCCATCTCAGCTTTTTGCTCAAAGACGTTGGCCACTAATTGCAAAAGAAAGGCAGTGTCGTTTCTGGATCCGGTAATGAATACCTCGCCGTCATATCCCCAAACGCGATAGAGAGTGCCGCTGCCCAAAAAGGGTTCCGGCTTCCAATCAGTACCGTCATAAGACAGGATTGTTTGACCGCCGACCGCCCAGGCCTGGGTGGCGCTTAAAGGAAAAACGGAAAATAATTCTTCCGGAGCAGAATACTCCAGAGTTTGGCCATCTTTGATGACCACAATTTTATCACCGACAGCGTAGATAGCATTATCATTAGCCACGGCAATGTCGTTTAACATATCGCTGCTAGTATATAGCTGTGTCAAAGTTTGAGCTTTGGCACCAAAGAAGAGCAGCGAAAGAACAAAAAGGGTAATCAGTTTCTTCATAATTTCGGGGGTTTTAGGTGAGAGATTGAATTTGTTAAAGACCGTTTAGTCCGATTACTATGCCATATAATTTTGTTTGAGTCAACATTTAAATATTTTTAGATAAATGAAAAAGAGGTCTTAGTAAACCTCTTTTGGGGGAGCGGAAAGCCTCAAGGCTTGGGCCTTTTGGATTTTATCCACTGGATAGCTAGTTGTAAATCCCTTTCATCCGAGCCGTCGTAGATTTTTTCCTGTCGGGAGCAGCTAATTTGCTGCAAGCGTAAGAATTCAATACTTTCTGCCCAGGGTTCGGCGGTGAAGCTTAACATCCGAGCTTTGTAGTTCCCGTATCTCTCCACATGTTTTGTCACTTCTTCGTCGGTCACCTCTTCCGGTGCTTTCGCTGGCGCAAAGGAGTTGCTAATACTCCAGTAATTTTCAAACCCCACTTTACAGAGTTGGTCAATTAGTTTTTTGTCTTGGTTGACCAGCACAAAGATTTTTTTGATCATTTTCTATTGTTTTGATTTTCTGATAGCGAAACTCGGCCCTATGCCGTCGTGTGACACCTCTATATATCTGGAGCCAAACAGCAGAATCTTAACTTTTAATCGCTCTGTGGCTTCATAAGAAGTGGACGTCTTGCAACTAATGGTCACAGTGTCCGACTGAATATCTTCCGGGCCGGTGTCGAGGTTTCTAATGGATGACATTCCGCTTGTCGGGTCATCAGCGTTGTTTAGATCGATAGTAGGAATGATTGATTCAGATATCCGGTTTAAGGTTTGAGCCTTAGAAGAGCGGAAATACCACTGACCTTTAACCAAAGGAAGACCGAAGCCGTCCACGAAGGTGGAATCAGGTTGCTCCAAGATTTTTACGAATTGATAGTCTTTGTCCAATTCGCATTGGGGATCAAAGGTTTGACAGGCCAGTTTTTGCGCCGGTCGGTCATTGCAGGCCAAAAATGTTACTACTAAGGCCGCGGTCACTAAGGACGCAATAGCCGTGGAAAGGATGTTTTTCATATCACTGGAATTAAAGGGTTGTTGTTAATGTGCGTTAGTTGACTGGGTATATTACAATATTGTTTTGGTTCTGTCAACGAATAGAAATGGGAATTAAAAAAGGAAGCCTGGTGTTTAGACTTCCTTGATGTTGTTTGGTTTAAAATGATTATCTTACCGATGAATGCCAAGCAGGCCTTCTTGAATCTTGCATTTGGGTACGAACCAGCCCGTGGATAAATATCTTTTTTGGCCTTCAGGGTACATCATAGCGCCCAAAAAGGGTGTATTGGGCATACCAATAAATCTCCAAATTGATCCCGGGGACATAATTTTAAACATTCTCTGTAGGTTTGGGTGAACATAGCCTAAAGTTAATAATTCGGCCAGGTTGGCTGGAGTATATCCAGCTTCGTGCATTTGGACTAAGGCTTGCTCGCCTAGGGTCTCGGAATCAAAGGTGAATATTTTAGCTAACACCTCAGCTTTGCCCTGATGTCCGTTGGTGTAATCAGGAAAATGTTTGGAATTGATGTCTGGATCAAACCAATGATAGCCTCCTTCTTTAATTAGCTGCTTTAATGGTTTGTCGTAATCGACTGTTAACAAAATTTCATTGTGCGGGTTAAATGCTCTCTCCGGAGCACAGGTTTTAATAATTTCAGTAGCCTCATTAATTGATATTTTCTTTGCCTCTATAGTGGCAATTAACTTTTGTATGTCCGACGGGTATGTTTCCATGGCGGTATTGTTTTTGGTGATTATTACTATTTTTAAAAAACGTGTTTACATTAAATCACGATACTTAAGTTTAGTCAATATAAAAAACAGGCGATTAAACCTGTTTTTTATTCTGTGCGCCGTGCAGGATTCGAACCTGCGACCTTCTCCTTAAAAGGGAGCTGCTCTACCAGCTGAGCTAACAGCGCGAAACTAAAAATGCTTGGAACATCGAAGCATTTTTAAGTCTATGCTGATATTAACAAAAATATATTTTTTTGACAAGAGCGGGCAAAAATCGCTATACTGCCATATTATGACCGAGAAGAGCTATAAAATCTATACTTTGGGCTGTAAGGTTAATCAATATGATTCCGGCCGTTTAGCCCAGCTTTTAACCGAACGGGGTTTTGTCTCCAAAGAAAGCGGGGCGGCTTTGGTAGTGGTCAATACTTGCGCGGTGACTAAGACGGCCATTGCTAAAGGAAAGAGAATGTTGGCCCAGGCTAGAAAAGAAAATCCTCGGGCTAAAATAGTTTTAGCTGGTTGCTGGCCGAAGGTCTATGGTTCTCAGGCTATTCCGGCTGATTTAGTCTATGACTCTCGTGATTGGCGGGGATTAATCAAAGAGGTTGAGGGCTGGTTTCAGACTGCCAACTTGGTTGATATCCACAATCCTTTATCTTTAAATCAAGATCGCTCTCGTTATTTTTTAAAGATTCAAGACGGCTGCAATCAATTCTGTTCCTATTGCGTTATCCCTTATGCCCGCGGCCCGTTGGTGAGTCGAACGGAAAAAGAAATATTAGCGGAGATAAGGCAGGCTTTAAAGTCAGGCTATCAGGAAATAGTGTTAAGCGGCATCCATTTGGGCCGCTATGGTCAAGATACTAAGACTGATTTAATTAGTTTGCTAAAAAAGATATTAGCCATTAAAAAGAATTTCCGTTTGCGCCTCAGCTCCATTGAAATTATTGAAATAGACGACGCTTTGATTAAGTTAATGGTCAAAGATCGCCGCTTGTGCCGTCATTTACATATTCCGCTGCAAGCCGGCAGTGATCAGATATTGAAATTGATGAATAGGCCCTACAGCCAAAAATATTTTGTTAAGAGGGTTAAGGAAATCAAGAAGGCTCTGCCGGACATTGCCATTTCTACCGATATTATCGTGGGATTTCCCAAAGAGACTAGGAAAGATTTTTTGGAGAGCTATAATTTAGCTAAAAAGTTGCAGTTGAGCCGTCTCCATGTCTTTTCTTTTTCGGCTCATGAAAAGACTAAAGCTTTTTCTCTGACGCCGCGAGTGAAACCGGAGGAGATTAAAAAGCGCTCAGCTGAGCTGCGCAAGTTATCAGTTAGCTTAGAAGACGAGTATCAAAAAAAGATTATTAAAAAATACCGCGGCCAGAAATTAGCGGTGATTGTGGAGCGGCAAAAAGGAGAATATTATCTAGGCAAATCAGAATATTATGTAGATTTTTGGTTTCGGCCGGAGCAGAAAAAAAAGATTTCTATCGGCCAGCTTTTTGATCTAACTCTTTAATGATTTAGCATTGGCAGGTACCCCAAATCCTAGACACTTTCTCTATGAGTTCATATAATGAAAATA
>DAONDZ010000002.1:152947-156734 GCA_035402825.1 bacterium | reverse complement strand
GTGCATCATAGGAATTAAAGAGGCGAAAGCCTCTTTTTCCGTAGTGTTTATGCGGGTTTGAGGCAGTTCTAACCTAAAGAAATTAGTGCTTGACGGTATAGTGGAATCTTTGATCTTAGAAAACCACGGAAACAGCGTAATCATTAGGTTTTTATTCAATAATTGGTGGTTCGAACCTAAGGTCGCCAGTATTTCTTTTTTAGTCTGATCATCACCTTTTAAAAACTCGGCGTGAGCATAAACGGCGAAGTTAAAAACGTCTTTAGTCAGTTCAATTGATCGCTCTTCTTTGGTGTCTAAATTTTTTAATTCAGTTTCAAATTTGATAATTTTATCATTTAGCTCTTGCCGGTTTTTGGCAAATTCTTCATCACTAATTAAATCTCGATAACGCATTTTAGTTAATCCGCTTAACTCATTTTTTAATTGCTCAATATTTGTAAGAATAGTATCAGCGACTTTTTTATTGTCGTCTTGGCTTTTATCTTTTTGTTTATCTAAATATTCTAAAGCCCAATCACGAGCCTGTGAGGTAATGGTAATATCCACTAATTCCTTTTCAATTGTATTGTGCAAGTCTGTGGCAGTTATAGATGGTTGTTTACAATGAAAAGTTGGCGTATTGCGTTTATGGGTGCAGTGATAATATTCGTAGGTGATAATTTTTTTGGTAGTTTTATTTTTTTTGCGTTTAGTTTCGGCAGTTATACTACAACCGCACTCCGCACATTTAAGCGAGCCGGTAAAAGGGAAGGTGTGCTTTATGGGTCGAGGCCGGTCTTTTCGCCCTAACATTTCTTGAATGCGGTCATATTCGGCCATAGTGATTAAAGCTTTGTGTTTGCCTTTATAGAGTTGGCCTTTGTAATTAAAATGACCGGTATAAAACGGATCAGTTAGAATACGATAAAAACCGCTTAAGGTCATGGGCCCGCCACCTTTAGCTTTGCGTTTGACTGTGCAATAACCCCATTTATTATTTAGAATAGACCATACTTGAGGCACGGTATAATTGCCGGTTAAATATAAATCAATCGCTTTTCTAATTAATGGAAAACGCTTTTTATCAACCAAAACTTTTTTAAGTCCTTGTTGTTCAATTTTGTCGTTCAAATAACCCTCGGGGGCCGTGCCAGGTTTCCAGCCCATTTCTATTTTCTTTTCTAAGCCACGTTTAACATCTCGGCTTAATTTAGAAGACGAATATTGTGATTGCGATAAAGCCAGTTGCAACATCATTATTCCCTCGGGGGAATTGTCAAAATTATAGGAGCCAAATTTTAAGTCTTTAATAACATCGGTGCGGACTAAATATGTTATCGTAGAGGCGTCTATTTCGTTCCTGGAGAGGCGATCAGGGTGCCAGGCGATAATTCCTTGGGCTTCGCCTTTTCTGATTCGTTTTATCATATCTTCAAAGACTGGGCGATTGTATGGTTTGAAGGCTGAGTGCTTTTCTTCTAAAATATCCACGATTTTTAAACCGTTAAAATGTTTGCGAATTATATCTTTTTGGCTTTCAATAGAAATAGCTTGCCGTTCCTCGCCCTCGGTGGACTTGCGAACATAAGCAAAATATTTATATTGTGGAGTTTGCTTTTCATCCATATATTTAAATTTTATAAACTAAAAGGGATGGTCCTAGCGTATCCAACTAAATACAGCCCGAAAGCCATATTTGTCGGTAGAACCATCCCTTTCAGGGGACAAATATGAAAAAAGGCTTGAAGGCTATTATATTTAGTTGGATACGCACTATTAACTTAACAAGAAACAGGGATTTTTTCAAGATCTGCCGGCCCGTAATTCTTTTTGTCTGTTTAGGGTGGCCGTCATTTCTTTTTGGGTAATAGGCCTATAAACTAATTGGAAAATCCGAATTAAGTTTGTGGCCTTATCGTAAGCCTCTTTGTCGTCGAGGCTTTGGTTAAAAGCTTTTTTATACATCGCTTTAAAGCTTTTAATATCTTGCGAACTGAATTGCATATGGTTAAGACCATATGACATTAAATCTAATTATATGAGCGAAACGAACTTATTTTTTTTCTTGATACAAGGAATAATCGACCATTCCTTGATAATCGGATCGATAATTTTTGGTGAGCAAAAGGTTTAATCCGGTTTTGGTTTTGAGATACTCTTTGACTTTGGGCGAAGTCAAAATAGTTATCGGGCGATTAAGTTTTCGGCTGTAGAATAATCGTTTAGAGCGAAAGAAACGGCGATCATATAAGGCTTTGCCAATGTATTTAGCGACATAAGAACCAACCCGAGAGACATGACGAATATTATTGATATTAATAAATCCATGGCCCCAAATTTGAGCTAGTTTGGCGTTATCAATAAAGGGCAAATTACAGAGCAGATGATAATGAATATTTCCGCCATGCTCTTTTTTAATTTGTGTGCGGTGATAATAATCGCTTTGAAATTCGGGGATAGCCAAATATTTCAGATCGGGAAAACGACGTTTGAGGCGTTTGATGAAATTAGAGAAAATTAAATTACATTCTTTTAAATCGACAAAAGCTCTATTAAATTTTTGACTGTCAAAAGTTAAAGTCAAAAAGCTTTTTAAATCGGGGTTAGAATTTACCAATCTCATGATACGGCCTCGAGCTCGACGAAGAGAAAAATGTTTTTGAACGTCAATGGTTAATTTGGGGTTTAAATCCACGTTATATTTTGATAGCTCAAATTCTTCTCGGGGTGAATAATCGTCATTTGGTTTATATAGAACAGGCAGGGTGGGCATGGCCATTTCTTTTTTAATTCTGGGTTTACGTTTTTTGCCTAAATTAATCGGTTTAGCGTAATTGTAGATCTCAATTAATTCGCCGGATTGAACTAACTTTTGCCTATAGCACCTGATTGGTTGCTCCATAGGCTTAACGGCGTTAAGTGTGCCTATAGTCAAGTTAAATAGAGGGCACACTGAATAAAGTTCTGTCTAAAATCTCATTTACCGCCCCAACTTGTTTTTCTTTTTTCGGCGAGCGGACAAGCCTCGCCGAAAAAAATAGAAAAAACAATGTTTGGGGGCGGTCAAAAAGAGATAATTAAGAGAAAGATAACCTAATTAACAGGGACAAGACTATTAACAGGCTAAGGCGAAACTACACGTCTTTGCCAAAACAAAAAAACCGAGCACGGGCAAAATGCTGGTTAATGATTTAAATTGGCAAAGAATGGACTTTGCTAATTTACAGGGGATATTATTTTTATGAGTTTGAAATTTTTATTTTACGTCTCATGCAGTCGACATCCGTTCAACAGTGGGTCCCGAGGTTATATATTTTTATTTTAATTAGTCCGTAAGGGTATCATAGCATAAATTTGGGGTTAGGTTAAGAGTCGATTTTGCGAGTGATTTTTGGGGTTTTGACGAGGCCGCCTGATTATGTTTAGTGGGGTTGGGGATAAGTTTTTTTAGTTTGACTTTTGGCTTATTAAAAGCTAAAATTACCTTATAAAATGACTTAAAAATTTAAATATATGTCTCGGTTGCAGAATAACTATATTTGGGAAAATAAAATATGAAATTTGAACAAATCAAAAAAGAAAATAAAATTGAATATTGGCAAAACATTGATAAAGATCTTGGCTTATCAGCGGAGCTTTTTAGTCATTATTTTAAAAAAATCGGTCAAGAGAAAAAAGCGGAGGATATTATCCAGGAATGGTTGCAAGAATTAATGGATTGGCGATCAAATAATGGAATTAGTCCAATTCAAAATCCGGAGAAAGATATTTCTGATTTAAAAGAATTATTAACTGCTAAAGCCGA
>DAONDZ010000002.1:0-152847 GCA_035402825.1 bacterium | reverse complement strand
AAAATCCGGAGAAAGATATTTCTGATTTAAAAGAATTATTAACTGCTAAAGCCGAGAATGATTTATTAAGCGAAAAAGCTACTGCCGATAGTTGTTATTATGACCATTTACTATTATTAAGTCTTAAAACTTCAGAACTTCATAGAAATCCGGACTTTCAATATAAAAAAGAGCAGGACGTAGATCGTGAGGACATACTCGATGTTGCGGTTAATGATGGCCGAAAGGAGGCTTTTTATAAGGCAGCTAAAAGTTATCTATCAAATAGATATGAATATAATAACAATAAAAGTGCCAACAAATATAAGCTTGAAAAAAATGATCTTGATTCTGACGCTCTGCTAGTTCTGAATAAACTTCAGGTTTTAGATAGTTTTTATAGAGATCGTGATTATTATAGTTTTAAAACTTTGCCGTCTTTTGTCGCCGATAAAATGATTGAAAATAAACAGCAGTCTGATTTATATTATTCCCAAATTTTTCCTAAATTTGAATCTTTTAGTAATTTAGTGGCTAAAGATATTTTTAATAATGGGGCCGATGATGTAATAGATAAATTTTTACATCATTTTGATCGTTTTTCAGAAACTAAGCCTCTTTGGGCTTTAGATAAAATTTTAAAGTGCTTTAATTCAGATACAAGAGATGACCTAGTATTAGATTTTATTGATAAACATATTAAGAGTCCATCAGAATTAAAAATGGCCTATGCATTAATTATTTATTATGGAATAACAGTTGCAGATGATGAAATTAATAATAGTTTGCCAGAAGAAGATAAACAAGAATATCGAGATACTAGAGATAAGTTTATTACTGATATAACTTTGGTATTGGGTGATAATCATAATAATCGCAACCACGCAAACGTTAAAGATTTAGAAAAATTTTATGAAATGGCTGAAAATGGTTATGCCCCAGTCCTTTTAGAAAGAACTGCGAATTATGACGTTGGTTTTGATAAAAAAATATTAATTGAGAAATTAAAGGAAAATAGGCAAAGTTCTTATATTTTAAGAAGATATGACCTTAAAGAAGAGATTGCCACGGATAATTTAATTGTAAATATTATAAATGAAGGTGATATGGATGTTTTGGCGGCAAAGATAAACAGGATAGATAATATTGGGGAAGAAAATATTATTAAATTATGGGAGAATGGTTATGGAGGGGCTATTAAAAAAAACATAAAAAACTTCTCTCATTTATCTGATAAAGTTTTGCAATTATTTATTGATGCCGGCGAAGAATATGTTATTTTCTCAAATTTTAACAGTTTTAAACCAAGCTCGGAAGCTCTAAAGGGCTTAATTTCTGATTTTGGAGATAGATTTGCAGATAGTAGTATTGATTTAAAATATTTTGAAGATTGCGGTCTTTTCGATTATTTTTTAGAAAAAGTTAATAGTGCTGATTCTTTAAAGAAGTTGTTGGATAAAGGTTTTATTGGCCTAACAGCTGATAATAAAAATAAGTTTGTTAAAATGATAAGTAGAACCGATGCTTTTGAAGATTTTTTAATTTATGCTATTAAAAACAATTATTTGTCGGATTTAGATTTTCAAATTTCGGGTGATTATCTTGATGAGTTTATTGAAAAAAATACTGGCGAAAAGATCGTTTTATTTTTTTCAACTATAAAAAATATTAAAAATAAACCCGAAGACTCTTTTTATATAAAAAATATAGATTTATTTACTAACGATGATAATCGGGCTTTGACTTCTTTTTTTATTAAATTATCAAATGAAAATATTTTATCTCGTTCTCAGGAAGACTTAGATTTATGTTTCGCGACTAACAAAGATTTGGCCAATAGATTGATTGAAGCAGGAAAGATTGATTTATTAATTGATAATTTGGAAAAATTTAAAAAATTAGATCAGGAAATAGCCTTAAAGTTAGTTGAGGCGAAAGCCGTTGACTCTTTAGTCGATAATATAGAAAAATTTGAAAACCTTAATCGGGATTTTGGCAATGAATTAATGAATTCGCTTCAAGAGTTTCTTAAAATTGTAAAAATTAATGAATATTTTAATCCCCCTTTAGATAAGTTGGTCGCTAAAACCTCGGAAATATTTGGAGCTTTTGCCAGTGCTGATAATTATAATATGATTAAAGGTATTAGTGGTGATGATAAAGAAATTATAAAAAAATTAAAATTGAAAAAGGGTGGTAATGACGGCTTGAGAGAATTACGGGAGAGGTTTGCTGAATTTAAAAAAGAAATTATTTCGGAAGATTTTAATCCCGAAGTTTTATTGAAGGGAGATGGTAATTCTTTGTATTTACCATATTTTCAATCATATATCAGGCTTCAAGAGGCTGGGTGGGGGGCAAAGGATGACGAGAGTTTTAAAAATATTATTATTAATTATGTTAACCATAAGAATACGGGTGAAATAAAAGGGCTTAATCGTAATTTTAGACCCAGTTCAGAATTGTTAATCGCCAAATCCGATACTAGTGGCAGAGAGAATCATCAATTTAATGAGCATTTTTTAAATAGGTTTTCCGTGTTAGTTGACTCCATTAAAGCCGCTAAAAACTTGTATCAAGAAAAATTCCCTCTTAGTAAGTTAGTGGAAAAAATAGAGGAAAAGAGATTGGAGCTAACTAAAGAATTAAAAGAAAAATCTAATAATATGCCCAATCCTATGGCTAGGGAAGGGATTAATCAAAAAATAAATTTGCTCGAATCTATTAATATAAGAGATTTGAAAGATTTTCAAAATAATTTTTCCATTTTAGCTAGAAATAACGAATTTAATGAATTATTAAGACAGACAGTTTTTTTAATGAGTTTTGCTAGAAACAAACAAAGTTTAAATTTCGACTTGGATAATATTGATTTAGATAAGCCAAATCTTAGTGATATGTCCTGGGTTCTTGATTTTATTGATCATATTACTAATCAAGAGACCATGTCTAAATATTTTACTGATAAGAAAGCAAAAAAAATGTTCAATGAAATAATTTCGGCTCAAGCTATTAGTGAAGAGATGGCTTTGTTGCAAGATGTCGGTGGTCAATCTAAAGATGTTTCTAAGATTCAATTAATTCCGACCAGAGGGGTGTTAACTGAATTTTCTGGACATATAGCTGATGCTTGTTGGGCCTCAAAGTATAGTAGTATTTTAAAAGAATTTCCTAATTTTACTCCGGTTATTATTAAGCAAAATCCAGAAACAAAATATGAGAGATTGGCTGGGGCTTTTATGTTGATCGAAACAGAATCAAAAAATGGAGAGCCGTTGTTAGTTATTAGAGGTTTTAATCCTATAGAAAATTTAATTAATTCATTATCAGTTAAAGACTTTTATGATAAGGTTATAGGGTATGTAAAAAGTTTGGCCGAAAAAGAAAACCGCAAAGTGGCTATTGTAATTGATGATCATTCAGGCGGTTCGGCAAGTAATAGACCGGTACTCTTTAAATATCTAAGTGAATTATCAAAAACCTTAGAGGCCGTTGATTTAAAGTCGGAGGATGACACTAAGTTTAATGGATATAATATTGTTAGACAGACTTATTTAGTAAATTAATTTAAGAGATTATTTTATTAACTTTTTAACATAAATCCATCCCTCATACCCCAATATCTCATTCCGAACCGCCTTTACTAAGCGGTGCGTTGATGAAAAACGTCTTTTTATGACCCACATACCTGAAAACCGAGTGTTTTTAAGATAAAATCCTCGTCGTCCTTTTATTTGACATAAAACAGATTATATGATATAATACCCTAATACTTTGAAAAGCACCTTAAAACATCAAATTGAAAGTTTGCCACAGCAGAAAGCGGCTTTTGGGGCCATTTTCTGCTGTGGCAAAAGCAACTTCGCTTTGAGAACAGTATAATCGCAACTAGGTTTTAAATAACACGGTTGCAAATATAGGAGATATAACAATGAGCGAAAATAAAGATTTAATGCTCGATGTTAGCCAGGCCGAAGAATTAAAATTAGCCTTCCGTCGTCATGGCTACACAAACAAAGACATCAAGACCTTGTCAGAAAAAGGTATCCTTGGTGAAGTGCTGAAGGTAATAAAAGGACAGGCGGAAATTAGAATGATTGAACATCTGATTGATTGCGATGCCGCTCCTTTTATCCCCGATGGCTGGTCAGTGGAAAATCACAAGCCAGGCGGACTTTTCAAATTCGATCCTGCTAAAATTTCCCTCTATCTGTCTAAGAAGCAGAAAAAAGGTGATTATAGCGTCGGCACCGAGCTGAGAAAAGAGCTGGGAAAAATGTCGGTATTAAATGCCAACGTGCTTGATTGTTTGTTGGCTAACCCCGTGCTTATCCCCGAAGAATGGAAGGGGAAGGCCATCTTTTTCTGGGGCACCATCTACCGCAGCTCCGGTGGCAGCCTCTGCGTGCGTTGCCTCAACTGGAGTGGATCCAATTGGAACTGGAACTATAGCTTCCTAGGCGACAGCTTCAACTCCGATAGCCCGGCTGCCCTGGCAAGTTGATTTTTGATCTTAGTATTTTGAAATTTTTGCTCTTGGGCTTTAGCCCTTTGACCTTGGTTCGTGAAAACGCGCCAAGGTTCTTTTTTATATATAGACTTTTATGATAAAATAGAAATGATCAAGGCAAATGTGCGAACGACCATGGTTTTTCGTCGCCGGGGTTAATATTTTTGTCTTGAGAATATTTTTGGCTAAGGCTGGAAATAGAGTGGGGCAAAGATATTTAAAAAATGAAGAAACTTGGTTTAGAGCGTTAAGGCATTTTTAGATGCCGGATAAGATACAACCCCAAGAGTATTCCAGGGGTAGTGGAACAGGCGACGCTCTAAACATTCCGCAACTCCAATGGCAACCTCTACGTGCGTTACCTCAACTGGAATGGATCCAATTGGAACTGGAACTATAACTTCCTAGACAACAACTTCAACTCCGATAACCCGGCTGCCCTGGCAACTCTCCTCATTTCTCCTCTACCTTATGGTGGGGGAGTTTTTTATTAATTGTCCATTCCAACCGCCGAGCATGCGACCGATCTCGTTGATTTGTTCAGATAGACTTAAATACTTTTTATTGTCCAGAGATTTAGTTTCCCAAAGAATTAGTAGTAATATTTTAATAGTATCGGTTTTTCTCAGAGCTGTTTTTATTTGGGGTTGTTTTTCGACTCTAGCTAAAAAGGAGGCGGCAGAAATAGCCTCAATCAGATCTATTAATATGTTATCGATTTTGCTACCCAAGGTATAACGATGTTCTTTTGGCAGAGTTTTATAACAGTTGTACCAGGAGAGATAGAAATTTTTGGTTTTCTGCAGCAATGGAATTAGTTGCCAATTGTCGGGGGGGGGTAGAATTAAAGGTATGAAAATTCAATTGATTCATAAGTTTGAAGATATTATTAGTTTAGAAAATTTATTAGCCGCTTGGCAAGAATTTTTGCCTGGCAAACGGCGGCGGTTAGATGTCCAAATATTCACTGTCCAGTTAATGGATAATATTTTTTCGCTGCACTACGACCTATTGTACCATAAATATCAACACGGCGGCTATGAGGCCTTTAATATCTCTGATCCCAAACCAAGAAATATCCATAAGGCTGGTGTCCGCGATCGCTTGCTCCATCATGCCATCTATCGGCAGCTTTATCCCTTTTTTGATCGTACCTTTATCGCCGATAGCTATTCCTGCCGCTTGGGCAAGGGAACACATAAGGCTCTTAATCGTTGCTGCCAATTTATTTATCAAGTTAGCCGCAACAATACCAGAACAGGCTGGGTATTAAAGTGTGATATTAAGAGATTTTTTGCCAACATTGATCATGATGTTTTACTGGGCATCTTAAGAGAATACATATCGGATAATAATATTATTTGGTTATTGGAAAGAGTCATTGATAGTTTTTACGCCGGACAAGATAACCGGGGTTTGCCTCTGGGAAATCTAACTTCCCAACTTTTTGCCAATGTTTATCTTAATAAACTCGACCAGTTTGTTAAACACAAGCTTAAAGCTAAATATTATATCCGCTATGCCGATGATTTTGTTATTCTCTCTGACGATGTGAAGTGGTTGAGACGACAAATTGAACTAATAGAAGAATTTTTGTTATCTGATTTAAAATTGGAACTGCACCCTAATAAATTGTTTTTAAAGCCCGTTCACTCTGGATTGGATTTTTTAGGTTGGGTTCATTTTCCTGATCATCGAGTTTTGAGGACGGCCACCAAGAGAAGAATGTTTAGGAAATTTAAAAAAAATTCAAGTCCGGAATCTTTAGAGTCATATTTAGGATTATTGGGGCATGGGAATACTAAGAAGTTACGATCAATAATTATTGATGATATTTTAAATTAAATTCACGGGAATTATTGTTCATCTCAATTTTGATAGAGTTCGCTTTTTGTTAATCGTCGGTATCTATTTTTTTCTCTTTTAAAATTAATTTACTACTTAAATTGCTCAAAATTTCTCTTTTTTCTTCTGTCTTTCCGTGTCTAAGGATATATTTGATATAGGCTTTGACGTCCGTTGATTTTTCTTTAATTTTCATTTCGCTATTACCATCGTCTCCTGATATCGCCCTAGCCATTTCGTTGAATCTTTTGACTTCCCGTTTAATTTTATCCAGCACTGTCTTGTTTTTAAACTCAATTTTATCGACTATTGATATAATTTGCTCTAACAATTCCTCTTCCCGGATATAAGGCTCCTGGCAATTTTTGTCGACATGCCTAACACAATGGTAATAGATATATCTTTTAAGATTTCCATCCGGAAGTCTTTTTACTTTCTCTTCGGCCGTAATTCCACCGCCGCAAGTTCCGCATTTTATTAGCTTGGCGAACTGAAATTCTTTTAATTCCTGCTTTCTTGGCGCGGATAATAGGTTCTTTCTGGCTTTTTCAAATAATTTCTTGCCTATATGGCCACAACGCTGAGCTGATAGTGGATATATCTAATGAGGAATGCTATCTATTCCTCAACGGAATCCACCAGGTGGATATGCAGATAGATTTCGCGGAAGTGGATTGTCTGGTCTATAATGATATTATTGAACTAGACAGCGGTTGCGATGAGCCCGGGCATGAGGAAAAGAATTATGTCTTGACCGATATTGCCCGGCGCAAAATAAAGGAAATTATCAAGAATCCCAAAACTCTCTTGCTGAAAGAGTGAAAAGAAGTTATTAATTTAGCTTCTTTTTTATTGGTTTTATCTTATTGATAAAAAGAAAGCCGAGTGGTAATATTCTATTATAATACTTTAGATAGCAATATATGCAGATTGAATACGAGGCCACTTTTATTAATATTGATAAGGATGATATCCGCAGTAAATTGTCGGCTATTGGAGCTAAATTAGTGAAGCCGGAACATCTGCAAAAGAGAATTGTTTTTAACCTACCTTCTGGCCACGAAAAAGAGGGAGGCTGGTTGAGGGTTAGGGATGAGGGGAATAAAATTACTATGAGCTTGAAGATTATTGATGGCCAGAATATCACCGATCAAAAAGAAATTTGTTTGAATATTGATAGTTTTGATAATGCTGTCGATTTATTATCTGCTATTGGTTGTCCTAAGAAAGCCTATCAAGAAACTAAACGGGAGCTGTGGCTTTTAGATGGAGTGGAAATTACCATTGATGAATGGCCATATCTGGAACCCTTGGTGGAGGTTGAGGGCAAGTCAGAAGAGGCGGTTATGGAAGTCAGTCAGAAAATTGGGTTTGATTATTCCGATGCCTTATTTTGTTCGGCGGATAAGCTCTACGAAATGAAATACGGAGTTTCTAAAGATGTCATCAATAACTGCACGCCTCGAATAACCTTTAATGAACCTAATCCTTTTTTAAACTAGAAAACTATCGGGTTTTGATACAAACATTAATTCATTCTAAGAGGCCTTTATCTAAGGGCTTCTTTGTTATTGGCAATATTTCCCTAAATGGAAGTTTGCCTAATAGTATGCTAAACTAGAAGTATAAGAATAACCCCTATAATATGAAAAAATTAATAGTATTAGCTCTTTTTCTCGCCCTTTTTTCTGTTTCCGGTTGTGCTCGGCAGGTTAATAATAATCAAGCCCCGGGGCCGACGGCTTGCACCATGGAGGCCAAGATTTGCCCGGACGGGTCAGCGGTGGGAAGAACTGGGGCTAACTGCGATTTTGCTCCGTGCCCGGCCACTAGCCTAATGTATGAGGACAAAGACTATGGCTTTAGCTTGGAATTTCCTCTGAGCTGGCAAGGATATGCCGCTTCTTCTAGCGTCATAGAATATGGTCACAAAATAGTTTTTCGCCATCCGCAGTGGACGACAGAGACACCGCGGGAGGATTTGCCGATATTAATCTATCCGCTCTCTCAATGGCAAACATGGGAGAAGAATAATTTTGAAGGCTATCCCACTGCCGCTCCTTTTGGTCCCACGGAAAGAGGCAGGAATAATAGCTATGTCTTTGCCACCGCCCCGCGTTATAACTATGATTTTCAGCTGGGCTGGGAAGAGGTGGAGGATATTATCAAAACTTTGAAAACTATTTCAGTCTCCGTTTCTGTTCCGAGTGTGGGCATCGCTAATCCCGCCGCTTCATATTGCGTGGCTCAAGGAGGGAAGTCAGTGATAGTTTCCAATCCCGACGGCAGCCAAGGAGGAAATTGTATTTTGAAAAGCGGGAAGACTTGTGAGGAGTGGGCCTATTTTAGAAAAGAGTGTCAATAATTATATAATTAATTAAACTATATGCGTCTAGCAGGAAAAATAGCTATTGTCACCGGAGCCTCTGCCGGCTTGGGAAAAGCCATGGCGGAAATGTTTCTAGCCGAAGGAGCTAAAGTAGTTTTCTCGGATATTAATCCCTATCCCGGCACCTTGGTGGAGAACAGCCGATATTTTAAAGCCGATACTTCAAAGTCCGAGGAGGTCAAAGCTTTGGTTGATTATGCGGTGGAGCAATTTGGCTCTTTGGATATTATGGTCAACAACGCCGGTGTTGGTTTGACCGGAGAATTGTCTAGCTTGTCCGATGAGACTTGGAACAAAGTATTGTCCATTAATTTAAACGGTGTCTTCTATGGTCTGCGTTCTGCCTCTGCCTATATGAAGGAAAAGAAGATTAAGGGTTCCATTATCAACATCGCCTCCATTCTCGGCCAAGTTGGCTTTCAGTCTGCTGGCGCCTATTGCGCCTCTAAGGGTGGCGTCAATCAACTCACCAGAACTGCAGCTCTAGAATTGGCTAAAGACGGCATCAGGGTTAATTCCATTGCTCCGGGGTTTATAAAAACAGCGATGACTAAGGGGATTCAAGATAATGCCGCGGCTAATGCCGGTCTCATGGCCACTATTCCTTTGGGACATATGGGAGACCCGGAAGATATTGCTCTAGCCGCTGTTTATCTAGCTTCTGATGAGTCTAAATATGCCACCGGTTCCGTTTTGTATGTGGACGGCGGATTCATGGCCCAATAATTATGAAATTTTTTAAGTCGGGAACAATTATAATCGCTTTCGTCATTGGCTTTTGGCTGGCCACTCCGGCCTTGGCCTATCCGGCTGATAATCTAACCAGCGAACTGAGCGGAAAAATACTTTTAGATGTGGACAACAAAGGAGAGGCTTGGTATGTCTATCCCGGTGATTTGCATCGCTATTATCTTAGTACCGCGGAGGATGCCTATAATATCATGCGTAATCTTTCCTTGGGTATTTCTAATGATAATTTTTCGGCAGTTGCCAGCTCCACTCCTGACAAGTTAAAAGGATTTATCCTTCTAAAAACCGAAGACGTCGGCAAAGCCTATTACGTCAATCCCAGCGACAAGACTTTGCTTTATATGCCTGACGCCGCGGCTGCTTTTGAATTGATGCGCCAATATTCTTTGGGGATCACTAATCAAGACCTTCAAGCTATTCCCAAAGGAGAAATGGTTTTAGATGATCTAGGTCAAGAGGTTTCTCGCACTTGGCAATACCTGGGTTTTTGGGCTAGGGTAGATGAAAATTATACCGCCGTGAAAGCGGAGCCCAAAAATGATGCCAAGAAATTAGGCTCGCTATTTGCCGGCAACACGGTGAAGGTTTTAGAACGGAAAAAAGCTGACGGACATATTTGGTATAAGATTGACGGCGGGCGTTATCCCGGCGGTTATATTAACGCCGCTGCTGTTAGCGCTGCGCCGCAGCCGATTCCGGAAAAAGTGGCGGCCGTACCCGCTAAAGTGAAGGCCGGAGATTATTGGGTGGATGTGAGTATTTCTAAAAAAGTTTTGACTTTGTATAAATATGATCAAATTGTTTTAGCCACCTATATTTCCACCGGCGGTCGGGACACTCCGACCTTGCCGGGGACCTATAACGTCTGGCTGAAATTGAAAACCACCCGGATGCGCGGCGCTCCGCCTATTGCCACTCATGTCTATGACTTGCCTAATGTTCCTTGGGTAATGTACTATCGCGGTTCCTTCGCGGTGCATGGAACCTATTGGCATGATGATTTTGCCAGTCAGCGAAGCTCAGGCTGTACTAATGTCACCCAAGGTGATGCTAAATATATTTTTGATTTGACTAATCCCAAAATGGGAGGTTTAGATTCTGTCCGTTCCACGGCTAGCAACCCGGGGATGGTGGTGAATAATCACTATTAATTTAAAATTTTTTGGATATGAAAAAGCTGCCGGTGTGGGCAGCTTTTTTTGTTGGTCTTAATTTAGGAGGCTAATTCTCTGGTGCGATATTTCAGAGTTTTAGGAGCCAGATGCAGAGGAATACTTTCGTAGGTCATAGCTGCCCGGATCAAAGCCTTGTAGTAGTCTTTGTTTTTGATGTACAGGACAACATTTTTGTAGGAACGCGACATCCCCACGATATTGTCCACGCTGGCTTTCCATTTTTTGCCGGCGGCGCCGCTGCCGATTAACACAATGGCCAGGCCTTCTTCGCTGCTGACTCTTATTTTATTGAGACAGCTTTCAATTAAGGCCGGGGCATTTTTCCAACCGTTTGGTTCGTTGGAATGAACGGCAATGGCATGAAATCTTTTTCCCTGAGCATAGTGGGAGATAACTTCGCCTTCAGTAAATTTTATATCTTTTAACTCCGGCCAAAAACGGCGGCAGATTTCACCGGCGAAACCGCCCGTGTTGTCGTATTCTCCACTCAGGTTGGGATAGTTAACGGCGAAGACGATGTCGTCCAGTTCGGTCTCTAAGATATCTCCCTGGATACACATCATGGGCTCTTGATAACCAATGTAATCTTTAAATTTTCTAATATTCATGGGTCTCTAGTTTTTAATGAAACAATTTATTTGATTTGTTATTTTGTCATATTATTATCAACAAGTCAATCAGGCAGGAAACGCTCTCTAGCTATTCAATATTGGTTATTTTATATTCCTTTTTCCTTCCTCCGATTTCCACGGTGATAGTATCGCCTACGGCATGTCTCATGAGCGCCGCTCCGAGCGGGGAATTATGAGAAATGACGCCGCTGCCGGGATTGGTTTCGGCTGATCCCAGGATACGATATTTTTTTTCTATATTCCCAGAGACGAGAGTGATTAGGTTACCCAAGTCCACTTGGCCGCTACTACCGCCAAAAGAAATTATCTCTGCGCGGGTTAATAGGTTCTCTAAATCGGTGATTCTTTGGTTAATACCTCTGAGCCGGCTTTTGGCCAGTTGATAGCCGGCATTTTCAGAAAAGTCGCCCATGAGAGCCAGGCGTTTCACTTCCTCGGCTTCTCTGGGGCGGCTGACTTTTTTCAGCTTTTCTAACTTATTTTTTAATTCGTTAAACTTATCCCAGGTTAAATTGGGGTCAGGTTTGGTATAGGGGTTTTTCAGGCTGCTTTTGCGGGTGGGGACTCTCATAGGTTTAAGTTATTATATTTCTCCATTATACCTCTTTTAGGGGGAATGGGGAAAATATTTCTCATCTTGACCTTTTTGTCGGCAAAATGATAGAATGGGGATAGAAAATATTAATTAAATCTATATGGAACTCATTGATATCGTGGATGAAGAGGGAAACATAACCGGTATAGCCAAAAAGAAAGTTGAGGTTCACAGCCAAGGGCTTTGGCATCGGACGGCTCATGTTTGGTGTATCAATTCTCAGAATGAGATTCTTTTGCAGCATCGTTCCAAAGAATTAGAAAACTATCCCGACATGTGGGATATTTCAGTTGCCGGCCATATCTCCAGCGGAGAAGATTCTGCTCAAGGGGCTTTGCGGGAGGTGAAAGAAGAGATTGGCGTAGATGTTCCAGTGACTGACTTAGAGCTTTTGGGGACCATCAAAAAGATGAATGTTTTAAATAAAAATACTTATTTTGATAATGAATTTAGTGATATCTATTTAGTGAAACTTGATTTGCCGCTTTCGGAGTTCCGCCAGCAAGAGGAGGAAGTGGAAGACTTGCAATGGTTGCCTCTGACAGAGTTTAAAGAATGGGTGGCTGCCAAGCGCCCTGATTTAGTGCCTCGCTCGGATGAGTATCAACTGCTTTTTAGAAGACTTTCTGATCGAACCTTTGATTATTTAAGCGACCCTAATCCGGCCGGTCATATTAATGAAGACAATTTTTTAATTGCTGATGATCTATTCGGGGTTTTTGATGGCGCTACCGGTTTAGATAAATATCAAAATGTAAATGGCAAGACCGGCGGTTATTTAGCTTCTGCTATAACTAAGCAGACTTTCTTGGAATTAGGCGGGGTTAAAGATCTCCGCGCCTGCGCTTTGGAGGCGAACCGAAGAATTTTAGCCGCTATGGAAAAAGCCGGGATAGATTTAAAACGGAAAGAAATATTGTGGACCACTACCGCTGCGGTAATAAAAATGCAAACTGATAGCTTTGAATGGTTGGGTGTCGCGGATTCTCCTATTGTCGTTATTTATGATGACGGGACTTTTAAAGTGTTGCACTATGACGATCATGATTTGCCGACTATCTTGTTATTTAAAAAATTAGTTGATAGCCATAGTTTAGGAGAAATAGAAATTGGTTCTTTGCGGCAGGAATTGATGCCGCAAATTATTTCAGTTCGCCAGAAGGCAAACATGGATTATGGCGCTATAAACGGAGATCCTAAAGTGGAAAAGTTTATCAAGTCCGGTACCGAGAGCTTGGACCGGGTTAAATATATTTTGATTTTTAGCGATGGCTTCTTAATCCCCAAGAAAGATCCGGAGGAAAAAGAAAAATTTGCTGAGATCGTTTCGCTTTTTCATGAGGGCGGTTTAAAAAATATTTTGCAGCAAGTCAGGACACTAGAACAAGGTGATCTTGGTTGCCAAAAGTATCCCCGTCTTAAGTCATACGATGATGCTACGGCTGTAGCGATAATTAACATTTAAGTAGAGTATTGACATAATCGCGGATATTAGTTAATATCAACCCATTCAGGCTGCCATGAAATTGGGCGAAAAGTCGCTTAACCTCGCCATAGGTACTGCCATTTCAATGGTTAGCGATGGCTCAATAAACTCATGGTTTTGCCCTAACCCGAAAGGAAGAGCTGCACTTCCACTGGGTATGCCACCAACAACTTTATGAAACAGAAGGCCTATTGCCTTTAATGTTTTATGAAGCTTGGTGGCTTTTTTTCTGAATTCTGTCATAATAACTTAGTATTATTAAACGATTAATATATGGCCGAAGAAGTAGTTTTGCGTTTTGATGAAGTCAGTTTTGAATATGCCTATAAAAAGCCCATTTTAGATGAGGCTAGTTTTAGCGTTCGCCGGGGAGCAAAGATAACCCTCATGGGTCAAAACGGCGCCGGCAAGTCCACTATTTTTAATTTGATTAAAGGAGAATTGAAGCCGAAGAGCGGCCGAATATCCATTACCAACGGCGCGACTATCGGTACGGCGCGACAGACTGTGGCCCGTGAAGATTTAACTTTAACCGTGGAGGACTATTTTTCTCGGGCATTTTCTGTTGTCCCGGGAAACATCAAGAGTCGAATTAGCAAAGTGATGGACGCGGTTGATTTTGATATTCCTTTGGATAGAATAGTGGGCAATCTTTCTGGCGGCCAACAAGCCCGTCTGCTTTTAGCCTATGCCTTAATTCAAGATCCTGATATTTTGCTTTTGGATGAGCCGACTAACAATTTGGACAAAAAGGGGATTGATCATCTGATTACTTTCTTGATTATGTATGACAAGACAGTGATAGTTATTTCCCATGATGCTGATTTTTTGAATTGCTTCACCGAAGGCGTCATCTACTTAGATGTCTTTACCCACAAGACCGAACTCTATGTCGGTGACTATTATTCCGTAGTGGAAGAAATTGGCCGCCGAGTGGAAAGGGAAATCATGAAGAACGCTCAACTAGAGAAAAGAATTCAGGATCGCAAAGAGAAGGTTAACTTTTTTGCCAACAAAGGCGGCAAGATGAGAAAATTAGCTCAGAAATTGAGAGAAGAAACCGAAGACTTAGAAGAGAACAAGGTTGATGTTCGTCGCGAAGACAAAACTATCCGCAAGTTCCAAATTCCTAATCAAGAAGTGAAGGGGGAAATCGTCAAATTGCAGCAAGTGCGGCTTATAGAAAATCATGAGCCAATATTTAAGAAGATTGATAAAGTTTTAGGCAAGAAAGATCGTTTGCTAATTACCGGCCCCAATGGTATTGGCAAGAGTACATTGCTGCGCTCTTTAGTTTTTGGTACTCAAGACGGAGTGGAGATTATGCCCGATGTGGTAGTGGGGTACTATAGTCAAGATTTTTCTACCCTTAATTTTGATGATAAGGTTTTTAATTCTTTGCAGAGCGTTTTAGCTAGCGGTTTAGGCGAGCAGGAAATGCGGGCTGTGGCTGCCGGATTTTTGATTACTGGAGATTTGATGGAAAACAAAGTGGGAGAATTATCTGAGGGGCAGAAAGGGTTGCTATCTTTTGCTCGGTTAGTATTGATGCGCCCAGGACTTTTAATTTTAGATGAGCCGACTAATCATATTAACTTCCGCCATATTCCAGTGATTGCCGAGGCGATTAATAATTTTCAGGGGCCGATAATTATGGTCAGCCATATGCCTGATTTTATCAGTCAAATTAAACTAAATGATGAATTGGATTTAGGGAAATTATAAACAACATTCAGATCTTTGCCCGCTTGACTAAAGCGGGCTTTTTTATTAATATAACTCTATTCTTTCACAAGTTAAACTAAACCAGTAATGATGGAAAAAGAAAATGAAATCAATCGTGGCAAGACCAAGGCGGTCTTTGCTACTGCAGACCCCAAGATGGTGGTTTTGCAAAATCTTGATGCTTTAACCAAGCGTGATGATGCTTCTTTAACCAAGCAAATGGAAGGCAAGGCAGTTCATGCCACCACCACCACTTGCAATGTTTTTCGCCTGCTCAAAGAGGCCGGTATCCCGGTAGCTTTTGAAAAACAGCTGTCTGAGACGGAATTTTTGGCCCAAAGGTGCCAAATGATTCCCCTGGAGGTTGTTATCCGCCGCTATGCCGATGGTAGCTGTTTGCTACGTTTTCCTAATTTGAAAACAGCTGACGGCCTGCGGCCGCATCGGTTTCATAATTTGATGTTTGAGCTATTTCTCAAAACTACCGGTGGTATCATCAGGACGATTCATGGAAAAGAAGTTGGTCTGACTCCGGTTGAAGATCCGCTCATTATTGACAACGGCGGGAGCTGGAATCTTTTCCATCCCAAAATTCCGAGTTGGCAACCAGAGGCTGATTTAAAACACCAGATAGTGGATTTTAAAAGCTTCTTATCCCTGGGTGGTCCGGGGGGAGTTATTCACGGTCAGGGAGGGATAGAAGAATTGGCCCGGAAAACATTTCTGCTTCTGGAAGGAGCCTGGGCTCAATTGGGTTGTCGTTTAGTCGACTTCAAGATTGAGTTTGGTTGGAACTCTACCAACCAACTGGTCATCGCTGATGTCATTGACAATGACAGCTGGCGGCTCAGAACTAGTAATTGGGAAGAAGTTTCCAAGGAATGTTTCCGCCAGAATGCCGGCCTGACTGAAATCAGTGAGAAGTATGAACTGGTGGCGAGAATGTCCGACAGTTTTCGTCTGCCGCGGCAAGCGATTGTCACCTGGCGCGGTTCCGACAAAGATCCTACCTTGGAATTTGATGGTGAATCAATTAAAAGTGTAGAATTGTGGGACATTGTTTGTTCCGGTCATAAGTCTCCGACTAAATCTTTGCGAACCCTGGAAAACATTCTGGCCGAGTTCCCGGAAGGCGGCGTTATCGTCGCTATGGTGGGAATGAGCAATGGCTTAGGACCCATGTTGGCCGCCCGTACTAACTGGCCGGTAATTTCCGTGCCGGTGACTGCCAATACCACGCCCAGCGATGTTTGGAGCAGTCTGCGTTGTCCCAGTAATGTGCCGATGCTGACGGTTCTATCTGCTAAGAATGCCAAGTTAGCGGCGTTAAATATTTTAGCTCAGAAAAACCCGCTGATTTACATGTTGCAACAAAAAGAAATTGAAAAGCTGGATATTTAATTCCTGCTGGCTCAACTTTTTTAAAGCCTCCTCCCGGGGGCTTTTTAATTTATAAATTTGGAGACTGTTGTTCCGGCTACCGGTGAAAATGTCGTTAATATCATTGGTCTTGCTTTTTAACCCCAAATTCCTTAATTTCTATTTTGATTATTTAAAAAAGACCCGTTTTTATAGCCGGTTTTTTGTTTTTAGTTATTAAATCAATTTGACAAAATAGGGGTATTAATCTAGGATTTTGGGACGAACATTAAAAATAGTAATAATTTGAAATAGGAGGAAAACATGAGTATGTATCAAAAACTGGGGGTAGACCCCAGCAAACACAATGTCCGGGAAATCTTTGCCAAGTTAATTGACAATGAGTATCCCCAAGCTTTCGTAAATATCATTACCGATCCCTTCAACTCGGAGCGGGTTTTGACCCAGCACCAAGATGGTGACGGCAGCAAATTTGTTCAGAGGCTGCTGCATTATTTTGAGTCCGGTGATGAATCTATTTTTGCCGGCATGGCTGATGATGCTCTGTCTATGAACACTGGTGATATTGCGGCCAGCGGATTTGTTTCCGGTCCTTGGGTCATTACCGATGTCCTAAATTTGAATCTTCCCAAAGACCTGAAGGAAATCATCATGAAGCAGGTGGCTTTTCGTCTCCTGGAGCTGCGCGAATTATATCAGGCGCATGGTTTCAACATTAAATTTTTGGGAGGAGAAACCGCTGACTTGCCCGACCAGGTTCGTTCCGGCGTCTTTGATATTGCCATCACTGCCTGGGCTGACAAGAAAGATTTAATCTCCGGCAATGTGCAAAATGGCGATGTTGTTTTCGGTGTAGCCAGTGATGGCCGGGCTGTTTGGGAAACCGAAGACAATTCCGGGATTATGAGCAACGGTCTGACCTTAGCCCGTAATTGCTTGATGAGCGCGCAGTATGATGAAAAATATCCGCAGCTCAAAAGGGATGGCGGGTTCTATCGGGGCCGTTTCCTTTATGACCAATTATTGGGAGCGGGGAATATGACTGCCAGTCGGGCTTTGCTTTCTCCAACTCGTCAATGGGCGATTGTGATTAAAAAGATCATTGATCGCTTAAAGGAAGCGCAGGCCCTGGGAATGCTCCATGGTATTACCATGAACACCGGCGGCGGAGCTACTAAAATAGTTAATGTCGGCGGCAAGGGAGTTACCTATGTCAAAAACATGCCTATTCCTCCCGACATCTTCAAGGTGATTCAAAGTGAAACCGGCGAAGAATGGAAGAATATGTTTAAGAGTTTCAACATGGGAGTGGGGATTGATATCATCGGCCAAAAACACTCAATTTTTTTTCAAGCTGTAAAAGAAGCCGTGGCCGAATGTCAATTGTCTCTCTATGCTCTGGGAAATTGCCGCCGTTTTTCTGGCAGCGAAAAGGCGCCAAACAAAGTGTGGCTGGAAACGCCCTTTGGATTATTTCAATACTAAATTTGTGCGTATCATAAAAGCCCTTTTTCGGAAGGGCTTTTAAAATTGTCTATTTTAGGCTTTATGAAATCCTCTTGATTTTGAAAATCCACCCTGGGAAGATGACTTCCGGAAACTGCGTTTCGGATAGCCGCTTTTGGCCGGTCGGGATTGAAAATCGCTGCCGCCGAATTTAGGCTTGGCGCTTTTAAATTTCTGATAGGGACGGGAGCCACCGGCAGATTGCGGTCGGGAGCTAGTTTCACCGAATCGAGATTTCTGTTCAAAAGGTTTAGCGCTTTTAAATTTTTGATAAGGTTTATTGGAGTTTTCGGTTCTGGAAGGGCGAGAAGTATTTTCTCCAAATCGGGGTTTGGCTGACCCAAATTTTTGGTAGGGTTTCTTCTGACCGTTGCGATTGGAAAAATTATTGCGCGGACGAGAAAAGCTAGTAGTTGATTTTTCCACCGTCGCGAATTTTTTGGTGGCGATGCTTTGATTGATCAACTGCTCAATATTTTTTATATCCCGCATTTGATTGGGGGTGGCTAAAGAAATAGCCTTGCCTTTTTGCCCGGCTCGACCGGTGCGGCCGATGCGGTGGACATAGTCCTTGGAGCTATCGGGCAAATCATAGTTCACCACTAATTCAATACCGCTTACATCAATGCCGCGGGAAGCGACATCGGTGCCGATGAGAATGCGATATCTTTGGGCTTTGAATCCGGCTAATGCTTCGCGTCGTTGAGAGAAAGAAAGATTGGAGTGGATTTCAACCGCTTTGTGGCCGCTGTCCACTAACCCTTTGCAAAGATTCTTGGCGCCGTATTTAGTGCGGGTGAAGATGAGAATGGATCCTTGATGATCGTGTAATATTTCTTCCAGGTATTTGCCTTTGTCTTCACGTTTGACGATATATATTTCTTGATCCACTAAGTCCACTACGCTGCCTTGGGGAGCGACTTCAATGTGGATAGGGAGCTTCATGTGTTTAGCGGTTAGGCGAACTATCTCCGGCGGCATGGTGGCAGAGAAAAGCATGGTCTGGCGATCCTTTGGTACCAAAGAGAGGATTTCTTCCACTTGCGGCTGAAAGCCTAAATCAAACATCATATCAGCTTCGTCTAAAACTAAAACCCTGACGTCATTTAGTTTGACGGTTTTTCTTTTGTAGTGATCCATTAATCGGCCTGGAGTGGCAACGATGATATGGGGATTGCGGCGCAATTTAATCATCTGTTTCATGATGTTTTCGCCGCCGATGAGCGCTACAGTTTTCAAATTGGAAGAGCGGCCCAATTCTCTAAGATTTTCTTCTACCTGCACCGCTAATTCTCTGGTGGGCAAAAGGATTAGCCCTTGGCCGTGGCTGATAGCTAGGCGGTCCAACATGGGCAAACCAAAAGCAAAAGTCTTGCCGGTGCCGGTTTGGGCCACGCCGATTAGGTCCTGGCCTTTTAAAGCGGCCGGGATAGACTTAGCTTGAATGGGGGTGGGCTCTTTTATCCCTATTCTCTCCAAGACGGTCAGGAGATAGGGGCTGAGTCCCAAAGCGGCGAAACCGCTGGTTTCTTCATTGTTTTTCATAAAAATAAGTGACCCGATTTCTTCAGGTCACTTATTTGAGACACAGAGATTCGAATCTATCTAGTGCCTAGAGATTATCAGAAAAATATAATAGTGTCAACTAAGGGTGGTTTAATCCAAATGACGGCAGATTTCAGCAAAGACCTCCTCAATGCTTAAAGCCCCGTCTATTTCCACTAAAATGCCTTGTTGGCGGTATAAATCAATGAGTCCTTGGGATTCTTGGTTGAAAATGGCGATCCTCTTGGCTACTGCCTTGGGGTCTAAATCGTCAATTCTTTGCTCTACCTGGCTGCGGGCAGCGATTCGGCGCATTACGTCATCTTCCGAAAGTTTAAGCAAAAAGACTTTTTCCAGCTGCGCTCCGCTACCTTGCAATACTTCCTCCAACATTTTGGCCTGGCTGAGCATCCGGGGAAAACCGTCAAAAACTATCCCTTGCTTAGCTAATTCCGGCACTTCATGCAGAACCTGGATCATTAATTCATCGTCAATCAAAATACCGTTTTCCACCTGGTATTTTAATTTCTTTCCCAATTCACTGCCGGAATTAATGATATCGCGCAAAGTATCGCCCATGCTGAATTGGCAAAGATTATATTTCTCTTTGATTTTTACCGCTTGAGTGGTTTTGCCGGCTGCGGCCGGGCCGTAGATGCTGATGACTTTTCCCATAATATTGATGTTATTTAAAGAAGAATATTATACCAATCTAATCTCCGGCTGGCAAGTCGAAGATAATTATTTCATTGCCATTTAATTGGATATTTGTTAGAATAAAAGGGTTAATATTAACCTTTTTATTATGAAAAAAACTTTTGTTTGGGCCTTATTATTCGTATTTGCTTTAGGATTATCTGGGTGCGGTTCTAAGGAGAAAAAGTCTCAAGAGAACACTTCTCCTAATGTATCCGAAACCTTTGTCGGGTCATTAAATGATTTGTTGAACCGCGGTGAAGCTGTGAAATGCCAATACTCCAAAGAGGATGCTAACGGTCAGTATCAAGGCGTTTTCTATATTGACGGCCGCAACCAAAAAGTTCGCTCTGAAATAGAGATGACTACCAAAGAAGGTCCGATGTCCAAGGTCATGGCCTATGGCATTATGGATAAAGAATATTCCTATTCTTGGACCAATATGATGCCGCAAGGATACAAGATGAAATTAACCGAAGCCAAAGAAGGTGTCTCCAGCAGCAGCCAAAAATTAGATTGGGAAGAAAAAATGAACTTTGCCTGTGAGCGCTGGAGTTTAGATAGTACCAAATTTGATTTGCCTCAAGATGTTACCTTCCAAGACTTTAAAGCCTTAATTCCTACCCCGGCTGTTTCCACCACCACTGTCGCTCCGTCCGCTACCGGCGCCGGCGTTAATCCGACTCAAGGTATGGATATTTGCGCGCTCTGCAATCAAATCCCGGATGCCGCGGCTAAAGCTCAGTGTCAGAAGAATAGCTGTAAATAATTTTTTCTATTTTAAAAAGGCAACTGCGTTGAGTTGCCTTTTTTAGTCCCCATTTTTCAATTTTAGAAAAATGGGGATAGCGGTGAGAATAACGGCGCCGGCGATAGTCCAGGCGCAGGGAATGGAAAAAGTCTGAGAGAGAACTCCGCTGGCTATTAATCCCACTCCGCCGCCCAGTTTTCCGATCATAGAATCAAAAGAAAGCACGGTAGCTCTAGTTTGACTCTCCAAGCGTTTGTTGAGATAGGCTGATTTAAGGGGCCTAAATAGACCGCGGCCGATTTCATGAACGAAGAATGCAGTGAGAGCAGGAAACAGTCCTATGGTCTGGGCGGCGATAATTATTCCCAATCCGGTGACGGCTTGGCTTAAAATCAAGCGATCTTTTTCTTTTTTAATCAGCTTCTTGAGATAGGGTGATAGTCGCTCGCCCAAGAAGATGGCTAGAGCAATGCCGTTGAAGATAAACCCCATGTCCTTGACGCTTAACCCATAGTCGGAAAACAACAAGGTCCATTGTTTGTTGACGGTTTCTAGACTAGCCAAAAGAATGGCGCCAAAGATGATGATGTAGAAAACCGAACGATGTTTGACACCATAGCGCCAGCTATCTTTCGCATTTTCTCTAATCGGTTTGAAATTCCAGCGTAGAGCTAGCGGGCGGGGAACAAAGTGGCAGTCCTTGAGATTATATAAACAGTATATTCCTAAAATAAATAATCCCACGGCGCTGCCAATCCAGGGCAGGCTTAAATCTATTTCCCCTAAAAATGCTCCGCTTAAACTGCCGGTCATTTTTCCGGCTAGACTGAAGAAGCCATCATTGGCAAAAATTTTTTCTAAGTCTCCGGTATATCCATGATGCTGAACCGAGTCCACCATCCAAGCCTCTAGGGCGCCGGAGATAAAGGTGATGCCGAAGGCGCCCACCACTTCAGCCAGAATAAAGAACCAGAAACTGTGGGCGAAGAAATAAATCAGAAAGGAGAGCGCGGTGATGAAGCAACCCAGAACGACTGATTTTCCCCGGCCGAAAATATCGGCGAAAGAACCAGTCGGTATTTCTAGGAGGAAGGAGACGGCGACATAGGAAAAGGCCACGAGGCTCATCTCCATGAGGGTTAGGCCATGACTGGCCATGAAAAGTTGGTAGGTGGCGAAAAAGAAGGACAAAGAAAGGGTGAAGAGGAAGGTGAAGCCCCAGTAGATGTGAATAATTTTTTTGGCCATGGCGTTTAATTTAGTTGTTAAATGACTAATAAAAAATCCCGGTCCTTTTTCGGGCCGGGATGATTATCAATATATTTAAACAATAATTAAACTGCGGGAGATATATTCATAAAACCATGCTGGCACGAAAAAGAGACCATCGGAGCAAAAGAGCCCCAGGTGATTTCCTTGTAATCGCGTACCAAGCAAGTTTTATGATTTATTTGTTGCATATTATTACATTCTAGTATTCGCTCTTAATTCTAGAAAGTTACAGTTTCTAATTTATCCAGATATGATATAATATTTTAGCAAGAATAAATTAATTTAAATTTTATGTGGCTATTATATGCCTTTCTCTCCGCTATCTTTGCCGCCGGTGTGGCGATTGTGGGAAAAATTGGGTTAAAAAATATTGATTCTACCTTGGCCACCACCATCCGCTCCATTATTATGGCCGGGTTTTTGGTGATAGTGAGCTTGTTTTTGAAGAAGTTTCATAATTTTTCCTGGGGTTCTTTAGCCGGAAAAGATTGGCTGCTTATAGCTTTGGCCGGTGTTTTTGGCGCTTTATCCTGGCTATTTTACTTTTTTGCTCTAAAAAACGGCCAAGCAACGCCGGTAGTGGCTATTGATCGCTTGAGTTTGGTGTTTGTTTTTGTAATGGCCTTGTTATTTTTGGGGGAGCAATTTAGCTTGCGGGCTCTCATCGGAGTACTTTTTATGGTCTCCGGAGCGATTCTAATATCCATTAAATAGGGCTTTACAGAACTATTTTAAAGCTTTAATATTATCCTATGACTAGTGCCGAATTAAGACAAAAATACTTAGATTTCTTTATAGAGCGAGGCCATACTGTTATTGCCAGCGCTTCTTTGTTGCCCGAAAACGACCCGACCGTTTTGTTCACCACGGCCGGTATGCATCCTTTGGTGCCTTATTTAATGGGAGAAAATCATGCCGCCGGGGCGAGGTTGGTGAGCGCTCAAAAGTGTATCAGAACTGATGATATTGATGAGGTGGGCGACGCTACCCATCATACTTTCTTTGAAATGATGGGAAATTGGAGCCTGGGAGACTATTTCAAGGAAGAATCTATTAAAATGAGCTTTGAATTTTTGACCTCGCCACAGTGGCTGGGTTTGGATATCAGTCGTTTGGCTGTTTCAGTTTTTCAGGGCGACGATGATGCTCCTTTTGACCAGGAATCATTTGATTTTTGGGTGAAATTGGGCATACCAGCGGCCAGAATTGCCAAGCTTCCTAAAAAGAACAATTGGTGGGGGCCGGCTGGGCAAACTGGTCCATGTGGTCCGGACACGGAGATTTTCTATTGGACCGGAGATAAAGATAGTATTCCGGAGTCATTTAACGACGATCATGCCAGTTGGGTGGAAATCTGGAACAATGTTTTCATGGAATACAACAAACAGGCTGATGGTCATTTTGTGCCTTTAGCTCAAAAGAATGTAGATACCGGCTTGGGGTTAGAGAGAATGACCGCCATTATGAATGGTCTGGCTGACAACTATTTAGCTGATACTTTTAGCAATTTGATTAAGAAAATTGAGGAATTATCCGGAAAGACCTATGACGGCAACCAAAGATTGATGCGGATTATCGCCGATCATTTAAAAGCCGCTACTTTCATTATCGGCGATGATAAAGGCATTTCTCCTTCTAATACTGACCAGGGCTATATCGTTCGCCGTTTAATTAGACGCGCTATGCGCCAAGGCCGGCAATTAGGCATTGAGTCCAACGCTTGGATCAGTCAAATCGCCGCCATAGTTATTGCCGATTATGGCCATATTTATACCGAGCTAGAAAGAAACAAAGAGTTTATTATTTCTCAATTAAATAAAGAGGAAGAGAAGTTTAACCATACTATTGAAAATGGACTTAAGGAATTTGCGAAATTAAATCCGGAGAATAAAGAAATCAACGGGGAAGAGGCTTTTAGACTATTCCAGTCTTTTGGTTTTCCCTTGGAGATGACTGAAGAGTTGGCTAGGGAAAAGGGCTATACTGTTGATAGGAAAACCTTTGAAGCTGAATTTGCTAAGCACCAGGACTTATCCCGCACCGCTTCTCAGGGCAAATTTAAAGGAGGTTTAGCTGATGCCAGCGAAGAAACGACTAAACTCCATACCGCCGCCCATTTATTATTAGCCGCCTTGCGTAAAGTGCTGGGCGAAGGAGTATTCCAAAAAGGCAGCAATATCACCGCCGAAAGATTGCGTTTGGATTTTTCATATCCCGATAAGATGACGGCCGAAGAAATTAAGAAAGTTGAGGATATGGTTAACTCCGAGATCCAGAAATCTTTGCCGGTAATTTGCGAACAGATGCCTTTGAACGAAGCCAAGGAAAAAGGAGCGATGGGCGTCTTTGATTCTAAATATGGTGAAATGGTGAAGGTCTATAAAATTGGCGAAGGCGATCAAGTTTTTTCCTATGAAATTTGCGGCGGTCCGCATGTAGAAAATATTTCTGCTTTAGGACACTTTAAAATACTCAAAGAAGAAAGTTCCAGCTCCGGAGTGCGCCGAATTAAGGCCGTCTTAGAATAATATTTTTTCTAATATTCCTTTGTTTCTCAAAATCCTTTAAAAACGCCATTATTTTGTTTTTAGAATAATTGGCTAATATAAGGAAAATATTAGTAGATACTCTCAAAACCCCCAGATATTGCGGGGTTTTTTGATAAATGCTATAATATACTTAGGAAATCTAACAAATATTTTAATCTATAATTATTTTTTCATTATCTTGGGCCATTAGATTCATGATAATGAAGGACTAAAAATTATGGCAAAAATGACTAAATCCCAGTTAATGACTGCCTTAGCCGAGAAAACTGGTTTGGCTAAGAAGGACGTTGTTAATTTCATGGATCAAGTAGTGGAGTTGGGTTATAAAGAAGTGAAGTCCAATGGTGAATTCGTAATGCCGGGCTTCGGTAAATTAGTTAAGATTCAAAGAAAGGCTAGAACTGGCCGCAATCCGTTAACCGGTGCGGAGATCCAGATTCCGGCTAAGACCGTAGTTAAATTTAAGGTCGCTAAGGCTGCCAAGGACGCTATCTTGTAATTTCTGTTAGTTAGTGAAAAGATTTGCGACTTCAATACAAAAAACGAAGACCAAGGAATCCGGCCTTCGTTTTTTATTTCTTCAACAAAAAATCCCTGATGAGAGGGATTTTTTGTGATTGATAGCAGTTTGATAGAAATTAACACCTGAAATTATTATAGTATTTTTAGACAAAAAGTCAATTGAAGCTAGTAGTTATCGCAGTATTTATGGTATCGAGAGAATATAAAAGTTTATAACAAAAAATCTTCCTGAGTGGAAGACTTTTTGGGGCTTTATGATGGTCAACACAATAAGCGCAAATCTGACATTTAATAATATTATAATCTTCTGAGCGAATAAGTCAATTGAAGCTAGCTGCTGTGGACCGGCGGGGATTCGAACCCCGAAACAGCAAATGTCAGATTTACGTTTGTGACCATCACCCGGCCCACAGCTTGCTTAGTCTAACATTTCCATCCTGAAGAAAAGATAAAATTTCCTCAACAAAAAATCTTCCTGGTGGGAAGACTTTTTGGGGGTTTTGTGACGTTCTAATATAACAAGCACGAACCTGACATTTGATAATATTATAATCTTCTGAGAGGATAAGTCAATTAACAAAAAATCTTCCTGACGGGAAGACCTTTTGGGGCTTTATGATGGTCAACACAAGAAGTATAAACTTGACACTTGATAATATTATAATCCTCTGAACGAATAAGTCAATTGAAGCTAGCCACCGTGGACCGGCGGGGATTCGAACCCCGAAGTAATAAGTGTCGAGTTTATACTTGTGACCGTCACCCGGCCCACGGCCTATCTAATTTAACATTTCTATCCTGAAGAAAAGATAAAATTTGGTAACAAAAAATCCCCGGTTGGTCCCGAGGATTTTTTATTTTTTTTCCGTTGTCTCTTTGCTCTCTTTTTTTTCTTTGGGAGTGTCTCGCCATTCCTTGACATAGAGGCCGACACCCAGGGTGTGCAGCTTGTTTTTTAGTTTGGTATTGCGATGGAGAAAGGCTATTAGGGAAGAGCAGTCCACTAGGTAGCGGTTGCCTTTGACCTTGAACTTTAAATCCTGCTTGAGAGCCCGGCGGATAGTCTTAGTTTGTACCCCGCCGAACTTGGCTGATTCGGAAACCGAAAGCCAGAGAGGTTCAGCTTTGACGGGTCTTATTTTTTTTATTTTGGCTTCTTCCATAGTAGTTATCCCCAGTTATTTTTTATGATTGATCAGGAGTGGTTTAGCGTACTAATAATTGGTAATATTTTGACTTTATTTTTAAGTCTACAAATTAGTGGACTTAAGTTTTTTGCTTTATTTTGGTATTTCAGTTTTTTAGGAGATAAGTCCACTAATTAGTGGACTTAAAGTGGATATTTAGATTGTACCATAGTTTTATTTTTAGTCAAATTAATCCTGCCTTTTAGGGCTGTTTTGAGGCTTGATTTGCCTTCGGTTAGTTGCTAGAATGGCTACTGTAACAAAACGCCGTTATTAACGAATTATTAATTGGAAAATAGATGTCTTATATCAGTCCGGTTCAAAAATTTAAAGAACATAGTTTATTTTCTCGCTTGAAAAAAAAAGACAAGGATGCCTTCGTCCAGGCTTATGATTTGTATGTGGACGACATCCATCGTTTCGTTTATTTCAAGGTTGGAAATCAGGAGGAAGCCAACGATTTAACCTCCATTATTTTTTTAAAAACTTGGGATTATATCAAGAGCAATTCTTTGAAAGACAGCAAGACCTTACGCGCTTTACTTTACAAGATTGCTCGCACTACCATCGTTGATTATTATCGTCAGAGCAAACCGCACATTTCTTTGGACAATGAAGAAAAGAAAATTGATGTGATTGATGAGAACCAAGATGTGATGAGCCAGATTAGTGTTAACTCCGATTTGGAGTTAATCAGAAAAAAATTACCGGAGTTAAAAATTGAATATCGTGAAGTGCTGATTATGCGCTTCGTCAACGAATTGAGTTTGGAAGAAATTTCTGAAATCACCGGTAAGACCAAGGGGAATATCAGAGTATTAATTTTTCGAGCCTTAAAAGCTTTACGTGAATTAATTGAGCCCGCGATTAATTAAAACTATGACTGAAAAAGAGTTGGTCGCAAAATTGAATAATTTAAAAAACATTAAACCCGATAGCCAGTGGAAAACTAGCCAGCGGGGTATTTTGTTATCCCAAATTGAAAATACCGGCGTGGCTGATTTATCCGCTTGGCAGAATTTCTGGATTATCATTAAGAGCGTTTTTTCCGCCGTCCCGCAAACCGCTTACTTTAGTTTTGCTATTATTCTTTTCTTGACCGGCGGCTTATGGTATGGCCGCAACTTACCTTTGAATCCTAACAGCTCTTTATATATTGCTAAGAGCATCAGCGAGAAGACCCACCTGAACCTCATCTTCAATGAATCCGAAAAAACTCAGCTAGCTATGCAATATGCTCAAGAGCATGCTCAGGAGATTGCTACCACGATGGCCAATCCGAAATTCAATCAGACTGATACCAGCACGGTTAATAAATTGAACGCCAGCTTTAAGGAAGAAATTGGCAAATTAAAAAACAGTTTGCCTAAGACCGATGATTCTATTGTTGTCTCAGCTGATAGCGGCAAGGATGCTAACGGCTTATCTGTCTATGACCCGACCACCGAAGCGGTCCGTCAGGAAACTAGCACTGTAGAACCGGTAGTGGAAACTAAGAATGCTAATCAGATCTTAGATGAGGCTCAAAAATTGTTTGATGAAAAAGATTATCAAGGTGCCGTCAATAAATTAGAAGAAGCCAAGTCAGCTATTCAATAATTATCTTTGACAAATAAGAATCCTCCTTCGGAAGGTTCTTTAAGAAAATATAAAATCAATTAGATCATCGCCTAGTTCGCGCTGACGACCTCCTTATTAATAGGGAAGTCATCAGTCCGTGTTAGGCACCATGTCGATGGATGCGACATGGACTAGCAAGACTAGAAAGGTCGATTTTAGGGAGCCCCCTTAAAAGGTCTGGCTCATAAATTCGTCCGGAGTGAGAGATGGTTTTTTGAAAGTTGAATAATGGAAAGAGATTGGCTAGATAACCGGCAAAGGTTTGACTGCCGATAGATCGGTTTAGCTTTTCTCCGCGCGCTTATGTAAAGCAGCGTCGGAGGGCGAAAATTTTCCCATGAATTTTTTCCCCGCTTATTTTCATAAGCGTGCGGGGGAGCGGGATTCCGATCGATCTATTAAGTGGTTAGCCATCGTCGGCCAATCAAAACTAATTTCCAGAAATTATTCATCTTCCTATATAAAAACTACTATATCTTTTTTCTTCGGACCAAATTCCTTAATTATTATGACTAAATTACGAAAAATCTTTGCTGTCTCAGTCATCGCTTTGACTGTAGTAGCTATGAGCGGCGTTGCAAACAACGGCGCTAAGGCTGCTGCCCAGGCTGGTGATTTGATCAAGAAGGACGGTTTATCAACCGTTTATTATCTTGGTTCTGACGGTAAGAGATATGTGTTCCCTCATGAGAGCGTTTATTTCTCATGGTACAAGGATTTCAGCGGCGTGGTCACTGTATCCGCTTCTGAATTATCCAGCTATCCTTTAGGTGCTAACATCGTTATGCGCCCTGGTACTAAATTGGTAAAGATCACTTCTGATCCTTCCGTTTATACCGTGAGCCCGAACGGCGTTTTGCACAAGATCCAGAGCGAATCTGATGCTATCGCTCTATTTGGTGCTACTTGGGCCCAGAGAGTAGTTGACGTGGCTGATTCTTTCTTCACCAACTACACTATCGGTACTGCTTTGACCACTGGTCAAGTTCCGACTGGCTCTATCGTAAAGAATGCTGGTTCTTCCAACATTTATTATTATGATGGTACCAATTTCCGTTTATTCTCCTCTGAGGCTGCCTTCAATGCTAACCGCTTGAAGACTACCGATGTCATCACTCTTTCCGCTACCATTTCTGCTGGTGGTACTAGCATTTCTGGTTATGAAGAGGGCATCGCAAAAACTTCTCAGAGTGGTTTAACTGGCGGTGTTCAGCCTGGCCAGGGTACTGGTTTAACCGTATCCTTGTCTTCTGCCACTCCGGTTTCCGCTACTGTTCCGAGCAATTCCGCTCGCGTCGAATTTGCTAAATTCAATTTGACCGCTTCCAATGACGGAGCTATCACTTTGACTGGCATTAAATTGAAGAGAGTGGGCGTTGGTTCTTATAGCGACATCACTGGCGTAGCTTTATACGACGGCGATGCTCGTTTGACTAACACTCGTACCATTTCTTCTGATACCAATAAAGTTGAGTTTGACACTTTGAATTATGTCATCCCGGCTGGCACCACTAAGACTTTGACTGTGGCTGCTAACATTGGTGCCAACAAGACTGGTAATCACGCTTTCTCCATCGACGTAGCTTCTGATATTACTGCTGGTGGCGCTGCTATCTCCGGTTCTTTCCCGGTTACTGGCAACATCATGAGCTTGTCTTCTACCTCTAATGGCACTGTCGCTGTTACTGCCTACACTTCTGGTTTATCCAATCCTTCGATTGGTGATACTATGGTCAGTGTAGCTAAGTTCGGTTTGACCACTGCTACTGACGATGGTTATTTGAAGGCTATCACTTTGAAGCAGGATGGTAATATCGATACTGCTTTGTTAAGCAACTTCAAGCTTTATCAGAGCACTACCGAAGTTCCGGTTTCCTATTCTGTAAGCGGTCGCTATGTCACTTTGACTTTGGCTACTCCTTACAAATTGGTTAACGGTTCTGCTAAGACTTTCTTTGTTAAGGCTGATATCAGCGCTAGCACTGAAGCCGGTAAGACCATTGTTTTCTTCTTAAACAATGCTGCCGATGTCTTAGTTACTGGCTCTGCTTACAATTTCGGTATGAATCTTAGCAACTTAACCGCTTGGGACGCTGCCGGCGATGGTCAGACTTTGACCGTTCAGGGCGGTGGCATAGTTATCTCTAACAAGAGTGCTGCAGCCAGCGATGTTAAGGTTAACTCTACCGATGTTGAATTAGCTAAGGTTGGTATCAAAGCCAATGTTGACACTGTCCAGATCCAAAAGATGACTTTATCTTTGGCTACTACTGAACAGACTGTCGGCACTGATGACTATGGTACTTACTTAGATCTTAACCAGGATAACACCTTGGATTCTGGCGAAACTTTGTTGATTAAGAACATCAAACTTAAGGATGCTGATACCAATCAGACTTTAGGTTCTGCTAAGGCCATCACTGATGCCAGTGGTTGGGTCGCAGCTACTGCTCCTAATGCAACTTTGACTTTCGTCTTTGATGATTATTTCAGCATTTCCAAGGGTACCACCAGAAATATTAAAGTAGTTGCCGATATTGACAGCAACCAGACTTCTAACGTTGTCTATCGCGCTACTTTGAATTTCAGTGCTGGTAACTTCACTGTTAAGGATTCTAACGACACTGCCATTACCGATATCGTTCCGGCTTCTACTGTAGCTGGTAACAATATCACCACCAAGACCTCTTCTTTGACCGTTTCCTTAGCCAATACTCCGGAATCTCGCACTGTTGTGAAGGGTTCCACTGTTGACGCTTTGGGTATGATCTTCTCAACCGGTACTGGTGTTGGTAATGATGTTCGCATTTCCGGTATCACTTTGGATACTTGGGTTGATGTGAACGCTGTTGGTTCTGATACCACTTATGTCTTGAATACTGAAGATACCACTTATGCCAAGGACTTGATCCAGGAAGTCAACCTATATGTTGGCGACACCTTGATCGCTGGTCCGGTGGCTGTTGATTCCAACGGTCATGCTGTATTCACCTCCAACAAATTTGTCGGCGGTTACTACAACATCCCGGCTGGTACCAGCAAAACTATCTTAGCTCGCGCTGTTGTTTCCAGCACCGCTCCTTATGATAGTAACGATGACAGCTTCTCCTTCACTTTGCAGGCAGCTGACATCTCCGCCGATGACGCTAACGGTACTGCTACCGTTACTGTTACCGGTACTGATCTAAACGGCACTGCCGCTCCGACCGTGGCTATTACTGTTACCACTCAAGGTACCATTACTACCTCTGCCGCTGCTGCTAAACCGGATGCTCAGATCTTAATTGCTGGTCTAGCTACCGAACAGGAAGTTAGCCGCATTAACTTGGCTGCTGCCAAAGAAAACTTCATCATCGACAAGATGACTATTCAGGTTGACGAAGCTGGTTCATATGATAACGTTGAATACGTTAAATTGTATGACACTGCTGGTGTTGAACTGTCTAGCGGTGGAGTTGGTTTGGATAGCGCCGGCGAAGCCGCTTTCACTGGCTTGAACATTGCTGTTCAGAAGTTAGTGGATAAGGTGGTTGTAGTTAAAGCTAAATTGAATGCAATTGGCGAAAGAACTTCTGCTACCAATGGTACTGCTGGTATCGGTGCTGATTCTGGCGATCCTTTGACTTTCTCCTTGGAAACTACCGCTGGTAAGTTCCACGCTGTTGGTCAGGCTTCCAGTGTCACTGATGATGCCGCTAACGCCGCTGTTGGCAACACTATGGTGGTAAGAAAGTCTAAGCCGGTAGTTACCGTCTCTGCTCTTTCCAGCACCATTTTGTCTAACGCCACCAAGGTTTTGGGCAAATTCAGCGTGACTGCTACTAACGATGATGTCATCTTAGAAGCTGTTACCCCGACTGTAACTGCTACCAATGCTACCGTTGTCAGCGCTGGCACTGTGTACTTGTATGATGTTACTGGCGGTTCTAACGTTCTATTGAACGCCGTTGGTGTCAACGAGGACGCTATCATTGTGATTGATAACGCTAAGTTGGTCCGCATTGGCGCTGGTCAGACCAGAACCTTTGAAATCAGAGGTACTGTAGCTGGTTCAGTAGCTGGCGATTCTCTTGAAACCGTTTTGTCTGTTGACACCGCTGCTTTATCTGGTGTTACCGAAACCGGAGCTAACGCTGCTGCCGATGTCAACAACAAGTTCTTGTGGTCTGACGACTCTGCTGACACCTATGCTGTCACCTCTGTCGAATGGATCAACGGTTACTTGATGTCCAATTGGCCGATTGATGTTTGGAGCATGTCTCGCTAGTTATTAGCTAGATTAATCTAGATACAGTTAAAAACAGGGTGGGATTTTCCCACCCTGTTTTGTTTTGGCAAATAAATTGGCCGGCTGTTGATTTTTTAGCCCTTTTGCCTTATTATCATATTAGATATGAAAGACTACCGGGACAAAAAAATGAGACTAATAGCCAGTTTAATGGATTTTTTCGGGTCCATTTTTTTTCATTTTAAAGCCCGGGAAATTGGGGAGATAAACAAGATAGTGGTTTTAAAATTTGATCGTCTGGGAGACACCTTTTTGTCTTTGCCAGTTATCTCCGGCTTGCGCCAAAATTTTCCCGACGCCAAAATAGTGGTTCTGGCCGCTCCTTGGAATAAGGAGGTATTGGAAAACAATCCAGATATTGATCGCTTAGTGGTGGTGGATAATTTGCCTGATGTTCATGGAGGAATAAAAGGGTTTTTCTCCGGGCGGGCTATTGATCTTTTGGCTCGTTTAATAGAGTCAGAACAACCCGATATGGGTGTTGATTTGCAGGGCAGCCCTTTAAATGTCTTGGCCCTCTATCGGGCTAAAGTGAAAATTAGGGTGGGTTTTTCTTGGAAAGTATTTAGTTTTCTTTTGACTCATAAAACTCAATATAATTTGTCAGGGAAACAAGCGCGAATATACTTATCATTATTAACCGCTTTGTCTTTGCCGGTTAATGATGTTTTTCCCCGGCTCTATCCTAATTTAGCCGAGAAAGCCCGAGTGAATGATTGGTCGTCTTCTTTAGCGGCTAATCGTCTGGTAGTTTTTCATTTGGGGGCTGGCCGCAGCTATCGTCTTTGGAGCATAGAAAAATTTGCGGAATTAGCGGAGTTGATATTGAAAGCCGGTACTGATTTTAAAATTATTATTTTTGGCGACGAGACAGAGGAGGGCAGAGTTATTGAGTTTAAAAAATTATTGTCTCCAGAGCTATTGCCTAGAATTATAGACATCTCCGGGCAATTTAATTTCCGCGAGTTCTATTACCTCCTGTCTCAAGCCCATTCTTTCGTCGGCAACGACAGCGCCCCGGCCAGATTAGCCGGCGCTTTGAATATTCCCGCGGTTTGTATTTTTAACCCTTGGAGCGGAGTGGAAAGATTTGGCATTGAAGGGCAGAGAACAGTGTTAGTCTATAAGACAGCTCATGTTTGCGCCGGGCAATATTGCCATTTGTCTCCTTGTCCTAATATGTTAGCGGTGGAAGCTAGAGAGGTTTTTAATAGCTGGCGGGAGATTAATAATATGATGTTATGAAAAAATTTAAAAAAAGATTAATTAAAGGATTAAAAAATCCGCTGCTGATCTTGAGCTTCATTCGCTATAAGGTTTTTAATTTGTTGACCGATAAGCTGCTTAACGACGGCGAGCGTTTTGATCCGAATATTTTTAAAAAGTTTTGGTTAAAAGATGTGAGCAGCACTGAGCGCTATGCTTTTGCGGCGAAGTTTGTTCGGACCACCGATGAGATTTTAGATATTGCCTGCGGTACGGGGTACGGCACTTTCTTTTTGTCTCAAAATTGTCGCCGCGCTACCGGCGTGGATATTTTTGCTCCGGCAATTGAATTCGCGATCAAGAAATATCAAAAGAATAAAAATATTAGTTTTGTTAATACCGGATTGTTGGCTAATTCGGTTCAAGCTGACGTGGTGGTATCATTTGAAACTATTGAACACTTGGATGAAGATTTGAAAATGGTAGTGGAAAAATTAGTATCTTTTTCCCGCCGTCAGTTAATAGCCAGCGTGCCTTATTTAGAAGCCTCTGGCCATAATCGTCATCACCGCAAATTCTCGTTGCAAGAATCAGATTTTTCTTTCTTGCGCGAACAGGGGAAACTAGACTTTTTCTATCAAGACAGCCGCGGCCGGATAACCCCGGAGTTCATGGCTAATGCCCAAACCCTGCTCTTTGTCTTTACCAAAAACCTATGAAAATCATTCAATTGAATAAGGCCTATTGGCCTCATATTGGCGGTATAGAGACGATAGTTAGGCAAATGGCTATCGGCCTGGGAATTGATGTTTTGGCTTGTAATGAGGGCTGTAGGCGGCAGGAAAGGACTGATGGGCCGGCCCGGGTGTTTTTGGCCAGGAGCTGGGGGAAAATATGGAGTTTGCCGGTTTCCGGAGACTTCTTTTGGTGGTTTAAAAAATTGGTGAAATCATATGATGCGGTTTTTTTGCATGAGCCTTTTCCTTTGGGCTCTTTGGCCGTTTGGCTTTTTGCTCGGCAAAAACCACTATTTATTTACTACCACAGCGATATTGTCCGACAAAAACTGGGAGCGTTAATTCTATCTCCTTTGGTCAAAGCTAATTTGCGCCGGGCGAAGATGGTTTTTGTTTCTTCGCAGCGGATGATAGATAATTCTAAATGGTTGTTGGCGGTTAAAGATAAATGCCAAGTACTGCCTTTCGGTTTGGAAAAATCAGAATATGCGCTGAGCGCTGAACTACAAAAACAAGCCGATGATTTACGCAATGTTCATGGCCGCTTTGCTTTGGCTGTGGGGCGTTTAGTCTACTACAAAGGTTTTTCTTATTTAATTTCCGCCTGGCAGAACGTTGCAGCTAAATTAATTATCGTCGGCTCCGGTTTTCTAGAAAAACAATTAAAAAAACAAGCCCGGGAATTAGGCTTGGCAGAGAAGATAGTTTTTGTGCCGTGGGTAGCTGATTTGCGTCCTTATTATTTAGCCAGTGATTTTTTAGTTTTGCCTTCTTGCGCTCCCTCGGAAGCATTCGGTTTAGTACAATTGAGCGCTTTGGCTTATGGCCGGCCGGTGATTAATACCGAATTAAATACCGGAGTGTCTGAGGTGAGCCTAGATGGAGTTAGCGGCTTAACGGTGGCGCCTCGAGATGCTGATGCCTTGCATCGAGCTATTAATCTATTATTGACCGATGATCACCTAAGAGAAAGGTTGGGGGTGGGAGCCAAAGAGAGATTTTTGGTTAATTACCGCTTAGAACAATTTTTAGAGAAGCTGAAAGCTAGTTTAAATTAATATGGTGCTATCTTAGGAGTTTGCGAATAAAAGTATATCTGATTTTTCAAGAATTTTTTTAAAGCTTGTTTTTTGTATTAAGCCCCGCGAAGGCTTAATATTTTCATTTTGATTATTTTTATTGATAATAGAAAAGCCAATATATTCTATTTTCTTTTTGAAGCGTTTAATCACAATATCAATAGCCGGAATAAGGTCGGTGTCAGAGCTAACTAAGACAGCTGTATCATATTTATCATCCATAGCGCCGATTATAAGATCGGTGGCTATTTTAACGTCAATACCTTTTTCTCTCTGGCGGTTAAATTCTATACAGTGTATACCTTTTTTTAATATTTTCTCACAATCAACGGTGCGCTCGTCTATAATTAGTTTTTCTAGTCGGTCTCTGAGCTTGCTGGTTTTAATTTGCCAGTTTTCTTTTTTTAATATAGAAAATAATGAGGTTTGTTCAGCCATGGCCATTTTACTATGCTTATCTCCTTCTTTTTCTCTAACAGTTCCAATATAAAATCTTTTGCCCATTTCTGTTATTTCTCTATCTCCGGCTAGAAAATTAGTAAAATTTTTAAAAGAAAAGTTTAGCTCTTTAATATTGAGCTTCTTTAAAGCTAAATGATGAAAGTTGCCCCCATCAATAAATATTTGAATTCTTTCTTTTTTGTTCATATTTATCAATGGTATTAATGGAATGGATAAAAAAAATCCTGTACACTGCCCCCGAAGGGGCAGGCACAGGAGACTTTATATCTACATAATACTCCAATATTTCAATTATGTCAACGAAGCAATTTTGTAGGGATGCTATTATCTAAGCACCCAAAGTTTATAGGGAAGGCGAATGACTCTCATTAGCAGCTCGGTTAATCGGCCGTAGTGCTTGCGGAAAAAATAGTTTTGGGAAAGGAAATAATATTTCCTTTTTATTTTATTATCGGAAAAACTCTGACCGCCGAAATGAATTATCGTCGCTTCCGGACAAAGACTGACAGCGTAGCCTAATTTTTTAACTCGCCAACAAAGGTCGGTGTCTTCCAGATACATGAAGAATTTTTCATCCCAGCCTTTAACCTCATCAAACACGGTTTTTTTGATAAGCAGCGCCGCGCCGCTGACCCAGTCAATTTCTTCCGGCTTTAGTTTTAATTTTGGCTGCACATTCTTTTTTATTATTTGGCTCAAAGTCGGCATTTTTCCAAAAGCGGCGGCTTGGGGTATCTTTTGACTGTCCAAGAGACGTGGGGCAATGATGGCTGAACGGGGGTGTTGAGCAATGAATTTTTCTAAAGAGCTTAAGATATCATTTTCTATTATGGTGTCGCTGTTAACGAAAAACAACCAATCACCTCGGGCAATTTTGGCCCCTTGATTATTGGCCGGACCGAATCCGAGGTTAGTTTGGTTTTTGATGATTTTTATTTTTTCCCCAAACTCCGCCGCGATTTTTTCTATACTCTGATCGCCGGAAGCGTTATCTACCAGGATAATTTCAAAATTAGCCGTAGGGCAATGATCAAAAAAAGACTGCAGGCAATTTCTGGTTAGATTATAGGTCCGGTAGTTAACGATGACGAGGGAGAAAAACATAGAATAATTTTTTTAAATCAAAACTCATTTTTTTAGAAATAATCTTTCTCATATAGCGGCAGCTGACTTTTCTGTTTTTTTGGATTTGCCTTCTTTTTCTATATAGCTTCCGAAAATTTTTCCCCAAGTCCAAGTAAACCCGGATAACTGATTTAAGGCAATGAAAACGAAAGCCGTTAATGATGTTTCTACCTTGAGAGAGCAACAAAAAGGGCAGAGAGGTGATTAATAGGCCGGTTGGGAAGTTTTTCAAGACAGTGTATAAGCTATTTCTGGTTACTAAGAAAAAAGAGAAGTTCTTGAATTTTTGACTAGTGCCGCCGTCTACGTGATAGACTATTGCTTCGGGCAAATACCAGCATTCATAGCCCAGGGCTTGAGCGCGGAGGCTTAAGTCCACGTCTTCTAAATAAGCAAAGAAATCTTCGTCAAAACCGCCCAATTCTTCTAATAGCGAGCGGCGATAGAAGGCCGCGCCGGCGCAAGCCCCGGTAATCTTTTCTATCTTTTCATATTGGCCGCGGTCTATTTCTCCGTTGCCGCGTCGATTGGCGGCGCCGTAGATGGAAAAAGTATCGCCAGTATTATTAATTATTCGGTGATCGTGATAGTAAAGCATTTTGGTGGCACCAAAATGAACTTGATTATTTTGCTCTAAGAATTGAATAATTCTTTCCAAGCAATGTCTATCTAGAGCGGTGTCATTGTTGAGCAGAAAGATGTACTCGCTATTAGCCGCGGCGATGCCCATATTTACGGCTCGGCTGAAACCTTCATTTTTTTCGTTTTTAATTATTTGGGCGGTGGGAAAATAGTTTCTGGTTATTCCTCTGGAGTCATCGATAGAATTATTATCCACCAGTATTAACTCAAAATCAGGTTCGCTTTGCGCTTTTAAGCTGGGCAGGCAATTTTTTAAAAAATCGGCGCCGTTTAGGTTGGGGATGATTACGGAAATTTTAGGAGAGGAATTGGCCATAGTTATCGGCCTTTATAGGTCAGAGTGGTCTTAATGGTTTTGAGCACTATAGTCCAATCTAAATAGACGGTCCGGTTTTTGATGTAGTATAAATCATGCTGTAGTTTTTTATAGGCATCGGCCGGGTCGGGGGAATGATATTCGCCGGAAATTTGATCCCAGCCGGACAATCCCGGTTTAACCAAGGTGCGGATGCTAAAAAATGGTATAGTCCGGTCTAGCTCGGCGATCAGTTCTGGCCGCTCGGGACGGGGTCCGACTAGGCTCATCTCGCTTTTTATGATATTGATAATTTGGGGCAACTCGTCAATTCTGGATTTACGCAAAAAGTTGCCGATCTTAGTGATTCTTTTATCCGCTTCGGCGGTGGGAGAAAAACTATTATTTTCAATCTTCATAGTGCGGAACTTATACATCACAAAAGGGATATTATTTTTTCCCAATCTCATTTGCTTGAAAAAAACCGGTCCGCGGCTTTCCAGTTTGATGCTCAAGGCGATGAGCGGCCAAAAGGCGGCGGTGATTACGAGCATGAATAAGGCTAAAGACAAATCGGAAACGCGTTTAGCTCTTTCAAAAAGTTTTTTATCGGCCAAATTGAGGTTCTCTAAAAACCAGCCGCGATTGATGATGTCTAGCGGAACTCGGCCGGTTAAGTATTCAAAAAAACTGGCTAAAGAAATATAGGTGATGCCTAAGGGCAAACAGTTAAATAATTTTTTGTGCAGCTCAGTGTGGGTTTTAATATCTTTTTCTAGGACGATAATATTAATCTTATGCTTTGAGGCTAATTCTTCCAAATTGTCATCGGCGGAGAAGACTAAGAGTCCGTCGTTTCGGGCAGCCTGAGCTATTTCGTCTTCGGCAATAATGAATTTTAGGTCGTAGCCTAAGTGAGGGTTATTCTTAATCTCTCGAGCCAGTTCGGCAATCATCTGATTATAGCCAACGATAGCTAGATTATTTTTAGGTAAACGATTTTTTAGCCAATCGCTGGCCATATAGCGCCAACCTAAATCAGCCAGAGTGAATATGAAGACGAAAATGATTAAAGTAACCCGCGGTGAAAGCGAGGTGAAAGGGAAGAGGTAGAAAAAAAGAATGGAAACGATGAAGCTGATTAAAGTGGATTTGAAAAATGATTCCAGCCAGCGGCCGCGGTGAGCGAAAGATTTCAGCTGATAGAGACTGTTGATATAAAAGACTATTAGCCAAGTGGCAAAGACCGGCAAGAATGCCTCGCTGTTCTCATGCCAACGTTCAAAAGACGGCCAGGATTGATAGCGAACAATGAGGGTCAAATAGAGGGAAAAGGCTAAAACGCCGAGATCTCCTAGGACTAAAATGGTTTGTTTTATTTTAGTTTTTAGCATATAATTATTATAGCAAATTTAACTTAAAATTATAACTTTGTCTATGACCTCTAAGACTTATTTGAACATCTTAAAATGGGGGGCTTGTTTGGCTCCTTTTTGTCTATTATTGGTATTTCCAGCACTTTTGTTCCCTTATATTACTTCCAAGCAGCTGGTGTTTAATATCTTAATAGAGGTTTTGACTCTTTTCTGGTTGCTTTTAGTCCTTAAATATCCTAATTATCGCCCCAGTCGTTCTTGGATCACTCTTGGTCTTTTGGCTTATTTCGGTTTCATGCTCATTTCTTGTCTCATCGGAGTAGATTTTAATTTGAGCTTTTTTGGCAATGCCGAAAGGATGCTGGGGTGGTTCCATTTATTTCATTTCTTCTTGTTTTACTTAATTATTATTACTGCTTGGCGCGAGAAGAAAGATTGGTTGCGCTTTTTGGATGTGAGTATCGCGGTTTCGGTAATTGTGGTGCTTTATGGTCTCAAGCAGAATTATCCGGCCAGTTTCTTGGGAAACGCCGCCTATGTCGGCGCCTTGATGCTTTTTGCTCTCGGCTTTGCTATCTATCGCTTGAAGCCGCTGGCTTTTAAAAATTTAAAAGCTTTGAAAGAAAATTATAACTGGCTTTATTTGGTGGCTATACCTTTCTTATTCTATGGATTGATTCGGGCTAATATTTCCGGCGCCTATGTGGGTTTGGCGGCGGGAATAGTTGGCGGTATTTTGTTGTGGTCATTTTTGTCGCCGCAGAAAGCTCAGCGACGTTTAGGAATAGCTTCCGTTATTGCTCTGGTGGTGATAGTGGCTGCTTTATTTTTCGGCCGCAATTCAGCGCTGTTGAAAAATAGCAGCTTAGGGTTAGCTCTCAAGGATTTTTCAGCTTCCAATCCGACTTGGAATACTCGTTTAATTTCTTGGCACGCCGCTTACTTGGATTTCAAAGATCATCCGCTTCTGGGAGTAGGGCATGGCAATTATGCTTTCATTTTTGATTATTATTTTGAACCGCGCTTTTTGGATTATTCTCCCAATGAAACTTATTTTGATCGGGCGCATAATAATTTGGTGGATATAATTTCCACTACCGGCACTTTAGGTTTGTTGGCCTATCTGTCTATTTTTGTGGCTCTAGGATATTATTTGGTGAAAGCTTATCAAAAAAAGAAGATTAAATCCGGTGAGCTATCAATTTTTTGCGCTATTATCATCGCTTACTTTGTTCAGAACTTAGCTCTCTTTGATGCTTTAGTCACCTATATCATGTTTTTTGCTCTACTCGGCATGGCTTATTTTTACAGTCAGGATTATTCGCAACAGCCTAAAGATGAAGTCCGGTTTTCCGGTTGGAAGGAATATTTGTTAGGCGGCGTTCTAGCTTTATTTTTCATCGCCTCAATTTGGTGTTTGAATGTTCAGGGATTTAAGATGTTCAGTCTGACGCTTAAAGGATATGCCGCGATTAGCGAAGGAGAAGCTATTCAGGGTATGGATTATTACGAGCGAGCGGTTAATTTAGCGCCCTACAATCGGGACAGTCGCGCTACACTGGTTAATTTAATCGCCGGCAACTCGCAATACTTGTCTTATCTGGATCAGAAGACGGCTATCAAGGTTTTGGACATGGCCGTGACTTTCGGCCAAGAGAACGTGGCTTATAATCCTTATGACAGCATGATGAACAGTCAATTAGCAAGAATTGCTAATTTAGCGGCGCGTTACAATTTTCGTGATTTAGAAAAGTTAAATAAATATTCGGCTATCGCTGTGGGCGCTATTGAGCAAGCCATCGCTTCCAGCCCTAAGCGCTATCCGCTTTATTTCACTCGGGCCGATGTTTATTTAACTCGTGCTGAAGAAGAGGAGGTAATCGCTTCTTTAAATAAAATTAAAGAGTTGAAACCTGATAATCAGGAAGTTAATTGCCAGTTCGCTAACACCTATTTCTTTTTTGAAAAATATGATTTAGCTTATGATTTCGCCGCTCAATGCGCTTTGTCCGGCAAGGCCAAGTATTTATCTTACGATGATTTAATCAAGCAAGCCGCGGCTGATCAGGCAAAAAAGGGAAATAATGAAGCGGCAGAAAAGTTAAATGAAGTTTTGGCTAAATAATTTTAATTATCGCTTATATACAAAAAACACTTTCCCGTCGGAGAGTGTTTTTTGTTTAGTATCTGCTCGGCTTTAGGTACCTGTAGCCGATGAGGATATAATCGACAAATACCTAAGTCTATTATAGCAGAAAAAATTCGGTGGGGCAATTTTCCCCAGTTGTTTTTGAGGCTCAATTGATAAAATGAGTATTTTTTGATTTTATTGGATTTTTTAGGAATATTTTTTCATATTTTGGCTACAACTTTTTTAGCGGTTTTTAATTAGTCACCGGCTATAATAGAGCTATCAGTTCTCTGGGCTGAGATAATCGGCTGAGCTAAGTTGCGCGCCTTGGCGGCCTCTATAAATTATGAAGGAGATATTGAAAAAATGTCGCCGGTGGTTTTGTTTACAAAAACGCTGGCGGCGGATAGTTATTATTTCTGGTGCTGGTTTGCTATTGGCTTTTTTATTACTCTGTTTTTGGTTGAAGTATTGGTATGTTTTAGCTCCTTTCAATTTGCGGACCCGGTTAGCTATCGATAAGCTGGCATTATCTTGTTATAACCAGCCAGTCTGCCATGAAGATTGTTTTTTGGAGAGAGAAAGATATCGGCAAATCATAGTGACTGCTTGGCGAGAACCGCGCTGGCAGGAGGATACAGTGTCTCGCTTGATTAATGAAAATGAAAATGAATGTTTGCGATTGGAGTTAGCCGAGTTATGGGCAGAGGAGTATCCGGTCGGCTCCTGGCCAAAAAAATTAAATGATTATTTAACGACTGCGGACGGAGGAGTGTTGGAAAGAATGAGGCTTAGTAAAAAGTTAGAATATTTAGATGGCGGTTTAGAGAAAGAGCTGATGGCATTTATTGCTGACCAAAATAATATTATTTCTGAGCGTTATGAAGCGCTGCAGCTCTTATCTCAAAACCCTAATCCTTCTCAGATTGATTTCTATTTTCAGCTTTGGCAAATTGATCCCAGTTTAAAAATTAAAGAGCAGGCTTTAATCGCTTTAAGCGGAATGGGAGGACAATCTGATGTTCTGGCTGGCGATCGCTTATTAAAGTTTCTGGATTTTTTGCGCCAGCCGTCCGCTGATATTTATCTGAAAAAAACCGTGGTCTTTTTATTGTCCGATTATTTAACCGTTGAAAATGTGCGATCAGGATTAACGGAAATATTTTCTGACAAGGCGGTAGATAAGTTTACCCGTACTTTTCTGGCTGACATTTTGGATATCGCCGAAGGGTTGCGCCCGGTCGTGAGCGCAGCGGAGTGGCAAGAATATAGTGAGAATAGTATTGCCGCGCAAAGTTTAGAATAATTAATTTATTATTTTTATGAATAAAAAAATTGTTTTTTGTTTTCTTTTAATTGCCATAGCTTTATTTTTTTGGCAACCCAACTTAGCTCGAGCTATGCCGCTGGGAACCTTGCTGTATCGAACCTCTAATGATGGTCTAGCTTATGGGTATAATCAAAACGAGCTTATCACCGCTAAGAAGGGCAAGGTTAATGCTCTTTATACCGGCCACGCTGCTATTTATGTCGGCAATTTTAATGGCGAGGAATATATAGCCGAGGCTTTGGCTAATGGTTTGCAATTAACGCCGGCTAAATATTTTATCAATACCAGAAATGGCGAAGAATTAATTGCCGCTAAAATTCCTAAAGGATTGTCGGAATTGGAAAGACAAAAGGTGGCCGAGCTGGCCAAAATATTGGCGCAAAAAAGTTTAGGCTATGATTATGATTTTAAAAAACAAAAAGGACCGGAGAGCGGTGATTGGACTTGTGTCGGTTTTACAGAAAAACTTTATGAGAGCGCAGGAATCAATAATCCTTATAACCTCAAGGAATTAGTTTATGATCCTCTAAAATATGCCATTGATATCACTCCTGACGGCTACGACGGTATAAATGTTTATAATTCTAAGACCGGCGATTGCTTGGCTCAAGATGTAGAATTTTCTAAAATAGCCAAAAAATCCAATATGCTATTGCCGGCTCCCGAATTATTGGGATACGATGCCGGTTTAGAATTTCATGGTGATCGTTATTTTTTTATTCCTTATACTCAATCTTTGCAGCCGACTTTAGCGGATGTGGAAGTTGATATTCCCTTAGCCAGTGATTTTAATGATTCCGATATTCGGGGTAGCGCCCCGACGGTTTCCTTAATTTTGAGATGGAGTTTTATTAATAACCCCATATCTTCAATAAAACAGTTAGCGCACCAGGCGGGCGAATTTTTAGGAATCAATAAGAGCCATCCTCAGGAAGTATTAGCTTTAAGTGAGTCTAAGGTTAGCACCAGCTCAGCGGCTAAAACTAATATCAAGACTACGGCGAATAAAACTACTAAAACCACTAAGGCCGCTAGCTCAACCAAGAAGACCGCTAGTACTAAAAAAACCACAACCGCTACTTCTCAGAAAGAAGGGAAAAAAGCTACTAGCTCGGCGCCGGTTAAAAATAGTACGACCACCGACAAAGTGGTCAGTGCCGTGATTAGCAAAACTGTTAATCCTGCTCCGGTTGCTTTAAAAAAAGCGATTATAACTCCTAAGGCTAATAACTCGGCAACTAATAATCAAACAGAAGATTCTCCGGCTGTAGTTAATAATTATCAAACCATAGTTAACCAAGATAGTCCAAAACATAAATTGCTTATTGCTTCTTTCGGACATAGCGGCAGCGGCCATTGGCTTAGGTTATATAATCCTAATAATGAAGCGGTAGATATGGCCGCGGAGAATTATCGTTTAGAAAAAGCCAAGACCGCCGTTGATCCTTCAATTATGGTTCGCTTGGGAAATGATAATGATGGTACTTATCCCGGCGGCGTGGAGATAGCGGCTCAAACGACTTATCTTTTAGTGGACGAAGAAGTCGAAGCAGATTTGCGGGCAGAGGCTGACGCCGTAATTTCTAACTCCGGATTTTCCTGGGGAGATTCCGGCTATACTTTATATTTAGGAACTAATGCTATTTCATCCAGTGATGATCAAGATATTCAGGACTTTGTTGGTTTCGGAGATGACGCTGTTTATTATGAATCTAATCCAACTCTAGCTCTAGAGGTTAATCATTATTTGGAAAGGAAATTGTTGGGGAATAATCAGCCGGGTAGAGATAGCGATGATAACCAGGCTGATTTTGTTTTGCTTTCTAGCGAAGCAGAAGTTGTTGATAATAATGATGAAGAAGAGAATGATGATAACAATTCAGAAGAGAATACTCCTGATGATAATTCTACTTCCACTGACCCTATAAGCACCTCCACTGACCCCATAACGCCTGAAGCTATCCCGACTATTTTGATCGCCCGGATTTTTGCCACCGGTGATGATGACGCAGTTGAGCTTTATAATCCTAATGATGAGGCGGTGGATTTAGCGGCGGTGGGTTATCGTTTAGAAAAATCTAAAACCAGCTCTGACCCCAGTATTATAATGCGTATCGGCAATGATAGTGATGGCACTTATCCTGGCGGAACGATTATCGGTTCTCACCAAACTTATTTAATAGCGCGAGATGAAGCCGGGGCGGTTCTAAAATCTAAAGCCCAAGCGATTGCCGCTACATCAGGATTTACTTGGGACGGCGATGGCTACTCTTTGTTTTTAGGAACCGATGCTATCAGTGGCACCGATGACGCGGACTTGGTTGATTTGGTCGGTTTTGGTCCCAGCGCTTTATATTATGAAGGCTCGGCCGCGGCTGCTATTGGTGATAATTATATTTTAACCAGAAAGGCCAGCGCGGTTTCCACTGCGGAATCAATGGCTAATAGCTTAGACGGCTATGGCTATGATTCTGGAAATAATAGCGTTGATTTTGTTTTGGTGGGAGACGGAGAAGAACCCGATGAAAATGATGTCGATAATTTGCCCTTCAATCAATCCCAAGATTCCAATGGCTTAATTCATCTTTGGCATTTTGATGAATGTTTCGGCGCGAATTTTTCTGACAGTATAGGTAATAACAATTTATCTGGCAATTGGGTTTTTCAGAAAGGATTATTTGGTTGCGGTCTTTATTTGCCAGTGCCCGGTCCGGAAATTAAAACTGTTTTTGCGGATAAATTAGATATCAGCCAAATGACTCTAAGTTTTTGGCAGCAGACCAGTGAGTTAGGACGGATTAAAGCTAGGTTTTATAATCGAATTAATCCAGCCGCCGATGTTTCGGTGTCTTTTAGTCCACTGTATACAGAGATTACTGGCTTGCCTAGCAGCCAGCGATTTTATGGCCAAACTCTGCCTAATGACAATGCTTGGCATCAAATGTTTTGGGTGATAGATAGCGCTCAGGATACTTGGCGTTTATATATTGATGGCCAATTTGTGCGGGAAGGATTTTTTGATGTGATTTTTTCGGGTAGTTATGATACTTTTTCTCTTAGCGATGGCAATGGCGCCCCGTTGCTTGATGAAGTGGCTCTTTGGAATAGGGCATTGTCGGCCGATGAGATAGCCGGAATATACGGCCGGTCTTTACCGTTTAGCCCGATAGATAAAAGAGAAGCGCCGACTGTACCAGTGCCCATAATGGATTGGTCTTTTGATGAAAGACAAGGCGTTGAGTCGTTAGATAGTATTAATAGCAACCAGATTAATTTAGCTGAAATGCTCTGGAGCCGTACCGGCTATCGCGATGGCGGGGTGCGCCTGGAAGTCGGAGCGGGAAAGAACCTTTCCTCGGTATTCAATTCTTCTTTCCATTATTCTGACCTGACTTTTGATTTTTGGTTCCAAAAAATTAATCCTTTACCTAGCTCTCACGGCGAGTTCAGTCTATTAAGCGGCGGTCAAAAAGTTTTTGGTTTGTCTACCGGCTCTGATTATACCAGTTATCAATGGGAGGGTCGGGATTATCGTCTAGCCAATACTTTGCAAGCCGTCGTTCCTAACGATTATGATTGGCATTATATAGCTCTAACCTATGATTCTTATAATTATCAATTAAGCTATGCGGTGGACGGAGTAGTGCTCTATACCGCTTTCTTGCCTTGGTTAAATTATGAAATGATAGATGGTTTAGCTATGAATGGTTTTGGCACGACAATTGATGACTTTAGAATTTGGCAGGGATCGTTTACCGCTGATGGCTTAAAAGACTTATATGAAGGGAGTAAAATAGAATAGATAAAATAGGCTAAAGTTTACATAATTTTAGCCTATTTTTTATATATTTTTTTGACTTTTGCCGTTTTATATACTATACTCAAAATGATTAGGGCAGGTGGACGGTCGCTCCGATATTTGTCGGGGAGGAAAGTCCGGACTCCCGTTTCCCGGTTTCCGGGAATCTGCTGATAGTGGGTAACGCCCACCGGGCTCTTTAGAGCTTAGGGAAAGTGCCACAGAGACAATACTAGCCCTGTTTCAGGGTGAAAGGTGAAAAGTGGGTCGGTCCACGACCCTCGCCTAATGGTGACATTAGGTCGCGGCAAACCCTATCAGGGAGCAAGAACAAACACGGCTTAGCCGTGACAAGTAGTTCGCCAGACCCGATTAGCAATAATCGGGCTAGATAAATGGCCGTCCAGAGCCTTCGGGCTCGGACAGAATCCGGCTTATAGCCTGCCTTGGTCAAATTAATTATTTAACTATGAAAAAAACCGAATCAATCTTTTCGTTAATTCTCATTCCATTGGATTTCATTGTTTTGCTGTTGGCTGGTCTCTCTTCTTATTATCTTCGTTTCGCTGATTTTACTAAAGAGATTAGACCGGTAATGTTTGATTTTAATCCCACTAATTATTTTAAAATCGTCGCTATTGTCTCTTTGATTTGGCTGGTGGTTTTTGTTTTATCTGGCCTCTATGCTATTTCCACGCCGCGCAAATTAGCCAAAGAAATGGCCAAGATAATTTCCGTCTGCTCCGTTGGCTTAGTCCTGGTGGTTATTTATATATTTTTTAAACGGGAACTATTTAACTCTCGCTTCATTTTGCTGGCCGCTTGGGTTTTGGCCATGCTCTATATGATAGTGATGCGGATTATAGTGCGCTTCATCCAGAAAGCATTATTCCGCTATGGCCTCGGCGTTCGCAAAGTTATTTTAGTCGGCGCCGGAAAAACGGCTGACAGCTTGGTCCATGAATTCTTTTCTCAAAAAACTTCCGGTTATGAAGTCGTCAAAAGAGTCCGGGATTTTTCTTTGGAGACCGCTAATGAGTTGGACGAATTTATCAAGGACTATGAAGCCAACAATCCTCATAAATGGATAGATGAAGTTATCCAGGCTGATCCTAATTTGAGCAAGGTGGAAACTTTACGTCTCTACGATTTTGCCAATGAACGTCATTTGACCTTTAAATACGTGGCTGACTTGTTGGGGGTTAAAGTCTTGCGAACCGAAGTGACAGAAATTACCGGCATCCCGATTGCTGAGGTGAAAAAAACTACCTTGGAAGGCTGGGGGGCAGTGACCAAGAGAATTATGGACATTATTCTTTCCGGATTATTAATCATCATCCTTTCGCCGGTTTATTTAGTCACCACCATTCTAATCAAATTAGATTCTCGAGGTCCGGTGTTTTTCTCTCGCCGCGATGATGGCTCTTTCGTCTATCGCATTGGCGTGGGCGGCAAGCCTTTTAAATATTTTAAATTCCGTTCCATGATTCATGGAGCTGATAGTATGCGCTACAACGAACTGGCTGACCGAAATTTGCGCAGCGATGGGCCGCTGGTAAAAATCAAGGATGATCCGCGAGTTACTCGGGTGGGGAAGTTTATTCGCCGTTGGAGTATTGATGAATTGCCGGAGTTGCTGTTGGTCTTTATCGGCCGGATGAGCTTGGTCGGACCGCGGCCGCATTTGCCGGAGGAAGTGGCTAAGTATGAACAGCACCACAAGAAAACCTTGACCATCAAACCGGGGATTACCGGTCTGGCTCAAATTTCCGGCCGCAGCGATTTGGCTTTTGAAGAAGAAGTAAAGTTGGATATTTATTATATAGAAAATTGGTCCATTCTTTTGGATCTATCAATTCTTTTGCGCACCCCCTTAGCCGTCCTGCGGCATCGGGAAGCGGAGTAATTTATGAAAGTAGCTCTAATCCATGATCATCTAGCCCAAGACGGCGGCGCCGAAAGAGTGCTGCGAGTGCTTTCTGATATGTTCCCCGAAGCTCCTATCTATACTTTGTTGTGCGACAAAAAAAGCGCTTCTAAAATCTATCCCAATCGCCGCATTGAAACTTCGGTCATTCAACGTTTGCCCGGCGGCGTCCGGCATTATCAATGGTATTTAACTTTCATGCCCATGGCCGTGGAGTTTTTTGATTTACGCGACTATGATTTGGTGATTTCCGATACTAGCTCTTTCGCCAAAGGCGTCATCACTCAGCCGCATACCCCTCATATCTGCTATTGCCATACTCCCACCCGCTATCTATGGAGTGATACTCATCAATATATTAACGAGTTGAAGTATAATAAATGGATGAAGAAGATGATCTCTATGGTTTTAAATCGTATTCGGATTTGGGATCGTTTAGCCGCTGACCGAGTGGATTATTTCATCGCTAACTCCAAAACCGTCCAAGGACGAATCAGAAAATACTATCAAAGAGACAGCCATTTGATTTATCCTCCGGTGGAGGTGGAGAAGTTTAAGGTCGCTGCGATTAATCCGCTTCAAGAGGAGAAGCCGTATTTCCTAATCGGCTGCCGTTTAGCTCCTTACAAGCGCGTGGATATTGTGGTGGAAGCTTTTAAACAATTGGGAGCAGATTATAATTTGAAAATATTTGGTGATGGAGTAGACCTTAAGAGATTGAAAAAAATTGCCGGAAAATCACCGAACATTGAATTTGTGGGCCGAGTATCTGACGAACAAAAAGCTGAGTTATATAGTCATTGTTTAGCTTTCATTAATCCTCAAGAAGAAGATTTTGGCATTACTGCCGTAGAGGCCATGGCCGCTGGCCGGCCAGTTTTAGCTTATCGCCGCGGTGGAGCTTTAGAAACTATAGTGGAAGGGAAGACTGGATTTTTCTTTGCCGATCAAACTAGCGCCGCGATTAATGTGGCGGTGGCTGATTTTTATAAAAAATTAAAATCGGGAGAAATTGTTTTGGACTCGGCGGCGATTAGGAACCACGCTCAGGAGTTCTCGGTGACCAATTTTACTAACCGGCTCCGAGGATTAATCGGAGAGCTGACAGCTAAATACAAAGAAAATAATCAGGCGTTTTAAAACGCCTTTGCTTTATGACTATTGGTATCGATATCCGCACCTTGCTGGATAAATATTATAGCGGGGTGTCGGAATATACTCTCAACTTAGTTAATCAATTTTTGCTTCAAGACAAAGAGAATCATTATTCTCTTTATTATAATTGCGGCCGTGATTTATCCGATCGCCTGCCTAAATTTAGCGGCGAGAAGGTAAAAGTTATTAGCACCAGATATTCTAACAAGTTTTTTAATTATATTCTGCAAAAAATCATCCATCGGCCCCAGATTGATCAAGTGTTAAAATTAAACGCCCAGACCGATGTTTTTTTGGCGCCGCATATTAATTTTTTGTCTCTTTCCGCCGCCCCTAAAAAAGTACTGACTATTCATGATTTATCATTTTTGCGTTATCCAGAGTTTTTTAGCCGCCGCAAAAATCTCTGGCATCGTTTGATTAATATCAAGAAACTAGTGAAACAATTTGATTGCTTGGTAGCCGTTTCTGAACATACTAAAATTGATATAGTTGAAATTTTAAAATTTCCGGCGGAGAAAATTAAAGTTATTTATGCTGGGTTGAATCCGGAGTTAAAGCCGATAACGGATAGTAATGAATTATCGTTAGTGAAGACTAAATATAATTTGCCGGATAATTTTATTTTATATTTAGGCAATATTGAACCGCGCAAAAATATCGCCGGATTGATTGCCGCCTATAATCAATTGCGCCGAGAAAATAAAATTGGCGACACTAAATTAATTATTGCCGGCGCTACCGGTTGGCGGATTAAGGAGATATTTAAAACTTGGCGCAAATCGCCCTATCAGTCTGATATTATCTTTTTAGGCTATATTGAAAAAGCCGATAAGCCGGCTCTATATTCTTTGGCTCGGGTTTTTGCCTATCCTTCTTTCTATGAAGGTTTTGGTTTTCCGCCTTTAGAGGCCATGGCCTGCGGAGCGCCGGTGGTCTCCAGCGCCGCTTCCAGTCTGCCGGAAGTGTTGGGCAATGCCGCGGTGTTGGTTGATCCGGATAATGTCCGCAGCTTAGCTACGGCCTTGGCTGAAGTGATAAACGACGGGAAGCTAAGAGAAAGTTTAATCGCTAAGGGTTTGGTTAGAGCGGCAGAGTTTAAGTGGGAAAAAACCGCCGCTGCCTATCGCCAGCTTTTTTCCGATCTGACAAAATTGAATAAATAAATATGAGTTTGAAAGAAAATGCTAAAAAAAGAGTATTAATGGCTTTAAGCGGCGGAGTAGATTCAGCCGTAGCGGCCGCACTGTTAAAAGCTCAGGGCTATCAAGTCACCGGAGTCTTTTTGCATTTCTGGCATGATGCCGGGCAAGTGGGGGAGAATAAATGTTGCTCACTAAAAGCCATGCAAGACGCCAAGGAGGTGGCTGACCAGGTGGGCATTCCATTGTTTAGTTTTGATTACAGCCGCCAGTTTAAATTAAAAGTAGTGGGCGATTTCTTGCATGAATATAAATGCGGCCGAACTCCGAACCCTTGCGTGGTTTGTAACCGGGAAGTGAAAATCGGCCGGCTTTTAAAATATGCCCAAGGTTTAAATTTTGATTATGTCGCTACCGGACATTATGTTAAAAATAAAAAAATTGGGAAGAAATATCATCTTTCCCGCGGCCAGGATAAAAATAAAGATCAATCATATTTTCTCTATACTTTCCACCAGGATCAATTAGCTCATTTGCTTTTTCCCCTAGGCGGCTATACCAAACCTCAGGTTCGGGTTTTGGCTAAAAAATTAAAATTGCCGGTAGCGGAAAAAGCAGAAAGTCAGGAGATTTGTTTTATTCCGGAAAAACATCACAACGATTTCTTGAAAAGAAATTTGAAATTAAAACCCGGGAAGATAAAACTCTTAGACGGTACGGTGATTGGCGAACATCAGGGTTTGCCCTTGTATACCATTGGTCAAAGACGGGGGATAGAAATTGGTGGTAACGGCCCCTATTATGTCGCTAAGTTTGATACCAAAAAACAGGATTTATATGTAGTTAAAAAATTTGACGACCCCATATTATACGGGAAAGAATTACTTGCCAAAAAAGTCACTTGGATTGATAAGGAGATAAAAACCGGATCATTGAGCGCGGTTATTCGTTATCGCCATCCAGCTGAGAAAGTAAAAATCAAAAAATTGCCAGATGGCAATTATCGAGTGGTATTTTCTCGTCCGCAGCGGGCTATTACTTCCGGCCAGAGCGTAGTTTTCTATCGCGGCCAAGAAGTTCTAGGCGGGGGAATTATTAATTAATATTTGCTACTTGACAGATAAGCAAAAAGACGGTTTTTACACCGTCTTTTTTTGTGCCGCGGGAGGGAATCGAACCCTCATGGTATCGCTACCACACGAGTTTGAGTCGTGCGCGTCTACCAATTCCGCCACCGCGGCTAGTCTTGTGGATAACAAACTAAATCCTAGTATATGGCATTTTTTGCTGATTGTCAAAGCCAAATAAATAGGCTATAATAGAAGTGATTTTTTGAGGATATTTTTACCTCAGCTTTATTATTTTTTTAGCTTGGATTCAATGGGAAAAATCATCTCAGTAGTCAATCAAAAGGGAGGAGTCGGCAAGACTACAACCGCTATTAATCTAGGGGCTTATTTAGCGGCGGCTGGCAAGCAAGTCTTGCTGGTGGATGTTGATCCTCAAGCTAATGCTACTTCCGGGCTAGGAATTGACCACCGCAAACTAGAGCAAGGTATTTATGACGCTTTAATCGGCAATGTGGAGATTAATAAAGTGATCAAAAGGACTTTGGAAAATAATTATTATTTAGCCCCGGCCACTCTAACCTTGGCTGGCGCTTCAGTGGAGCTAATTACTTTAGATGATCGGGAATATCGGTTGATGAAAGTATTGGAATCGGTGCGCCAGGACTATGATTATATTATCATTGACGGTCCGCCTTCCTTGGGATTGTTGACTATTAATAGTTTAGTGGCTGCCGATCAGATTTTAATTCCTATCCAAAGCGAATATTATGCCCTGGAAGGGTTAAGCCAATTATTGGAAACTATCTTTTTGATCCAGAATAATTTAAAACCGTCTTTGGGAATATTGGGCGCTGTGGTTACCATGTATGACCGCCGCAATCGTTTATCGGAATTGGTTAAAAATGAATTGCATCAATATTTTCCCAACCGAGTCTTCAATTCCGTTATTCCGCGCAGCGTTCGTTTAGCTGAAGCTCCGAGCTATGGCCGAACCATTTTGCAATATGATCCCAAGTCATCCGGCGCCCGGGCTTATGAAAGTTTAGCCAAAGAAATTATCGCTTTAGAAAAATAATTTTAATTATAATTTTATGCCGCAAGGATTGGGCCGAGGTTTATCCTCGTTAATTCCTAAAAAGATAGCTACTGATTATGCTGATTTTAATGTGGGCGGCAATAGTGCTTTGGAATTGGCCGGGAGAAGCCAGATTACTTATATTCACCCCGACCAAATACAGGCCAATCCTTATCAACCCCGCCGTGATTTTAGCGATGGCGCTTTAAATGATTTAATGGCTTCCATTAAAGAGCATGGTATTATCCAGCCGCTGGTAGTGACCAAAGGCGCTAATGGCTATGAATTAATTGCCGGCGAAAGACGTTGGCGCAGCGCCAAGCTTTTGGGATTTAAAGAAGTGCCGGTGATTATTCGAGAGGCTGGCAGCCAGAAAAAATTGGAATTAGCTTTGATTGAAAACTTGCAAAGAGAAAATTTAAATCCGATTGAATCGGCCGTCGCTTATAACCAACTGCTTAACGAATTTAACCTAACTCAAGAGGCAGTGGCCCAGAGAGTGGGCAAAGCTCGTTCTAGTGTGGCTAATAGTTTGCGGCTTTTGTCTTTGCCGGCTGAAATTCAAAAAGGCTTAGCCGAAAAGAAAATCAGCGAAGCTCATGCTAAATATCTTTTGAGTCTAGATTCCGAAGCTAAACAGCTCAATGTCTTTAAGAAAATATTGCATCAAAATTTATCGGTGGCTGATACTGATACTCTGATCAAGCGCTTGGTGCCTAATCAGAAAACCACTAAAAATTATCAAGAGGATTCTTATTCCCGCCATTTGCAGTCTTTATTCGGAGCTAAGTCCTTGGTCAAGAGAAGTGCCAAGGGCGGACAGGTAGTCATTGGTTTTTCCGATGACGAAGAGCTGAAGGAAATTATGAAACATATCAATTAAACTATGTCTTTCGTGCATTTGCACAATCATACCCACTATTCCTTATTGGACGGACTGACTAAGATAGACGATGTCATCGCCAAAGCTAAGGAACAAGGTTCGCCTGCCGTGGCCATCACTGACCACGGTTCTATGTATGGCGTGGTGGAATTTTATGAAAAATGTACTAAGGCGGGAATCAAGCCGATTCTCGGCGTGGAAACTTATTTGGCGCCGAATTCTCGTTTGGACAAGAATACCAGAGAGGACGCTCGTAATTTTCACTTATTACTTTTAGCGGAAAATAATCAAGGCTATCAAAATTTAATCAAATTGGTTTCTTTGGCTCACTTGGAGGGCTATTATTACAAACCGCGCATTGATTGGGAGATATTAACTAAATATCATGAAGGCATCATCGCTTGTTCAGCTTGTTTGGCCGGGGAAATACCGCGCTTGGTGGCGGGTCAGAAGATGGATAAAGCTAGAGAAAGGGTGAAGGAATATCAGGACCTTTTCGGGAAGGATAATTTCTTTTTGGAAATCATGGATCATCCGGAACTAGACGGTCAAGCGGCCGTTAACCAAGCCTTGATTCAGCTTTCTCAAGAAACTGGTGCGCCCTTGGTGGCTACTAACGACGTCCATTATTTGAATAAATCAGACGAAGAGGCTCAGGATATTCTATTGTGCTTGCAAAACAAGAAAAAATTGGAAGACACCGACCGCATGAAGATGATCGGTTCCGGAGATTATTCTTTCCGTAGCAATGAAGACATGATTGCCGCTTTTTCGGCTACGCCAGAAGCGATTGCCAATACTTTAAAAATTGCCGAACGCTGCCAGGTTAATTTGGAATTAGGCAAGGTGCAATTGCCTCATTTTGAGGTACCGGCCGGTTTTGACGGCAATTCTTATCTCCGTCATTTATGCGAAGAAGGCTTGGTGAAGCGCTATGGCCGAGTTATCAAAAATGAAAAACAAGTTAGAGAACGGATGGAATATGAATTGGAGATTATCATCAAAATGGGCTGGCCGTCATACTTTTTAATTGTAGCTGATTTCGTTAATTGGGCTAAAGACAACAAGATAGTGGTCGGACCGGGCCGCGGCAGCGCTGCTGGTTCCATAGTTTGTTATCTGACCGGCATTACCAACTTGGACCCCTTACAATACGATTTGCTCTTTGAGCGTTTCTTAAATCCGGATCGTATTTCCATGCCGGATATTGATATGGATTTCGCCGATATTCGTCGGGAAGAAGTTATCCGTTATGTGGAAAGCAAATATGGCGCCGATCATGTTTCGCAAATTATTACTTTTGGTACCATGGCTGCTCGCGCCGCAGTGCGCGATGTCGGCCGAGTATTGAATGAACCTTATGATTTTTGTGATCGTTTGGCCAAGATGATTCCAGTGAATTACAAATTAGCGGAAGCGATTAGCGATGTTCCGGAGTTGAAAGAGGTTTATGGAAAAGACCCAGCCGCTAAAAGAGTTTTGGATTATGCTAAGACATTAGAAGGCGTGGCTCGCCATGCTTCTGTTCATGCTTGCGGTGTTATCATAACCAAAAATCCTTTGACTGATCATGTGCCGATTCAATACGCTTCTTCTTCAGATCGCAATATCGTTTCTCAATATTCTTTGCATCCGATTGAAGATTTAGGATTATTAAAAATGGACTTTTTGGGCCTGAAAAATTTAACCATTATTGAATCGGCTTTGAAGATTATTAAAAACACTCGCGGTTTGGAGTTGAATATTGATGATATTCCTTTAACTGATCGCGAAACCTATCGTCTATTCCAGAAGGGTGAAACTACCGGCGTTTTTCAATTTGAATCCTCCGGCATGAAAAAATATTTGCGGGATTTAAAGCCGACTGAGTTTGAGGATATTATCGCCATGGTCGCCTTATATCGTCCGGGACCGATGGAATGGATTCCTAATTATATTGAAGGCAAGCATCACAAACAGATGACCTATTTGCATCCGAGTCTAAAGCCGATTCTAGAAAAGACTTATGGCGTGGCGATTTACCAAGAGCAGGTTATGCAAATCTCTCGAGAAGTGGCTGGCTTTACTCGCGGTGAAGCGGATACTTTGCGCAAAGCCATGGGCAAAAAGATTCCGGCTTTATTAGCCGAACAGAAAGAGAAGTTTATCGCCGGTTGTGTGAATAATGGATTAAACTTAGAATTAGCGGGGAAAATATTTTCTTTTATCGAGCCTTTCGCCGGTTATGGTTTTAATCGCAGTCATGCCGCTTGCTATGCTTTAATCGGGTACCAAACTGCTTATCTCAAAGCTCATTATCCGGCTGAGTTTATGGCCGCGCTGTTAAGTTCCGACCAGAACGACACTGATCGAATCGCCATTGAAATTGATGAGTGCCGCAAGATGAATATTCAAATCATGCCCCCGGACATTAATGAATCTTTCGGTTCCTTTACCGTAGTAACCAGCGGCACTAAAAGCGATGCGCCGGCTAAAAAAGACGAAGAGGTTAACACTATCCGTTTTGGATTAAAAGCCATTAAAAACGTGGGAGAACATATCGCTGATGAAATCATTCGGGAACGAAAGGCGAGCGGAGCTTATGTTGATGTCTTTAATTTCTTGGAAAGAATTACCGACCGAGATTTGAATAGAAAATCTTTAGAAAGCTTGATCAAAAGCGGCGGCTTGGATAGATACGGCGATCGACCCCAACTCTTAGCTAACTTAGATTTATTTTTGAGTTTTAATAAAGAACAAAGCCAGGTCAAGAATAATCGTCAGAACAGTTTGTTCGGCGATAGCCCTGACCTGTATTTATCCACTCGGCCTAAACTACTGCCGGCGCGGGAAATTTCCGATAAAGAAAGATTACAATGGGAAAAAGAGCTTCTGGGGCTTTATATTACCGAACATCCTTTTGGCGCCTATCAGTCCTTGGTTAAGGATATCGCTTGTCCAATCAGCAATCTTAAGGATAAGCGTCAAGAAAATCTGGTGGCTACTGCTGGTATTATTTCCACCATCAAAAAAATCATTACTCGCAATAATCAGAGCATGATGTTTGTAAAAATTGAAGACGCCGTCAGTAATGTGGAATTATTGGTTTTCCCCAAACTGCTTTTAGAAACGGCTAACATCTGGCAAGAAGGGAAGCCGGTCTTGGTTAGCGGCCGAGTGTCGGACAAAGATCAGGATATTAAGTTCTTGGTGGACAAGGCAGTTTTGTTGGAGGGTGATAATTTAGGGGTGGCCTTGGATGGCTTCAAGGTCAAATTGGGCTTAGGAGGCAACAAATGGCGTTTTGGTAAAAAACCGGAAGGCGGTGAGGGCCAAGCAGTGGTTTATCCTAAAAAAGAAAATCCGGAAGTAAAAATAATTTTTAAAAGAGAGTTTAGCGCCGCGGAATTAGGAGATTTGCGGGAAATATTGTTAAAACATAACGGCGATAGTCCGGTTTATTTTGAAATAATTAATGGCGGCGACGGCCATCTCTTAAAGACCGCTTTCCGGGTATTGCCCGGCGAAGCTTTATTGCAAGAACTGACTGGCCGCTTTAATGGTAATCTCAGCGTTAAAGTCTAGCCTTTTGTGGCAAAAAAATGTTATAATGACAGTAAGACTTTTTATACTCATTTTTAATTTTATTTTATGCCAGTCTCTTCTAAAAAAACAGCCAAGACTCCGGTTAGCCGAGTGCGGGCTTCTAAATCAACTGCCGAGCTGCCTAGCGTAGTTCGCCCCGGTGACGAGTTTGATTCTCGTCGTCAGTTTTTTCAAATGATTTCCCGTCAGATTAATAATCCGGAAGCTCCGGCTGAGGAGATCAATATCAAGACCAGATCATTTGGAATGTATCGTCGGATGGCCAGACGTTTTTTGATCCTGACTGTCATTTTAGTTTTAGTGGTTCTTTATTTTACTCTAGTGAGAATGACTATCGTGGTTCATCCGAGTCGGGAAGTAGTCAGTGATTCCGTGGTGGTTGATGTCTATACTCTAGGTACCTTGCCCGCCGAGACTGAAAAAGCTGTCGCCGGCCAGATTTTGCCGGTAGTGGTGGAGGGGCAGGCTGAATTCCCGGCTACCGGTGAAAAACCGGAAACAGCCGCCGTGGCCGGTCAAGTGACGGTTTATAACAACTATACCCAAAGTCAAACTTTGGTAGCTACCACTAGATTGCTCAGCGCGGATAATAAGCTATTTCGCTTAAAGAAGAATGTGATAGTAGCCGCCAATTCTCAGGCTAAGGTTGAAGTTTATGCCGATAAACCGGGCGAAGATATGGCGATTGCGCCGACTCGCTTTACTATTCCCGGGCTACGTGCTAATTTACAGAGTCTGATCTACGCCGAGAGCCAAGAGGCTTTTTCTTATGACACTAAAGTTCAAAAGTATATCAGCCAGGCTGATGTGGACAAAGCCAGCCAGGAGATTAACAAGGCTTTAGTAGAGCAGGTAGAGAAAAACAACGGACCGGCTGAAAACTATGATCAGGCCGCCTATGACTCCAATTTGTCTTCCTTGAAAGTGGAATTAGTGGATGCCAAGTTGGGCGAACAGCGCGATACTTTCATTCTTAAAGGCAAAAATACGGTTAATGTAATTTCTTTCAACCGTCAGGATATCGTGGCTATCGTTCAAGCTCAGCTCAAAAAGAACTTATCTCCGGAGAAAACTATCAATCAGATTGATGAAACCGGCTTTAAGTACTCTTTTAGCGGCTATAATTCTCAGGACGGCATAGCTTCAGTGAAGGTAGATTATTCCAGTCAATTGACTTCGGCTAAGAGTAATATCATTGATCGCCGGAAATTAGTTAATCTGTCTCAGGGGCAAGTGGAGAATTATTTGCGCGGCGTGAAAGAAATTGACGGTTTTGAATTATATTTTAATCCAGGGTTTATCAAGCGTTCACCTTGTTTGGTAGATAGAATCAAGGTGGAGGTTAAATAAAGATATGAAAGAAAGGATGGAAAACAGTTTTGATTATATTAATAAGGTTTACGAAAAAGAGGCCGAAGCTTTATCGACCATGGTTTTGGGCAAGTTTAAAGATGTTCGCGCTAAGCATGCTATCTTTACAGAAGAGGCTTGGAGCGATTTATTATTCAAAGCCAAAGATAGTTTGAAGGGAAAGCTAAGCTTTCCGCCCGACGTCTCCCGTTTGAATTATTTGGCTTTAGAAAAATTGTTATCTTGGCAGAGCCAAGAGCCAGATTTATCCGGCCCGACTTCTAAGTTTTTTGTTGATAAATATCTCAGCGCTTTGAAAGATGAAATTACCACTGAAGCTTTAGCTACCGGTGAAGATTTTTATGAAGTTTTAAGTCGGAAACTGAAAGAAGCTAAAGTGAAAGGCTTGGAATTGGATAATGATTTGATTAATGGCGTCAAGAATAATTGGGCTAATGAGTATTATGATAAATTAAGCAATGTCGCTTAACTCTATGGATTTAAGTTTACTAGATAAAATTTTAATAGCTGAGCCTAAATACCGCCGCGCGCAAGCTCGGCGGGCTGTTTTTCATGAGTTTATTTCCTCTTGGGAAGAGGCGACTAATTTCTCTAAAGATTGGCGATTAAAATTAGCGGCTGAGTTTCCTTTAGAGATTGCCGCTAAAATATCCGCCACGGCTGATCGGCACGCCCAGAAAGCTTTAATTAAGCTGGCCGACGGCAATAAGATTGAAACCGTGTTGATGTCGCACTCTGATGGACGCCGGACGGTTTGTTTGTCTTCACAAGTCGGTTGTCCTTTGGGCTGCCGTTTTTGCGCCACCGGTTCCATGGGATTCAAGCGCAATTTAAGCTATAGCGAAATTATTATTCAAGCTTTGTTTTGGGCGCGGCAATTGAAGACTAAGGGCGAAAAGATTAGCAATATCGTTTTTATGGGCATGGGTGAACCATTTTTAAACTACGACGCGGTTATGAAAGCAGTGGATATTTTAAATGACCCTGATTTTTTCAATATTGGCGCTCGCCAGATTTCTATTTCTACGGTAGGCATTATTCCCGGCATCAAGCAATTAGCCAAGGAGAAACGCCAGCTCAATTTAGCTATCTCTTTACACGCCGCTAGTGATCACAAGCGCTCTAAATTGATTCCGGCTAATGAAAAATATCCCCTGGACCAGATTCTAAAAGCCGTGGATGATTATATTCTCAAGACCAAAAGACGGGTGATGTTTGAATATATTTTGATGAGCGGTGTTAACGACGGTGTGGAAGACGCTAAAGCTTTAGCTCAATTGATGCAGCGGCCCTTGGTGTTTGTTAATTTGATTAAATATAATCAAACCGGCAAATTTCGACCCAGTTCCACCCGGCAAATGGAGGAGTTTAAAAAAATTCTAGAGACCGGCGGCGTTGTGGTTACCTGCCGTTTCCGGTTGGGGGATAGGATAGCGGCGGCCTGTGGACAACTGGCCGGCAAGGAGGCTTAATTTAGACTATTGACAAGATTTAATTAATGTGATTATATAAGGCATATTTTACTAAATCACACTATGAAATCATTTTTAGGATTATCCCTTAGTTTACTATTAGTTTGGGGCATATATGCTATTGTCAAAGGATTATTTGCCAATTTAGCCTTGTAGCCTCAGATTAGTTTTGCTATAATACAATCAATCATAACTTCGATTGCCTTGGCCACCAACCAGGGATATTCCCGGCGGAATATTTTCTTGTTTCAAGAAACTAAGAAGAGGTTAGAATTAAGCGCCCTATTTTCAGGGAAACTAGATGGAACCGCGAGGAAATCTCGTTCTAGTAACTTAAAGCTTTAAGTTATTGGCACGAGATTTTTTTTATTTATTAACTAATTTAAAATAATATGGCTAACAATGATTTAGAATTAAAGCGTCATTCTTGGGCGCATATTTTAGCGGCCGCTATTCGGGAACTTTACCCGGAAGCTAAATTGGCTATCGGCCCGGCTATTGATAATGGCTTCTATTATGATATTGACTTCGGGGATCATAAGTTTAGCGATACCGAATTCGCCAATGTCGAAAAAAAGATGCGGGGATTAGTGGCTCAAGGATTAGATTTTGTTCGCACTGAATCTGATATTGATACGGCAATTGCCGCCGCTCGGCAGGCCGGCGATACCTACAAAGAAGAGTTGATTTCTGATTTGAAGAAACAGGGCGAAACTAAAGTTAGCTTTTATCAGGTCGGAAATTTTATCGATTTATGCCGCGGCCCTCATGTGGCTAACACCAAGGAATTAGATGCTAAAAGTTTTAAGCTGCATAAATTAGCCGGCGCTTATTGGCGCGGTGATGAGAAAAACAAGATGTTGACCAGAATCTATGGTTTGGCTTTTGCTGACAAGACAGAATTGGACGAATATTTGAATATGATAAGCGAAGCGGAAAAAAGAGATCATCGCAAACTGGGCAAAGAGCTGGAATTGTTTATGCTCCATGAATATGCTCCGGGAATGCCGTTTTTCTTGCCCAAGGGCATGGTGATGATTAAAGAGCTGACTGAGTTTATCCGCGAATATTCCTATGGCCCGGGATATAACGAGGTGAGAACGCCACAGATTTTAAATGCCGACCTTTGGAAGGTTTCCGGACACTGGGAACACTACCAAGAAGATATGTTCTGCTTGCATCATCATGAGGATAATGTTGATTTTGGTATCAAGCCGATGAACTGCCCGGCTCATATGTTGGTTTTTAAGAACAAGATTCATTCCTATAAAGAACTGCCTTTGCGCTTGGCTGAAACCACCACTTTATACCGCAATGAAAAAAGCGGTACTTTGCATGGTTTGACTCGAGTACGGTCTTTGAGTCAGGATGATTCTCATATCTTCTTGCAGCCTAGCCAAATTGGGGCCGAGATCGCTGATCTATTACAGAAGATCAAGAATATTTATCAAGTTTTTAATTTGCAAATTGACGCCGTCTATCTTTCCACTCGTCCGGAAAAGTTTTTGGGGGATAAAGCGGACTGGGATTTGGCCGAAAACTATTTGAAGGAAGCTTTAAATAATTCCGGTTTGAATTATATCATCAATGAAGGCGACGGTGCTTTTTATGGACCTAAAATTGATGTCCAGGTTAAAGACGCTTTGGGCCGTCTCTGGCAATTGGCTACTATCCAATTGGATTATCAAATGCCGCAGCGTTTCGGTTTGACCTATGACGATGCCGATGGCGGCGCTAAGACGCCGGTAGTGGTGCATCGGGCTTTATTGGGCTCTATTGAGCGTTTTATGGGCGTAATTATTGAACACTTCGCCGGAGCAATGCCTTTGTGGCTATCTCCTTTACAGGTCAAAATAATTACTATCGGCGAGGGACACATCGCCTTTGCTAATGATTTAGCCAGGTCTTTAGAAGCGGAGAAAATTCGAGTGGAAGTGGATAGCAATAATGAGACGGTGGGTAATAAGATTAGAAAAGCAAGCGCCGAAAAGATTCCTTATGTCGTAGTTATTGGCGATGAAGAAATGAGCTCTGGTGTTTTAGCCGTGCGCCTGAGAGGGGAAAAGGAGAATCGTAAATTAGCGGCTCCTGATTTGATTGCAGAATTGGTAGATAAAATAAAAAAGCGTCAGTTATAGTTTTGTCTATAACCAACGCTTTTCTTTGAGGGCAGGGAATTATCCCTGTCCTTTGAGATTTTGAATAGTTTTTTTACAAACCTCCAAATCATCGGCTAATTGGATTACTCTTCCTTGCGGCAAGGCGGCGATTCCGTAGATGTCGCAGAGATTGGTGATTTTTTGATCGCCACAGATTATTAACCGGGGCCAGAAATCAGGATTCATTTCAATGAATCTTTCCACTTTTTCTTCCAGAGGAATTTGCCCGATAATCAGGGCGTGAAATTTCTTTTTTTTGATTTCAGTCCTGGCCGTGGCTAAATTATCGGCCGGCAAAATTTCCAGGTCTCTATTTTGACCGGGGAAGAAATAATCAACAATAAGTTTCATCCAGATTTGGCGAATGTCCGGATTGGATTCCACCAGAATAATTTTCTTAAGATTTTTCATGGCTTATGTTTTAAAGTTCGATTCAATTTGGTTCGTTTAATCTTATCGTTAAAGGCGGTTTTTGTCAATTACAAAAATACCGGGATAATCCGGTATTTTATGGGTGGTTATTTGATATTTCCCAGGATAGCTTTAGCTGTTTTGAGGTCTTTATTCTTGATAACTAGCGCTTTGATGGCTTTAGCGATTTGAACGGCCGTAGCCAGAGGATATTGATGGAGATTGCGGCCAATGGCAGTGCCTCCGGTTTGAGAGATATGGAGTTGATAGGACATGTTTTTAAGCAGTTCTGCGGGAGAAAGTTTACTGCCACCGGCGCAAATAACTTTAGTCTTTCCGGCTGCTTGGGTCACCTTCAAGAATTCTTTGGCGGTTTCAATTTTGCCGGTATAAGGGTATTTTACTTTAACAAAATCGGACCCTAAGCACAGCGCCACTCCGGCGCCGCCGGCTATCAGATTAATATCTTCTTCGTTTTTGATATTTTTTCCTCGCGGGTACATCCAGATAACGGTTATTAATCCGGCTTCATGAGCTTCTTGAACTATTTGGGCGGCCTCTTGAAGAATTTCGCTTTCTCGTTCGCCGCCGATATAGACGGTATAGCCGACACCGACTATTTTTAACCCGGTTTCTTTTTTGTATTTGATGACATCAGAAACGCTGGTCCAGGCTAAGCTAATCGGATCTTGAGCTTTGGTCGGCATGAGATTGGTGCGGGAGTTAAGTTTGACTAAATAGGGAACTGAGCGGTATTTTTTTCCGTATTGGCTGATGAGCCCCCATTGGGCGGCAAAGACGCCGACCTTAGCCTCTTTGGCTATCTTAAAAAGATGTTCCGGGTTTTGATCTTCGGCCGAGATGTTTTTGCCGACGAAATCCTGATTTAAATGCTCCACTTTTTGGTCGCCGGCGAAAAGGAAGAGGCGGCCGCTGTTCTGGGTGGCTAATTTATAGTTTTTTTTATAATGCCGTCTTTGGCGGCTGGGTACATCCAAGGGGATTTCCATATTTTGAAATTAATTAGTTTATGCTATAATTATAGCATACTTATGAAAAATGGGAATCAATTAAATCGCTCTATTGATTTGAACGAGTTCAAGGACCGGGAAGGTATTTCTTTGGGCCGGCTTAATTTTGGCTTGTGGATAGTCAGTCATCGCCGGACTTTTATTATTATCTTGATAGTTGTCCTCTTAGCTTTGTCGGCCGTTTTTTACGGATATTCCATTTATAGTTATGTAGATTATTTCTTTTTTGGTGGCAAGAAGGAACGGGCGGCTATTGAACAATTGGCTACTGATCAGGCGATTGCCGATATTCAAAAATTGAGAAATAATTCCACTCCCTTGCAGTTAGGCGGCGTTCAAACCTTCTCTCACGATGGCAAATATGATTTTTTGACCCAGATAGTCAATCCTAACAAAGATTTCTATTCCGATTTTCAATATTGTATTTATTCCGGCGAAGAAGAATTGGCCTGTCAAAGTGGTTTTATTTTGCCTTCGGAAACTAAATATTTTTCTATTCTCAACCAAGAATTAAAAGGCTATCCGGGAAGCGTAGCTTTGAAATTGAAAGAGCAAGGGTGGCAGAGAATTGACGCTCATGATTATCCTAATTGGCCGGAGTTTGTAAAGAACCATCTGAATTTTAGTATTACCAACGCTACTTTCAAAAGCGCCAAACAGACAACTATTTCCGAGAAGCTAGATTTAGATACAGTGGAGTTTACCATTGCCAATAACACTTCTTACGGTTATTTTGATGTCCCCTTGAATATTGTGGTTTTTTCCGGTAATCTGCCGGTGGGGGTTAATCTCTATGGCTTGAATAATTTCGCTTCCGGCGAATCACGGAACATCAAGATTGTTTGGCCTAATTCCTTGCCTACGGTGAGTCGGGTGGAGGTTTACCCAAGTTTGAATATCTTACAAAGTGATATCTATATTCGCTATTAAAATATGAGAGAACTGTGGCGGAACCATTTTAAGAATTTTGATTGGCTGCTTCTGGCAGCGATTTTATTATTGGTTTGTTTCGGCTTGATTGAAATTTATAGTATCGCTATGGGCCAGGGGCAGGGCAATTTTACCGATTTCCGCAAGCAGCTATTTTTTGTTATTTTAGGCTCCGGCATTTTGGTTGGTTTTTCTTTTGTTGATTTCAGATTTTTGAAAAGTCTTTATCGCTATCTTTATTTTTTCGGCATCTTTCTGCTATTAGCGGTTTTAGTTTTGGGCCAATCCATCAACGGCACCAAGGGTTGGTTTTCTATTTTTGGTTTTGGTATCCAGCCCGTGGAACTAGTGAAGATAATTTTAATTATTTTTTTAGCCAGATTGTTCGCTAATCCGGCCTTTAAATCGCGGCCTTTAAAATATTTTCTGCTCTCTGGGGCAGCGACGATGATTTTGGTCGCTTTGGTTTTAGCTCAGCCGGATTTTGGCTCGGCCTTAATTCTATCTTTTATTTGGGTCTTCATGTTGATAGTGACTGGATTCCATCGTCGTTACTTTATCGCCATTTTGCTGGTAGCGGCGGTCATTTTTAGCAGCGCCTGGCTGTTCTTCTTTCAGGACTATCAAAAAGAACGTATTTTAACCTTTTTAAACCCTTCCTATAACTCCTTGAATCAGGGCTATAATATCAACCAAGCTATTATTGCCGTCGGTTCCGGCGGCATCACCGGCCGGGGGGTGGGGTTTGGTTCTCAGTCTCAACTTAAATTTTTGCCGGAATCCCATACTGATTTCATTTTTGCCGTGGTGGCCGAAGAATTGGGGTTTCTGGGGATTGTCTTGATTTTCTCTTTTTATAGTGTTTTTTTCTTCCGTTCTATACGAGTTTTGGAGAAAATCAACGATGATTTCGCTATTTTTGTGGTTTTAGGCGGTATGGGCTTGATTTTTGTCGAAATGTTTATTAATATTGGTATGAACATCGGCCTTCTGCCGGTAGTGGGTATTGCCCTGCCGTTTATTAGTTATGGCGGCAGTTCTATTTTAGCCAGCTTAATGCTGGTGGGTATTATCCAGAATATTATTATTAAATCTAGATCTTAACTCTAATCCTATGGAAATCAAATTGAATGCCAAATTGCGCGATGAGCAGACCGTTATCAGTCCTGATGATGTGATGGCTGTTATTTATGGTCCGAGCACTAAAAACCGCAGCTTAGTGGTGAAAAGAATGGAATTGGAAAAAGCTTTTACTGCTGCCGGTGAATCCAGCTTAATTGAATTAGTAATTGAAGGCGAACCTTCAGTGAAGGTATTGGTCAAAGAAACCCAGCGCCATCCTTTAAAAAGCTTTTTACGCCACGTTGATTTTTATGAGGTAGATATGTCTAAGAAAATTACCACCGAAATCCCTTTGCATTTTTTTGGCGAATCCAAAGCTATCAAAGAATTGGGCGGTATGTTGGTCAAGAGTTTTGACGCCATTGAAGTGGAGTGTTTGCCGAATGACTTGATTAATCACATTGATGTTGATATCTCCGCCATTACCGAATTACATCATGGTATTAAGGTTTCTGACCTTAATATCCCGAAGACCTTGAAAGTCTTGGTGGACCTAGACGAGTCTGTCGCTATGGTGGTGGAACCGGAAAAGGAAGAAGTGGCTCCGGTAGCTGCTCCAGTGGCCGCTACTGAAGAAAAGAAGCCGGAAGATAAAAAGGCTGAAGGTGCTAAATAATTACCTTTTAAATTGTTTCTAAAAACACCTCCCGTTAGGGAGGTGTTTTGTTATTAATTGTTGATAATTATTTCCACGGTGCGGGGGCAGGAGTTCTGATCGGCGGTAATATTAATTTTGGCTCGAGGCCAATAGTTCTTGGCTAAAGCCTCAACGGCTTTTTTTTGTGAGGGGTCTATTTCGATAATCAAATCAATTTCGGAGTTTGATCGGAGAGACAGTTCTTGGCATAGGCGACGATAGTGGTCTAAGCCGTCGAGACCGGAGAGCTGTGCTAAGCGCGGTTCGTGTTTAATGGACGGCTCTGATTTAATTTGTTTTAAGGTTAGATAGGGAAGATTGGCGGCGATAATCAGCCGGGGATATTTAATTAGTTCTTGATTTAACTTGGCAAGCAGATCGCTTGGCAAAAAATTTATCTTATCCGCCACTTGATTTAAGCGGGCATTTTTTTTGGCAACGGTTAAGGCCGGAGCGGAAATATCCAGGCCATAATATTTTATGTTTGGGGCGGTGATATTTTTAGCCGCGGCAATGATAATGGCGCCGCTGCCGCAGCCGACATCAATTAGAGCGGTTTTGGTTTGACTGTGTTGAGCCGCGGCAATTATTTTTTCCACAATCATTTCTGTCTCCGGCCGGGGAATTAGAACCCGAGAGTCAACTTTAAATTTTAAACCAAAAAATTCTTGCTCGCCCAAGATGTAGGCTAGGGGATAGTGCTTGGCTCTTTGCGCGATTAAAGCGCGATATTTTTTTGTTTGAAGCTTGGTTAGTTCTTTTTCCTCGTGAGTAATAACAAAGGATCGGTCTTGGTTTATTACCTTGGCCAAAAGATATTGGGCATCCAATTGATAGTTCTTGATGTTGCTTTTATTCAGTTTTTGATAGGCGAAGAGGAGTAATTGACCTAGTTTCATAAAGGGGTGTATAATCAGGGGATAGCTCACCGTCTAAACCCGTACGTTAAATTATTGCACAATGAAAACAAAAGGCATAATTCACATTGAATTCCTTGGCTTTTTAGCCAGTTATAATCATGTTGAGCCGATAGTGGTGAATTTTTTAAATGAGGCGTTGGCTAGCGGGAAACTGCAGGCCGATGATATCGTTTTATTTAATTCGCCTTCTATTCCCAAGAAGCTAATTTTAGCTCCAGAGGGAAAAAAGAAAATTTGGCGATTGGAGCCCTTGGAATGCATTCGGATTTATTGTTTATATTCCGAGTTTCCTATTGCCTTGAGGCGCCAATTCCGTCGCTTGGAGAATATCGCGGGCAATCATGTTTATTTTATCTTTTTAAATGATTACTCGCTGATGCCCTCCAGTGTCAGAAAAAAAGTGAGCCCTGGTCCGTAGATCGGGGCTTTTTAATTACAACTGTTTTTTGAGGGCGGTGATAATATCATCAATTTGGCCATCCATGATATTGGCGATACTATGCCAGGAGGTATTGATGCGATGATCGGTAACGCGGTCCTGAGGAAAATTATAGGTTCTGATTTTGTCGCTTCTGTCGCCGGCACCCACTTGGCCTTTTCTTTCTTGCGATTCTTTAGCCAAGCGTTCTTCTTCGGCTCGGGCTAAAAGGCGAGAGCGTAATATTTGCATAGCTTTCTCCCGATTCTGTTGTTGGGATCTTTCGTCTTGGCAGCTGACAATGAGTCCAGTGGGAATATGGAGGACGCGGACTGCGGAATAGGTAGTGTTGACGCTTTGACCGCCGGGGCCGGAAGAACAGAAGGTGTCCAATCGAATTTCATTAGGCTTAATTTCTAAATCAACTTCTTCGGCTTTGGGCAGTACCACTACCGTGGAAGTTGAGGTATGGATACGGCCTTGTTTTTCGGTGTCCGGCACGCGTTGAACGCGATGGGTGCCAGCTTCATACTTTAATTGGCCATAGGCACCCTGGCCTTTGACCTCGAAGATAATTTCTTTGTAGCCGCCGATGCCTATCGGACTGGAGTTTAAAATATCAATTTTCCAGCCGCGGCTTTCAGCATAGCGGGTATACATCCGGAAAAGGTCAGCGGTAAACAAAGCGGATTCGTCGCCGCCGGCGCCGCCTCTGATTTCAACGATTGCATCCTTTTTGTCGTTGGGGTTAGCGGGGTGAATTTCTTCTTCAATTTTTTCTCTCAATTCCGCAATCTTGCCTTTGATTGATTCTAATTCATCACCAGCTATTTTTCTCAATTCCGGATCTTTTTCGGTGTTGACCATTTCTTCATTATCCGCCAATTGCTTTTCTTGTTTAGTCAATTCTAAAATCAGCTCAGAAGCTAATTTGAGATTAGAGTGTTCCTTGGAAAGCTTGGTATATTCAGCGAGATTATCCATTACCGATGGATTAGATAGCTGGCTCTCCAATTCTTTAAATTTGGCTTGAATATCTTCGTACATATTTGGGTAATAAAAATTGGCCTCCCGATAACTATAGTTTAACACGTTAAACTACAATTGTAGAGAGGCCAATTGAGTAGTTACTTAGCGGCTTTCTTGATGGCCTTAGCGGCTCTTTTTACCTTCTTGGTGGCCCGCTCCTTAGAGACTTCCTTCTGTTTAGCTACCTTGGCGTGGAACTTTTCAGCGCGGCGGGCAGTATCCAACAATTTTTGTTTGCCGGTATAGAAAGGATGGCAATTAGCGCAGATATCAGTTTTGATTTCCGCTTCAGTGGAGCCGGTTTCAAAGCTATGACCGCAAGCGCAGCTGGCCTTGATTTTGGCGTTGTATTTAGGATGGATGCTTTTCTTCATATTGGTTAAATATTGTTATTTTTAGCATTTTTTAAACCTGTTAGGCACTTTATCATAACTTATTAATTTAATCAAGGGCTAAAGAGGGCAATTTTGATATTTAAAAAAGCCGGTTTCCCAGCTTTTTATTATTTTCTTTGTTTTTAGGCTACTTCATGAATCCGTCAAATCCGGGCAGGCTTTTGATCCTTTCCAACTCATGGCGGCTTAACTGTTGGATAGCCAAAGCAATCCAGCCCGAGATCAGGGTGTCGAAATAGGATTCCACTCCGGAACAGAAGACTAATTGGCCCTGGTAGTTGAAGCCCCCGACATAGAGCACTTCGCCGGGTCTGATGCCGGCCGGTCCTAATTCCTGAAGCGCGAAATTGCTGTCGCCAATTCGCCAGCCTTGTTTGGCTTTGCCTCTGGCAACTTCATCATATTTTCGTTCCCAGGTGTTTCGGTCGCCGAAAGTTTTTTCTGCCAGAACGGCGTCTTCGAATTTCGCTTCCCAGGGTTTTTTGGTGGCGTCCATGATGATAACGTGGACAGTGTTTCTTTTGGCGATAGTGGCCAGAAGATTTTCAATAGCCGGAGTCACCAACTCCAGCGCTTTTCTTACGATTTCTGCATTCATGATTAATAGTTTAATTAATGTACGGTTTAAGCGGACTGTCCAGCTTAATATTATTTTTTAATATTGTCAAGTTGGTATTATATTTAAAATATTATATAATACCCTCATATGGCAAAATTATTAATTACCGGCGGCGCCGGTTTTATCGGTTCCAACTTTATTCACTATTGGCTAACTCAGCATCCGGCTGATGAGATTATTAATTTGGACAAATTAACCTATGCCGGCAATTTAGCTAATTTGGCGGGTTTAGAAAATAATCCTCGTTATCAATTTGTTCTCGGAGATATTACCGATAGTGAATTAGTGGAAAAAATAGTGGCCCAGGTAGATATCATCGTTCATTTTGCGGCCGAGAGTCATGTGGACCGATCTATATTGTCCAGCGCTGAGTTTATCAAGACTAACGTTTTAGGTACTCAGGTCTTATTAGAAGCGGCCAGAAAAAATAATACTCGCTTCCATCATATCTCCACCGATGAAGTTTTCGGAGCATTGTCTGATACTGATCCGAAGTTCAACGAAGAGACTCCTTATTCGCCGCGTTCGCCTTATAGCGCTTCTAAAGCCGCTTCCGATCATTTAGTTCGAGCTTATTATCATACTCACGGTTTGCCGATTACTATTTCTAATTGTTCTAATAATTATGGTCCGCGCCAATATCCGGAAAAATTAATACCGTTGTTTATCACCAATCTTTTGGATCAGAAGAAAGTTCCAGTCTATGGCCAAGGAAAAAATATTCGCGATTGGATCCATGTTGATGATCATAATCGGGGGATTGATTTGATATTGCAAAAAGGCAGAATCGGCGAGACCTATTGCCTGGGAGGAAACAGCGAATTGAGCAACTTAGAAATTACCAAACAAATATTAGCTGAGTTGGGCTATGACGAGCAGATGATTGAGTATGTTCCGGATCGCTTGGGTCATGATTTCCGTTATGCCATTGATTTTTCCAAGGCCCAAAAAGAATTAGGCTTTTCTCCTCAAATTAATTTTGCCACCGGATTACGCGAGACGATTAAATGGTACCAGGAGAATGAAGGTTGGTGGCGGCCTCTAAAGAAATAATTATGAAAGTTTTAGTTTTAGGCAATCGGGGCAACTTAGGCAGCCAATGGGAGAAGCTGTTGATTTCGGATTTAGGAGTGGAATTAACCGGCTGGGATAGGGATAGCTTGGATATGTTGGACTTTCCTCAACTGCTGATTAAACTGAATGATTTGCATCCGGAAGTGGTGATTAATACCGTGGCCTATAATACCGTGGATAAATGTGAAGAAGACGACTATGCGCTGGCGCAGAGATTGAATGGTGAATTAGTGGGAGTATTGGCTGAATGGGCCCTCAAGAATCAAGCAGTCTTTTTTCATTATTCCACCGATTATGTTTTTTCCGGAGAAAATAAAGAAGGATATGGCGAGGAGACTACCCCTGATCCGATTAACAATTATGGTCGCTCCAAATTATTAGGCGAAAAAGAACTTTTAGCTCGGGAGGCCTTGGGATTAAAATATTATCTCATTAGAACCTCCAAACTTTTTGGGCCTCAAGGCAAGAGCGAGATGGCTAAGCCCAGTTTCTTTGCTATCATGCGCCGCTTGGCCGATGAACAACCGGAGTTAAAGGTGGTGGATGGGGAGCTAAGTTGTTTTACTTATACCCCTGATTTGGCTGTAGCTAGCTGGCGGCTATTCACTGGTCAGCTACCGTTTGGAATATATCATTTAGTTAATTCTGGTCCAGCCACTTGGTTGCAAGGAGCCAAAACTCTTTTTAAACTATTGAACAGGGAAGTGCCGATAACCCCGGTGCGCCCGGAAGATTTGAAGCGATTAGCGGCTCGGCCGAAAGCTTCGGTTTTACTTAACACTAAAGTTGCTCAGCTCCGCCATTACAGCGAAGCCCTAAAAGAATATTTATTATTAAATCGTTAAATATATGAAAGGTATCATTCTCTCCGGTGGCAGCGCCACTCGTTTGCGTCCTTGTACTAAAGTGACTTCCAAGCAATTGCTCCCGGTCTATAATCGGCCGATGATTTATTATCCTCTTAACACTTTGATTAAAGCAGGGATTAAAGAGATTTTAATTATTATTTCTCCGGAACGAGCCGGCGACTATTTGAATCTCTTAGGCAGCGGCAAAGAATTCGGGGTGAAGTTTACTTATGAAATCCAAGATAAACCGGAGGGCCTAGCTCAGGCTTTTATCATCGGTGAGAAATTCATTGACGAGGATTCGGTCTGCATGATTTTGGGAGATAATATTTTTGAAGATGACTTTTCCGAGGATATAAAAAACTTTAAAGGCGGGGCGAAGATTTTTGCCAAGGAGGTTAAGGACCCGGAACGTTTCGGGGTGGTGGAGTTTGACGGTCAGCAAAAAGCGATTTCCATTGAAGAAAAACCGACTAGCCCTAAATCCAATTATTGCGTCACCGGACTTTATGTCTATGATCGCCAGGTAGTGGAGGTGGCTAAGAATTTAAAACCTTCCAGCCGCGGCGAATTGGAGATTACCGATTTGAATCGCTGGTATTTGGATAAAGGGGAATTGGAGGTAGCCATGGTTTCCGGGGCCTGGATTGACGCCGGCACTTTTGATAGTTTGTTGGAGGCTCAGAATTTAGCCAAAGAAAGATTGCAAAGCAAATTAGTGATTTAATTTTAGAATATTAAAAAGAGGCTCGGTTGGGGTACAAGAACTAAAAGTCAGACCAACAATTACAGAGACAGCCAAGGTGACGCCTAAAAAGGTTTTTTTCATCGTTTAGTTTATTTGGTTTGACTTAGGTGAGTACTTAAATTATACCATATTTTGCTGGTTAAAGCAAAAAAGAAACCAGCCTTTAGGGGGCTGGCTTGGTATCCTTTGTTTTCGGTTCGGTTACCTACGAGAATACAGGGCAGTGCCGGTGTCGTGATTTCGGCTGGTGTAGGGGCAGCTTTTCTTTCCGTGGTTCGTGGTTTTGTGGGAATAAGCTCCACAATTACCACTATACACCGCAGAAGAGCAGCCGGTGGACCAGATTGCGAAAAGCAATAATCCTGCGAAAAGTACGATTACACTGGCGGTCGGAATACACATCTTAATAGTTTTCATTTTTCTGATTTTAAAGTTCAACAATAGGATTAATATCTTTATAATATCACATTTGTCTAAACTTGTCAATAGGTTGACAGGAAGTGTCAAAAATGTTCATTTTTGGGGGCTTTTGAGTTGAGTTTAGACGGAGAATGGGGTATAATGAAAATATCAAAATTAACTAATTTTATGGCTAAAAAAATACTCTCTAATCAACCGGTGAAAGGGGCTAATGATTGGCTGCCTCAGGAATTTGCGGCGCGGCAATATATTTTTTCTACTTGGCGCCAGGTTTGCTTGCGCTATGGTTTTTCCGAGTATCTCACGCCAGCCTTAGAGTCGGCTGACATCTATCGCGCCAAAAGCGGTGAAGATGTGGGACAAAAAGAATTAATGGTTTTTGTGGATCAGGGTGGCCGTGAGCTAGCCTTGCGTCCGGAGATGACCCCCAGTGTTACCAGGATGGTGTCGCGCAGTTATGACGCTTGGCCTAAACCTATTAGATTATTTTCTATTGCTAATTTTTTCCGCAATGAACGGCCGCAACGCGGACGCAACCGAGAGTTTTGGCAATTGAATTGCGATTTGTTCGGCAGTGATAGTTTAAATGCTGATATTGAAATATTGTGCCTATCTTTAGATCTAGTTCTGGCTTTTAACCCGCCGCCGCGTTCTTTTGAGTTGCGATTGAATAATCGCCATTTAATTGACGGACTTTTGGATTTAGTGAAGGTGAAGGACAAGGACAAATTGGGCGTGGTGAGAGTGTTGGATAAATATCTTAAACTTTCGGCTAATGATTTCATGCTCTCTCTGACTAAATTAGGATTAAATAATGAAGCAATTGATATTATCGTCAAATTTATGACCGCTACTTCGGTGGAAGAGGCGGCTGAACGCCTACCAGGATTGAAAGAAAATCCGGGATTGAAAGAATTGGCAGAAGTCATGGCGATTTTAAATGATTTGGGTTATGGCTCTTATGTCGTTTTCAGTCCGAGCGTTATTCGCGGCTTTGATTATTATGACGGCTTAGTCTTTGAAGTGTTTGATAATCATACTGACAACAACCGCGCTATGTTCGGCGGCGGTCGCTATAATGGTTTAGCCGAACTCTTCGGCGGCCAAAGCTTCCCGGCTGTCGGTTTTGCTCCTGGCGATGAGACCACTAAACTCTTTTTGGAAAGCTGGGGACTTCTGCCGTCATTTTGTCCGCAAAAAAATATTTGTTTAGCTCCGCTCCTGGATCCCGCCTTGGCTCCGGATTTAAGAAAGATTGCGGCTCGTCTGCGGAAGGATGGAATGGCCGTAGTTTTGGGATTGGAACCGATGAAGGTGGGCAAGGCCTTAGAACAAGCCAACAAGCAAGGATTTTCTCAGGTCTTAATTTATGGCTCTGACGAGCAGCGGTCTAAGGTTTATAAATTGAAAGACATGGAAAGCGGCCGGGAAAAAGAAGTTAAAATTAAACTATAAATATGAAGAAAATAATTTTAGTTATCGTCTTAGTCTTGTTGCTTCTAGCTTTTATGTTTTGCTGGCTGCGCCAGGAGAAAAAACAGGTCAGGGAAGATTATCAACCTATTCCTTTGAATAAAGAATTGCGCGATGAGATTAAGGTATTTTTTGGCAACTCCAAACTTAACCCTGAGGCCGCTGATTGTAGTTTGAGTTATGGGGTCAAGCGCTCCATTGCTGCTAAATCGCCGAAGTATGATATTGCAATTAGGGAGTTATTAATCGGACCAACGGGGATAGAGAAAAATGCCGGCTACTATACTAGCCTCAATGCCACGGTAACGCCACCGCAGATAAAATTTGTTGACGGCACTATCACCTTGGACTTTAAATCAGATTTTGAAACTGGTATGGGTGGCTCTTGTCGCGTGGCGGCAGTCCGTTCACAAATTGTGAATACCCTGAAGCAATTTCCCGAAGTAAAGGAAGTGGTGATTGCCGTTAACGGCAATTCCGCCGAAGCCCTGCAACCTTAATCATCGTATTGACTGATTGGTATTATTGCTATAAGATAAAAGGAAATTATTTTGATAATTTCCTTTTTAGTTCATTAAAAATTAATCGTTAAATTCAGATATCATGGAACAAACATCAGTTGTCTTAATTAGCCCTTATGTGGTTAGCCACTCTGCCGATATCGGTGGACTTATGGATCGCCTAATACATCAGTCGGGGTATAAACAACCCAAAAACATTCCTCATCTTCCTCCGAATGTCGTTGATTGGTATTTTGATAATTACTTACGCGATGCAGAATGGCTGCAAAGCGTCGGTGAAGAAATGAAGTATCAGAATCGCCGGCAGAACCAGGAACTTTATCAAGCTCCGGCCATTGAATTGGGGCGCAAATTAGTGGCCAGCTTAAAGCGCGAGCTTTGTGCTGGTTATTGTTTCGCTCTGCTCTTTGTCGGTGAGGATGTTAACGACAGTCTGCGCTGCAAAATTGGCGCCCGGCTAGATCCACTCCGGTATCCGCCAGCTATTTTTCGAGAGTCTTTGCCCTGGGAAAAATATTTTGATTTTTCTCAAATTAATCCCTGGGCCAATGACCCCGGCCGCCTGATTTATACCTCGGAAAAAGACCGGGGTGAGCTGGATGCCGCTTTATTCTTCCCGGAACTCATTAAAAGGGATCCGGAAATTTGACGCCCTGCCCCTAAAGTGCTATAATAATCTTAAGTACATTACAACCCATAGCACTTTCTAAATCTTCATATCGGATAGACAAAATAAACGCCGAGGGAAAGCAACTTTTGCTTTTCATTATCATCTATAAGCGTTTTCGTTTAACCAATATTAAGATGAAATTATAAAGAGAGTTGTTTTCTATCAAACTAGGTTCAAGTCGGCAATCTTTTTGCCTCGGGATTAAAAAATATTTGACCTTTCCTTGACCGGAGTCATAAAATATAAAATCCCACTAATTCAACCCAGTTGTCAAAAACAAAAAAACTCTTTATCACAAGAATTTCGACCTCAGGATATAGCCATTTGCATTCCCATGCCAAAGACTCTTTCCTGGGGTCTCTTTTTTTATGCTATTTTTTCTTTTGAAGAGGGAACCAGCTTTTCAGTGGTTCAAAACTACGGCGATGAATGGGCGAAGGACCGAATTCGCGCAAGGCTTCCAGGTGTGATTTAGTGCCGTAGCCTTTATGTTGAAGAAAATTATATTCCGGATATTTTTTATGGAGCTCAGCCATCAAATAGTCTCGACTGACCTTGGCGATAATGGAAGCGGCGGCAATGGAAAATACTTTGGCGTCGCCATCAATTACCGCTTCTTGTTTTTTGTCGGATTGGGGGATAGTGAATTTGCCGTCTACTAGAACATAGTCCGGCTGTACACTTAATGTAGCCACGGCTTTGTCCATGGCCAGGAAGGTGGCTTGGAGAATATTTATATTATCAATAGTCCCGTGTCCGACCGTGCCGATACTTATCGCCACGGCTTTTTCTTTAATCAGGGTGAAGAGCCGCTCTCTTTGTTTGGCGCTTAATTTTTTTGAATCTTTTATCTTCTCTAATTCTGGCGAGTCAATTTGAAAATGGCTATCAAAAATTACGGCCGCAGCAACCACTGGTCCAGCCAAGGGGCCTCGGCCGGCTTCATCTACTCCGGCTATCAATTTGTACCCCTGGGAAAAGAGTTGGGCTTCTTTTTCTAAATTCATATTTTTATTATAGCATGCTTGTTTCTTTCATGGTATAATGACGGAGTATGATAAAACTATCTTTCCACGGCGCTTGCCGCGAGGTGACCGGTTCTTGTTCCTTGTTGGAATGGGACGGGCATAAAATATTAATAGACTGCGGTTTATTCCAAGGTGAACGTTTTGCCTTGGAGCGTAATCATGAAGATTTTCATTTTAACCCGGCAGAGCTCGATGTGGTTTTTTTAACCCATGCCCATTTGGATCATTGTGGTCGGTTGCCAAAATTGTATAAGGACGGTTTCCGCGGCAAAGTCTATGCTACCGACGCCACCCGGGATTTAGCCGAGCTAATGCTTTTAGATGCGGCTCATATTATTGCCGGGGAAGCCGAGATGAGCGCTAGTGAACCACTATATACCGAAGCCGATGTGGCCGGGTTAATGCCGTTATTTGAAACCTTGCCTTATCATGAGTCTACCGCCATCTTTCCGGGGTTAAAGGTGATGCTTTATGATGCTGGCCATATTTTAGGTTCGGCCATGTTCCAATTTTTTATTAACGACGAGGGAACTGAGAAGAAAATTGTCTTCTCCGGCGATTTGGGTAATTCGCCTTCGCCGATAGTCCGCAACCTTGATTTTATTTCCGGCACTGATGTTCTAATTTGCGAGTCTACCTATGCCGGCAGCGTCCATGAAAACAAAGAGGAGGGGATAGCTAAAATTCAGAAAGCTATTTTAGAAACCGCTTCTCGGGGCGGCAATTTGATTATCCCTATTTTTGCCTTGGAAAAAACTCAGGAGATATTATTCGAGCTTAATTACTTGGTGGAGAATAAATTAGTGCCGAAACTGCCGATATTTTTAGATAGTCCTTTGGCTATTAAAGCCCTGGCTGTCTATCGCCAGTATGAGAAATACTATAATCAGAAATCATTGGATCTCATCCGCTCCGGCGATGACCTTTTTAATTTCCCGGGATTGAAATTAACTCCTTCCAGCGCCGAGTCTAAAGCGATAAACGGAGCCTTGCCGCCGAATATTATTTTGGCTTCTTCCGGTATGGGAGTGGGCGGCCGCGTGCCCTATCATTTGAAATTTAATTTGGAGGGTCCCAGAAATCAGGTGCTCTTGGTGGCCTATCAAGCTCCGGGCACTCCGGGGCGAGCGCTGTTGCGCGGCGACAAGCAGGTAAGTATCATGAATGAACGGGTACGGGTGCGAGCCAAGATAGCTTTGACTAATGCTTTTTCTTCCCATGCCGATGAAAATCAGGTGGTTGATTATATCAAGCACTTTGTTAGTCCTCAGCCGTCTCGGATATTCTTAAATCACGGGGAAGACGAAAATGCCTTGGAGTTATCAGCTAAGTTATCTCGGGAATTCAAATTGCGGGCCGAGGTACCGCAGTATGGCATGATTTACGATTTTTAAGCTAATTAGTTTGATTTACTGGGCCTCTTTTCAGGATAAAAGAGGCTCTTTTGTTTATTTGCTTTTTTAAGGCCTAAATAGTAATATTAGAAGTAGTTTTATGTCTAATTTCTATAACCCGCAAAGAGGTAAAAATCTCTTTGACCCTAAATCTAAAGAGCCTTTCAAGCTCAGCCGTTCTAAAATCGACTTGTTTTTGAATTGTCCCCGTTGTTTCTATTTAGATCGTCGTTTGGGTGTTTCTCAGCCGCCGGGATTTCCTTTCAACTTAAATTCGGCCGTGGACACCTTGCTCAAGAAAGAATTTGATTTGCATCGCGCTAAAAATCAGACTCATCCGCTGATGCAAAGCTATGGTTTGGATTTGATACCTTTCAGCCATCGGGAGTTAAATGACTGGCGGACTAATTTTCACGGCGTCCAATATTTGCATCCTCAAACTAATTTTTTGGTATTCGGAGCAGTGGATGATCTCTGGGTGGATGCTAAACAGAATATCTATGTAGTGGATTACAAGTCTACCAGCAAAGATAGCGAGGTGAACATTGATGCCGATTGGCAAATCGGTTACAAGCGGCAAATGGAAGTTTATCAATGGTTACTGCGTCAAAATGGTTACGCCGTTTCCGATACCGGTTATTTCGTCTATTGCAACGGCCGCACTGATCGCCAAGCCTTTGATGCCAAGCTAGAATTTGATGTTAAGATTATTCCTTATTCCGGCCATGCTAATTGGATAGATGAAACATTATTAAAAGCTAAAGCCTGTTTAATGCAAGACCAGATTCCGGCCTCCGGAGCTGATTGCGATTATTGCGCCTATGTCCAAGCCGTTAACAGCGTCAGTCAAAAAAGACAAACTCCGCTCTTCTAGCTTGCTAGCTGAAATGAAGCGACTGCAAAATCCAGGACAAGCCCAAAACTTGTTGCGCTTCTTTAAGACTGGATTGGGGCAATATGGAGCCGGCGATATGTTTTGGGGAATCATGGTCCCGCAGACTAGGATTTTAGCTAAGAAATATCAGGAGTTGAGTTTAGAGGAAGTTTTAAAAATATTGCAGAACAAAATTCACGAATGCCGTTTGGCGGCCTTGTTGATTCTAGTGGAGAAATATCAACGGGCTGATGAAAAAGAGAAGGCGGCAATAGTTAAAATGTACTTGCAAAATATTAAGTGGATTAACAATTGGGATTTAGTGGATTTATCCGCTCCTAAAATTGTTGGCGCATATTATCTCTCCCGTTCGCGGCAGAAGCTAGACAAGCTGGCCGGGTCTAAGAATCTATGGGAGAGGAGAATCGCGGTTTTAGCCAGCTTCCCTTTAATCAAGCAGGGCCGGTTAATAGAGGTGTTTAAACTGGCTGATAGATTCTTAGCCGATCCGCATGATTTGATGCATAAGGCGGTGGGTTGGATGCTGAGAGAGGCGGGCAAGGCTAATCAATCGGAATTGGAAAAATTCCTTTGGCCGCGGCGGCTCCAGATGTCGCGCACCACGCTCCGTTATGCCATTGAAAGATTTCCGGAAACTTTAAGACAAAAATATTTAAAAAAATAATTATATGGGACAAGAATTCAAGCCTTTGGGAAAAATAGATTTAAGCCAATTTGATAAATATGCCAAGAAACCGAAAGCTGAAAAGTTGGCCGGTTTTTCTGAGTACCAGCAGGGCTTGGATAAGCAATTAAAAAAAGTGGCGCAAGAGATTAATGACAGCTATGGTTATTTCGTAAGTGATGACGCGGCTATTGCTTTAGACAGTTATCCGCCTGATTTCTATGATCGTTCCCGAGCGGAAAAATATATTTCGGATACTGAGAATATTTTTATAGAAAAATCAGGACTCAGCCGAGAGGCCTGGGAGAAGGACCGTGAAACTAAAATGGGCATCATTGCTGAAAAAGTTTTGATATTGTTGTTCCATAAAATTACCGGCGGCCAGGGCAACGGCTTTATCACCGTCCGCTCTTCGCGCTTTGATGATTATCATGGCATTGATACGGTGATTATTGACGAAGAGACCGGCAATCCGATTTGCGGCGTGGATGAAATGAGCGCCAACGAAAATCATTCTTTGGAGAACAAGGGGGAAAAAATCAGTGATCGGATTATTTCCAAAAATGGCGCCTATATCCAATACGGAGCAGTGATTAAGAATGGCAAATTGGAGAAGCGAGTTTTGAAAAATGTGCCGGCTTTTTATCTGGCTCTTTCTCAAAAAGATTTAGAAGAGGTTTTGCCGTTTTTGGAAGGAGAAGAAGCTAGTCCGGTGGAGAAGAAGATCTTTCAAAGACTGGTCTTGTCCCTGGAGCAGCAGCTCAAGAACCTTTATTGGGAGTTTGATGGCGATTACAATACTTTAAAAGACCGCCGCGAAGCTCTGCTCTTAGAACTGGAAGAGATTAAAAAGAATCAGACTGACTTGGCTTTATCTAAAACCGATATCGGTCGGGAGTGGAAGAAGTCTATGGGGGAAAATAATTTAAAGCTCAATATTTTACACTTTAAAAAATCATTGGCCAAGATGAAAAAAATGGCCGGATTAGAATAATATGGCTACTCTAAAATTATATAATACCTTGACCCGCAGTTTAGAAGATTTTAAGCCTCGTTTTACCGACGAGGTGGGTTTATATACTTGCGGTCCGACTGTCTACAACTTTGCTCATTTAGGCAATCTGCGTGCCTATGTCTTTGAAGATATTTTAAAAAGGGTTTTGAATTATAACGGTTATCAGGTAAAGCACGTCATGAATATTACCGATGTCGGCCATTTAGTGGGCGATGGTAATATTGGCGAGGATAAAATAGAGGCTGGCGCTACCCGAGAAGGCAAAACCGCTTGGGAGGTGGCTGAATTCTATACCCAATCGTTTAAAAAAGATATTGCCGCTTTGAATATTATTCCGCCGACTATTTGGGCTAAAGCCACTGACTATATTGAGGACCAGATAAAATTAATTGAGAAATTGGTGGACAAGGGCTATACCTATCAAACTAGCGATGGACTATATTTTAATACCGCTAAAATAGAGCACTATAATAAGCTCAGTCATTTGCCTTTGGAAGATTTGAAGGAGGGGGCGCGAGTGGAAAAGAATCCGGAAAAAATTAATCCCACCGATTTTGCTCTGTGGAAGTTTTCTCCTTTGGGCCAGAAAAGACAGATGGAATGGCCGTCGCCTTGGGGCGTCGGTTTTCCGGGTTGGCATATTGAATGTTCCGCCATTAGTCTTAGCTTATTGGGAGAACATTTAGATATTCATTGCGGCGGCATTGACCATATTAACGTCCACCATACCAATGAAATCGCCCAGAGCGAAGCGGCTACTTCCCAAAAGTTTTTTGACTACTGGATGCATAATGCTTTCTTGGTAATTGCCGGCGGCAAAAAGATGGCTAAGAGTGAAGCTAACTTTTTGACTTTAGACAGCGCGGTGATTAGTCATGGTATTGATCCGTTGGCCTATCGTTTGGCTCTTTTGAATGTCCACTATCGCAAGCCAGCGGAATATACCCCGGAAATAATTGAAGCGGCTAATAATGCCTTGGAGCATTTGCGTAACCAAGTTTCTGATTTAGGAACAGAGCGAGGAGAAATTGACTCGGTGTGGCAAGAAAAGTTTTTAGGAGCTTTAAATGATGATCTAAATACTCCGCAGGCCTTGGCGGTGGTTAGTGAAATGTTAAAGTCCAGCTTGCCGAACCAAGACAAATTGGCCACCATTATTGATTTTGAAAAAGTGTTGGCCTTGGATTTAATTTCTGAGATACCGGCAGCGATTACTAAATTAGCCCAAGAGAGGGATCGAGCCAGGGAGAATAAGGATTATGCCGGAGCGGATAAATTAAGACAAGAAATTGAAGGCCAAGGATATAGCGTTAAGGATGGTAGCGCCGGTTCTATAGTGATGAAGAAATAAATTATGAAGAACTTTTGGCAGAAAATACCGCGCCCGATTTTAGCTTTGGCTCCTTTGGCCGGTTTTACCGACAGCGCTTTTAGATTGTTGGCTAGAAAGTATGGCGCTAATGTGGTCTATAGCGAGATGGCTTCAGCCACTGCTTTGTTTTATAATTCCCAGGAGACTTTGAAGCTATTAAGTTTTGAAAAAAAAGAACGGCCCTATGTCGTCCAGCTTTTCGGCTCTGATCCGGAGCATTTTGCGGTAGCGGCTAAAATAGTTTGTCAAAAGATAAAGCCGGATGGAATTGATATTAACTTCGGTTGCCCGGTGAAGAAAGTTTTAAAACAAAAAGCCGGAGCGGCACTGATGGCTAACTTAAAATTGTCCCGCCAGGTGATTGAGGCGGTTTTGGAAAATAGTTCCGTACCGGTGTCGGTGAAAATTAGAACTCAGTCGGGGAAAGTTTCCGCTTTGGATTTTTTGCAAAATATTTCTGACTTGCCGGTGGCCGCGGTCATGATTCACGGCCGCAGCTTGAGTCAGGGGTTTGCCGGACCGATTGACTTGGCAATGATTAAAGAGGCTAAAAAAATATTTCCCGGCATTATTTTAGCTAACGGCGGCATTGAAGATTTGTCAGGAATGAAAATGGTTTTGAAAAATACCGGAGTGTCTGGAGTGGGTATTGGCCGCGGAGCTTTAGGCCGTCCCTGGTTGTTTAAGACTTTAAAGGGAAAGACAGATAATATTTCCGGAAAAGCCAAACAAGTTTTTGCCGTGGCTATTAAACACGCCGAACTGGTACAAAAGCAGAAAGGGAAGCGAGGGATAATAGAAATGCGCCAACATCTGGCTTGGTATATGCGGGGATTGTCCGGCGCCAGCCAGCTCCGAGAACAATTGGTGAAAGTGGAGAGCTTGCGAGATATAAAAAAGATATTAAGTTAAATCTATGACCTTATATATTAGCACTGCCCATCAAGAGGAAATTAAATTGGCCTTAATCAAACAAGGAAAAATTATTTTTTCCCGAGAGTTTTCGGCACCCCGCCTGCAGTCGGAAAAATTATTGCCGGAGATTGATCGCTTGCTAAAGAAAGCTAAATTAAAATTAAAAGATTTAAAAAAGATTAAGATAGCCGATGGCGGCGGCAGTTTCACTTCCTTGCGTATCGGCGTGCTGACCGCTAACGCCTTAGCCTATGCTTTGGGCATTCCCATTGAAACCGAGAGCGGTGCTCAGCCTAAAAAGAAGCAGGGAGTGATGGTAGCCGAACCGCAGTATGACCGAGGGCCGAATATCGGCTAATTATGGTTGACAGATACCGAAAAATGCTATATTCTTATATTTCAGAGGCATTTTAGCCTCTATTTATAATCTAATTACACAACATATTCCTCAATTTTTCTTGATTTAGGCTATTTTTAGCTTAAATTAGAGGAATAGGCGTGAAAAGAAAAAATTATGTCAAAAGTAACCGTGGAAGAATTGTTTAAGGCTGGAGCTCACTTCGGCCATCGGACTAATCGTTGGCATCCGAAAATGAAACCATTCATTTTTGCCGCCAAGAAAGGTCTTTATGTCATTGACCTTAACCAGACCAGCGAGAAGTTGGAACAGGCTTTGGCTTATATCGCTAAGTTAGTGAAAGAAGAAAAGAACATTTTATTTGTGGGTACTAAAAATCAGGCTAAGAAGATTTTTGCTGAAACTGCTCAGGAGATTGCCATGCCGTATGTTTCCGGCAAATGGTTAGGTGGATTCATTACTAATTTTGCCGTTATCAAGAAGTCAATCAAAAAGTATTTGGATTTAACTTCTCAGAAAGAATCAGGCAAATTAGATAAATATACCAAGAAAGAACAATTGAATTTTGATCGCGAGATTAAGAAGTTAGAAGCTCGGTTGGGCGGACTCGTTATGCTCACCAAGCTGCCGGACGCATTATTCGTCTGGGACATCAAAGAAGAAGCGACTGCTGTCGCCGAAGCTCGCGCTAAACATATCCCGATTATCGCTATCTGCGATACCAATGTTAATCCGGATTTAGCAAATTATCCGATTCCGGCTAACGATGATTCCTCTAAGACCGTGAAGGTTATCATGAATGCCGTGAAAGAAACTGTTTTGGCCGCCAAAGCCGAAATGGAACAAGCTAAAAAATAATTATTTTCTCTTTAATCTAAAAAATATGGACATGCAACAAATCAAAGAATTGCGTGAGAAAACTGGTGCCGGCATGGTTGATTGCCAAAAGGCTTTGACTGAGTCCAACGGCGATATGAATGCCGCCGTGGAGATTTTGCGCAAGAAGGGTATTGCTAAAGCTGCTAAGCGGACTGACCGCGATACCAGCGAAGGCGTGATTAAGTTGGCGGTGAACGCCGATCAAACCGAAGGCTACATTGTAGAAGTTAATGCTGAAACCGATTTTGTGGCGCTAAATGAAAAATTTCAAGCTTTTGCTGATTCAGTTTTAAATATTATAAAAGAAGAGAAGCCGGCTGATTTAGCCGCTCTTTTAGCTTTGCCTTTGGGGGCCGGTACTGTCCAAGAAGAATTGGATAACTTGAGCGGCACTATTGGCGAGAAGTTAGGCATCAAGCGTTTTGCTGTAGTTTCCGGCCCGACCGTTTCTGCTTATAGCCATTTAGGTGGCCGCATCGGCGCCATGGTGGTTTTGAGCGAAGCCGGCCAAGGAGCTTTAGCTACTGACATTGCCATGCAGGTAGCCGCCGCTAATCCGCGCTATTTATTGCCGGAAGAAGTGCCGGCTGAAGAAGTGGCCAAGGAAAAAGAAATCTATCGCGAACAATTACTCAAAGAAGGCAAGCCGGAAAATATGATTGACAAAATCAGCGAAGGCAAGCTTTCTAAGTTCTATGCCGAAATTTGTTTAGTGAAGCAGGAATATATCAAAGACGACAAAAAGAGCGTCGAACAGGTTTTGGGTAATATCAAAATTAATCAATTCGTTCGCTTCAGCCTATAATTATGAAAGTAGTCCAAGTTCAATTTGCTCCTTGGGATAAGAAATATCACTTCAGCTACGAAGGGTTAGAGCTTAAGGTGGGCGACACCGTGGTGGTGGAAACTGACTTAGGTACCGACTTAGCTTCAGTGGTTAATTTTTCTCAACTGGAGAAGAATGAGGACGGGGAAGAGATTAAGCCGATTTTGCGTTTAGCCAGCGCCAATGATTTGGAGCAGGCTGCTAGCGCTCAACAGAAGCAGGAGGCTCTGAATTTTTGCCAATCTTTAATTGATCGCTATAATTTGCCGATGAAATTAGTAGATGTTCGTTTTGCTTTAGGCGGTTCGCGCATTAACTTTGCTTTTGCCGCCGAGGGGCGAGTTGATTTTCGCCAATTAGTTAAGGATCTCACCATTCATTTTAATGTCGGCATTCGTTTAACTCAGATCGGCGCCAGAGATGAAGCTCGGGTTAACGGTGATTGCGGCCATTGCGGCCAGAATCTTTGTTGCCGTGGTTTTATTAAAGACTTTTCCTCTGTGACCTCGGAAATGGCCGAAACCCAGCAAGTGGTTCACCGGGGCAGCGAAAGAATCTCCGGTATGTGCGGCCGGTTAATGTGTTGCTTGGCTTATGAATATGAAGGATATCAAGAAATGGCCAAGAAGATGCCGCCTCTAGGCGCTAAGGTTAATGTGGACGGCAAACGCGGCGAAGTTATCGGCCATCATGTCTTGAAGCAGTCTGTGGATGTGAAATTCCAGGCGGATAAAGATAGCGGCTATAGCGTCGTGGAGGTAGATTTAAATAGGCACGACAAGAAAAAGAAATAATCAATTATTATAATAACAAAAAGCCCCAGAGAATGGGGCTTTTTGTTTGGAGCTATTTTATGCTTCCGACTTGGTATAGCGGGCGTTTTTATGATATAATATGGCCATAACAATTTATTCTATTATTTATGGCGAACATCGCAATCAATGGTTTTGGCCGTATTGGCCGAGCCGTCTTAAAAGTCATTTTAGAAAAATACCCCGCTTTAAAAGTGGTGGCAATTAATGATTTAACCGACACTAAAACTTTAGCGCAACTTTTGAAATATGATTCCTGCTATGGCGTTTATCCGCACTCTGTTTCGAGTGATGCTAAGCATTTAGTGGTTAAAGGAATGAAAATTCCGGTGTTAGCCGAAAAAGATCCTAGCCTTTTGCCTTGGAAAAAATTACAAGTAGACTTAGTTTTGGAATGTACTGGCCGTTTCACTAATCAGGAAGGACTGATGCAGCATATTAAAGCTGGTGCTAAGAAAGTGGTTTTGTCGGCTCCGGCTAAAGGCAAGGAGGACAAAGTGAAAACCATTGTTCTGGGTGTTAACGACAGCAAGATGTTGAAAAGCGACAAAATATTATCTTGCGCTTCTTGCACTACCAATTGTTTAACTCCGGTGACTGATGTGGTGCGCCGCCGTTTTGGCATCAAGCAAGCGATTATGACCACTATTCATTCTTATACGGCTGATCAGAATTTAGTGGACGGACCGCATAAAGATTTGCGCCGAGCCCGAGCCGCTGCCATTAATATGGTACCGACTACTACTGGCGCGGCTATTTCGGCCACTGAAGCGATTCCGGAACTGAGAGGCAAGTTTGACGGCTTATCAGTGCGGGTGCCTACTCCAGTCGGTTCGCTTTGCGATATCGTTTTTGTGACCACTAAAAAAGTTTCCGTGGATATGGTTAATCAAGCTTTTGTGAAAGCGGCTAAAGAAAAGCAGTATAAAAATATTATCTTAGCTAGCAATGATCCTTTGGTTTCCACCGATATCATCGGCAACCCTTATAGCGCTATAGTTGATTTGGGAATGACTAAAGTGGTGGGAGGAAATTTGCTGAAAGTGATAGCTTGGTATGACAACGAATGGGGTTATAGCAATCGGTTGGCTGATTTAGCCTATCGGTTCATCAAAAAATAATTGTAATTATGGCCTCTGATATTTTGGCAAAAATTAAACAGGCAAACCTCATCGGCCGCGGCGGAGCTTGTTATCCGACGGCTTTAAAGTGGCAGGCGGTGAAAGAGGCGGCAATGACCAAGAAGGTTAAGCCTTATATCGTGATTAATGCCGCTGAGGGTGAACCGGGGATTTTAAAGGATGGTTTTATCTTAGCGAATTATCCGGAGAGAGTGCTGGAGGGAGTCCGTTTAGCTTGGGAGTTTTTGGGAGCTGAGAAAATCTATTTTTATATCAATCCCAAATATTATCAAGAGTATAAAAAAATATTAACTGCGGCGGTCAATCGCCAGAAATTGAAAGGGAAGCTGGAGTTCTTTGTGAAGCCGGAAGGCGCCGGCTATATCGGCGGCGAGGAAACGACAATTTTAAATCTAATTGAGGGCCAAAGATTAGAGCCGCGCTTGCGTCCGCCTTTTCCGACTGAAGAAGGATTGTTTGGTCGGCCGACGCTGATTAATAATGTGGAGACTTTCTATAACGTTTCCTTGGTGAATCAAAACGAGTATTATGATTTTCGTTTCTATTCCTTAAATGGCGCTTTACCCCATCCCGGAGTTTTTGTCTATCCTTCTAAGTGGACCATCAAAAGAATATTGGTAGAAAGCGATAATTGGCCGAACAAGCCCTTCTTTGTCCAAGTGGGAGGCGATGCCAGCGGGGAAGTTTTAAACAGTCAGCAACTAGAAAAATTAGTTTCCGGTGCCGGCTCCATTACCGTTTATGATTTATTCAAAACCGATCCTAAGAAATTAATGTTGTCTTGGTTTCAGTTCTTTAAAGATAATTCTTGCGGGCAATGTACGCCTTGCCGCGAAGGCACCTATCGCCTTTGGGATTTACTAAAAAAGGGGGAATTAGATCAGAAGTTCTTAAATGCCATATTGAGCGATTTAGAACAAAGCTCTTTCTGCGCTTTGGGGGCCGCTTTGCCGGTATCGGTTAAGAGCTATTTGGAAAATGTGTGGAATGACAAATTAGACAAAATTTTAAATACGTAAAAAATTAATTAAATAAAAAAAGTATGAATGAAGAACAAAATCAATCCGGACCTCAATTGAGTTATCGGATTACCGCGCCTTGGCAATTGTTCAAGGACTCGTTTAATTGGTATAAGGCTAATTTCAAAGCCATGTTCAAGATGATTTTGGCCATGGTGGTGCCGATTATCATTTTTACCGTTGTCATCACTTTGTTAATGGGCGGTTCTTTCTTGGCCGGCAAGACTTGGTTAATGATTGTTGGTGGCGTTGTTTCAGCTATCTTATTGCTGTTAACTATTTATTTTGCTTTCCGCGGCCAAGTTGGTATGTATTTAGTGGTCAAGGATCCGAAAGCTGATTTTAAGACTAACTATAAAGCTACTCGCAAAATTTTCTGGTCCGGTTTGGGTCTATCACTGTTAACCGGATTGTTGGTTTTGGCTTGGTCCTTGTTGCTGATTGTACCTGGTATTATATTCTGGGTGTTTTATTCTATGTCTTTCTTCGTCTTCATTTTTGAAGGGGTAAGAGGATATCAGGCAATTAAGGCCAGTAAAGGTTTGGTGAAAGGCTATTGGTGGCCAGTGTTTGGTCGCTACATTTATTTCGGCCTATTCATGATTATTGTCAGTATTATCGTTTCTATCCCGCGAGCAGTAATGGCCGATGGGGGAACAGCTGAAATGGCCTATAATTTTATCATTCAAATCGCTTCCTATTTATTGACCCCTTGGTTTTTGGTCTATACCTATTTTATCTATCGTGATTTGAAACAAATCAAGAGCAAGACTAAATAATTATGGCTTCGAAATTGATTAATCTAAAAATTAACGGCCAAAAAGTTAAAGCTACTCCCGGGCAGACTATTTTGGAAGCGGCTAAAGATAATAATATCTTTGTGCCGGCTTTGTGCCAGCATCCGGACTTCAAGGTGAAGGCTAACTGCCGGGTTTGCGTGGTGGAGGTGGCTGGCTGTCGGAAATTACAAACCGCTTGTTCCACTGTGGTTCAAGAGGGGATGGAAGTGCAAACTGATTCGCCACTCGTGGAGGTTTCTCGCAATTCCAATATTGAATTGCTTTTTGCCGAGCATATTGAAAAGTGCTCTAATTGCACCTTGCGGTTTGATTGCGCGCTGTTGGATTTGGCTAAGAGATATAATATCAAGATTAATCGTTTCTATGATCGTAAATCAAAAAGAAAGACCTATAAATTCGCTAATGCCGTAGAAATTGACGGCAGCCAATGTATTGATTGCCGAAATTGTGTGGATGCCTGTTCCAAGATGCAAAATATCAATTATTTGGAAATTAACGGCAAGGGAATTAATCAGGAAATAATACCCACTAAAAACAAAAAAATTGATTGTATCTATTGCGGCCAATGCGCTTTGCATTGTCCGGTAGCTTCGGCTCAAGAACAGGCTGATTGGGATAAGGTGGAAAAAGTTTTGGCGGATAAGAAAAAGATAGTGGTAGCGCAATTCGCTCCTTCGGTTCGAGTGACCCTGGGAGAAGAATTTGGTTTACCCTATAACGAATTGGCTACTGGCCGCACTGTGGCGGGATTGAAGAAACTGGGATTCAAGAATGTTTTTGATGTTAATTTCAGCGCCGATGTTACAACTATGGTGGAAGCTCAGGAGTTGTTAAAACGTTTGAGTGATAAGAAAGCTCAGCTTCCCATGATTACTTCCTGCTGTCCAGCCTGGGTGAAGTACGTGGAGTTTTTCCACCCGGAGTTGATTCCTAATCTAACTACTTCTCGTTCGCCGCAAATCCATTTGGGGGGAATTATTAAAACTTATTGGGCTAAGAAGTTAAAAGTTGATCCAAAAAAAATTGTAGTGGTCTCGGTGATGCCTTGTACGGCTAAGAAGTTTGAATGCCGACGGGAAGAAATGAAAGTCAACGGACTTTATCCGGTGGACTATGTGATTACCACTCGCGAGCTGGCCTATATGCTCAAGAAAAAGAAAATTGATTTTACCAAACTGGAGCCGATGGCTAGCGACAAGATATTTAACGAAGGCTCTGGAGCGGCCGTGATTTATGGTTCTTCGGGCGGGGTAATGGAATCGGCTCTGCGCACGGCCTATTCTTTGGTTTGCCAAGATGAAAAGGCCAAGCTTTGTAATTCCCGGATTGATTTCAAAGAAGTGCGGGGCTTAGAGGAGTTTAGGGAAGCAACTATTGATATTGGCGGCCAGAAACTTAAAGTAGCGGTGGTGAATGGTATCGGGGTAATAGATAAGGTTTTGCCGCATTTGAAAAAATATCATTATATCGAAGTCATGGCTTGTCCGGGAGGATGTATCGGCGGCGGCGGTCAGCCGATTCCCACTAATGCTAAAATCAGAAAAGAAAGAATTAAATCCTTGTATGAGATTGATAAGTTTAAATCTATTCGCCAGGCGCATAAGAATCAAGAGGTTCTGGATGTACTAAAATGGCTGGAGGATAATAAATTAGGGCATAGCGTGTTGCACACTAAATATAAGAAGCGAAAATAATATGGCTTTAACTTCCAGTCTAGCTTTGGAGAAAGTAGATAGCCGAACTTGGGTTTGGTCTTTGCTTCTGGCATTTACTGCCGCGGCGGCGCCTTTTTTTATTCATAATCAATGGATAACTGGACCACTAGTTAATGCTGTTTTAATAATCGTTTTGTTTTTAAGCGGCTGGCGCCTAGCCGCCTTGGTGGCTTTCGTGCCTAGTTTAATGGCTCTAAGCGGCGGGTTATTACTACCGATAATGGCCCCGCTAGTACCGGTGATAATTTTATCTAATTTAGTTTTTATCAGCACCATTAACTATTTATATTATCGCTTAAAAGGCAATGAGCCCTATTGGCCGGCAGTGGTTTCCGGCGCTTTATTTAAATTCGCTTTTTTGTTCGTGGTGGCTAAAGCAGTGGTGAAATTTTTAAATGAACCACGCCTGGAAACTTTAGTAAACGCCATGATGTCCTGGCCGCAATTATTTTCGGCGCTCTTAGGCGGAATTATTGCTTTCTTTATTTTAAAATGGTTAAGAAGAATATAATATTAATCATATGAATCAAGTTCTTGGTTCAATTACCATTCTCGTTTCCGATCGCCAAGCTAATGTGGCCGGTTTAAACGAGCTGCTAACCGAGTCCGGCCATTTGATTAATGCCCGAATGGGAGTCAACGTGGAAAAACGTTGCGTTTCCCAATGTCCGGGATTAATCGTTTTAGCCGTAGAGGCGGAGAAGGATCGGATTGATGAATTGGTAGAAAAAATCAGAGCTCTTAAAGGCATCAAGGTGGAGAGCGTGGTATTTGGGGAATAGAATAATTTTCATTAGGCAATTAAAGAGGCACGCGTTTTTGGCGCGTGCCTTTTTTTGTTTCGGTAGTTTAATATTTTAACCGGCTGACCACCAAGTTAATTTGGCTATTCAGCAATTCATTTTTTCCTGTTGGGTCAACTTCGGTTTCGGAGGAGCACAGAGCATTGATTTGCTCCAGCTTTTTGGTAATTCGATTGATGAGCATTTGCATGTCACCGTCAATCATTTCATCAATGTGGTTGGCTTTTAACTCCGCAAACTTTTCCTGAAAGATTCTCAGGGTTTCTTTTTGCTCCGGTTCAATAAGTTCCACGGTGCAATAGAGGGCCATTAAAATAAAGATATAATCGGCTTCCTCTCTGGCTTGGCGGGCAAAGAAAGCTTCCATCTTTTTGAAAAGATGTTCCACTTTTTCATATGATGCTGTCATGGTTAAGATATTTGAAGGTTCAACTTAGTAAATAACCGAGAATTGTATAATAGATTATATATTTTGTCAATAATTTGCCAATTAGAGGCTAATATAATATACTAAAAATGCTATGAAAATACCCGAATATGCCTTAACGGCTTTAAATAGAATATGGGAAAGCGGCTATGAAGCCTACTTCGTCGGCGGAGCAGTGCGTGATTTGCTAATGGGCAAAGACGCCAGCGATTGGGATTTAGCCACTTCGGCCCGGCCGGAGCAGATTTTGGATATCTTTTCAGAAGCTAAGTATGAGAACAGCTTTGGTACCGTCATTTTGCCAACTCATAATGAAGCGGGCGATGTTTTGGAAATTACCACTTATCGCTCCGAAAAAGGCTACAACGATCGGAGACATCCGGACGAAGTTTGCTTTGAAGATAATATTGAGGAAGATTTGAAGCGCCGTGATTTCACGGTCAACGCTTTAGCTTTGACTCCGGAGCGCCCCGGACTAGCGGGCAATCCGATTGTTTTAGATGGCAAAAAATATATTTTAGTTGACTTATTCGGGGGGCAAAAGGATATTGAAAAAAAGATTATCCGGGCGGTCGGCGAACCGGTGGATAGATTTAAAGAAGACGCCTTGCGTTTAATGCGGGCTATTCGCTTTACTTGCCAGTTGGGTTTTGGTCTAGAAGACAAGACTGGCCGCGGTATCGTGAAAATGGCTGGCGGTTTGAAATTTATCGCTCCGGAACGCATTCATGATGAGTTGATAAAAATACTATCCTCTGATCGTCCCGAAATGGGAATTAGGGCCCTGAGTCAATACAAGCTGCTGCAATATATTATTCCTGAGCTGGAAGACGGCAAGGACACTAAACAGCATTATCATCATATCTATCCGGTTTTAGAGCATAATTTATTGTCTTTGAAATATTGTCCTAGTTCCGAGTGGCCGGTGCGTTTGGCGGCTTTGCTTCATGATGTGGGCAAACCTAAGGCTTATAAGCTGGTGGGCGGCCATCCGTCTTTCTATAACCATGAATATATCGGGGCCAAGATGACGGAGAGAATCATGAAGAGATTAAAGTTCAGTACCGCGGAAATATTCAGGGTGGTGAATTTGGTTCGCAATCATATGTTCTATTACCAGGTCGGAGAAGTGACAGCCGCTTCGGTGCGGCGCTTAATCGCCAAGACCGGCCGGGAAAATTTGCAGGACTTGATTGACTTGCGGGTTGCTGATCGTTTGGGTTCGGGGCTAAAAAGCGCCGTGCCCTATAAGCTGAGACATTTGCAGTATATGATGGAAAAAGTGCAAAATGATCCGGTCTCAGTTAAGATGTTAAAGATTAACGGCCATGATCTAATGACTGAATTGAAAATGGAGCCCAGTCCAAAGATGGGTGCTATTTTGGAGGTGCTTTTAGCGCAGGTAATTGAAGATCCGGAGTTAAATACTAAGGAGTATCTCTTGTCTCAGGCCAGGGAATTAAGCACTGAGAACTTAGAAAGCTTACGTAGCAAAGCTCAGGAGATTATTGCCGAGAAACAAGAAGAGGCCGACGAGTCTCTGCGCCACGATTTTAAGGTTTAGACCGGGTGGCTAAAAGACTAAAAATATACTATAATTTAATAATAAGATAATTAATTATTTAAACTTATGAAACGCTATTTATGGTTATTTTTGGGTTTAATTTTGACCCTAACCTTAAGTGCTTGCAGTAAGGAAAACAAAAATATGTCAGAGACAAACAATACTATTCCGGAAAACGTTCGGGTTTTGCCGGAGCAAGATGATTATTTCGCCAAGTATACCGGTGCGATAATCAAGACCAACATGGGAAATATTGAAGTGGAGTTCTATCCGGAGTCCCCGGTGACCGTCAATAATTTTATGAATTTAGTTAAGGACGGATTCTATACCGGCACTAAGTTTCACCGAGTGATTACCGACTTTATGATCCAAGGCGGCTGTCCTAACAGCAAAGATGATGATTGGTCCGATGACGGCACTGGCGGACCGGGTTATTATTTCCAAGATGAAATTAATAATCATCCTTTAGTGCGCGGTTCTTTGGCCATGGCTAACGGCGGCGCCAACACCAATGGTTCTCAATTTTTCATCGTGACCGCCGAGGCCACTCCTTGGCTAGATGGCAAACATACTAATTTCGGCAAGGTAGTATCCGGCATGGATGTTGTGGACAAAATTGAAGCTTTGCCGGTCAACAACACCGTCCAAAATCATCCCACCGTTGATGCGATTATTAATGCTATTGAGCTAAAATAAATCATATGCAGGTTTATTTAGATAATGCCGCTACCACCAGGATTGATCCGCGCGTTTTAGCTCGGATGAAGCCTTATTTTTTGAATCATTTTGGCAACGCTTCCAGTATTCATAAATTAGGGCAAGACAATGACGCGGCTATTAAAAAATGCAAAATTAAAATCGGTCAGCTCTTGGGAGTTAAACCGGAACGCTTGGTATTTACCGCTTCGGCTACTGAAGCTAATAACTTCATCATCAAGGGGGTGATGCGAGCTAATCGAGAGCGGGGCAATCATTTGATTATTTCGGCTATTGAACATCCTTGCGTTCGCCAGTCGGCCAAAGAGCTAGAAGACGAAGGCTTTAAAGTGGATATAGCGCCGGTGGATAGCCGAGGATTAATTGATTTGGGGAAATTGAAAAATTTAATCGGCCCCCAAACGGTTTTAGTCTCCATTATGACGGTTAATAATGAGATTGGTACTATCCAGGACATTGCCGCTATTAGCCGCTTAGTTCATGAGCGAGGAGTTCTTTTCCATACCGATGCGGTTCAGGCGGTGCCTTATTTGAAGATCAATATTGAAAAAGATAATATTGATTTCTTGAGCCTATCGGGGCATAAGTTCTATGGTCCTTTGGGGGTGGGTTTGGCCGTTATTAATCCGGCGGTCAGAATTAAGCCGCTGATTGTCGGCGGCGGCCAAGAGAAAGGAATGCGGGCCGGAACTTATAACGTGCCGGGCATCATCGGTTTTACCGAGGCTTTGACTTTAGCTTATCAAGAACGTACCGCTTATCTCAAAAAGGTTAAAGAACTGCGGGATTATCTTTTAGCGCAGATTAAAAAGAATATTCCTGACGTTAATATTAACGGCGATTTGAAGAAACGGACGCCCAATAATTTAAATTTGATGTTCTCCCGTATTGAAGGAGAAGCTATTTTAATGGATTTATCTTACCAAGGCGTCTATGTCTCCACCGGTTCAGCCTGCTCGGCTTTAAACTTGAAGAGCTCTTCAGTTTTGGCAGCCCTGGGAATAGCTGATGATAATTTAAATAGCAATATTAGATTTTCTTTGGGAAAATATAATACCAAGAAAGAGATTGACTACGCTCTTAAGGCTCTTCAGAAAACCGTGAGCCGTTTGCGCAGTTTTTCCCCGATTAAAAATTAACTTAAATCATATGGCCCTTAATTATACTAAAAAAACTATCAATCATTTTTTGCATCCGAAAAATATTGGGGAAGTAAAAAATGCTGATGCAGTAATTGAGATTGGCAACCGAGTGTGCGGCGATCAATTGTCTTTTTCCATTAAAGTGGAAAAGGGCAAGATTAAAGACATTAAATTCTTGTCTTTCGGCTGTGCGTCTAATATTGCCACCGCTTCAGTGATGACTGAGAAAGTAAAGGGAATGACTTTGGCTCAAGCTAAGAAATTTGATTGGTCCACTATCGTTTCCGATTTAGGTGGCTTGCCCAATCAGAAAGTCCATTGTTCCGTAATGGCGGTGGAAGGACTCAAGAACGTAATTGCCGAATATGAAAAGAAGCAGACTGAAAATAAAAAACCTAAAGCAGCTAAGAAAAAATAATCTATGACCCTAATTTATATTCTACTAGCCTCAATTATTACCTCCCTGATTTCTCTTCTGGGTATCTTAGTCTTGACCGTTTCCAAAAATAATTTGAATCGTTTAATAATGTTCTTGGTTAGTTTTTCGGCTGGAACATTAATTGGTGATACCTTTTTCCATCTATTGCCGGAAGCGGTGGCGAAGAATAACGGCCTGGAGCTCTGGATAACTTTAGTGGCCGGCGTATTATTATTTTTCGTTTTGGAAAAGATTGTCCATTGGCGCCATTGCCATCTCTCGCCCAATGAGAATCATCCTCATCCGGTGGGAATGATGAATTTAGTAGGAGACGGGCTGCATAATTTAATTGACGGTTTCATTATCGCTGGCAGCTTTTTAGTTGATTTCCGTTTAGGAATAGTCACCACCATTGCCGTTATTGCTCATGAAATACCGCAAGAGCTGGGCGATTTTGGCACCTTGCTTCATGCCGGCTACAAACCCAAGCGCGCTTTAGCCTTGAATCTTCTCTCCGCTTCGTTTTCTGTAATCGGCGCAGTCTTGGCTTGGTTTTTCGGGACTAATAGCCAGGGGTTTATTGATTTGATTATTCCTTTGACTGCCGGCAGCTTTATTTATATCGCCACCGCTGATTTGATTCCGGAATTAAAGAAAGAGGTTAGTTTATTGAGTGGTCTACGCCAGTTTGCGGGAATTATTTTGGGATTAGGGATAATGCTATTATTAAAATTTATTATAGCCTAACTTAAAAAACATATGTCTTTCAATTTAAAGCCTTTGCCTTTTTCTCCGGAGGTCTTAGCCCCATATATTTCGGAGAATACTCTTAGCTTCCATTATGGCAAGCATCATCAGGCTTACGTGGATAATTTGAATAAGCTGGTGGCGGGAACTGTTTGGGAGACGCAGAGCTTGGAAGAAATAATTAAAGGAACGGCTGGCAAAAGTGAGGCGGCTGGAATTTTTAATAATGCCGCCCAGGTGTTTAATCATGATTTCTATTGGCAAAGCTTAAAGCCGCAGACCGAATTGGCCGGCGAGCTATTAGCGCAAATTGAAACTGATTTCGGGGGAGTGGATAAATTTAAGGAAGAATTAAAGGCGGCTGCCTTGGCTCAATTCGGCAGCGGCTGGGTGTGGTTAGTTTATGAAGCGGGGAAGTTGCAGATTAGCAAGACGAGTAATGCTGACAATCCTTTGGCTCAGGGCGCCAAGCCGCTTTTAACTATTGATGTTTGGGAGCATGCTTATTATTTAGACTATCAAAATCGCCGCGGCGATTATGTCCAGGCGATTATTGATCATCTCTTGAATTGGGAATTTGCCGCCGCTAATTTTAAATCCTAATATGACTAAGAGGCAATATCAGAACCCATACATTAAATTAAAACCCAAAACGCGCCAGCCTTATACGGTTATCTACTTGGTACGCCACGGCAATCCCGATTATTCCACTGAAAAAACCGTGGGTGATTTTAATATGCCGCTTTCTGTCGTCGGTTTGAAGCAAAGACAGTATCTGACAAAGATCATGCTCAAAAAAGAGATTGATAAAATATACGCCAGTGAATTATTGCGATCTCAAGAAACTGCCCGGCCATTAGTGGAGAAGACCGGCAAGAAATTGATTATTGACGAGCGCTTGAATGAAATTGATTGGCATGATTGGCATCGGATAAAATATTTTAATACTTCCGAAACAGCCCGCAAGAGCAAGCTAGTGCATTATCGCCGGCTGGATAAACAGCTGGATACCATGCAGACCGAAGCCCGGCGCTTGTTGGCTGATATTTATCACCACAACCGCGGCAAGCGGGTAGCTCTATTCTGTCATGGTAATATTATCAAGACTATTATCACCAGTATCGTCAATGCCGATATCATTGGTTTTCTATCTTTAGAGATCTATCAATCCTCAATTAGCAAATTGGTAATTGACCGCGATGGCTATATTAAAGTCGGCTACATCAATAATATTTCTCATTTACCTCATGAACCTAACGAAGACCTATTTATCACTTTAGTGGACTAAGCTGTGAATAACTAAAAGAGGCGCTAGCTAATAGCGTCTTTTTTGTTTTATTTTAGCCAATTTAATTGTGTTGACCAGAGGTTCAAAGTGGTGTATAATTACATTGTATAGGTGAACAGTGGGGAAGCGAGGTGAATTTAATTTTTCATATGTTTATCGGCGAATATCAACACAATTTGGATGACAAAGGACGCTTGGCTATTCCGGCTAAGTTTCGGTCTATTTTAAAGAAAGGAGCAGTTGTCACTAAGGGTTTAGACAATTGCTTATTTTTGTATAGCAAAGAAGAATGGCAGGGTATTGCCAAGAAGTTCGCCGCTTTGCCTATCAGCCAATCCCGCACTAGAGCTTTTTCTCGCCATATGTTGGCCGGCGCCATGGATTTAGAGTTTGATAATCAGGGACGCATCACCTTGCCGGAATATCTGCGTCGTTTCGCCACTTTAAGTAAAAAAATAATTATCGCCGGTTTATATAGTCATTTAGAAATTTGGGATGAAGCGGCTTGGAATAATTATAAGGCTGAGACCGAAAAGAACAGCAATAGTATTGCGGAAGAATTAGGTGATTTGGGAATTTAATTTGACAGCCATGGAAAACGTTCATTTACCAGTGATGCTAGCGGAAGTAATCAAATACTTGCGGCCTAGACAGGGGGAAATATTTATTGACGGCACCTTGGGCGGCGGCGGTTATACCGAAGCTTTGGCTCAAGCGGTGGGAAAGTCGGGTCAGGTATTGGCGATTGATTTAGATCCGCAAGCTATTTCTCGAGAAAGAGAAAGAATAGAACAGAATGATTGGCCGCAAATTGTTTTAGCCGAAGGTAATTTTAAAAACTTAGATTCTTTAGCCGCTGAATATTTAGGAAAAGATGTTAAGGTTAACGGCATTGTTTTAGACCTGGGATTATCCTCCAACCAATTAGCTGATCCGAATAGAGGTTTTTCTTTTCAAGATTCCCGCCCGCTCGATATGGCTTTCGGTCCGCAAAGTTTGCGCAGCACTGCGAAGATGATTAATAATTCTACCCTTAACGAATTGATTCATATTTTTAGAGTCTATGGCGAAGAGAGAAGGGCCGGAGCGATTGCTCAGGCGATAGTCAAAAAGAGAGCGGAGGAGAAAATTACCACCACCGATCAATTAGTCCAGATAATTTTGTCAGTTTCTCCCCGAAATCCTAAAAGCAAAATTCACCCCGCTACTCAGGTATTTCAAGCCTTGCGCATGGCCACTAATGGAGAATTGGATAATTTAGAAACTGCTTTGCGAGCCGCGTTGAATGTTTTAGCTCCAGGGGGAAGATTGGTTATCGTTTCTTTTCATAGTTTGGAAGATAGGATAGTGAAAGATTTTTTCAAAGAAGCTAGTCGTGATTGCGTTTGTCCGCCGAATTTCCCGGTTTGCCGTTGTAATCATCGAGCTAAATTAAAAATCATTACCAAAAAAGTATTAATCCCGACTGCGGCTGAAATTAAGCAAAATCCCCGTTCCCGCAGCGCTAAATTAAGAGGGGCAGAAAGAATTTAATAATAATTTTTAAATATTGCTATGGGCACCTACTACAGTTTCAAAAATAAAAAATGTTATCTCGGAGCGATTAATTTTCTGCTCTTGATTGCCGTGGTTGTTGGCGGTGCCTACTATTTAGTGGGAATGAATAATTTGGTAGTGAAGGGATTCAAACTAGAAGAATTGCGCCATCAGGTAGGAGTTTTAAATGGCGCTAACCAGGATTTTAAAAACAAGAAGCTGGCCATGGAATCATATGGTTCCTTGGATCAGAAAATTAAAGATTTAAAATTGGTAGCCATTGATCAGATTGAGTATATTTCCGTTGGTTCTGAAGTTTTGGCTAAGAAATAGATGGTTTTTGATCAGCGCCCGTTTAAGCCCCGACCTTTTTAGCTTGATTGGGCGCTGATTGAAAGATATAGAATATGGCAATTAGAAAAGAAGTTCCCAGCGCTTGGCAAAATTCTCGGCTCCGTTATTTGATAGCGGTTCTTTTTTTATTGGGGTTAGCCATGGCGGCTCGGTTATATTATTTGCAAATCATCAAGGCTGATTTTTATAGCTCCAAAGCGGACAAACAGCAACGAGTGGATACTCAGCTTTTGCCGCGCCGCGGACAGATTTGGGTGAATAACTATAGTGATAATCAAAGAAAGAATGAACTATCGCTCTTGGCTACTTATCGTAATTTCGCTTCTATCTACGCCGTGCCTAAAGATTTATCTCCGGAACAAGCTAATTTTTTAGCAGAAAAGTTATATGCCGTTTTTGGGGCCGGCGATATGCCTGATGATTATCAAGCCGAAAATACTGCCACTACTAGTTCTTCTACGGCTGATGATATTTTGAAAAATCGCTCTCTGTCCTATTATCTGGCCCATTTGCAGAAAGCTAATGATCCTTATGAAATTTTAATTAAAAAATCCGGTGATGAAGATTTATTGCGTTTCTATGCCTTAGCTTTAAATCTGCCGGAGAATAGTTTGGAATTGCGCAACGGGAAAATCTACAAAAAAGGAGAAAATGCCGTCGGTACTAATGTCGTTTATCAAGGGCTAGGTTTTGATTTGGTGCCGCAGCGCTATTATCCGGAAAATAGTTTAGGCGCTCAGATGCTTGGTTTTGTAAATTATGAGAATCAGGGCAATTACGGATTGGAAGAATATTTTAATGGCGACTTGAAGGGGCGAGAGGGCTATTTGAAGGGCAACAAGAATGCCAGCGGCTCTGAGGTGGTGCGCGTGAACAACAAGGATTATATCAAGCCGGAAAATGGCAGTGATTTGATTCTCACTATTGATCGAGCTGTTCAATTTTTCGTTTGCAAGAAATTAGAAGAAGGGGTGGGAAAGTATAAGTTTGAGAGTGGTACCATTATTGTGGCCAATCCGAAGACTGGGGCGATTATCGCTTTATGTTCTTGGCCGAATTACAATCCTAACGATTATTCTAAGGTGGATGATATTAAGGTTTTTATGGACCCGGCAGTTTCTTCTCAATATGAACCAGGATCGGTATTCAAAGTGATTACTATGTCAGCTGCCTTAGACCAAGGCAAGGTGAGCCCGACCACGACCTATAATGATACTGGACAGGTAATGATTTCTGGTTGGCCCAAGCCGATCAGTAATTCGGATTATGCTAAAAGCGGCGCTCATGGCGTTACGGACATGACTACGGTTTTGAATCTGTCTTTAAATACCGGCGCTATTTTCGCCATGGAACAAATTGGCGGCAAGGTATTTGGTGATTATGTGGAAAGATTTGGTTTTGGAAAATTAACTAACATTGAATTGGCCGGCGAACTGAAAGGGGATATCCGATCATTGAGCCGGGGGGATAAAATAAAACCGATTGACGCCGCGACCGCTTCTTTCGGCCAAGGCATTGCCGTTACGCCCCTGCAGATGCTGATGTCTTATGCCGCCATTGCCAACAACGGGATTTTAATGCGCCCTTATTTAGTCAGAGAAATTGTTCGTCCCGATGATAGCCGGGTAACTGTTTCGCCTCAGGAGGTCAGTCGAGTAATCTCAGAACGTTCAGCTCGAACTATCCGAGCGATGTTGGCCGATGTGGTGGAGAACGGCCATTCTAAACGAGCCGGTGCCGCTGGTTATTATGTCGGCGGCAAAACCGGTACCGCCCAGATTGCCGCACCTAACGGCGGCTATTTGGAGAATCAATTCATTCACACCTTCATTGGTATGGCTCCGATTGATAATCCGCGCTTTGTAATGTTGGTGAAATTAGATAAGCCGGCTGATAAGTTCGCCGAAAGTTCCGCGGCGCCGATATTTGGCGAAATTGCCGATTTTCTGTTAAAGTATTATCAGGTACCCAAAGAACGCTAATTATATGGAAAAAATAGCTCAATTTATCTTAAAATATCTCGCTAAGGCGGTGCTTTTCAAATATCATCCCGATATTATTGGTATTACCGGCAGCGTCGGCAAAACCAGTACCAAGGAGGCTGTCTCTACGGTTTTATCCCAATTTCATAGAACTCGGGCTACCTTGAAGAACTATAATAATGAATTGGGTTTGCCGCTGAGTATTTTGAATATTTCGGCGCCGGGAAAATCAATTCGCGCTTGGTTGGGTTTGCTGTTTAAATTTTTTGGGTTGATGATTTTAAAAGATAAAAATTACCCTGAAATTTTAGTTTTAGAAATGGGCGTAGATCGGCCCGGCGATATGAATTATCTTTTGAGCATTGTCTCACCACGAGTGGCAGTCATTACCGGCGTCGGGGAATCGCATTTAGCTTTTTTCGGCTCGGCAGAAAAATTACGCCAAGAAAAACAAAGCTTGATTGCTGGTGTAGTGAAAGGCGGTACGGCGATTTTAAATTATGATAATGAAGGAACCCGACAAATGGTTCAAGACAGCCGGGTTAAAGTTTTAACTTATGGCCTGCAAGAGGGAGCCGATTTTTGGGCTCAAGATATAGTCTTTGATGAGCGAGGCATGCATTTTAAGGTCAACTATCAAGGCTCTACTATCCCGGTCTTTTTAGACGAAGTTTTAGGTTATCCAGCGGTCTATGCCGCTTTAGCCGCTCTGGCCACGGCAGTTTCTTTGGAGGAAAATTTAATCGAAGCTGTTTTGGCTCTCAAGAAATTCAGATTACCGGCCGGTCGTCTGCAATTAATTCCGGGCATTGAAGGCAGTACCATTATTGATGATACCTATAACAGTGCTCCTAGCTCAGCTTTGGCTGCCTTGGAAGTGGTGGCGAAAATAAAAGATCGTTACGGTCGGTTGATATTAGTTTTGGGTGAAATGTTAGAATTGGGTGCTGCCGCCGAAGCGGGCCATCGACAAGTGGGGGAGCAAGCAGCTCGGCTCAAGCCGGATTATCTTTTGTTAGTCGGTTCTTTAACCAAATTCATCGCTCAAGGAGCTTCGGCTGAGGGTTTGTCGGAAAAAAAGATTTTTTATTTTGCCACCCGAGAAGAAGCGACTGAGAAGATAAAGGAAATGATCAAGATAGATGATTTGATTTTGATTAAAGCTTCTCAGGGGGGCAGGTTGGAAAAACTAGTTAAAGAATTAATGCTTAATCCTAATTACGCCCAAAAATTATTAGTGCGCCAAGACGGTTCTTGGCTTAAATCTTAATTTTAATATTATGAAGTTAGCCGTCGGTTTTATCGCTTATAACGAACATAGCAGCCAGTACTTGCCTTATTTCCTGCCCAGTCTATTTCAGGCTCTATCTTTGGTCGGGGGCGAATCTCGAGTGTGGTGTATTGATAATAGCGATCAGCGTGCTAATCAGAATTGGGAATATATTGAGAAAGAATATCATTGGATTCAATATCATTTCTCCGGCGCTAATATCGGCTTCGCTAAAGCCTATAATCAAATTATGGCCGCCGCTTCCGCTTGGGGAGCGGATTATTTCTTGATGATTAATCCTGATACCTTTTTAGACCCTCAAAGTTTGAAGCTAATGTTGGCCGCCATCAGTTCGGGGCGCCTGGGTTCGGTTTCGCCACGGCTTCTGCATTGGAATTTCAAGCAAGAGATTTTAACCGATATTATTGATAGCGATGGAATCGCCTTGGACGCTCGTCATCATTTTTGGGACAAGCATCAAGGCCAGAAATCTTTTTCATTTAATCCCGGTTATATCTTCGGCGCTACCGGAGCCGCCGCTCTTTTCAATATGTCTGCTTTGGAGGATGTGGCCTTCTTGGACGAATTCGGCCAAAAAGAGTATTTGGATGAAATGTTTTTTATGTATAAAGAGGATATTGATTTAGCCTATCGTTTGCAGCTAGCTGGCTGGTCTGCCTGGCTAGAGCCCAGAGCTAAGGTCTATCATGACCGCAGTGCCAGCGCGGCCGGGAATAAGTGTCTGAAGATTTGGCGAGCTTATTGGTCTAAGAGCCGGAAAGTTAAAGGCTGGTCTTTCTACGGCCAGGCTTTAATCTACAAAAAGTATTTGTTTTTGCCCTATACCGGAAAGATAAGATTTTTGAGCTGGTTATACTACCAAAAGCGGGTCGTTTTTACCGCCCTGTTTTCTCCCTATCTTTTAAAAGAGCTAAAAAGGCTGAAAAGAGAGAGGCACTATATCACTTGGCGTCAAGAATCGCTGAAAGTTAAAATTCCCTTGAAAAACCTGGAGAAAATGATGTTTGACGGTATTGAACAATAGTGTTGATAACTAGTTGCCGCTACCCCTTGACTAATTAAAAAAAATCTGCCAATATATAGAAAGTTATAAATAAACTTGACTATATATGGATAATCTATTGGAGAAAATTATCAGCAACAAAAAGGCTGAAGAATTAAGCAAACTCAATGCCATTAAGTTGGTTAATAGTTTGTTTGACGAACTCTTGGAACGAGAAAGAGACATCTTGACTCGTCGTTTTGCTTTGAAGGGCGGTGAAGCCGAAACCTTGGAGCAAATTGGTCGTCTTCATAAACTGACCAGAGAGCGCGTTCGCCAAATAGAATCCAGCAGCTTGCGGAAATTAAAGAAATTAGAATATTTAGATAGCTATCTCAGCACTGTTAAATCAGCTGTTAGCCAATTATTACAAGAACACGGCGGTTTAATGGACCGGGAGTTCTTATTGGATGTAATGGCTATGTTCTGTATTGATACTAAAGGTGACGATTCCGAAAGGGATTTATACAAGAAGAACTTTGATTTTATCATCTCTCAGCTTTTAGAAGACCAAGTAGACAAGGTGGACAAATCCAACGAATTTAATTCCTATTATAAGTTGAAGGATAACTCCATTGAGCATTTAGAAGACTTGGCCAAAGAGATTACCCGCCAGGTAGAAAAGGGCAATACTACCATGACCATTGATCAGCTTTTAGAATTGATTAATAAGTCAGATAGCTATAACCGTCATCAGGATAAACTGAAGACTTCTATTGATAGTAACTTACACCCTATTTTCAAGAGTGAGATTTTCCCGGAGAAAGCCGAAGTGATTAATGCTAATAAGGTTCTATATTCCTTAATTCAGGCTGCTAAGAATATTGATCGCAATAAATTCGGTCATTGGGGTATTAATGAATGGCCGGAAATTAAACCGAAAAAAATCAGTGATAAGATTTACTTGATTTTGAAGAATAATGGTCAACCGATGCACTTTACCGATATCGCTGCTAAGATTAATGAAATCGGTTTTGACAGCAAGAAGGCTAACGCCGGTACTGTTCACAACGAATTAATCTTAGATGACCGCTATGAGCTGGTCGGCCGAGGACTTTACGCCCTCAAGGAATGGGCTAAATAAACAATCAATTTTTTACTATAAAGACGGCGGCTCGAAAGAGTCCGCCGTCTTTAACGTTTTTCGGCTTTATGGTATAATAAAAGCAGCTTTTAATTTATGAATATTGTTTTGGATATCTCGCCAATTCAAGAGTTTTTTCTCCTGCCGCCCGATGTCATGCTTTGGCATTTCATGGCTTATTACGGCTGGTTGATCATTGCTATCATCTTCTTGATGTTCGCCAAAGAAGCTTGGCTTTTATATGTCCAAGGGAAGTTTGTCGGCCCGATTAAATATACTTATTTGGCCCTAGACATTCCGCGGCTCAATGAACAATCGCCTCGGGCCGTGGAAAATCTTTTGGCCTATTTAGCCGGCGCTCACAGTACTATTAACTGGTTTGAAAAATATTGGGAAGGGAAGGTTCAATTGATTTTTAGTTTGGAGATAGTCAGTATTGACGGCTACACCCAGTTTATTATTCGCACTCCAGTAGATTATAAGAATTTAGTGGAATCAGCTGTCTATTCTCAATATCCCGATGCAGAAATTACCGAGATTGATGATTATACTGAGGGTATCCCGAAGATTTATCCTAATGATGACTATGATGTGGCGGGCGCGGAGTTTATTCAAAGCGCTAATCAGATGTTTCCCATTCGTTGTTATGAAGAATTTGAACACAAGATGGGACCGACTGAAATATTTTTTAAAGACCCGATGGCCTCGCTAATGGATCTTTGCAGCTCTTTGGTCCGTGGCGAACAATTATGGTATCAGATTCTTTTGATTCCTATCGGTTTTGATTGGATGGATGAAGCGGACCGAGAAATTGAAAAGATTATCGGCAAAAAGCCGAAAGTCACTGGGGCTAATAAATTGATTGACCAATTGAATATGGGTATCGCCCAAACCAGCGAATTCGTTTATGCTTTTGGCAATGATTTAGCTACCCAAGAGAAAGAATTTAAACCGCTTTCCATGGTAGAGTTAAAACCGAAGCAGAAGAAGCAGGTGGAAGGCTTGCATCAGAAAGTTTCTAAATTAGGATTCCGCGCTAAATTGCGTATGGTTTATGTAGGGAAGAAAGAGGTTTATAATCCGAAAAAAGTTTTTAACGGCTTTGTTGGCTATATTAAACAGTTCTCGGCTTTAGATTTGAATGCTTTTAAGCCGGATATGAACTACACCGCGACCTCTACGGCTTTCTTTACTAAAGTCAGACGTTTAAACGAACGCAAGCGCCGGATAGTTACTAACTATATTAATCGTGATTGGTATGCCGGCCGCATGCCGGGGATTTATAATGTGGAAGAATTGGCTACGGTTTGGCACTTCCCGATGGATGCCACGGTTAAAGCTCCGATGGTTCAGAAGACTCCGGCCAAGAAAGCTAAGCCGCCGATATCATTACCGAGCGAAGAGACTATTGTTTATCAAGAAGCCTTGGAGCCAATTGATTCTTTGGAAATGGAAACTGAAAGTATTAGTCCTAAAAATATTATTAAAGAAGCGGCGAAGAATGCGGCGGCGGAAGAATCTTCCGGTCAAGTCCCATCCAATCTGCCCTTCGGCTAGTTTTTAAATCTATGATTTGGAGTACTATCATTGTAATCTTTGGTTTGTGTTTGTTCGAAATAATCAGCAGCGTTGATAATGCTATCGTTAATGCCCATATTTTAAAAACCATGCCGGAGAAATACCGGAAGATTTTTTTATTTTGGGGGCTACTGTTCGCCGTTTTTGTTGTTCGCGGTGTTTTGCCATTTTTGATAGTTTGGATAGCTAATCCGGCTTTGCCTATTGGCGGGGTGATTACCGCAGTTTTCTCTAATGATCCTCAAATTAAAGAATATTTGGACGCCTCTAAACCTTTGCTACTTTTAGGCGGCGGTGTCTATCTATTATTAGTTTTCTTGGCTTGGTTATTCTTAGAAGAGAAAAAATATGCTTTCTTGGTGGAGGGCATGATTCATCGCCGCGGGGCATGGTTCTATGCCTTCTCTTCTATTATTACTGTTCTGGTGGTTTATTTTTCCTTAAAGATTAATCCGATATTAGCTTTGGCCGCTACCATTGGTATCAGTGCCTTCTTTATTACCGACGGCTTCAAGAAGAACGCCGAAGAAAAAGAGAAGCAGCTGATGTCGCCGGGGATTAGCGCTTGGAGCAAGATTATGTATCTGGAAGTATTAGATGCCAGTTTTTCCATTGATGGTGTTATCGGCGCTTTCGCTTTTACCATGAGCGTTCCTTTGATTATTATCGGCAACGGCTTAGGCGCTTTTGTGGTCAGAGAGTTTACTATCCGCGGTATTAATTTGATTTCCAAATTTGCTTATTTGAAGAATGGTGCCATGTATTCTATTGGCATGTTGGGGTTAATTATGATTTTAGAGAGTTTCGGCCGCCATTATCCTTTTTGGTTGGCTCCGCTTAACACCTTGTTGCTCTTGATGCTTTTCTTGTGGCTGTCATTCCGTGAGATTAAGCACGCTAAATTAAAGAAAGCATAACTTATGGCCGGCAAACGAATTGGCATTGATGCTCGCTTTTATGGTCCTTTAGGCAAGGGCTTGGGGCGTTATGTCCAAGAGCTGGTGGATAATGCTATTAATATTGATACTGACAACGAATATATTATATTTTTGAGCCGAGACAATTTTGACGAATTAATTATCCCGCCGGAAGCTATTGGCCGGGTCAAAAAAGTCATGGCGCCCATTCGGTGGTATGGTTGGAAGGAACAGGTAGTTCTGCCTTTTTATTTTTGGCGAGCTAAATTAGACTTGCTCCATGTGCCGCATTTTAATGTGTCGTTTTTTTTGCCTTGTCCCTTGGTGGTCACTGTCCATGATTTGATTCTGACTAAGTTTCCAACTCAAAGAGCCAGCACTTTAAGTCCGATTTTATATCGTCTGAAAAATTTGGCCTATCGCCAAATTATCGCCTCGGCTCTGCGCCGCGCCCGACAAGTGATTACCGTTTCTAATTTCACTAAGCAGGATATTATTGAGCAATTCAAGATTGCTCCGGAAAAAATCGTGGTTACTTATGAAGGAGTGGCTAATTTAGCTCGTGGTCATGATTCTTTATTTGTTCAGAAAATAGACGCCGGTACGGCTTTGCAGAAATATCATATCCCTGCCAACTTTTTGCTCTATATCGGCAATGCTTATCCGCACAAGAATTTAGAAGGGTTACTAAGGGCTTTTAAAAAATTACAGGAAGATTATCCTCAGTTAAGTTTAGTTTTAGTCGGCAAGCCGGATTATTTTTATGAACGGGTTCAGGCTTATGCTCAGGAATTGGGTTTGTCCGGCGTCATTTTCCCAGGCTATGTGCCGGATCAAGAATTGGAGTTATTATACGAAAAAGCTCGGGCTTATATTTTTCCTTCTTTTTATGAAGGATTTGGCTTGCCGCCTTTAGAGGCTATGGCCAAGAATTGCCCGGTGCTTAGTTCTGACCAATCATCACTGCCGGAAATTTTAGGGGAAGCGGCTCTGTATTTTGATCCGCGTAATATTGCTGATATGGTTAAGCAGGCGAAATTAATTTTGAGCGATGAAAAATTGCGACAGGATTTGATCGCCCGCGGTCGAGAGCGAGTCAAGCTTTATAGCTGGTGGAATTGCGCTTATCAAACGGTTCAGGTTTATCAGAAAATTTTATATGGCCAAAAAACAAGTTAGGGTAAAATTAAACTCAGCTAAGAATTTAGCGCGCGGCTCTAATTTTTTGGTTGATCTGCGGCCGGAAATTACCGCTGCCGCTCATCCCAAGCGTCGTCAGAAATCTTCTGGCCCTAATTTTATGCGTCCGGAAAAGAAGCGGCCGACTGAACCCGGAGAATCTCTGTGGCGCCGGATTTTAAAAAAAATTAAGATTACTTGGTCCCACTTCCGTCAGAAAAAACAGCCAACCTTATTTCCTGAAACTCGTTTTAATTTGCTGCGGCGCGAAGAAAGTTTGTGGTCAGGGAAGAAGGATCGAATCACTTGGCGTTATTTTTTATACTTTGCTCTTATTTTGCTTTTGTTGGCGATTCCTTTTAAATTAATCAGTTATTATTATTTAGCTCAGCCCAATGGCTTTCGAGCTGATTTATTATCTCAATCCAAAGATGCTTTGACTGCGATGCTCACCGCTTCTCAGAAAGTCGGTCAGGGTGATATTGCGGCCGCAGGGAAGAGTTTTGCCGGCGCTGCTGACAGTTTCCGTCAGATTGAAGATGATTTTAACCAAGTAGATGAACTGGCTTTAGCTTTAAGCTCCTTGTCTTCTAACCCGGAAGTGAAACTGGCTAGCGAAGGCAAGAAGATAGCTCAAATCGGTTTGCAAACCGCTGAATTGGGCGAAAGCTTGGCTGGACTTTGGCAATCATTATCTCAAAGCAATATCGGAGAATCTAAGTCTTTAATTGAGGTGATTGATAAGTTTGGTGAGGGGGCAAAATTAGCTCAAGAGAAAGTGGATAAACTAAATCATACTTTAAGCAGCCTAAAGGTTAAGCGTTTTCCGACTGAATATCAAGACACTCTAATCAGTCTTCAGGAACAAAGTCAGAACCTGTCTAAGGCCTTAACTGAGTTAGTTAATTTTACCGATCAAGCTAATAATTTTTTAGGGGGCAGTCAAGATCGCCGTTATCTTTTTGTCTTTCAAAATAACAACGAATTGCGAGCCAGTGGCGGATTCATTGGCAGCTATGCCTTGCTGGACGTCAAATCGGGACGCATCAAGAATTTAACTATTCCTGCTGGCGGATCATATGAAACGGCCGGGGGGATGCGCGCCTTAGTGGCCGCTCCCGAACCTTTGCGCTTAGTATCGGCGCTGTGGTATTTTTGGGACGCTAATTGGTGGCCGGATTGGGAAAGAAGCGCCCGCAACTTAATGTGGTTTTATGAAAAAAGCGATGGGCCGACTGTGGACGGAGTGATCGCGGTGACACCGACGGTCATTGAGGATTTGTTGAAAGTTTTTGGCCCGGTTGATTTGCAAGCTGATTATGGGGTCACTATTGATGCTGATAATTTCTGGGCGACTACTCAGGCGATTATCGAAAAAAACGGTCAGCCGGAATTATATTCCACCAGTTCAAATTGGGGGCAGAAATTGCCGGAGACAGTACAAAAAAACGAAAAGATTGCCAAGGAAACCGATATTAAAGAACCAAAAAAGATTATTGGCGCTTTGTTTGACAAGCTGATGGCGGACATTCCTAATCGCTTAAACGGCCAAACCTTACCGGAGCTTTTGCGCATCATGAATGATAATTTAAATGAGAAACAAATCTTATTATATTTCTCCGATCCCAAGCTGGAAAAGCAGGTGGTTGATAATTCTTGGGGCGGGAAGATTGAAGCGGCGCCCGATGATTATCTTTCGGTGGTAGATACCAATATCGGCGGCGGCAAGACCGATCGGGTGATTAAAGAGCACATTGATTATGAATTAGTGATATCTCCTAACGGTCAGCTAGAGGCTAATCTAACCATTAGTCGGGCTCATCAGGGAGTGAAGGGCGAACCATTCACCGGCTTGCGTAATTTAGATTGGTTACGGGTTTATGTACCACAAGGATCTAAATTGATTTCGGCCAGCGGTTTTGAAAGTCCGGATGCAGCAGCTTTTGAAACGCCGATAGCTGCAGCGGAGACCAATTCTTTTATCCAGGAAAATGAAGTATCGGCGGAGATTGATAGTCGCAGTAATACCAAAATATATTCCGAAGACGGCAAGACGGTTTTTGCCAATTGGTCCATAGTTGATCCGGGAGAGACTGCTCTAATTAATTTGCGCTATGAATTGCCGTTTGCTTTAAAAAAAGCCCCGGTCTCCGGGTTTTGGAATAAGATTCGGTCTTTATGGAAGAAGGAAAATAAATACCGCTATTCACTCTTGGTGCAAAGCCAGCCGGGAGCGTTGAATCGGAGCTTTTATTGGAATTTAGTCAATCAAAGTCGCCACCAAATTGCCTGGCAATATCCTAATGATTTAGGTATAATGGAAGGGAAGAACAGAAGCTCTCAACCCTTATTGGGTGATCATTATTATTATCTATTATTTAAAGAATAATTTATATCAATATGCCTAAAAAAATAAAAGTACGCCAACCGCACATTGAAGAAGCAGAACCGGTGGAAACTGAGTTTGTAGAGAAACCGCTGCCCGAAGAAAAAACTATTTCTCGGGCTGACTTTTCGGCTGATACTGATGATGAACTCCTGGAAATTTATGAAGACGAAAATGGTCGGATAATTGATGTTAAAAAAATCAATCGGGGCCGGGGTCGTTCTAAGTTCGGCGCCTTTTTCCGGGCTTTGCTTATCACTTTAGTGGTGGGCGCTTTGGCTTATGGCGCTTACTTCTATTTTTTTAATTATCGCCCCAAGAACAGTAATCTTTTGGAATTAAGCGTTAATGCCCCCGCTCAGGTTCAAACCGGAGAAGAGCTGCTCTATGAGGTTAATTATAAAAATAACAGCCAATCAAATTTAGAGGGAGTTAAAATAGAAATAACTTATCCGGATAATTTTGTTTTCACCGAAAGTTTGCCTTCTCCCAGCCAGAATCAGAATTCTTGGGATATCGGTTCTTTAGGAGCTAACCAAACCGGCAGTCTGAAGATAAAAGGCAAAATGCTGGCTGTCGCTGGCAGTGATAATCTATTATTAGCCAGTGGCACTTATCGTTGGCAAAGTTTCAGTTTGGAATTTAAGACTGAAACCTCAGCCGTGGTTAGCGTCAAAGATTTAGGTTTTAAGGTGGAAGCGATATCAGCTTCTACTGCCTTATTGAACGAAGAAAGCCGTATCAACCTAACCTTTAGTAACTATCAAATTTTGCCGGAAAGCTTGGATCTCGTGGTTAAGTTGCCGCCTAATATTGAACTTTTGAGTGTTAATCCAGTAGCGGCTAATAATATGACCACTCTGCAAGTGGAGAAATTAAGTGATAATTCTTGGCGGCTTAAAGGATTTGATAAAAATAATGCCAATCAAGATTTAGATATTAAATACCGAGCTAAAGAAAAAGTAGACAACCAAGAGCCGATTAATTTACGTTTGGAGGCTTTAGCTAATGGCAAGAATTATTTGGTCTGGGAACAAGCTTTGTCCGTGGAGGTATTAAACAGCACTCTGAGTTTGGTTTTGAATTTAAATGATCAACCGGGCGATCAGGCCGTCAATTTCGGTTCCACCTTGAACTATTCTTTGAACTTTGTGAACCGAGGTCAAAGCTCTTTGAAGGATGTCGTAATCATGGCCGTAGTGGAAGGGGATATGGTAGATTGGAATAGCTTAAAAGATAAGTATAAAGGCCAGAAACGAAATGGCTCCATTATTTGGACTAAAGATGAGGTGCCGGAACTAAAGGAACTTTTGCCGGATAAAGAAGGCCGGATTGATTTTAGTGTCAATGTCGCTAATTTTCAAGAATCTGATTTGGGTAAAGATTTTCAGATTAGAAGCTACGCCCAATTCAATGTGGGCGGCGGAGAAATTAAGGAAGGCAATACTGATAATCGCAGCAACGTGGTGGTGAGCAAAATTAACAGCGATTTGCGTTTTGCCGAACAAATTCGATATTTCGACGAAGACAATGTCCCGGTCGGTTCCGGTCCTTTGCCGCCTAAAGTTGGAGAAAAAACTACTTTTAAAGTGCTGTGGCGTTTGGATAATAATTTACATGAATTGAATAATCTTAAGGTAGAATATCCTTTGCCGGCCTACATTAATTTTGAGGGTCGGGAAGAAACTGGTTTGGGTTCCGTCTATTATGACAACAACTCTCGCCGCGTAGTTTGGCAAATTGATAAATGGGAAAATAATAAATATCAACAGACCGCCTCTTTCTATATCAGTTTGACACCGCGCAATGAAGATCAAAATAAGATCATGGTTATCTCTAACGGAGCGGCAGTCAGTGCTCTGGACGTTGACACTCAGGAAAATATTAATTTAAAGAGCCAGGCCAAGACTACTCGTTTGGAGGATGACGATATTGCCAGTTTAAATAACGACGGTCGGGTGGAATAATTACATGTTTAAAGTTATTAATCATCAACATCAAATTAAAGCGCGCACCGGAGCGATTTCTACCGCTCACGGTGTTTTGCATACCCCGGCTTTCATGCCGGACGCTACGCGCGGGTTGGTGAAACTGTTGAGCAAAGATGAAGTTCTGGCTACCGGCACTAAAGCCTTGGTGGTAAACACCTTTCATCTTTATCTCCAACCGGGAATGAAAATCATTAAAGCCGCCGGGGGATTGCATAAGTTCATGAACTGGGATGGTCCCTTGCTTTCCGATAGCGGCGGCTTCCAGGTTTTCTCTTTGATTCATAAGAATCCGCAGATGGGGAAGATTACCGATGATGAAGTTATTTTCAAATCTCCTTTGGACGGCTCTCGTCATGTTTTGACTCCGGAGAAGTCAATTCAAATTCAATTTGATTTAGGCGTGGATATGATGGTTTGTTTGGATGATTGTCCGCCCAATGATTTTTCTAGGATTCAGCTAGAACAGGCAGTGGAGCGGACTATTAACTGGGCGAAACGGGCGAAGATAGAATATGAAAAGCAATGCCAGAAAAGAAAATTAACCGGCAAGAAAAAGCCATTGATTTTTTCTGTTATTCAAGGTGGCGCTGAATTAGATTTAAGAGAGCGTTGTGCTCGGGGGCTGGTAGAAATTGGCTTTGATGGCTATGGTTTCGGCGCCCGGCCAGTGGATGTCCAGGGAAAATTCTTGGGCCAAGTCTTGAAGTTTACCGCCAATATTATTCCCGCTGATAAAATTCGGTTTGCGCTCGGCGTCGGCACCCCGGAAGATATTAAGCGCTGTCAAAAGATGGGCTGGGACCTGTTTGATTGTGTTATCCCTACCCGGGAAGGGCGTCATGGCCGGTTGTTTTTTAAATCCAAGAAATCTAAGGGCTATGAAGCGGTTAATATCAATAACTCCAAATATCGTACCAATTGGCAGCCAATTAACGCTCAGAGCCATTTAAACCTGGTTAAAGGGCATTCTCGGGCTTATTTACACCATTTATTCAAATTAGGCGACCCCTTGGCTTCCCGAATCGCCAGTTTGAACAATTTGGAGTTTTATCAATCGCTTATGAAATAGCCTTGACAGGCGGCCAGCTTTGAGCTAAAATTGATTTATAACTTAATATTACCGCAGACCGCAAGCATAAAAATAAGACTTGCCGAGGTAAAAACCATTCTTGGTTATTTTTGTCTGCGGTAAATACGCAGTTTTTTATTATTTAACAAATACATATGCCCAAAAGCAAAGAACAAAAAAGGGATGTTCTAGCGGGCTTATCTGACAAGATCAAACGGTCCAAATCCGTAGTCTTCGCTCAGTTCAAAGGTTTAGGCGTTAAAGAGAACGAAGAGTTGCGCCAAAAATTGCGAGCCGAGAATGGAGAATACTATGTGGCCAAGAAGACCTTATTAGATTTAGCTTTCAAGAATAATCCGATTGAGGGTCTAAGTGCCCGTGCGTTTGAGGGGCAGGTGGCAGCTGTGTTTTCCTACGGCGACGAAGTCGCTCCGGCTAAAGTTATCCATAATTTCCGCAAGGACAAAGAGGATAAATTAGGTTTTGTCGGTGGTATCTTGGAAGGTCGTTATATCTCCAAGGAGCAGGTGGAAAATTTAGCTAAACTACCGAGCCGCTTAGAATTATACGCTCAGATGGTGGGATCTATGAATGCTCCGATTTCCGGCTTCGTTAATGTCTTGGCCGGCAATTTACGCGGATTGGTGACGACCTTAAAAGCGATTGGCGATAAAAAGACCGCCTAGTTAATTTATTAATTTTAAATCCAATAATATGGAAGAAAACAAGACTATTGAAATCCCGGCTAAATTTAAATCTTTAGTTGAGGAAATCGAAAAGATGAGTGTTCTAGATTTGGCCGAATTGGTTAAAATCTTAGAAGAAAAGTTTGGTGTTTCCGCTGCCGCTCCGGCCATGATGATGGCTCCGGCTGCCGCTGGTGCCGCTGCCGCTGAAGAAAAGACTTCCTTCGATGTGGAGTTGACTGATGCCGGTGCCAACAAAATCAATGTCATTAAAGCTGTCCGCGCTATCACTGAATTAGGTTTGAAGGAAGCTAAAGACTTGGTTGATGCCGCTCCGAAGATGGTTAAGGAAGGCGTTAAGAAGGAAGATGCTGAAAAGATCAAGAAAGAATTGGAAGAAGCTGGCGCTAAAGTCACTTTGAAATAATTCAATTTTGCAAAATAAAACAACGGGAGAAATCCCGTTGTTTTATTTTATTTATTTTCAATTTTAGAGTTTGATTTGATAGATGACCGGGCCGTTTAAGAGGTAGATATTTTTCTCTGCTGAATCTAGGGCCATATCGGTTAGAGAATTGAATTGTTCGCTCTGATATTGTTTGATAAACTTACCATCTTTAGAGAAGACGATAATTCGTTTATTGGCGCTGTCTAAAACATAGATATTTTTGGCAACCTTAATCTTATTGCCCTGAGTGAGGGCCGGTTCAATAGCGGCTAAAGAAAAAGTTTGGTTGGCGCCATCAAAATATTTCAAGGCCTGGCCATTATTTTTGAGGAGATAAATAGCTCCCTGGGTGGTACTGTTATCAATTGACCAAGACACTACCGCTGAGAAATCATTAGAGCCTTTAAGGCGAGATTCGCCACCGGTCCAATTATTCTGGTCGTCTAGCGCGTAGCGATAGACTTGGCTTTTGGGTTTATCTAAAATATACAGCTTGTTGTTATAGGTATCCAAAGCGCTGAGTTCGCCGGTTAAGGCAATGGTAGTAGTGCTAATTTGACCGTTGGCCCATTTCCAGATTTTCTGACCATCACCATAATAGGCATTGCCGTTCTTGGAAACTGCATAATTATTTAAATTGCCAGCTTCGGCAATATTTAGCGTTGAAGAGGCGCGGCTATTTAAATCAATTTGATAAATAGTCTTGGTGTCGGAATCGGCTGCTAACAGGCGATTGCCGGTGATGATGATATTTTCCGGGCTCACACCGGAGAAATTAAACCATTCCGGCTGAGCCTGGACGGTGTCCACATGCTCTAACTTCCCTAATTGAGTATTATAGGTGTTGAGCAGTTCACTGTAGTTATTGATTTTAGCCTTGATCGGCTCCGGAATGCCATTAATTAAAGTCTTTAATTCGGCTAATACTTGTTGGGCTGATTTTTCGTCATTATAGAGCAAATAGGATTCTATTTGGTTTTCTTTTTGCAAGATTTGTTCCTCATATTGCTTAGCTTCCTGGCTTTTATCCTGTCTTTTTAAGTTAAGTTTTTGAACGCCTAGGTTTACTAATAAAGCCAAGAGGCAGAGGATAATAATGATTTTAATAGTCTTTCTCTTTTTGCCTGGAATTCGCATGCCTTTCAGCGGTTTATTCTCTAGGCCTAAAACTTCGGCCGCCTTGTCTTTAGATTTAAATTTGAAGAGACCAAAGAGCTTGTTGAACGTTTTGCCAATCAAACGGAAGGGCCAGAGCAGGCAAGATCCAAGCCAGGAGATTTTTTGAGGACTAAGCGGAGAGTCGGCCGCCATTATTTTTTCTGTTTCCGTTTCTGATTCATTAATTGCTACCGGGGTTCTTTCCTCAACTGTCGGTTGGATATGATTAGGGTTGTAAGTATAAACACTGTCAGTTTCCGTTTGGACGGTATTTTTGATAATCAAACCGGCAAAGGGAACATAGGGATTAATTTTTCCTAAAGTATTTTTAATCTGTTCGGCGGCACCGGTCGGAGCCAATTTAGTGATGATTTCAATCAGTTCGCGATTAAAGAGGTATTCGGCCAAAGCTTCGTTGGCAAACAAGAAATATGATTTAGGCGGCATCTCGCCGGAGATGATGGAAGAGAAGAGCTTTTTGAAACTCAAAGTTTCGCCGGCGTATTTTTGCGGTCGATGTTCATTCTTCTCCACATTAATTAAATGATAGCGATCGGTATCATCTTGGTTGAGAAGCAGAGCTTGGGATTTGCCGATGTTAGAAAAGTGGAGCTGGTTTTCGTGGATGATGCCGATGGTAGCGCTAATTTGCCGGGGGTTTAAATCTATTTTTTCTCGAGCCAGAAAATCTAAAAGATCCTGGTTGACCTTAACTAGGGCGGTTTCAAAAATATTTTCTATTTTGAGAGTCGGTATTTTTTCCCGCAGGGCGATTTTTTCATTTTGGTAATAATGGCTGTTTAAAGCGCCGATGATGAAATCAATCACTCTTTGGGCCTGGTTCTTTTTAGTTTCAATTTCCAGGAGAGCGAAAAGAGTGCCGGCCCATTTTTCTTCGTGCGGTGTCGGTTCAGCCAAAAAAAGCTGGACCACGCTGTGGTTTTTTTGCTCGGCGTTAATTAATACCGGGGCGATTTTAGTATACATAAAGTATCCGGGTCTAACTTGTGTTTTTGTTGATTATATTATAATATTATACTATAAAAATAAAAAATAGGGAAATATCCCATTTTTATGCTCGACTACTTTTTTGGTTCTAAAGCCCGAGTCAAGATTTTAAAGCAATTTCTGCTTAATCCCGCCGAACGCTATTATTTGCGTCAATTGGCGCGGGATTTGCGCTTGCAGGTTAATGCTGTGCGCCGCGAATTGCAAAAGATGCAGGAATCAGGTCTTTTGATTTCTGATAAGGCTGAGGGCAACAAGACTTCCGACAAAAAATACTATCAGGCCAATCAGGCTTTTTTATTGTATCCGGAAATTAGGAGCTTACTGCTCAAGGCTCAGATTTTGGCCAGTGAAAACTTTGTTAAGGCTTTAAAACAAGAGGGCCAGCCTAAGCTAGTCCTACTAACCGGTTCTTTTACTGGCTATCCGCAGGCTCAAACTGACATGCTGGTGGTGGCCAAGGTTAAGCGGCCGAAGTTTTTGGAGTTGATCAAAAAATTAGAACAGGAGCTGGGCAAGGAGATTAATTTCACTTTAATGGACGAGACCGAGTTTAACTATCGTCAGGAGATAGTGGATGTTTTTCTTTATGGCATCTTGGAGTCCCAGCAGATATTACTACTTAATGAACTGGGGCAGTCTATTTGGGAAAAGGCGGCTCGACAAAAGAATAATTTAACCAATTAAATATGATCGGAAAAATTTTACGTTATTTGGGGTTAGCAGCGTTGATATTCATTGGCATAGTTTTGATTCTCAATTTGCCTTTGATTTTTGGCGCGCCGCATTTATATAAATCGGCGATGGCCGGGAAAAACAATTTAGAAGCGGCGGCCGCTCAATTGCAATCCGGCGATTTTGCCGCAGCTTCGGAATCGGCGGATAAGGCGAGTAATAATTTTAAAAGCGGTTCGGAATATTTAAGCAGTTTGCGGGCTAAGAAAGTCTGGCAGAGCTTTAATTATTCCCAGGACACTTTGGCGGAGTGGGAATATCTACTCAAGACGGCTGAAGTATTGAGTCGTTCCGTTGCCCGCGGCTCCTTAGTGGCTGAAAAAATAGAAGGCGCGATAGCTGATGAACCAGGCCGGAGCTTTAATGATTTATCAGAAACTAAAAAAAGAGAAATCTTGCGCTTGCTCTATGAATCCGGACCGGAGTTGAATGGCTTGAAAGCCGACATTGATTTGGCTTCTATGGATTTGCGCCAAGTTTCCGGTCAAGGATTTTTAGGAGTATTGAAAGGGCAGATTAATGATGTCCGGGATAAATTGATTTTAGGCTCGGAACTTTTGAGCCAAGCTTTGACCCTCTCCCAGATTTTGCCCCAAGTAGCTGGTTACCCTCAAGCTTCCAATTATTTAATAGTTTTACAAAATAGCGATGAATTGCGTCCCACCGGCGGCTTTATCGGTACCTTAGGAGTGATGCAGGTCAAAAACGGCAGCGTGGTGACTATTCAGACCCATGATTCATATCACTTAGATATGCCGGCCTCCATTAATCCTAATTTTAAAGTGGTGCCGCCTTGGCCGATTCAAAAATATTTAGGCGTGAGCAATTGGTATTTACGTGATTCCAACTGGTCTCCAGATTGGCCGACTTCTGCCAAGCAGATTGAATGGGCTTACAAAACTGAGGCGCCTTATAGCAATGATCCGACGATTAACCCCGCTCCTAACTTTGATGGCGTCTTAGCAATTACTCCAACTTTCGTCACCAACTTATTATATCTAGTCGGTCCGATTACTGTGGGCGGCCAGGAATATACTAAAGATAATTTTGTAGAACTCTTGCAATATGAAGTGGAAATGGCTTATCGCGATCGCGGAGAATCGCAATGGGATAGAAAAAAAGTTATTGGCGAAATATTCAGTGTCCTCAAAGATCGTTTGTTTAATTTGCCCACCAGCCGTTACGCCGAATTACTGCAGACGGTGAACTCCGACATCTATCAAAAAAACATTTTAGTTTATTTCAACGATCGCTCTCTCCAAAATATAGCCAAGAGTTTAGGTTGGAACGGGGAAATGAAGGCTTCGCCCAATGACTATCTAATGGTGGTGGACGCCAACTTGGCCGCCTTCAAGACTGATCGAGTTATGGAAAAAACCATTGACTATTCTTTGTCCGAAAAGGATGATGGGTTATATGCTAAAGTCAGAATAGATTATCGCCATGGCGGTGGATTTGATTGGAAGACTACCCGCTATCGCAGCTACACTAGAGTCTATGTGCCGCAAGGATCAAAACTGATTAAGTCAGCCGGTTACGTTGATGGCAGCTTAGAAGTCAAGGATGATACTTTTGATGATGAGACTAAAGCTAAAACTTATTTCGGTTCTTTCTTGTCCATTGAACCGGGCGAAGAAGGCTATTTGGAATTTGAATATAAATTACCGGATTCAGTTTGGAGCCAGGTGAAAGAGGGGAATTATAATTTGCTAATTCAGAAACAGGCGGGCAATCGAGCTAAGGCTTTAGACTTGAGCTTGGATTTTCTTTCCGAGATTAATAGCGCCGCCGGAATGAGCGCCGCCCTTAACGTTTCCAGTGGCGGAAAATTAGAAACCGAATCGACTTTAACCGCTGACCAGAGCTTACAGGTAGGATTACAATAAACTGCTTTAAATATAGAACCGCGGCTTATTTTAGCCGCGGTTTTGTGTTATTTTTCGCCTTGACAGCAACCAAAATAAATGATAATTATATATATTGCACTATTTGGCCTTTAAAAATAAATGTTTAACCTTAATACCTTGAATCATGAAGAAATGGTATCTGTTTTTAGTTTTGGCGGTTGTTTCCACCGCCGTTTTTGCTCAGAAGGGCAAGACCAACAAAGTTGATTCGTTGAAGAACGAAATCAAAATCATGAAGGAAAATTATCAGAAATCCTGGTGCGCCGATCAGGCTAAGATGGGATTATTATATCTCAGCTTGGCTAAAGAAAAGTTCGCCCAAGCAAAGTATGGTGCCGCTGCTGTTTTTGCCGATTCAGCTATTAACTGCGGTCAAGCTGCCGCCGGGGCTGAGCTCAAAGGAATGTGCTTATTTAACTCCGGTCGCTATACTGATGCTGCCAATAGTTTTTTGGAATCAGTAAAAATTGAGCCGGGCTATAGCAACAACTTCCATCTGGGGGTTTGCTATTATAAGCTGGATCAGTTTCTTAACGCCCAGAAAGTCGTCGATGCCATGCTGGCCGCCCAAAAGTTCCGTCAGGACACTATGAGCTACTATTACCTGGGAAGGAGCTACTACCAACTGGAGATGTATGCCGAGGCGGCGACTAGCTTTGAAAACTTACTCAGCTTTCAGCGCAGCTACGACATCTATTTTTCGGCTGGGATGAGCTATTATTACCTGGGGAAATATGACAAGGTAGTCAGTTTTCTGAAGCCGGCCTATCACCTCAAGGCAACTGATCCGGTTCTTCTGAAGACTCTGGGTATTTCCCTGGTGCAAATAGGGAAGACTAAGGAGGGGGTAGAAATCCTCCAAAAATTATTGAAATTAAAGTGAGGTCAAACCTCATCTTTAATAAAAGCTTGGTGCATGCGCCGGGCTTTTTTATTTATCCGGTTTTTGCTATAATATTAGTGTTATTTATTTTTTAAACTTATGCTGATCAAACGATTGTGGCTGGGGCTTTTTTCGATTTTTTTCTTTTCTAGTTTAGTGGTTTTGGCATTAATGCCTTGGTATTTAACTTGGATTTTGATTTTTTGGGGAATAGTCTTAATTTTAGGCGTCTTTACTATCCAACCGATTCTAGCTTTATATGTCTTAATTTTATCTTTGCCCCTAATCAATTTAAGCTTCACGGCTGGGGGATTCAGCTTGTCTCTACCGGAAGCTCTAGGAGTGTTAGCGGTCTTGGCCTTCTTTTTACAGCAATTATTTTTCTGGGCTCGAGGACAAAATCCCTGGTCGCAAATTAAATGGCCGCTGCTTCTGCCGTTTTTATTATTTTTGGCCGCCGCTCTGATTTCTAGTTTAATGGGCGATTATATTCTTTTTTCTTTTTGGTATAGCTTGCGTTGGTTGCTATTTTTCTATTTAGCCTATATTTTCTTTCCCTATAACGTTATCAAGAATGGTGATATTTTGCGCCGAGCGATAATCATGCTGGTTATTTCCGGTTTGGCTATAGCGCTAATGGGCGTAGCCTCGCTGTATTACCAGGATTGGTATAACGCTTTTTTCCGCGTTCAGCCTATTGCCGTCTTTGGAGTCTGGCCATTGGGCTATAATCATAATTTGATTGCGGAGTTTTTGGTGATTATCACTTTCTTCGTCTTGGCTTTGAAATATTGGTATAAGTCGCTGCGAACCAGAAGATTCTTTGATATTCTTTTCATTTTCTTATTGCTAGTGACCGTGGCCACCTTCTCCCGAACGGCTTGGATTGTTTTGGGATTAGAAATAGCTTTGTATTTTGTGGTGGATAATTTTTATATCCATGCCCGAGCTTGGAGTTCTAAGCAGATTATTATGATGATTGTGGTTGGTCTTTTGGTCTTAACTCCTTTTATTATGCGCATGGATCAATTACAGGAAAGCAACACCAGCTCTACGGAAAATCGTTGGTTACTCACTCAGATAGCTTATACCGCTTTTACCGTTCATCCGGTCTTTGGTTATGGTCCGGGCATGTTTGTGAATTTGGTGGAAGATAATGTTCGTTTCGGAGCTAAATACGGCGATCCCTTGGATTCTCATGGCGTGGGGCAAAAGGTTTTGGCAGAAATGGGGGCAGTGGGGGTTTTGGCTTTTGTCTTTTTTCTTTGGTCTATCTTTTCTCAATTAATATTGCCGCTGAAGAAATATCAGGCCGAAAAAGAGCTATTACTGCCTTTGGGTGTCGGAGCCTTGGGCGGTATTGCTTATCAATTTTTTAATACTTCCTATTACAAAGGCAAGCTCTGGGTGCCCGTGGCCATCGCTTTAGTGGCCGTGGCCTTAGTGACAGAAAAATATCGTCGCCGTGAAAAAAAATAATATGGCCGAGAAGATAAAAATTACTTATGTCATTCCTTCTTTAGAGGCTGGCGGTGCCGAGCGCTTTATTTTGGATTTAATAAAAAATTTGGATAAAGCTAAGTTTTCTCCTTCGCTTATCTTGTTTGATCATGCCGGTTTTTTCTGGGAAGAAGCCCTGGCTTTGGAAATTCCGGTTTATGCTCTCAAAAAAAGATGGCGGCTAGATCCCTTTAATTTTTTAGCACTACTGTTCAAAATGAAAAAATTGCGGCCGGACATAGTGCACACCCAATTAGGCGGCGATGTCTATGGCCGTTTGGCGGCGCGAATGTTAAAAGTGAAGGGGATAATTTCCACCGAACAGAATGTTAATTTGCAAGAAGGCGGCAGCTATAATTTTTTGAAATCTTGGACCGGACATTTTGCTAAATATATCGTGGCGATATCGGAAGCGGTGAAAAAAGATTTAATTAAGCGCTATCAAGTTCCTGAGGAAAAAGTGCGGGTGATCTATAACGGATTAGAGCTTTCTAAGTTTCAAGGCGAGGCTTATCACCGCCAGCCCGGCGAAGCGGTTATTTTCGGCAGCATCGGCCGGTTAGCTACCCAGAAAAATTTCGGTTCTTTAATTGAGGCTTTGTCTTTATTTAAAGATCGCAATTTTTTGTGCCTGATTGCCGGTAGCGGCGACCTGCGGCCGGTTTTAGAAAAACAAATTAAAGATTTTAATTTGGGTGAGAAGATAAAATTAGTCGGGTTACAAAAAGATGTTAGCGGATTTTTGAGTCAATTGGATTTCTTCATTCTGCCGTCTTTGTGGGAAGGGTTGGGGATAGTGCTTTTGGAGGCCGGTCTCAAGGGCTTGCCGGTTTTAGCTTCCCGCGTGGATGGGATTAAGGAAGTGATTAAAGACGGAGAGACCGGTATTTTGTTTGACCCCCAAGAGATTGGCGATATGGCTGAGAAGATTGAGTATGCCTTGTCTCAGGTTGATTCGCCGCAGTTCAGAGCTCTAGGTGAGAAATTACAATCAGACATTAGGGAGCGTTTTGATATCAGGAAAGTAGCGGCTGAATATGAGCTGCTCTATTATGATTTAATCCATTAATTATGCGCATCTTAGAGGTTAATAAGTTCCATTATTTACGAGGCGGGGCGGAGAAATATTTTTTAGACATTACCGAATACCTCAAAAAACAAGGTCACCAGGTGGCAGTTTTTTCCATGCAGCACCCCAAGAATTTGCCTAGCCCGCAAGAGAAATATTTTGTTTCCCGGATCAGTTTTAACGAGGGAGGCTTACGCGACAAATTGATAGCTCCGGGGCGGATAATTTATAGCCGGGAAGCTAAGCAAAAATTTGAAAAATTAGTAAAAGATTTTCAACCAGAAATTATTCATATTCATAATATCTATCATCAGATATCGCCTTCCATTTTGGATGTGGCCAAGAAATATAATATTCCGGTGGTGATGCATTTGCATGACTACAAACTGATTTGCCCCAACTATCAGCTTTTTACTCATAACGAAATCTGCTATCGCTGTCGGGGCGGGAAGTACTATAACGCGGTGACTCATTGTTGTTTTAAAAACTCTCTAGCCATGAGTTCTTTGGTAATGACCGAAATGTATCTTCACCACAAAATTTGGCAGATCTACGAAAAGAATATTGCCGCCTATATCGCTCCCAGCCGATTCATGAAAGATACCTGCGTTTCTTTCGGCGTCCCGGCGGAGAAAATTAAACTACTCTACAATTTCATTGACACTCCCATCGCTAAAGAGCTGCCGGAGCTGGGCGAAAATTATCTGCTATATTTTGGCCGCTTATCTCCGGAAAAGGGAATCGATGTCTTGCTTCGCTCCTTGGTTCACACTAAAACCGATTTACCTTTGCGAATTGCTGGCAGTGGGCCGGCGGAGGCTAATTTGAAGAAACTGACAGAAGAATTAGGATTATCTAGCCGGGTGAAATTTTTGGGAAATTTAAGTCAAAAGGATTTAAAGCCTTTAATTGCTCGAGCTAAAGCTATAGTTATTCCGTCTCTGTGGCTGGAAAATATGCCTTTTAGTTTGTTGGAATCCTTGGCTCTAGGCAAAGTAGTTATCGCTTCTCAAACCGGCGGATTAGGAGAATTGATTAAACCGGGTATTTCCGGATTCTTGTTCACCCGCGGCGATAGTCTTGACTTGGCAGCTAAAATTGATAGTCTGGATAAGATCAAACTAGATTTCATGGGACAGAAAGCCAAGCAATTAGTTTTTGATTTGACTTTGCCACACCATTACCGCGGACTTTTGGAAATATTTAAAGAAGTATGCGCCAAAAAATCATAATTTTATTTTTAGCTCTAAGCCTTCTGGGCGGAGCTAGTTTCGCTTCAGCCGCGAGCATTGGCCAGGCTAATCCTAAAACCGCCAATGCTTTTTTGCGTTGGCAAATAACCGATGCTGAGGTGGCGGGATTGGCTAAGTTTGACGTTCTAATATTAGACATGGAAAATCAGGCGGTTAATCCGCAAAGATTGAAAAAGATTAAAGAGCTCCATCCCGATATCATTATTCTGGCCTATATCAGCTCCCAGGAAATTAGAAACGATACCGCCTTATATAATATCCCCCTGCGGCAAAAAATGTTTGCTGCTCTGCCGGATTCTTGGTATCTGCGCGATGAAGCCGGCAAAAAAATCAGTTTTTGGCCGGACACCTGGATGATTAACGTGGCCAATAGTGGTTTTGATGATTACTTGCCCCGCTTTATAGACGAAGAAATTCTGTCTTCCGGTCTCTGGGATGGAATCTTTTTTGATAATCTCTGGGAAGATGTTGCCTGGCTAAATGGCGGCGATGTAGATATAAACGGCGATGGCCGTCGGGAGGGAACTGCGGAGTTAAATAGAGCCTGGCAAGAAGGTGTGGAGAATATTTTGTCAGCTACTCGTGATAGAGTCGGCTCAAAATATATTTTATTGGCTAACAGCAGTTCCTATCTGCCGTATCACCAATATTTAAACGGCCGTTTGTTTGAAGATTTTCCCAGCGTTTATGAAGGACGGGGTACCTGGGAAGATAATATTTCCAGCTATCAGAAAATTCAAGCGGTTAACTTGTCTCCGCAAATTTATGTTTTTAATCTAACCAACAACGAGAGCGACAATTTTTCTCGGCGTCTTTACGGACTCTCCAGCTCGGTTTTGTTTGATAACATTTATTTCAGCTTTGACCGCAATATTTCCGACCACGGTCAATCTTGGTGGTTTAAAGAATACGATTTTAATTTAGGCGAACCCTTAGGCGCAGCTCAGGAATTATTTGATGAAACCGGCGCCAAGTATTATCGCCGGGAGTTTAGAAATGGCCTAGCCATTTTAAATCCTCAAGCTCAAGAAACGACTATTAATTTGGAAACAGAATATCGCTTAGTGGGGAAAAAAGCTAAAACGAAAAGCATTTCCGTGCCTGCCCGCAGCGGTTGGCTCCTGGAAAGAGTGCGTTCTCTTCAATCGTCTTTATTTTCAGGTGGCACTTATAGCGGCTATGATTTATCCGGGAAAACCGTGGCCACTCAATTAGTCAGTAGCAAGGTACAAAAGGGGGCTAGAACTAATTTAATCAATGGGGTGGGGATAAAGGGCTCAGGAGCTTATAGCCGCCCGGGGGTGTGGATATATTATAATCAGAAGCTGGTAGGGGCATTTAATCCTTATCCCCGACTAAAAACCGCCGCGGTTTTGGTGTCTTTAGGGGATTATAATGGCGATGGCCAGCTGGAAATCGCTACTTTGCCAGCTGGGGGACAGGATAAACTAAAGATTTTTAGCCTCAGAGCCAAGCTCTTAGCCAGTTTCTCTGTGGAAAATTTAGGGAAAAGCGGTAAATTAGATCTATTAAGCGAAGATTTAAATAAAGACGAAATTACTGAGATTATCGTCGGTCGCTACTAAAAAAGGCCTTAAATGAGCCTTTTTTGTTTGATGTCTTTTTCTATTGACAGTTTTCTTTTTATATGATATATTATTGACATTCGTAAAAAAATGTGTTAAAGTATAATGTTTTGATATATTAAATAAATACATAAATTTTTTCTAAAAAATATGAAAAAAGCTTTATTAGTGTTTCTAGTTAGCGTTTTGGGCTTAGGAGCCGCCGCTTTACCGGGCGATTCTAAGGTCCGGGCTTATTATTCCGGCGACGCCATCGCTTATCGCGATGTAGTCGTGACCGCTACCGCCAATAGCGATCGCTTGGAAATTTTCAAGTTGGAAGGCGATCAATTAGTTAGATTCGTGGATGTCAGACCTTTTGACGCCCGATTTAACAAAGATGACAACTTCTATGATGTCAAATTGAGCGAGGAAAATGGCCGCTTATATGCTTATGCTATTTCCGGTTTCTCCTTGTATAAATATGATATCACCAGCCTTAATTCGGCTGATTTGACCAAGAAGATGACCAACACCTATTGGGAATGGTATAACCGGGTGGATAAATTCGGCGATAATATCGTCACCATCTCAGCTCGGGGCGTGAAAATCTACAACCAGAATATGGATGTAATCGATTCTTATGATATTACCAACTCCGTGCCTTATAACATTCGTTCTAATGATACCGGTCGCTATATCTTCAATATCAAGAATACCGAAATTGAAGTTTTTGACCGCACTACTCGTTCCGTAGTCAGAAGCTTGCAGGTTAACTACCGCAGCGGTAATGGTAATCGCAACTTATATTTTGACGCTTTAGATGAAGCTGTCTATGTAGTTGATGATTTAAGCGCCAAGAAGATTGACTTCAATTCTGGAGCGATCTTGGGCCGCTTTGAACATTCTGGCAACCCGGGTTACGACGCTGTTTCTACCGGCAACGATTATCTTTATTTCTCCAATGGTTTAGGCGTAGTAAAGCTAAACAAGAACGGCATGAAGCTAGTGTCTTCTCAAAAGACCGGTGGTATTGCTGGTACCGAGGGTTGGGCCATGGGCATGAAAGCCGTGACCACCTCTAGCGGTGAAAAATTAGTAGTATTCAATAACTCTTCCGTTTTAGTCTTGGACAGCAGCTTGCGCAAGCTAGCCTCTTTCCGGGGCCAGGAGGATACCCGAGTAGATGTTAAGGAAAACTTATATTTACGCGTTAACACTGTGGCTGCGCCGACCAATGCCGAGATCTTGTTATCCGGCGGCGGTTACTTGCCGAATGAAAAATTGACTGTGCTTTTCGGCCAGAGCGCTACCTATACTATTAATGCTGACGCCAATGGTCGCTTTAAGCAGGAGATAACTGTCCCGGGTGTTTCTACCGAAGCCTGGACTAATGCAGTTTCTATCGCTCAGAGCCAAGCCAGCAATCCTAGCGTAGCAGTGGCTCACGAAAGAGTGGATATCAAAGTGGTGGGCGAGAAGTCCAAGCTGACTTATAGCACCGCTTTTGAGATTACTACCACTAATTAAACTGATTACTAAAATATAAATAATGTGTTATAATATGGTTAGCCTCTAATTATATTATAACCATCGAGGCGGTTGGTTTCTCTGATAGGAATCAACCGCGTCGGCTACTTATATGGAATTTCAACAATTATTTAAAAGAAAAAAAGGCACCCTGATCACTTGGATCTTGATCTTCTTGTTGATCGGCGGTCTAGTTACTTTCTCCCAGACTTTTAAGTATGGGGCTAAGTCTCGACTGTTGGTTATTCAAGAAGGCGCTAGTGGGGTGGATCCTTTTGCTGTTTCCCGCTCTGTGGAGTATTTAAGCAGCCTATTATCAGAAGTGACTTATTCCAACTCCTTCTATAATATGGTTCTAGATTCCGGCTTTAATATTGATCGCTCCTATTTTCAGGGCGACTCCATTAAGCAATTAAAAACCTGGCAGAATACTGTTAGTGCTAGGGGAATGGCTGATTCCGGTTTCATTAATATCACTATTTATCATCCGAGTAGCTATCAAGCCAAGCAAATCGCTTTAGCGGTTAACAATGTCTTGATGACTCAGAACTCTGTCTATCAGGGAATCGGCAGCTCAGTGAAGGTAACGGTGGTGGACGAGCCCTTGGTTTCCCGCTATCCCACCCAACCTAATTTGCCGATTAACTTCGGGCTATCCTTGGTTCTTGGCCTAGCTATCGGTTTCATCTATATCTACCTTTTCCCAGAAGAAAAATATGATATGAATCTTTTCCGAAGAAAAGGGAAGAAGCGTCAGGCTAGAAATTTGGAAACTAATTTTTTGCCACAACAAAATCAAGCTGGCCGTGAAGGCGGTTACGAAGAAGATGATATCTCCGAGAATGATGAAAACTTTGATATTGAAGGGCAGGGGAATATCCGTAATATCTTGAAATAATACTCAAAAATAAGCAAAAACCTCGTAAATCCGGGGTTTTTGTGTATTTTGGGGAAAGTATTGACACTTGTAATTATTTGTGCTATTATATACAGTTATTGTTCTTTTACCCCGCTTTTTGATTTTTGTATTTTGGGTATTAATTTAACTACCTCCTAAGCTTCTGCCAGGGAATTTAGGAGGTAGTTAAACTATAGTATGAACCTTATAAATACACATAATCATGAAAGCAAAAATGTTTTTAATGTTTGCAGTGATGATAATTTCTATCACCGCCATGGCCCAGCAGAGGCCGACTCCAATTGATCTGGCGCTTGGCGCCACATCAACTAAAATGATGAAGGATACCGCTACGTTAGGTGAAGGCAACGAATTCATCGTTGACCTGGCCTTCCGGACCAAGTACATCGATTTTATAATCGGGTGCAATTACGTAACCAACGTCCTTGATACCGCTGCCGGCGACCGTATGAAAATTCGCGGCATGATCGGCAACACCCAGTTTGGCTGGTTGGGAAGTGGAACGGGTTATTATGAATCCGTGTATAATGAAATATTCGTTGGGTACGAATATTTCATTAAAGCTAACCACTACCAATTTATTAACGACGACGGTACCGCTACGACCTGGCGCAAAGAGGCGGTGACCCATTCGGTAATATTTTCCGAAAGAGTGGGCATCACCTCAGAAGGTGTAAAGAACGGAACGGTGAAAGCCTTCCGGGAACAGGAACTTCATTTCTTCGGAGCGTACGCATTTTCCGAAAGCATGAAGACCACCTTCGGCGAAAAGATCATTAAGTCCCCGCTTGACAATGAAGATGTGAAAACTTTTTTCTTCGATGCCGGGTACAGTGCCGAAGTTTTCGGCATCAGCTGCAAGAGAAATAAAGTAGGAATCGGATTTGATGCTGGTATTTCATATACCAATATGACTCCTTTTGGATCATTTAACGCCTGGAAATTTACCGGCGGCATCTCTCTCAATTCTTATAAGTTTATCGGCCACGCCATGGATATTTATTACACCCGCACTTCCATGGGCGACGGAATTGGCGCTAACGAGATCGGAATCAAAATTAATCCGATGGCCCTCTTCTACGGCTTAAGGTAAGCGTTTCGAAAGAACTAAGAAAAAAAGCCTTCCCGCAACGGAAGGCTTTTATAATTTCCAAAGTAGTTAAACAAAAAGACCGCTGGTTAAAACGGTCTTTTTTTTTGTTTGATTTTTATTTAGCGGCTACCGGTAGGACGGAAACAACTTTAACGGTTTTTAAGGTGTTATCAAATTTCTTCATTTTCTTGGTGGTGAATTTGACTAAACCGGTCTTAACAGCGAATAAAGTGTCATCATTACCGCGTTTTACATTAGCGCCGACATGATATTTAGTACCGCGTTGGCGGATAATAATGGAACCGATTTTGGCATATTGGCCATCAGATAGCTTAACGCCGAGACGTTTACTTTGGGAATCTCGTCCCAGGGCTGTAGTACCAGCCGCTTTCTTATGCGACATATAGTTTTAAAGCAATTAAAATAATAAAATGTTTTTGTAAAGGCTCCAATAATATAGCAAAGAGCCCATTCTTTGTCAATGTATCCTAATTATGTTATAATAATACCATAATTTATTAAGGACTCTATTATGATTAAAGTTAATCAAGATTTATGCGTGGGTTGCGGTTTATGCGCTAATACTTGCCCCGATACCTTTCAAATGAACCAAGCCGGGAAGTCTGAGGTGATTAGCCAGGATAATACTGATTGCGCTAGAACCGCCGCTGCTTCCTGTCCGGTAGAAGCGATTACCGTAGAATAACTATGTCCGAAGAAAATATTGCCAATAAAATTGAAACTGCTCCCCTGGGGCAGTCTGAAGCTATTTCCACCCCTGATGATTCCAGCCAGGTGGAGGTTGCTATAGAAAAAAAAGTTGAAAAGATGGAGACTAAGGGTGAGCCGACTCCTCAGCCCAGTGCTCCCGTGGCGGCTCCGGTTAGAACTAAGTCGCTATATGAAGCTCGTTTGGAACAGATAGAACAGATTCTTTCCGAAGGTTTGGAAGATACCTATTTACAAATGTCACCCCAAGCCCAGGGACAGTTTAAGGCCAAGGGCGAGGAGACCACCAGAAAGATCAATCAGTTGATGAGCCAAGCTAAGGTGAAAATGAAAAAAATCGTGGAACTAATTCGCAATTGGTTAAAAGTTATTCCCGGAGTCAATCGTTTCTTCTTAGAACAGGAAGCTAAAATTAAGGCGGATAAAATTGTTAAATTAAAACATCAATAATTTCTATGGATTACACTGGCGAAACAACCGGCGTACCTTTAGTGGATCCGAATCTGGAAGCAGCTATTAATCAGACTGGAATTAATTGGCCATTGATTTTTTGGTTGGCCGCTATAGTTTTTGTTCTCTGGATTTTAAAAAAATTCATCTATCGCTGGTCGGTGAATAACAGCCATTTTGATCATACGGTTTTCATTGTTCGTTTGCCCAAAGAAAAGCCTAAGGACGAAGGTCAGAATATGAGTTTGCAACAGTTGCGGGAAGAGATTGCCCGCGGCGAAACGGTTTTTTCGGCCATCGGCGGATTAAAAGCCGACAAGAGCTTGAGCTCTAAATTTTTGGGTCGGCGTGATCATTTTTCTTTTGAAATAGTCGCTCACCAAAATCGGATTTCTTTTTATGTCTCCGCTCCCGCCGACAAAGCTTTATACATTGAACAGCAAATTCACGCTTATTATCCCGAGGCCTCTATTGAGGCAGTCAGTGATTTCAATCCTTTCAACGCCAAGAGCTATATCAGTGCGGCTTATTTAAAAACTAGCCGGAGTTTTATTTTTCCTATTAAGACCTATAACGATATTGAAGCTGATCCTTTGAACTCGGTGATTAATGTCATGTCAAAATTGAAAACTGAGGAAAGTATCAGCATTCAATACACGGTGCGCAGCGCCAAGAAACAATGGCATAAAGCGGTCAAGAAAATGGTGATGAAGGCTTATGAAAAACAAAGCGTCAGCGCTATCTTTAAAATCGGCAATAACGCTTTTCAGAGCACCTTTAATTTTTTTGTCTATTATATCATCCTGGGCGCCTTTGGCATGCTAGAGACTAAAGATAAGGATCCTCAAGCTCCGCAGAAACAATTGAGCGAGAAGGAAAGAGAGATGCTCAAGAAAATGGAGGACAAGAACTCTAAAGCCGGTTTAGACGTTAATATCCGAATAGTAGTAAGCGCTCAGACTGAGGGGCAGAGCGTGATGTATTTAGATAATATCGGCAGCGCTTTCAGCGAATATAATTACTACGAATATGGCAATAGTTTCCGCCGGCCGATTAAGAAAAACCAGCAACACACTATTAATAATTTTATCTATCATCGCTTCATTGATAAGCAAAGCTTCGTAGTGAATACCGAAGAGATGACCAGTCTGTTTCATTTCCCCTTGCCTCATACCGAGACTCCGAATATTGATTGGTTGTTGTCTAAAACCGCTCCGGCTCCTAATAATCTGCCTAACGAAGGCGTGATGTTGGGATTCAATATCTTCAGAGGCATTAGGACTGACATTCGCATCAAGCGAGTGGATCGCCGCCGTCATGCCTATATCATTGGTAAGTCTGGTACTGGTAAATCCGTCATGTTGAATAATATGGCCATTCAAGATATTGAAAATGGCGATGGAGTTTGCGTGATGGATCCGAACGGCGATTTGATTGAAGATATTTTAGCCCGTATTCCTCCGGAGAGAGCCGAGGATGTTATCATTTTCTCTCCTGGCGATATGGAGCGCCCCTTAGGACTTAACTTGCTGGAATACGATAGCCGCTATCCGGAGCAAAAGAGTTTTGTGATTAACGAAATGATTAATATTTTTGACAAGTTGTATGATTTGAAATCTACCGGCGGTCCGATGTTTGAGCAATACATGAGAAACGCTCTTTTGTTAATCATGGACGATCCCGAAACCGGTTCCACTTTAATGGAAGTGCCCAAGGTTCTAGCCGATGAAAGTTTCCGCCGGATGAAATTGTCTCGTTGTCAGAATCCGACGGTGGTTGATTTTTGGCGCAAAGAAGCGGAAAAAGCCGGCGGTGATGCCGCTTTGGCTAATATCGTCCCCTATATTACTTCCAAACTAACCCCGTTTGTTTCTAATGATATGATGCGCCCGATTATCGGCCAGCAAAAGAGCGCTTTTAATTTGCGCGATGTGATGGACAAACAGAAAATTCTTTTAGTGGAATTACCTAAAGGCGCCATTGGCGAAACCAATGCTTATCTGTTGGGTATGATTATCGTCGGCAAAATATTGATGGCCGCTTTGAGTCGTACCGATATGGCTCCGGAAGATCGCAAAGATTTCTATCTCTACATTGATGAGTTCCAAAACTTTACCACTGATTCTATTTGTCAGATATTATCTGAGGCCAGAAAATACGCTTTGTGTTTGACCGTGGCCCATCAATATATCGGCCAATTGAACAAGAATCAAGATTCTAAGATTAAAGATGCTATCTTCGGCAACGTCGGTACGATGATCAGTTTCCGCGTCGGTTCGGAGGACGCTGAATTTTTGGTTAAAGATTTCGGTCCGGTGTTTAATGAATATGACTTGGTTAATGTCGGCCGAGGTGGGTTTATAAAACTATTAGTGGACGGCGCTTCCACTCGTCCTTTCTCCCTGCAAACTGTTTGGCCGCTCATGGGCACCTATCGCCAGGGGCTGGGCCCCAAGATTAGAGAGATTAGCCGCTTTAAATTCGGTCAAGACAGAAATATTGTGGATCTGGATATATTGCGCCGAGTTGGAGTGGCAAAATAAGATTATTTTAAAAATTCAAGAATATGAAAAAGCCAAGAACCGCAGTCCCTGGCTTTTTTGGGCTTAACTTAATTTTTCCCTTTGCAAAACTTCTTTGCAGATTCTGGCGTCGTAGTTGGTTCCTTTCATGATTTCTAAAATCCTTTTTTTGGATTTAATGAATGCAATGAAGTACCAGCAGAGATGGGGGTGATAGGCGGTCTTTCTGGTAATTTCCATAAGCCTTTTTTCTGTCTGTTCCGCCGGTTTGAGTAGATTAACACCCAGCTGGCAAACGGCGACATGAAAATTAGTCAGGGTCATGAGGCGCAAAATTAATTCTTCTTGTTTGAGAAATTGAATTCCAGCGCAGCAGACAATGGCCGGATAACCGATTTTTTCCAGTAAGGCCATGATTTCACTTTCCGTTTTGTTTTTTAACTCCAGATAAGGAATAACTTTGCGGCTCAAATCAAAATCATCGTTCATTCTTAATAGCATCAAGGCTTGGTTTTCTGTTAATTTCAGATGGTTAATGGCTTCCAAGCAAATTCCAGTGGCATAGCCGCTTTTTTGGATAATCTCCCAAATTTGTTCCTGGTTTTTCTTTTTCAGATTCAAATAGGGAATAATCATCTGACAAGCCAGCAGATGGCTGCCCATCCTTTTAAGAGCGGTCAAAAGTTGTTTGTCAGTTTTTTGCCTCAGTTTTAGGCAGGGGATAGCTGCTAGGCAGACAGCGCTCTGGCCATGAGTCTTTTTGATGATGTTAAAGATTTGATATTCCGACTTGATATACGGCAGAGCGGCCGCGCAGATAATCTGATTGTAGTTGGCCTGCTTGACGATATCTAATATCCGCCGTTCTGATTTTTTCTCCAGCTTTAAAAGGGGAATTACTCCGCGGCTGGCATCTTCAATATCCTGGCTTTCAACTTGAGCCAAGAGTTTTAATATTTCTTTTTCCGTCTTTAAAAACTGGAAAAGCTCTGAAGCTGTTTCATAATTCATGATAGGGTCCTCCTGTATTAGATTAAATTTATTGTTAAGGTAATGGATTAATATATCATAAAGTCATTTTGGCGTCAATTTCCAATTAACAAGAATATATTTGCTTATATTAGGCAGGAAAAATCAGTTGGGAATTAGTTTTAGTCATAAAGTTTATACCCAGTCAACCCCTGGCAAAAAGATTAGTTTTTGGGTATAATAGGGGAGTAATATGCCAACTTTATACCGACAATATCGGCCTCAGAACTTTGCTAATATTTTGGGGCAGAATTATATTAAAACGATAATCCAGAACGAGATTTTGTCCGGCAAAATCGCGCAGGCTTATTTGTTTTGCGGTCCGCGGGCGGTGGGAAAAACTACCATGGCTCGGGTTTTGGCTAAGGCGGTTAATTGCGAAAAAAGAAAGGACAATGATTACGAACCTTGTAATGAATGTGATAATTGTCGGGCCATCAATTCGGGCCGGCATTTAGATATTATGGAAATTGATGCCGCCTCCAATACTGGTGTTGATCACGTCCGAGAAAATATTATTAATTTTAGCCGAGTGGCTCCCGGAAAAGGGAAATATAAAGTGTTCATCATTGACGAGGTGCACATGCTATCCATTTCAGCTTTTAATGCTTTGCTTAAAACTTTAGAAGAACCGCCGCGCGATGTAATTTTCGTGCTTTGTACTACTGAAGTTCATAAAGTACCTTTGACTATTATTTCTCGTTGTCAAAGATTTGATTTTAAACGAATCAGCTTGGTGGACATGGTTAAGAAGTTGGAATATATCACTAAGAATGAAAAAATAAAAGTAGCACCGGGAATATTGGAGGCGGTAGCTCGTCAGGCTGATGGTTATCTGCGTGATGCGGAAAGCATCTTGGGTCAGATTATGTCTATCGGCGGCCAGGAGATAACTCAAGCTGAGGCTGATTTAGTTTTGCCCCGCAGTGCCTTCCAGGAGATTTTAGAACTATTAGATTATCTTTTGGCTAAAGATGCCGGCTCTGGCATTAAGCTGGTAAATCAATTGGTTGATTCTGGTGTTAATTTAAAAATATTTACTACGGATTTAATTGAAGTTTTACGCAAATTACTCATTACTAAATTTAATCCGGGTTTAGCTGAAACTTTAGGCTTGGATTATGGCGAGAGTTTAGAGATGAAAATAACTGCTTTGGGCCAGAAGATGACCGCCGAACAGATTAGTCGTTTTATTAATCGTTTCTTGCTGGCTTTAGAGGAATTAAAAGATAGTTTCATTATTCAACTCCCCCTAGAGTTGGCCATAGTTGATTTATGCGGTTCCTCTAATATCTCCAATTCCTTGCCGTCGTCTCCGCCGGAGACCAAGGTTAGTCCTAAGCCGGTAGCCGAGAAGATCAAGACCGAATCGGCTCAGCCGGTTTCCGGGGTTAACTTCAGTATCGCTGAGATAGAAGCCAAATGGGGAGAAGTGATGAAACGGATTAAAGATTTGAATCATTCCTTGTCCTTCGTGTTAAGCGGCTGCGCGGTCCGAGGCGCGGAAAATGGAGTTCTAGAGCTGGCTTTTAAGTATAAGTTTCATAAGGACCGGATAATGTCCGAGGGCATTAAACAGAGTGTGGAACAGGTTTTAAGCGATGTCTATGGGAAGCCCCTGCTCATAAAAGCTGAAATTGATGAAGGGCTAGAGGTAAAGAATGATGTCGTCAGTCAAGGCAATACCAATTTATTAAATAATTTATTAAAAACCTTCGGAGGCGAAGTGGTAAGCTAAACATATGTTGGATTTAAAATATTTGCGGGACAATCAAGCTCAAGCTGAGGCGGCACTTAACAAGCGGTTGCGTCCGGAAGATTTTTCTTTGCCGGAGATTTTTGCTTTAGACGACAAGCGGCGTGAATTAATTTCTCAAGTGGAGGGCTTGAAAGCCGAAAGGAACAAGGGGTCTAAGGTGAAGCCAGATGAAGTGACTATTAAGAAGATGAAAGATTTGGGCGAGGAGATTAAAAAAATCGAAGAGGAATTAAATAAAGTAGAAACAGAATTAAAAGACAAGATGTCGGCTTTGCCTAATTTGCCGGCTGACGATGTTAAAGCGGGTGGCAAAGAGAATAATGAAGTGGTGTATACTTTTGGTACTCAGCCGCAATTTAATTTTGAACCTAAGGATCATGTGGAGTTAGCTACCAAATTGGGCATCATTGATTATGAAAGAGCTGCCAAAATGTCCGGATCCGGTTTTTGGATTTATAAAGGTGCCGGAGCCTTATTGGAATGGGCTTTATTAAATTATTTTATCGATCAGCATACCAAGAGAGGTTATACTTTTATTATCCCGCCTTTTTTGCTCAACGAAGCTTCGGCCTATGCCTCCGGACATTTGCCTAAGTTCCGCGATGATTTATTTTGGACTCAGGATAAGCTTTGTTTAAATGCCACCAGCGAAATGATGCTGGGCAATTATCACCGTGATGAAATTTTGGCCGAAGACGAATTGCCTAAAAAATATTTTGCCTACTCACCTTGCTTTAGAAGGGAGGCTGGCAGCTATCGCCAGGAAGAGCGGGGAATGATTCGTGGCCATCAGTTTAATAAGGTGGAATTGTTTCAATATACTAAGCCGGAAGATTCTTGGTCGGCTTTTGCTGAGCTAAGAAAAATTGCTGAGGATTTAATCAGGGGATTGGGTTTGCATTTTCAAACCAGCCAATTGGCGGCCGGTGATTGTTCGGCGGCCATGGCGAAGACGGTGGACTTGGAAGTTTGGATTCCTAGTATGAAAATCTACAAGGAGGTTAGCTCTATTTCCAACGCCTTGGATTATCAAGCTCGCCGCGGCAATATGCGCTTCAAAAATTCCATTACTAAGCAAAATGATTTTCCTCATACCTTAAATGCCTCAGGATTAGCCACTAGCCGCTTGTTGCCGGCTATTTTGGAGCAATTCCAGCAGGCCGATGGTTCGGTGATTATCCCTAAAATCTTGCGTCAGTATTTGCCTGTGAAGATGAAAAAAATTGTCCCGCAATCATAATTTGTTGACAATAGTGCATTTTTGTGATAATTTTACCTATTATGGATTGGACCAAAAGAATCACTACAATTTTATTGCTATTCTTAACTCTATTTATTATTGCCCCCACCGCTAGTGAGGCGGATGATGAGCGTTTAAATCCCAAGTTAGCTAATTATTTCCTGCGTTGGACTATTGAAGACTACGAAGTGGAAGAATTGGCTCGCTGGGATTTATTGATTTTAGACATGGAAGTCCAAGAAAATAGCCGGGCTAATTTGGAAAGAATCAGATCCCTTAATCCCGATATTATTATTTTAGCTTATATCACTTCCGAAGAAGCTAATGCCGATATCTATAATTCTGAATGGCAAATGAACGCTACCTTGCGCAAAAGGCTGGTGGACCAAGTGGAGTCTTCTTATTGGTTAAAAGACGGTTCTGGCCAACGGATTTCATTTTGGCCCGGCACATATATGTTTAACCTCAGCGCTAATACCGGCTTCAATCAATTCTTGCCTCGCTTTGTCAGTGAAAATATTTATAGCACCGGCCTCTGGGACGGCATTTATTATGATAATCTCTGGGGAGATGTTACCTGGGTGAAGGGGGATATTGATATTAACAACGACGGCCGCACAGAAAGTGCCGCCACCGTCAATAGCCAATGGGCCAACGGTGTTAAGTCAATGTTGGATCTCAGCCGCCGATTAATGGGCAATGATGTTATCTTGATGGGCAATGGATTAATTTATGACGGCTACCAACCTTATTTAAATGGCATGCTCATGGAAAACTTTCCCAGCCCTTGGGAAAATGGCGGGACCTGGTCCGGATCTATGAAATCATATTATCGGATTGCTAAATATAATCGCACCCCGCAGTTAGCGGTCATCAATTCTTATAGCGGCGATCGCAATAATTTTCAGAAGATGCGCTTTGCCTTAACTAGCGCCATGTTGAGAGATGGTGGTTATTTCAGCTATGACTATAATAATACCGATCACGGACAGCTGTGGTGGTATGATGAATATGACGTTGATTTGGGGCGGGCGCTTTATCCGGCCTATAATCTTTTGGATAGGGAAAATGATACTTTCAAACCTGGTCTCTGGCGCAAAGATTTTGAAAATGGTTTGGTGTTAGTCAATTCCACCAATCAAGCCCAGCGCTATGTTTTTGGTTTTGAAGAAGTGGAAAAAATTAATGGCTCCCAGGATGGCACTGTCAATGACGGCACTAAAGTTAATTGGGTGAAGGTTAATCCTAATGACGGTATCATTTTATTAAAACGCAAAACGGAAATAAAAAATAGCCGCTTCTATAACGGCTATTTCGTTCGGTCTTTTAATAATCAAGGCGAACAGACCCAGAACGGTTTTTTCTCCTATTTAGATAGTTTGCCGGGTCAATCTCAAATTCATATCGCTGATATTGATAGTGACGGCCAAGAAGAAATGGTTTCTAATTATCAAAACCAAATTAGTATTTATCGCCAAGGCCAGAAGATAAAATCATTCGCTCCGATTAATAAAAGTACTAAAGAGCAGATTAGCATGGCGGTAGCCGATTTAGATAATAATGGCCAAGCGGAAATATTGGTGGGCGCTTTTAAGGGCTATGCGCCGCAAGTACAAATTTTTAATACTCAGGGAAAACTACTTGGTGTCTTTTTAGCCTATGACAAAAATTTTAAGGGCGGGGTTAATATTGCCAGTGCCGATATGGATGGTGACGGTCAAAAGGATATTATTACCGGCGCCGGAACCGGCGGCGGTCCAGAAGTCAGAGTATTTGATAAACGAGGCAAAATGTTGAATAAGTTCATGGCTTATGACAAGCGATTTAAGGGCGGCGTTTATGTCGCCAGCGCCGATGTCGATGGTGATGGTAAAAATGAAATTGTTACCAGCCCTGGCGCCACCGGCGGGCCGCATATCAAGATATTTAATTTGCAAGGCAAAATAAAAAGTCAGTTTATGGCCTATGACAATACTTACACTAAGGGGGTAAAGGTGCTGACCGAAGATTTGGATAATAATGGAGTTTTTGAAATTTTAGCCACCATTCCTAATTTTTAATTATTATTTTATTAATCATAAAAATATATGCGCCAATTTTGGTTAAAGCGAGCGGAGAAATATTATCAGAAAAATAAATGGCATATCGTCGCCGATATCGCTTTTGTGGTTTTAATTCTCTTGCTAGGCTTAACCCTGCTGCTTATCCGTATTTGGCGGCCGGCAAATGTAGTTAATTTTAAGGTGGCTTTGAATACTGAAAAGGCAGTCAGTGGCGAAATGGTGGAGTTCGTGATTGATTATAAAGCTCAAAAAGATGTTAAAAATAATTCTGTGTCTTTTAATTGGCCGGATAATTTTGTTTTGGAATCAGTGGAACCGGCAGCTAATTTTAACGCCGAGACCAATGCTATCGGCCTAAATGATCTATCTTCCGGAGCTAACGGCCAGATTAAAGTTAAGGGCCGGGTTTGGGGAGCATTGAATGAGCGGCAAGATCTCTTCTTTTTCTTTAATTGTGATATTTGTCCCAACGGTTTGGTGGAATCTTTTTTCTATAATATTTCCGGTTCCACTTTGCAGGCTAATTGGCAGCTGCCGGAGACAATCTATCAAGGCGTGGAATTTAAGACTAAGGTGGAATTAGCTAATCAGGGTGATGTTGATTTTGATAAGGTCAGTCTGGCTGCTCCGGCTGATTTTAAAATAGTTTCTGGCCCGACCGATGCTTTCACTATTTCGGCCGGAGAGAAAAAAGAAGTGGAATTGACTATGGTCAGTTTGGGTAATAAGAATAAGGCTGATTTGCGTTTGCAGTATTTTTCCGAAATTAATAAAACCAATAGATTGCAAGGAGAGTTGCGCCAAGAAATTACTTTGACGGAAAATAAATTTAAAATAGTTTTAGCTCCGAGTTCTAAAGCAGTGCGCAATGGGGAAGAGGTGGTCTATGACTTGCGCTATGAAAACGGTAACGAGCAAGCTATTAATAATTTACGTTTTTCTTTTGCCGGTGGCCTAAATAATGTCCGGTTGATTTCGGCTAACCCGAGCTTGGAACCTAATTCCGGCTCTTTCCGATTAAAATCAGCTTTGAATTATCAAGGATCGGGACAGGCTAGTTTCGGGGTAGTTTTTAAAGACAAGAATGAAACTGAGCAGAAACTGACCTTAATCGCCTTGGCTGATTATCAGCTTTCCGGCGATGAGCTGCGCTATCGCGTTGAAGCTCCGGCCGTGAAATTTTTCTCGCGATTGAAGATAAAATCAGGAGCTTATTATTACAGCCCTCAAGGCGATCAGCTCGGGGTCGGTCCTTTGCCGCCTCAAGTCGGCATGGCCACTAACTATTGGATATTCTGGGAAGTGAGCAACTCCGGAAATAGTTTAGAGAATTTTTCCTTGCAAGCTGATTTGCCCGCCGGAACTATGTGGAGCGGCAAGAAAACTATGAGCGCCGGCACTTTTCGCTATAATGATTTGACTCAACGCGTTACCTGGAGTTTAGATGGTGTAGATAAAGAGACTAGCCCCTCGCAATACTATGTTGGCTTTGAGGTTTCTTGTTTCCCGGAGAGTGCTAATTTAGGCCAACTGATGATTCTGGCTGATAATATATCTTATAGCGCTAAAGATACTTTTGTCGGAGAAAATATGAGCGGAAAGCTAAATACTCTCAGTACTAATTTAGATGCCGATCTCTTGGGCCGCGGCCGCGGTCAAGTGGTGAGCGCGGAATAAGCTATGATGAATTGGTTCAGACAATTGATTAAGCCGGAATATGAACCCTTGAACCGGGTGGAAATTATCCAGCAGAATATTCTGGATAATTTTTCTTATCTCCAAAGCTTGCAGCCAGGCAAAGATGTTTGGCCGGTTTTGAAATCCAATGCCTACGGCCATGGGCTGAAAGAGATATGCCGGATTTTGAATAAGACTAGCGCTCAAATGGTGGTGGTGGATTCTTTTCCGGAAGCCCAAATAGCCTATCGCTATTTTAAAGGGCGAGTCTTAATTTTAGGCGAAATGCCTTTGGCCGCTTATCGTTACGCTAATTTTTCTCGCACCGAGTTTTGCGTTTATAATATTAAAACGTTTAAATATTTAGCTTGCTATCACGCCGGCGCTAAAGTTCATTTGTTTATAAACACCGGTATGAATAGAGAGGGGATTGGCAATTTAGATCTCTTTTTGGCGGAGGTGGCCGCTGATTTGCCTCGTTTGCAAATTGTCGGTTTAGCCTCACATTTATCTTCGGCTGACACCGATTCTGATTTGAATCAAAAACAAACCGCCGCCTTTTTTGCGGCTCTGGATAAATTAAAAGCCAAAGGAATAAATCCCTCGGCCTTGCATTTGGGCAATTCGGCCGCTATCTTTTCTTGGCCCGATAGCCGTTTGACCGCCTACCGTGCCGGATTGGCTTTATATGGGTATAATCCTTTTTTGCCTTCCAGCGCCCATTATTTGCCCGCCCTGAAGCTTAAGCCAGCTTTGCGGGTAATTTCGCAGGTAGTGGTTATTCAGGCTCTAGAGGCCGGTTCTAGCGTCTCTTACAACGAGAGCTATATTGCCACTCAGCCAACTAATATTGCTATTATTCCTTTTGGTTATTTTGAAGGGCTAGACAGGGGATTATCCAACCAGGCTGAGTTTCGTTGTTTATCTCTTCACCCTTTTTATGCTAAAATAGCAGGGAGGGTCTGTATGAATTTAACCGCTTTGGATATTAATAATAATCCGTTATCAGTGGGGGATAGGGTAGAGGTAATCTCGGCCGATCCGCTAGCTCCTAATTGTGTTTCTAATTTGGCTAAACTATCAGACACCATTCCTTATGAGGTTTTAGTGCGGATTCAAGCTAATATTCATCGTCAGGTGGTGTAAGCCATAAAAATCAAATTATGTCAACAAGGGCAGGGCAGCCATATAAGAATAGGGTAAGGAAGGACTATTGTCGTAAAGAATTAGAAAATCCTTTCTATCGTCAAAATAAAGCCAACCAAGGTTTGGACGGTCGGTCCAAGAAATTTTTTATTTTTTCTTTTATCATTCTAGTCGGTGTTTTGACTTGGCTCTTTTTTGCTTCGCCAGTTTTCATCATTAAGCGAATAAATATCACTGGCACCAATAGAATATCGGCTGACGAAGTTCGAACGGCTGTTTGGGCTCAGGCGGATAACAAGGTGGCGGGAATATTTTCTCAGCATAATCTTTGGCTATTCAAGCGCGATAAAATTACTCCAGAAATTCAAGATCACTATCATTTAGCCAGTCTCATGGTTAAGAAGAAAATGTTTCATACTTTAGAAATTACCATTCAAGAACGCGACTATGTTTTTATCTGGCAGGAAGAAGGAAAGTCATACTATTTAGATGCCGCTGGTAATTTGGTTGATGAAATATATTCCGAGCCGGTGTTAGAGCAACCCATGCCAGAAGTCATGGGTACCACTAGTAGCACCACGAGCAGCACCACCGTGCCGGTGCTGACAACTAAACCAGTGCTACCGGCTGGCTATCCGGTGATTGATAATCAATCTGTCCCGCGGCTTAAAGAAAATCGTTTAGATATTGATCCAGGATACCTGAATTGTTCCAAGGGTATCTATGACGCCTTTAAGGCAGATAATAATTCTCAGTTAACAGGTTTCTTCTTGGATCAAGAATATAATACTTTAAAGGCTAGGCTCTCCAGCGGCGTTGTGGTTTATCTGAGCCCGCAGTCGGATTGCGATAAACAAATTCGTAATTTAATGGTATTATTGAAGGGTGATTATAAGGATAAGATAAAGACCAAAATTGACCTGCGCTACGGCGACAAGATTTTTTACGAATAATTAATATTTTAAAAATATATGAATAGTGAAAATTTATTTAAATTTGTTTTCGGTTTAGCCGTTTTTGTTTTTTGCTTAGTAGTTATTGGTATCTTTTTAATCTTAATTAAGATTATTCTGTTATTTACACCGGAAGTACATCTAATGGGCTTAACCATGCTACAATGAGCCAAACCCTAATATACCCCTTATATAAGGTGTATTAATATACATTATGCGAAGTATAGGATAGGGTTGAAATGGGCTTGAGTATCACAAACTTTATTCTTCCCCAATAGAAAAGGACCCTTGTGGAGTCCTTTTTTTTATTTTTGATTGTTTTATTCGAAATGTTTTTCTGCCTCTTTGCGCAACCTGATAACTTTGGCCTCTAAAAGCTCTTCTTCGCTTTGACTAAGAGCTCTAACTCTGGCATTCATGATAATGCCGGAAATTGCCTCAGATACCCTTTTTAAGGCTTCGCCGTGTTGACTGACCTCTCTCAATGATTCTTCCAGGACATCCCAATCGGTCATATCCATGAAATGATCCGGAGCGTTTTCTATTTTGACCGTTGTTGTATCTCGATCGAATGTCTGCATAATGAGCAATTCATTCAGTATGTTTTTTATTGCCTGTTTTAATACCATGGCTATATCTCCTTAAATCTAGTTTTTAATATACGAATAATTGACCTATTAGATTACCATATATTAATATATATGTCAATACCTAGGCTTTTTGTGGGCTTTTTTTGATATTTTTGCTATAATCTCTATATGAGCAATCAAAAACCGATAATTAAATATTTAGTTGATTTCTTGGACTATTCGGAGATAGAAAAAGGGCTATCGGTGAAAACCCAGGAGAATTATAGCCGATTTTTAAATAAGTTTTTTAAATGGCTAAACGCTAGCGGACTCTCTTCCCTTCTGCCTCAGGATTTGACCGAAGATCATATCTGGAAATACCGGATTTTCCTGTCTCGTTTCGTGGACCCGGTGAATAAGAAACTGCTTAAAAAAAGTACCCAAAACTATTATCTCATCGCCTTGCGCAGCCTCCTGGAGTTCTTCGTGGAAAAGAACATTACTTCCCTGCCGCCCTCCAAAGTGAAACTGGCTAAAGACCGGGCTGAACGGGAAATAAAGTTTTTAAAATTAGATCAATTAAAAAAACTATTAGCCGCCCCGGACACCAAGAAAGAAGCGGGGTTAAGGGACAAGGCAATACTCGAAGCTTTGTTTTCGACTGGTTTGCGTGTTTCCGAATTAGCTAAGCTCAGTCGGGATGATTTGCGCTTTCGCGACAGTACTACTGATTTTGAGCTGACTATTGTGGGTAAAGGATCCAAGGTTCGCACCGTTTATTTCTCTGAGCGGGCTGTTTCGGCTCTCAAGGCCTATTTAGCCAAGCGGGAGGACTTGGACCCGGCCGTGTTCGTTAATTATCGTCCTGGAGCCAATAAGAGCGGCGCTGACAGGCGTTTGAGCGTCAAAAGCATTGAAGGGACGGTTAGTAAGTATGTTAAAATTGCCGGCCTGCCAGTCAATGCCACGCCCCATACCTTGCGCCATTCTTTTGCCACTGACTTATTATCCCAGGGCGTTGATTTGCGTTTGGTCCAAGAGTTTTTGGGACACAAGAATATCGCCACCACTCAGATTTATACCCATGTCACCAATAAGCAACTAAGAGATATTCATAAGAAGGTTCATAGCCACCATGATTTTTAATAGTTTTTTCAAAGAAATTCTCCTTTTTAGAGGGGATTTTTTTAATTGACAAGTATTATCAGCGGCGCTATAATTTTTTATTACCTTAACAACTTAAAACATGAAATATAAAAACGACTATTTACGAGCAATTGGGAAACCAATAAAAATTAAGGCCTTATCCGGCCAACGTCTCATTTGTCAATCTCCAGAAGTCTTTGATATCGGTATTGACTCTTGGTTTAACCACTACGGTATTAATAAGCCAGGTGTAGCCACTTCAGAGGCCGAAGTGATTGTCTATAGGACCTTTGGAGATGCGACTAGCAGAAAGTTTTTTGATTCATTGCCTGGTACCTGGAATCAAAAATGGCTGTCCCAGGATCAAGTAGTAGAATTATGCCAACATCGGACAAAAATGAATTGTCACAACACTAGTTTTTTTCTGATAAAAAAAGATGAAAATAGACCAATTGACGAGCATAAACCAGAAGATAATTTGGTGGTGGTGTCAGTATTTAATCATTTGGATAAAAATGATTTAAGTGAGGGGTTGAGTGTTGGTTTTCGATTTCTTGATTTTGGCGATTTTTTTGGCGGTCTTTCCCCTAAAACCTTTGGAACTTTTGACATAATTTGTCCCTTGTCGAAACAACACGAGGTTGTAGGTTCTTTACGGCTTATTTCTAAGGGTGAAACACTAACCATTAAATCGCTGGACGGGAAACGCAGACTTAATGGAACGAATGGGGTCTTTAAATATTTTAATATTGACCTCAAGCAAGTAAAAATTAATCCATTGGGCGCGGCTACTCCGGAGGTTGGAGCGAAAGTATACGAACCTATTCTTGCTGGCAAAATAAGAGAACTATTTTCCTTCGCTCCGGGTCCTTGGGAGAAAAAGATTTTTTCCCAAGACCAGATAATAGAATTTTGTCAGGAATTTCCCAACTGGCTCAGGGAAGGAGAAGGGTTTGAATCATTTGGCACCCTTTTTTTAGCCAAGAGAGATGAGCATAAACCGCTTAGTAAAGACAAGCTCACAGAAGAGCTAATTGCGGTTTTGGTTAATACCGACTCCCCCAGATTTATTGTTTATGATTTTGACTCCGATATAAAATGGGGCTGTGATATTCGTCTTGTATTGCCAATAAACTAAAGATTTTATCCCCGGAATTAATCCGGGGTTTTTTAATATCAAAAAATCCCCACAGAGAGTGGGGATTTTGAAATATATTTATGGTAAATATTCTAGAGGATCAACCGGTAAGCCGTTGGAACGGACTTCAAAGTGCAGGTGCGGGCCGGTACAGAATGGTCCTGATCCCGGTGAACCCGGAATGCCGCCGGTACGGCCGATAGCCTGACCCTGGACTACGTAGTCATCAGCCTTGACGCTGACACCGGAGACGTGGCCATAGACAGTGGATAGGCCATTGGCGTGAACAATCATGATATAAGCATAGTTTTTGGAACCATCAAATTTTACCCTGGCCACATAACCGTCAGCCGCTGCCCTTAAAGTGGAGCCATAGCTGGCGCGGATATCAATTCCGGAGTGTTCGCCAATGGAGCGGCGATAAGGATAGTCGGGGTCATGGAAAGTAGCGGAAATATAGTTTTTGGCAACTGGCCAAGCTAAGCCGTCATAAGTTAGCTTGTTGCCGTTTTTCAATTTGGCCAATTTTTCCCGCATGGTTTTTTCCATATTGGAAATATCGGCTTCGGCTTGCTGTTGTTCTCTCTTGGCTTGTTGGAGCATTAATTGATATTGCTTTTCTGATTGGCGGGTTTCTTGCAAAACATAACTCTTGTTCTGCTGTTCTCCGGCTAAAGCCTGCTGTTGCTCGTCTAAAACAGCCTTAAGTTTGCCTAATTCCGTTTGCTTGTCGGATAATATCTGTTGGTCGGCTTCTAGTTTATCTTTGACCGTTTGAAGGTCTTCTACACTATTTAATATCTCTTCGTTGGTGTTTTGCAAATACTTCAATTGATTGATGAAATCAGATAAGGAGTTATTTAAGAGTAGTATTTCTAAGGCGGAAACCTGGTCTTGCTTATACATTAATTTTAATAAGCTGGCTATTTTTTCCTTGTTCTTGGATATCGCTTCATCCTTGCTGCGGATATCAATGTTTAATTTTTTGATTTCCAAATTAGTCTTATCAATTTCCAACTCGGTAGCCTCAATTTCTAAATTAGCTTTTTCCAAGCGGTCGTTGATAATACTGAGTTCATTGCCTAAAGTGTTCTGTTCTTGTTGTTTTTGGCTAATGGCTTCCAAATATTTTTGCTGTTTAGCTTGGATATCGCTGATTTTTTGTTTCTGTCCGGATATTTGGCCGTTTAGGGTTTTTATCTGGTCGTTAATCTCTTCTTCATATCCTCCCCAAGCCAAATCAGCTCGATTAAAAGCCAGACCGAGAACGATTATGAGTAGAGATATTTTGAGTAATTTTTTCATGAGATTATTATACCACGTTTTATATTTTTTGTAAAATACTATTTAGCTATAGCCGCTTTAATTCTGTTTAATGTCCCTTCCCGGCCTAGAGCCCAGGCTATTTCGGCTGGTCCCGGGCTGTTTTTCTGTCCGCTTAAGGCAATTCTCAGCGGCCAGAGATATTCACCGGCCGGTAGCTCTTCCCTCTTCACCCTTTCCATTATTTCTTCGTTCATTCTTTCTTTGGTCCATTCAGTGTCCGGGATTTTTTCTAAAATATCTAAAAAGAAATTGAGATGGTTTTTGGCTTCTTCCCGATTCATGTTTTTCCAAATTAACAGTTCCGGATTATAGTCTAATTTAGATAGGAATAAGAAGCGGCTTAGTTCGCTGATTTCTGACAGTGTTTTTAATCTGTCTTGTGATAGACTGATAATTCTTTCCAGCTCAGAGCGGGTAATTTTTTTCTGACCCAAGCGGTTGCAGTATGTTTTTTGGTCTTGTACACTTTTTGTAAACAAGCGCTGCAAAATATTACCGCGGCTGATTATTTTGTCTTTTATTAAATATGGCAAACAGCTCTCGGTTAATTCGCCGATATTTTTTTGGCGCAAATAATGGCCGTTGTAGTAGTTTAGTTTTTCTAAATCAAAGACTGCCGGCGAGGAACCCATGCCGGAAATGCTGAATATCTTTTTTAACTCCGCCAAGCTATATATCTCATTGTCTTTTTCAGTCTTAGGATGCCAGCCTAAAAGTACGCAGAAGTTAATTAAAGCTTCTGGGGTGTAGCCTTTAGTCCGATAATCTTCCACGAACACATCGCCTTGGCGCTTGCTGAGTTTGCCGCCGGTCTTGTTGAGAATTAATGGCAGATGAATAAACTTGGGCGGCGTCCAGCCGCAGGCTTGATAGAGCAAAATATTCTTAGGGAAAGACGGCAGCCATTCGTCGCCTCTGGTGACATGAGAAATAGCCATTAAATGATCGTCCACCACGCTGGCGAATTGATAGGTAGGAATCCCGTCTGATTTAATTAAGACATGATCTTCTAAATCTTGAGCGGGAAAAACAATCTCGCCGCGCAATTCATCAAAGACTTTCACTTCCCCATCCAAGGGCATCTTTTGCCTAATGACAAACCTGTCGCCATTCTTTAAGTGTTCAGCTATTTTTTCCGGGCTTAAATCACGACAGTGGCGGTCATAGCGGGGTGCCTCTTGATGCTTCTGTTGGTCTTGGCGCATCTTTTCCAACCTTTCGGCTGAGCAGAAACAGCGATAGGCTCGGCCTTCATTTAGTAGCTTCTCAATTTGTTCCTGATATATCTTTAGTCTCTGAGTTTGGATATAGGGGCCATATTCTCCGCCTTGATAAGGGCCTTCGTCAAATTCAATGCCCACCCAAGCCATGATTTCCAGTAGCTTCTTTACTGCCCCCTTCACTTCTCTCTTTTGGTCAGTGTCTTCAATGCGCAGAATAAATTTGCCGCCCTGGCTCTTAGCTATCAGATAGCCGAAAAGAGCGGTGCGTAAATTACCGACATGGAGAAATCCGGTGGGAGATGGAGCGAAACGAAGACGGATGGCTGGATTATTCATAGCTTTAAATTATTTCTTTTAATTTTTCAATATATATTTTAGTTGATTCTTGCCGCAAGGGATGGACTTTGTTTACCGCTTCATCAATGTCCACCCATTGATAGGCGGAGTGGTCCCAGAAATTTATTTTGATATCCTCATCTTTTCCTTGGAACTTGGCGATTAACAATCCTTGTTTCTGGCCTTTGTAGCCTAAGTGTCTTTGGCTGGGCCATTTGCCTAAAGCAGAATCAAAGCGATAGCGATAGAGGAAATTGTAGACTGACATCACTTTGAAATTAGTGTTGCCGGTTTCTTCTTTTAACTCTTTAATCCCTGCCTCTTTAATACTGAGACCGTCGGTACCGCCTTGCGGCATTTGCCAGTGGCCGGGGTTTAAAGTCCTTTCCACTAAAAATATTTTATATTGATCCCCTTCTTTTTTATAGAGCAAGCAGGCGACATTGGGTCGGTATTTTAGAGGGATGATAAAACGGTATTTGAAAACTTCATAAGGGAAAATAATGGCAGCATTAAATATTCTTTTTATTCTCCGAGGATTAAGGATCAAGCGCCATAACCATTCCAAACCGACAAAGCGCAAAGCTCGAGGAGCGCGGTGGGCTTTTTTGGTTAAGAAATCTAAGGCACCGCCAATACCCACGGCCACTTTGAGGTTAGTAATATTCTGGCGATGATGGAAAATAAATTTTTCTTGATACGGGGCGCCTAGGGCTACGAACACAATGTCGGCTTCCAGATTGTTAATTAAATTATCCGGCCCCAGGATGTCGCGGCCAATGGCTTTCACTGCAAAATTAAGGCCGGCGTATTTGGCTGAAATAACTTTTTCAATATCGGCGGCCGAAGATAGGCCCTGGTTGTAGATTAAAAACAATACTTTTTTCTGTTGGGTTTGAGCCATTTTCAAAATGGCCGGCACTAAGTCGGCTCCAGTCGCTCGGGGCAATCTTTTGCCATAAAGCCAAGCTGCAAATTTTAGGCCAATACCATCAGCCAAGGATAAATCTGCTTGGTTTAAGACATAAAAAAGCTCCTCGTCGCTTTTTTTGGTAGCTGCCAGGATTATTTCCGGGTTGGGAGTCACGATATAATGCGGCTGATCACCATTCAACCAATCTTTAACTTTGGCGATTGCCTCTTTTTGGCTGACGCCGGAGAGCGTAATGCCTAATATGTTGACCATATCTTTAATTATATACTACCCATAAGTTTTGGCAACCGAGGAGACTATTTTCCCATTTTGGCAAATTGTGTTATAATAAAAATAGATTTATTTAAGCATTAATATCTTATGCCGCAATATAAAAAGATCTCCGATCACATTTCTCAGATTGTGATTGATAATCCCAAGACTAAAGGCAGCCTGCGCTGGATAAATATCACCAATGCCGGCAAGAAAGAGATTGACTATTTGAAAAAAAACTTTGATTTTAATTTGAATCATTTAAAGGCTTCCATTTCTACGGTCTTTTCTCAACGACCGATGATTTCCGAAGAGAAAGGTTATTTCTTCATGATTCTCCATTTCCCGGTCTATGACAATGGCCGCATCGTTCCGGCGGAGATTGAGTTTTTTATCAGCCATGGCTATTTAATCACCGTCCATAATCATAATATTCCGGCTTTGAATATTTTCTTTGAAAAATGCAAAACCGATAGCTCTTCCCTCTTAGCTCATAATTGGGAGTCCTCGATCATCCTGCTCTATGAACTATTAGAAAAATTAATCAATGATTGTTATCTGTTGATTGATCGCAATAGCGTCGGCATCAGCCAAGTGGAAGACATGATTTTTTCTCAAAAGCAAAAAGAGGCAGTAACCATGATTTTGAATCTGCGCCGCAGCATTATTAACTTGCGCAAGATATTGCAGAACCACCAAGATATTTTAGGGCGTCTGACTTTGGTAAAAAGTAGCTTGGTTCCCCAACCATATATCAAGAAGCACTATGATCATCTGATAGAACACTCTCGAAAAATTTGGACGATGTTGGATAACCAAAAAGAAATGGTGGAAGTTCTAAACAACACCAACGAATCGTTGCTAAATGATCGCATGACCAGCATCATGAAAACTTTGACTATCTTTTCGGTCATCGTCTATCCCCTTACCTTGTTAGCTGGTATCTTCGGTATGAACGCTAAATATATGCCGCTCATCAATCACCCTTACGGTTTCTGGGGAATCTTGGCTCTAATGACCGTTTGTTCCATGGGCATGCTCCTGTTTTTTGAAAGAAAAAGGTGGCTCTAACTTATATTTGTTAAACATTGGAAAATAGCCTAGAAATGGGCTATTTTTTGTTTTTCCTTCATGTATTGACATAAATAGATAAATGTGATATATTAGGGGGTAAACAAATTATATGAAAATCGCTTTAATTGGACAAAAAGGTATACCCCTCAACCAAGGTGGCGGCGTGGAAAAACACGTTGAGAACTTGGCTGTCAGATTAGTGGAATTAGGCCACGAAGTTTTGGTATATACCCGTCATAATTATACTGATAAAAGAATTAAGGAATATAAAGGCGTTAAAGTAATTAACTTGCCGAGTATTCCCACCAAGAATTTGGATGCTATCAGTCACACCTTCTTAGCTTGTTTGGATGTCATATTCAGAAAAGTTGATGTGGTGCATTTCCATTCCATTGGTCCTTCCTCTTTGTTGTGGTTGGTTAAATTATTCAAACCTCGGACTCCGGTGGTAGCTACCTTCCACAGTCAATGTTATTTCAACGAGAAATGGGGTCGCTTTGCTAAATGGTATTTGCGTTTAGGCGAGTACATGGCTTGCCGCAAAGCTGATCGCTTAATTGTGGTTTCTCAGACTTTAAAAGATTATGTTCTCAAGAAATATCCTCAGGCCAGAGTGGACTACGTCCCCAATGGTGTTAACTTGCCGGAAATTTTAGCCGCTCAGGAAATTACCGCTAAATGGAATTTGCGTCAGGGCGAATATATTTTGAACTTAGGCCGCTTGGTCAAGAACAAAGGTATTGAATATTTGATTAATGCTTTTAAGCAAATTGATACTGACAAGAAATTGGTAATTACCGGCGACGGTTTATTGACTGATGAATTGAAGGCTTTAGCTCAGGGCGATGATCGGATTATCTTTACCGGCAGCCAAAGCGGCAAGGTGTTTGGAGAATTGCTCTCCAACGCCGCCCTATTCGTCCAGCCTTCTGAATCAGAAGGGCTATCCTTGTCTCTATTAGAAGCTATGTCCTATGGCCTTCCCTGCTTAGTCAGTAATATTCCGGCTAACGTAGAAGTGGTTGAAGACTCCCAGCTAATCTTTAAGACTAAGGATGAAAACGACTTGAAAACTAAATTAGAGTTGGCCTTAAATAATCCGGAGCTATTACAGCAGAACAAAGAACAAATGTTGTCTTTAGTCAAGAAGAAATATTATTGGCCCGATTTAGTCGATCAAATTGTATTAATTTATGGAAAGTTAGCCAATCAGGCTTAAAATAAGGGATTATCTGAACCTCTTGACATAATACCCAAAATTTTATAGAGTATTATATCAATCTCAGATAACTCCCTGCCTCAGTTTTTGAGTATACTCCAAAATTGAGGTGGGAAGTTTCCCTAAGCAGAACATTAAAATAAACCATAAGTTTAACAAAATCCATCAGAAAATGAAAAAGATTCTGTTCTTCATGCTCGCAGTAGCTTTGGCCTTATCGGAAAAGAGGCCGGAAATTTAAGTATAATCGGGCTATTCGAGAGCTAGAGT
>DAONDZ010000001.1:0-254151 GCA_035402825.1 bacterium | reverse complement strand
TAGAGCACTTCGTTTACACCGAAGGGGTCCAGGGTTCGAATCCTTGTGCGCCCACCAAGAACAAAAAACAGGTTAATAGCCTGTTTTTTGTTAAAAATAATACTCCCTAATTGACATCGCTAAATGACGTGATACAATAAAACGTCAAAGTTTAGCACCTTAAAACTATCCATCAAATCTTATAATCATGGAACCAAATTACAAACTTGATGAATATAGCAAACACGCTTATTCAGCCATAGCAACAATCTTTGAAATGATTGCGGCCGGAGCAAAGGGTGAGTATGGAATGTACCGGAGAACCAATTCAAAAGAAGAATTGGACCCCGATACTCATTATCAATTCCAGGCTGGAATACAGACGAAACCTTGCAACGTCCTGCTTGACTTCGCAGTTAAAAAAGACGGCATTGCCAGAATTCACATCGAAGTAACTAGAGGCGAATCTGGAGGAAACTACACATCATCTTTTTCGATAAAAGATTTTAAAAAGGAACTGATGGTTGTGGAATTTTTCTTAAAAAGAAATTTTCTTTAGGGACCATACCCCAAAAAAAGAAGCTACCCCCGCAGGTAGCTTTTTAATTTATCCAATTTAAAAGACCTGGGATTAATCAGGTCTTTATAGAGCAATAATATTTTGCTGTCTTGGAGGGGTGTTAGCCCAGGACGGTCACCAAGAACAGAATAATGAACACGATGATTCCAATGAGTATATGCACCCAATAGGATGTCTCTTTGGACTCTTTAACTTCGCATGACTTGGTACAGTTATTTCCGCAGACATTATGATCTTTCTCGCCCGGTTCGTAGTCCTTCGTTTCCAAAATCCGACGGCGACGGAAAATCCAGAACCAAGGAGTAATTTCCACCTTGGTCACTATCTTGCGGCGGCCGAAGTTTTTCCGGAAGCTCCAAATCCAAACCAGAGAGAAGCCGATAAGCACCAGGACGTCGAATATTTTGTCCACCAAATCACTGCCCATCACTTTCCAGGCAATCATCAGCATAGTGAACTTTCCGACAAAGGTCTTGGAAATATTGTCAGCGTGATAAGCAATGGCTGATAAACTGGTATCAATGGCGCCGCCGATTTCCCGGCCGATGCTGACATATTCACCAATTTTTTCCAGGTCCTCTTCTACATCCAAAATCTTGGCATCTCTCTGCAGATTGATTAAGGCTGAGGGCGGAATATCCGATTCCCTTACCCAAATTAAATCACTCTGTCCCTTAACCGGAGTCGCGGAAACCGCAGAATCAGTCTTCAAGGAATCTTTCTGGCTCGGTTGGCTGTTAGCCAATGAAACGAGGAGCACAAATGATAAACACAAAATTATACTTTTCATCTTTACTTCCTCCGAGTTAAATTATTCCTAAAAATGTGAACATGAATGCCAGAAAAATTAATCCGAAAATCAGCTGACGACAGGGATAGGCAGGACGAATCTTGTATTTGATTGTCTTGACGCCGTCATCTTCCTCAACTTTATCTTCGATCATAATCGGAATTCCATTCTTCCTCCAATAGGAAATAAAAAGGATAAATAGGCAGAGGAGCAAGGGAAAGCCCAGCACCAAACCTGAGAAGTCGCGGCCCATAATTTTCCAGGCCACAATGAAAAGAGTAAATTGCCCCACGCCCGTGTGGGCGAGTTCTTCCGAATGCTTGGTGAGTGAGCTCAACGCTTCGTTCATGGCAATGCCGATTTCCCGGCTAATGCCCACCACCTTTTCCGAAGTCCTTTTTTCCGGGTTCACACCCAAATTAGGACCATACTTCTTTTCCAGGTCTGAAAGCAGACCAGGAGCGTAGCGCTCCATATCCGAACGGCTTAAACAGACATACTTGTCCGCCGGGGCCTGGCCATTTTTTTCTGTTCCTTCAGCCTGAGCGAAATTAACGCCCAAAACCAAATAACAAACAGCCAACACAAAAAACTTCATTTTACTCATTGGTTATAGTTTTTAATGAAACAATAGATTCTGCCAAGAAAAGTCTTGACGAAATAAATTATCACGAGAAAAAGAATTTGTCAATATTGGCCCATTTTCCCCATATTCTTGACTAAAAAATATATCAATGGTAGTCTTTTAAATCACATTAACAATCACTAAAAAAAGAGAGGTAACCATGAGCTATTTTGCAAAAGTATTCGTAAAAGTAAAGGAGGGGCAAACGATATTTGTCGTCGCCAAAAATTCCAAAGACAATACCATCTATGGGTATAATCTGGATTCACGGAATTTGCGTGTCAAATCCTATAATTCTGTCGGCGTCAGAATTGATGATCTTCAGGAAGTACAAAAGCACCTTCATCCGGATGAATACTATAATCTCTATGAAGACAACAAGCACCACTCCAAATGGATCACTCAGGAACGTCTGGGGGCTATCAAGCTGATGTTCATAAAAGAAAAACATCAGGATAAAAAGCCTTTCCATGAAGCTATCATTTCTGAAATAGGCCATGCTTCAATTTCTGATCTGGTCTTCCTGGCCGGTCTCCTGAAGGCGACTAAGATTCCCAAGGAGCATGACAACATCATTGCCGCCTGGAAAAAAAGGACCGAAGAGATGACCTGCGAAGACTTCGGCGTCTCCGAAGATTTGCTGGAGCAGAAAAAAATACAAAAAAGCGAACAAGCCAAAGCTTAATTCGTTTTTGAAGATTATAAACCCGGAAAAACACCGGGTTTTTAAATTAAATAAAAAAGCCCTGCCAGTGCAGAGCCTCTTTTTTAAAAAATTTAACCATTAAGATTAACCATTGAGACGGCAATATTTCACCCACTCCTCTCCTTTCTGTTCTCCGAAAGTAACGTTCGAAGCATAAGGCGGTGGCGGTAATTTATGGTCTTGGATAATCCCATTAATCAGGCAAGCGAAAGCCATAAACAGCCAAAAAGTCAACGGGAAAGATGAGATAACAGCATATTCCATTTTTTTCGCAAATACCATACAATATAGCCATGACAAAAATAATCAGCCGGTCAGACAAACAAACTGAATCACTGGGCAAAAAATTAGGCGCCGCCTGCCAAGGGGGCGAAGTTTTTGCGTTGTTCGGAGATTTAGGCGCCGGCAAAACCTGTTTGACCCAAGGCATCGCCAAAAGTCTCGGGCTTAAGTCCAAGGTCAACAGCCCAACTTTTGTGATTATGAAAATGTATGAGGTCAAAAAACATAAAAGCATTAAACATTTCTATCATATTGATGCCTATCGCCTCAGCTCAGCTCAAGAGCTAGAAGCTATCGGCGCTCTAGACTATCTCAACCAGCCGGACACAGTCTCGGTTATTGAATGGCCGGAAAGGATTAAAAAAGTATTGCCGGCTAAGGCTCAGAAAATAAAATTAAAAATTAATCACCGAAGGTTATCAGAGAGAGAAATTGAATATTAAGTTAAACGCCAATTTAAAAGGCTTGTCATGCTGACAAGCCTTTTATGATCTCCAATTTTTTAAAAACAATCTTGTTTTTTTCTAGCGTGCCGCATTGAGCACAACCGTCAGTTTCAAATCGACCGCCATTGAACCCAGTTTCTTCATCAAATTCTCTATACTCCTCTGGGCTCAAAATAACAGCGAGCAGCATCCAAGCTTCTCGGTTGTTTAAGCTGATTGATTTGCCGCAGTGATTACAATGCACCGCGACTATTGTTTCCGTCAATTAAGCTGCCTCCTTTCGCTTTCTAATTATATGTACTTTTTGTGACTTTAATTCTTGAATATGCTGATTTAATGCTTGAATTATTTGTTTGGAAAATAGGTTAATCTGTTCGGCATGTTCTTCGCGGTTATAGTGCTCAGCGCCGGTGAGATACAAAACTTCATCAGCCAGGTACTTCCCTTTAGCCGCTTTCTTTTCGTCGAGCTTTTTGGTCTTGCCTTCCACTGAATCAGAGGTGAGGTCAAAGAAAGCTCTAACAGATTTTTCCTGATCATTATGATCGGTATATTTAATGGTATTCAATTTAAAAAACCCATCAATTCCGAAGCTGTCTAGGTTAGACTCTACAGCCGAAAAATATTCCAAATCTCCTGGTTGCAATGAAGTGCGAGCTAATATTCTAGACAACAAATCATTGGCGAATTGAGCACGGGGGTTAGTCGGATCGGGGAAAGATTGAGAACGTTCAATTATGCCGCAAATATCTTCCATTTCTTGAGGATCGCTGGGGTTGAAAAAAGTGCGGTGGCGGTCGGTTAAAACCATAGCGCTCACAGTTTTTTGCGCTTCTTTTCCCGCCTGGTCTTTTAATCTCAAATATTCTTCCTTGTTGCGATGTAGTAATTGTTTGTAATTAACGCCGGCCAATTCGATCATTTTTTTCTTCACTAAATAATCCTTGACGTTTTCAGCATAGCTTTTCAAATTCACTGAGGACAAACACTCCTCTTCTAAAATCTTTCCCGATTGCTCGGAAAAACCAGTGAGATTATTTATTTGCTCCGGATTGGACATATGATTTCTTATTTAACGTGAAAATTAAATAAATGATGCTTAACACTATCATTACATCGGCCAAATTGAAAACCGTGAAATAGCTGAGATCAAGGTAGTCAACAACGTAGCCGAAGCGCCATCTGTCTAATACATTACTTGTAGCACCAAGTGTCAAAAATGTCAAGGGCAAAAGCTCCGGACTATTCCATTTTTTAGCTAATATTAGTCTTGTTATGTAGAATATGAGAATTAATACTATGGCCGAATCCAAAATAATGATGAGAATCTGATTTACCGGCAAGGAAAAAGCGATATAGGGGTTATTAGCTAAATTAAACCTCAATACCCTCCCGATGATATTGTGAGGTCCGCTCAACAAACCATTTTCCAGGGCTAGCTTCAAAAATCTATCCAAAACAAAAAGCATAGCGGCAAAAATATAGGCTATGCTTTTTATCTTCAGCTTAAACATGAGATTATTTATTCGGCCTGCAATTCAGTCTTGCATTGAATACAAGAAGAAGCGGTCGGACGAGCTATCAAGCGCTTAGGGTCAATAGATTTGTGGCAATATTTACAAATGCCATACTCCCCTTTTTCAATCCTTTTTAGAGCGCTATCTATATCTTTTAGAGAATCCTCTAAAACCTTTTCAGTGGCGATATTAGCGGTATATTCGCTAATCTCCTGGGCGTTCTCGTCTGGCTTGTCGCCATACTCCGGGAACTTGGAATTCATATTATCCGGCTCATGGGAATCTTTTTTGGAAACATCACCCAAATCCTTCAAGACCTGCTCTTTTTGCCTCAGCAAGTCAGCCTTGATCTGTTCTATTGTAGCTTTATCTAATTCAGTCATATTGGTTAAAAAGTCGTTAAAATAAGAATAAACAGGGCCAGAAGCCTCATTTACTATACCTTTAGTATAACCCCTTTTTTTGGCTTTGACAAGGGTTTTTATTTTTGTTATGATTTCTTCTGTATTTAAGGATCGGTAGCTCAGTTGGTTAGAGCGCTGCCCTGTCACGGCAGAGGTCGCGGGTTCGAGTCCCGTCCGTTCCGCACAATTTAATGTTTGCGGGTATCGTATAGTGGCTATTATGCGACCTTGCCAAGGTCGAGAGAGGGGTTCAATTCCCCTTACCCGCTCAAAACAAAAAGCACCAATTAAATGGTGTTTTTTGTTATTTTTTATACAAATACATCACCATGTTACATAACACGAGACCAAACTGTTCAATTATTGACAGCCTGGAAAGATAATTATATACTCATCTATCAAGAAAATACCAGTTTATTAACATAAATACGACAACCATGGAAAGAAAATCTAATTTTTCGGTTAACTTAGATTTAACCGATGAAGAACTTCTTGATTTAAAAAAAATCATCCTCGGTTTTATAGCCGAAAAAGCGGAATCAAAAGTCATCTCCTATTATCGCCCCGAAGCAAAAGAAGTGATTTTTGGAGGGCTTAAACTAAACGGGGGATTTTCCGTTGGGGATCCGAGTCAGGAGCAATTAAACAAAGTGCTTGATGTCGTGAAAAGTGTAGAGAAGCGAAATTCAGAAGAAAAAATAAAAAATGTGATAACCATTTCGCTTCCTCTTTTTTCAACGCCAACCGGGAAAGCCGACTAAACTACAAAATGTTTATTTGAAGGGAGGTTCAACAATAACCTTCCTTTTTTATTTCTCTCAACCGTTCCAAGTCCATTGGCAGCCAAGGATATTGACCAAAATAAAATAATATTGTAATATCCAATATCATCAATTAACGCATCATTAACAACAAAAAAATAGCAACATGGGAAATTATAATCACGAAAAAGTTTTCGTAACAGCGACAATATTGGTGTTCGCTAGTGTATTTGTCGTCGTCAGTGCAATACCAATAATCGGGCCAATATTCGTTAGCTACAGTCTAGGAACGATCCGAGACAGATACAAAAACAGAAGATTTGCCAAAAAACATTTCCTTCTCTCAATGGCCATCGGGGAAACATTTTTTTTCATAATTATTTCATCGCTGGTTAATTACGCCGCTAAGCCCGAACAACTAAAAATAGCTTGGCTGATAAATATTGCTTGCTTCGCAACAAACTATTTATTATCACTGGCCTTCTATTTCTGGGGACGCAAAAATGCTAAACAAAAAACGAACTAAAAAGACCTTCGGGGAGCCAAAATAGGCTCCCTCTTTTATTTTCCAAACTAGTACTGGCACATTGACAAAAGCCCTTTTTCTATGTTATATTTTTTAATTACAGAACCTTAAAAAATAGTACTCACCTCATAAAAATAGACGTCATGAGCAGTAAAAAAAGGAGAAGTAGAATTCGTCAATTTCATCAAAATGCCTTTAGCGAAATTGACCAAAAAGATTCTGGCGAAAGCCGCCAAGAAAAAATTGAAAAGATTCTGAAAGAGCTGAAAGGTTTCTCGGTTATCTTTCCCGAAATCACCTCGGGTCCGATTAAAATCGGAGTCCCTCTGGAGGCAACCATCCAAATTGGGACAGATGAACCTCAACCGAAACGATTGATTTATGCCGCTGTATCCTGCCATGTAGAGCACTATATGACCGACCTGCAATTAGCCGGATTCAGAAAGCTGAAAATCGACAAGGCCAAGAAATTAATTCTGGCGCCAAAAGCCAAAAGCAGAGAGGACATCACCATTCTCCTGCGAATACTCCATGTTATTCCGTTAGAAGGATACGCCATGACTCCGGCCCCGATATTTAAATGGTATGGCCGAGAAAAAGTGACTATCACCGAAATCACTGAGTGTCCGGCAGCCACCGAGCTGGTTGAAATCCCTTTTTGCGAAATTGACGATGTTATCTACGCCGGTTCTTATATCGGACGGGAAATTGATGGCATGGAAGTATTTTCAGATGGGACCTAACGGTTCCTCAAATTACGAAAATGAAGGAAGCTTAAATACAAGCTTCCTTTTTTAATCCTCTTGACTTATTATCTAAATCGTTGTAATATCAAATGAACCTTAAAAACCAGTTTGAAATGAAAAAAATAACCATCATTCTTTTGTTTTTCAGCTGTTTAGTTGGCAGCCAAGCCCAAACAGCCATCCAGTCCAAATGGGAAGTGGAAGTGTCCACTCAAAAGCTGACCCCCTATGACAGCTCGACATATCCCGACAGCCAAGCTCTTTGGATTTGGCTATCCGGATATGATAACGAAACCATGGGGCTCAGGATAATGATTGATAAAAAGATTCCGCCGTTTAAAAAAACTATAGCGGCGAAATCAATGACGTCGTTATTTAACCTCAACAATCTCAAAAATTCTTTGGCGATAATTGAGACTGAAAAAAAATTCTTCCAAGAGAAAGGGATATATGAAATAATAATTAATACTATTAATGCCTATAAACCCTCTGGCGTTTTCATGACCAACCTTTACTTCGCCCCGGAAGATAAAGACCACCTCGAACCTTTGGTTTTAGGATTAGTTGATTTCACCACTTCTAATCCAGATTTCTGCTATGTTCCGCCTAAAAGCAGATAGCCGATGATGATGCAGCATTTAGCTGTTCTCTTCCCCGAAGGAATTGATCTTGACAATCAGCCGCTAATTAAAGTCGAACTAACAGGCCAAGAAAGCTTCTTTGTAAGATTTTTGTTAAGCACCACATTAGAGAAATAGCTGCGAACCCGGAAAAAATCCGGGTTTTTTATTGGTTAAATAAAAAAACCGCCCGATGAGCGGTTTTATTAATGCCTTAACTATTATCTCTCGGCCTCAAACTTGATTTTGTTTTTCAAATGCCTCCCGAGCGAGCGGCCGCCAATCTGTAGATGGCTTGCTTCCTTCCACCAGAAAGAGCCAGCCATTATCAAACAAAAAGTTCAAAAGCTCCGGCCCCTGGCTGGAATCAAAAGGATCGGGCAGAGTAACATAGAAGTAGAAAGCGTCTTCGGAGTCATAGAATAATTCGTCCGTTACTTTCCCTTTAATAGCTGTGCCGAGAATATCCACGACATAGGCCGAAGGATCATTCAATACTAACCAGCCGGAACGCTGTTTGCCGAAAACGAAATCAACTTTCTTTTTGCCTCTAATGGCGATGCGCAATTTTACCCTAGTAATCATGATGAGGTTTTTAAATGTTCGTTATTTCAGCCTAACACAGGCGCTTCTAAAGTCAAGATTGACTTTGACTATTCTTTGTGCTGAAATATATTAATTAACCGAACATTAACAAAAACAAAGGAATCATGACAAACAAAGAAGTAGTTTTAGACACCATCGCTTTGAGCCCGCGTTCCGAGCTTTGCGCTCTATTTTACGGCTCCTACAACCAACCGCCCAGCATTGAATCGCGAGCCAATCTTTTCTTGAGCTTACCTTATAATGCTTGCGTAGCGTTAATTAATGCCTGCCCGAAACGATTCAAGGTGAATCTCTGGCTGGAAGCCTGCCTGGAGACAGAAGTGGACAGAAAAAGAATTGCCAAACTTCTAAACACTCTGCCAGCTAAGACTTGCTACCATGTAATCCTTGAATCCCAGGATTGGGGACACGACTTTCGCCTGTTAAAATCTTTAAGCGCGATTAAGATCGCCAAGATTTTAGAGCTAGTCTGCCGCCTCCCAATTTCAGCGGAAGACAGTAACGTCTTAAAATCTGTCCACCTGAAAATGATCCGCTGTTTCTATAATATTGATGAGGCCAAACGCCAAGTCATATTAAGAGCGGTGAATAAAAAAACCCTGACCCTAATCGTAGAGAGCCAATCGTCAGAAAAACAACGCGCTGCTTTAATCGCCTCCTGCTTTTCGCTATCAGTAAACGAAGTAGCAGATTTATTATCCAAGCTGAAACCTAAAATGGCCGCGGATCTTCTGATGGAAATCAAAGAGCAAAGAGAGCCTTTTTTCAAAAACGAAAAGGTATTCGCTAAATACCAGAAATATCTTGTAAGTGAAACCGAAAAAGAGGCCAAAATCGAAGCCAAAGGATCGACTGATATAACGCAGTTAAGCCGAGCCGAGCGCATTTTGTTCTTCAAAAAATTCCGCGCCCAGGGACAATTTCAAAACCTAACCCTGGCCGAACAAGTGGACGTTATTTTCTAACTCCACCCCCTACCTCCAAAAATCCCGCTAAAAACGGGATTTTTTAATTCCTTTATTGACAAATATCAATATATGTGATACTATAATCACAGATATTTGGGACAACTTCTCCAATGGAAAAGCCAGTGGCTAAAGAACAGCCAGGTCATGATGAAGATAGAGGCGTAAGCACGCAGGGCCGTGTTCAACTAACCGAATGGAATAAACCATTCCACTCACAGCTTTTTTCGGAGGTTCGAATCCTCCGAGGAGCCAAATATTCAGGGAAGATTGCTACGGCAAACTTCCCGTTTTTTATTTTCAGGGCTTTTTTATTTTTTATACTATGCTATGATATAAAACGATATGTTAAGCGCCATTATTTCATTTTTATCCAATTTAATAACCGGCACCATTGATCATTTAGGCTATGGCGGCGTGCTTTTGTTAATGGCCTTGGAGTCCTGTAATATCCCGATTCCCTCTGAGGTAATTTTGCCCTATGCCGGCTTTTTAGTTAGCCAGGGGCAGATGAACTTGCACCTAGCCGCTTTAGTCGGCGGTCTAGCCTGTCTTTTGGGATCAATCGCTTCCTATTGGCTCGGCCTCAAACTAGGCCGGCCTTTTCTCTGGAAGCACGGCAAATGGCTGCTCATCTCTCGCAGCGATATTATTCGCGCCGACAAATTCATGGCTAAATACGGCAGCTGGTCCTTTTTTCTTTCCCGCTTGTTGCCCATCATCCGGACTTTCTTCTCTTTTGTCGCCGGTATTTCTCGAGGTAATTTCTGGAAGTTTTGCTTATACACTTTTTTAGGTTCCTGGATTTGGAGCTATGCTCTAATATTTTTCGGGCAAAAATTAGGCGAGAGATGGCAGGACATCGCTCCGGCTTGGGAAAAATATCAAGAGATAATCATCGCCTTGATAGTCCTTGCCGTGGTTTGGCATATATACAGAGTGGTGAGGGATAACAAAAAAATCACCGACTAGCGGTGATTTCCGAAATCATACTTCATAATTTTTTTCCGAATCGGCCCTTTAAGCAAAACATAGACGGTGCCATAAAGCCATTTCAGAAGCATTTTGATCTTTCCTTCCTTTTCCATCCGCCGCACTGAGAAATAAATCGGGCGGCTGGATATCAATCTAAACTTCCCCAATTTCAAAATCCTTTCGCAATAGTCATGATCTTCTCCGATAAAAATAGTTTCGTCAAAGCCATGCAAAGATTCGTGCATGGTTTTTTTGACCATAATTCCAGCTCCCACCACCACCGGCTTGAAATATTGAGCGATGCGGGAAACGCCGTTGTAGATTAAGTGATAGATTAAATAAAACTTCTTCGGAGAATTAAAACGCAAATAAAATCCGGCGCCATCCAAATGTCGTTCTTCAAATTCGACTAAACAAGTTGACAAGAAATCAGCCGGCAAAACAGTGTCGGCATCTAAGAATAATAATATTTCTCCTTGGGCGGCTAAAGCGCCGGTATTTCTCTGATAAGAAGGATGGCGGCGAGCGTCAGTCACCACTTTCGCTCCCCATTCTTTGGCGACTTCTTGAGTTCGGTCATCGGAGACTGCGTCGGAGACGATGACTTCATAATCAGAAAAGTTCTGCTCTTTGATGGACTGCAAAAGACGCGGCAAATATTTTTCTTCGTTCAAGGTAGGAATGATGATTGATAATTTCATAGATTAGCGAAATAAAGTTTTAGCTAATTGCCAATATTCCGGCCGGCCGTTGATAGAATTATAATACCACCATTCCACTCCCCAAAGATAGACCTTGGCGAAGCCGACATTGTCGGCAAATTGAACATTGGCTTTAAATTGCTCTAAATCAAATGATTTGTAGCTTTCTTGGAGCGGCTGATCGGCCAAGGTTCCCTTGGGCACCCAGGGCTCAGCTTGAAGTTCAGCGACAAAACGACGACTAGGGTCAATATTGACCCAGTCAGCTTTCAGACGATAATACCAAGCCGGCAAAGGATAACGAAAATAACCAGTCGCCGGCCCCCAAATTACCCGATACATAGTAGTAGCAAAAATATCGCCCAGACGAGCTTCTTTTCGCCAAGAGCTCAATTCACCGGAAGCGGAAACGATAATCGGGCGGCTATCCAAACTCTTCACCAAAGCTATTTCTTTGCGCAAAAACTCTTCATCACCAGGAGGACATTCGCCGAAAGAATTGAGTAAGGGCTCATTCTCCACTTGCCAATAGACAATGCCCGGCTCAGCTTTGTAATGCTCCACCACCACCTTCAACATCTCCAAAGTTTTAGTTTGTTTTTCGGAAGTGGCCAAATAATTCACCCAAGCCGGCGCATGGCACTCCGGCCAGCGCGGCAAGCGCCAACCAATGGAAGCGATGAAGCTGGCTCCTTGATTTTCACCAGCTTGGAAAAGATAGTCATAATCGGAAAAATCGTATTGCCCCGGCGCCTTTTCAATATCATCCCAATAAATCGGAATCCTGATATTTTTAGCTCCTAAATCATTAATCACGGCGCCATAGGCAGAGCGCCAATCTAACCCCAGCTGACTGGCAAATTTTTTAGAAAAAGTCACGCCGTAATAATCCGGTTTAGCGCTTAAATTAATATTATGCGGGTAATGCTTGGCAACTTTCAACCACCAAGCCAGCCAAACTATAAAGATCAAAACGATGAGTAAAATTATTAATCTGATTGTTCTTTGCCTTCTCATAATTATTTAGTAATAAAATATAGCCCGATGCTAATTAAGACAATAGCAATAACCTTTAAGACAATGGCCTTAGTGCCGATATTTTCTTTCAATAACTTCGGCCGCCAAATGGTAATTAAAAATCCCATGATCAATAGAAAAGCATATTGGGTGCCTTGCAAAGCATTGATCAAAGCCACCGGGCCTAAAGAAATAGCATAATTTTGCAGGACTGAGCCGGAAGCGCCGATAATCTGGTTGCCATAAATTAAAATCTGAGTGCGCTTCTTGTGAGGATGATCGCCTTTCTGAGTTAGGCCGCCAATAATTTCCTGGCGGCTCTTTTGGGGAACCAAGAAAAACAAAGCCATGCCCACCGCTCCCAAACGACTCCAAATAAAAGCGCTCCAAAAACTTTGGTGGTCATAGCTATATTTGGTGCCGATAAAGAAAATGGCATAAAGCAAAGCGGCAATTAAAACAAATAGAAATAATCCCTTGGCTTGAGATTTTTTCTGAGAAGCGGGAACTAGAGCCAAGAAAAAAGTACCGGCCAACAACAACCCCATACCCAGCCACTCGCCGAAATTAAAACTATCTCCCAAAAACAACAAAGAGAATAGGACCGTGAATAAAGGAATAGTGCCACCAATTAATATAGTGACTCGCGAAGCATCGCCGCGCTTTAAAGACTCAAAAAGAAAATAGAGCGCCCAGGGCAAAATAGCTCCCACTAATAAATTGACGGCCAACCAATACCAGCCGCACCATTCCAACAACCAAGGGGCTAACACCAAAGCGATAGCCGACAAAACACTGATTAAAAAAGCATAAACCTTGCTGCTGGATAGGACCTTGTCAATTAAAAACTTATCCCCCAAGTTGCTGATGGCTAAAAGAAAATATGATGAGACAGTAATCCAAATCCAGGACATAAGAATTAATTAGAGCAGGCGCACCTTTTCAATTTCATTAATCTGGTGGCGCAAAACGATATTTTCAATATTATAAACTCCCATCTTCGGAGCATTCATATAGCCGCGCATGGCCGCTTCCGCCAGCCAACCGGAGTTCAAGAAATCAAACAGCCATTCATCGGCATATTTCGGATTCTTGGAATCTACCCCGGCGCCGATTCCTAACAACCAACGACGGTTATACTCCTCCTGCGAACCTAAAGGCTCGGTAATAACTATCGGCAGGCCCAAGCCGCAATAGAAGCTTAGCTCCGAAGGCTTAGTCCAAAGCAAATCAGTGCGGCGCAAGGCTTCATTCAATTTTTTGAAAGAGGTGAGCTTGTCGCTATCATAAATAATTCTGACGTTAGGATAATTCTGTAAATAATTATCCTTTAAAGCTTTTTGATAGTATTCATAAACATCAGCGCGATTGCCGGCCACTAAGTTCAATTCAATTTTATTTTCAATAATCTTGTTCTTGAGTCTTTCTAAAATATAGACGCCTAAATCTCTTTGCGCTCCGGCGCCGCCCACGGCAAAAGTCAAAGACAAAGACCGTTTAGCGCCGTCAATTTCGGAAACTGGGCAAAGGTAGCTTTCAATCAGTTTGGCATATTTCTTGCGATAGACTCCATTGGGGTCTAAGACTTCCAAACGCTCTTTTAAATCCTGTTTCAAATATTCTTCATCAGTAGTACCAATATTAGTTTTAGGCAAAGGAAAGCCGGTGACGTATATTTTGTCGGCTCGAACTCCGTACAACAACAATCTCTCCTTCACTCTTTGATTCGGCGCCAAATAGATAATCCGAGAATTATCCGGTTCAGTCGGAGCCCAGGCTCTGGCTACATCGGCGTCGCAAACCACCAAATAAATATCGCCTTTGTAGTTATAATACTCCGCGGCCTGAGCGGCCACAAAAAAAGTGGCTAACAGCGGCAGCGGCTTTTGATTTAATTTTTCAATCAATTTCCGCCCCACACCTTCCTTAATCATCCGAGAAAAAAAACATTGCTGAAAAGAAGGATGCGATAGGTCGCGGCGGGGATAGAAAGGCTCAATCCTTTGAAAATAATCCATAACAGAAAAAACCGCCCGGCCCACCACTGGAATATTCTTAAAGAAAGAAATCTTTTCATATTGCTTGCGCATCTTGTTCCATTGATCTTTCTCCTCCTCCGAGATTCCTGGATAATCATTGATGGTGATAATACCACCTTCGGCTTTTTCTAAAAAAGGATAGGCCGCTCGCTGATGGCCATAGCCCATATCCGCAGAAACCACATACATTTTTTCAAATTGAGTTGTAGGGTTATATTCCGCCATATATTTTTGGTTAGTTTAAACTACTAATATGATATCAAGATTTGGCTGATAAGTAAAAAGGGCAATTAAAAACCCGACTTAACGCCGGGTGTTATTCAAAAATACACTATTTCGCAACATACTGACGGACTATCGGATCCACGGCTTTAGTGAGCATTAAAGCGGTGAAAGCAGCGTCCATCACATTCGGAGCACTAAAGATAATTTCCGCTCCGGGAGCCAGTCCCTGGAGCAACAAATCATTTTTATACTCTTTGGCCATCTTAGTCTGACCGTTTTGATCATAATAGGCCAAGGAAGAAACTAAAACCCTAACCTTTTCGGTTGAATCCAGGACATCAACTTTTTGCGGCAAATATTTGCTTAAGAAGGTATCCTTGATGCTGGCCAAAATATGATCATCAAGAAAGGGCAACTGAGGCAAAAAACAGCCGGGTTTCAACTTCACAGAAACAGAAGATTTTCCAATAGCTTCGGAATCAAACCAATCTATCTTGACGCTCTCAAAAATACTCTGGGCATCAAGTTGGGCGAAGTGCTCATAACCATTCTGCTTAAAATTGATCTTTAAAACATTCACCAAGGCTTCGCAATCGACATAATTGCCGTCCGGTATTGGTAATTGATGGTCAGGGTAAGAGTACTTGGAACTAAAACAAAACTTCAATATCTTCTGAGCATTCAGCTGGGAAATCTCTTGCAAATAGCGGATAACAATAGCCGCAGCTAAATCACCGTTGATATCCATACCCAGCTTGGTAATCATCTGCTGGTTCCAGCCTGCCTTCACGAAATTGTGAAGCAAAGGGAAAAGCTTGGGATTGCCATAGTCATCCAGCGGCCCGCCTGGTTCGTCAATAAAGGCCTGGCTAATGGGAAAGAAAAAAGCGCTGCAGACTGGCTTAACAAATTCCACTCCCAAAAAATAATTGCCGCACCCGGCCAGCCAAGCTACTTTGACATTGCTACCCGGGCATTGCGCCGCCAATACTTCCCTGGTTTCATTGTTGTGATCGTGGATAAAATGACTGGCAATTTTTTTAGTCTTCACCACGGTCCCATATCCCAAGCGAAGTAATAACTCCAAATGGAGATTCCAGGCTTGTCTTTCATCGGTTGTTTCCAATTTTTTAATTTTCTTCAGCATTTCCAGCACGGTTTTTTCCATGATAGTCGGATTTTAGTGGTTCGATTGTTTTTATTAATGATCATACCTGTGGGCACAGATGGACTTGAACCATCGACCCCCGCCTTATAAGGGCGGTGCTCTAACCAGCTGAGCTATGTGCCCCTGCCTTTTCTAATTTATCACTACCCCCCTATTTTATCAAGCTTCTGATTAATGAGCTCTATAGTTTTAGAGAGAGTGGCCTGCAGAGGTTCATTGTTTTGGAAGAAGGCCGCTTTGCGCACGCCGTTAGCATTGTATTCCTTCACTAAATCTAAGGCGTTGAGATTTTTAAAAGCATAGACCATGGCCTTAGTATTGAAAATCGGGTTGGTGTTGGAGCTATGAACCACTATGGTCTCGGCTTGATTCTCTAATTCATTTTCTCCTCCCAATTTTTTTATTTCATTTAAAGAATAGAACAAAGCCAAAACCTTAGCCTGAGGCATATTGGCCGCCAATTCGTCCATCACCTCGCTGACATCTCCTTCGCTGGCGCCGCAAGAGCTAAAATCATCTTGGTATAATCGAGACCAAACTAATTGACCGTCTTCACTATTTTCTAAATTATTTAAAACCTTGCCCCAAAGCCGCAAAACGCTTAAAGGCCGAGAGCGGTATAAGTGATTAACAATTTCTTCGCGCCGCGCTCCTAAATGAATCAGCTCTGAAGTAGCGGCTAAAGCTTGCGGGGTGAGATTAGGAGTCTTGAAACTGCGAGTTTTGTAAATAATGCCAGTCAGAAGACAGGTGGCGATATCAGAATCAATTAATTCGGGGCGGCACTCTTTAAACAGACCAAAAAGAATCTCAGTCACCGCTACCGCGTTCAACTCAATTAAATTAATTTGGCCGAACTCTTCATTGGCAGCGCTGTGATCAATGTTGACAATGTTGGTCTTATAGAAAAAATCAACATTGTTGTCATAAATGCGACCCAACGATTCCAAGTCAGAAGCGCCTAAGGTGATAATTAAATCATAGCGATAGCCGGAGTTAGAAGCCTTCACCTCATCTTTATCAAACCAGCCCTCCCGAGGAGAAATGATAAAATTCAATTTGTTATCGCTAATAGTATATTTAATCTGATCCACTTTAGCATTAGAAATATCAATGGAAACGATAAACTTAGACAAATTCTCTAATTGCCCCTTGATTTCTCCCACTTGCGGCAAGAAGTTAAAAGCTCCGCTCTTGGCCTCCGCCAGTTTTTCAGCAGCCACCTCCACATTTTTGTCTAATTTGCGCAAAAACAAAGCCAAGGCTAAAGCCCCGGAAAGCGCATCGCCGTTCCAGTCTATCGGAAAAGTCACTAAAATATTTTTAGCTCTAGTGATTTGATTGATTGTCTGCTGATTCAAAGTTATCATAAAATAAATCTCCTTGTGAAAGACAAGGATAACTATTTAATATAGCGGTATTTCCGCTCCCAGTCAAGTTGACTGCGAGCCCTTTTTTTGTTAGGCTAGAATAGTAAAATCCTTGAAAAATAACCATAAAACCATGCCAGAAATACTTGACAAAAGCTATAATCCTCAGCTTTATGAAAACGAAATATATAAAAAGTGGGAAGAGTCCGGATATTTTAATCCGGATAATTTAAATTTGCCGGAAGACGCCCCCACCTACACTATTATCCTGCCGCCGCCCAACATCACCGACAAGCTTCATTTGGGCCATGCCTCCACGGTCGCCATTGAAGATCTCCTCATCCGCTATCACCGCCTCAAGGGATATCGCGCTCTTTGGCTTCCCGGAACCGACCATGCGGCCATTGCCACTCAAAATGTAGTGGAAAAAAAGATTAAAAAAGAAGAAAACCTCAGCCGCCATGATTTAGGACGGGAAAAATTCCTAGAAAAAGTCTGGAGTTTTTTGCAAGAAACTCAAAGCACTATTCTCTATCAAATCAGACGCTTAGGCGGATCTCTAGATTGGTCCCGCCAAGCTTTTACCTTAGACGAACCGCGTCAAGCAGCCGTGGCTAAAATGTTTTGCGACATGTATGAGGGCGGCGCCATCTATCGCGGCGAAAGAATAGTCAATTGGTGCCCGCGTTGCCACTCCACTTTAGCCGATGACGAAGTGGAATACAAAGCTCAAACCGCTAAAATCTATACTTTCAAATATTCCTCCGATTTCCCTATCGCTATTTCCACCACTCGGCCGGAAACTAAATTGGGCGACACGGCGATAGCGGTTAACCCTAAAGATGAACGGTATAAACAATATATCGGCCAAGAATATGACATTAACTTTGTCGGCCAGCCTTTGCATATCAAAATAATCGCCGATCATAATGTGGAGATGGAATTTGGTACCGGCGCTTTGGGCGTCACTCCGGCTCACTCGGCAGTGGATTGGCAAATGGCTGAAAAAAATAATTTAGAAATTAAAAAAATCATCAACGAAGATGGTTTGATCTATAATGTCTCCCCGGAATATAACGGACTAACCGGATTAGAAGCCAGAGAGAAAGTGGTGGCTAAATTAAGAGAGACCGGCTTGTTAATCAGCGAAGAGGATATGGAAAACAATCTATCCGTCTGCTATCGCTGTGATACTCCGATTGAACCGCTGCCCTCTAAGCAATGGTTTGTGGCCGTAGATAAGAAGCTGGAAAGACTAGACAATAAATCCTTGAAGGAAAAAGCTTTAGAGGCCGCCGAAAACGGCTCAGTAAAATTCGTTCCGGAAAGATTCTATAAAAAATATACTGATTGGGTTAATAATCTTCATGATTGGTGCATCTCTCGCCAAATTTGGTTCGGCCATCGCATCCCGGTCTGGTATAAAGGCGAAGAAATCTATGTCGGTACCACTGCCCCCACTGAATCCGGCTGGACTCAGGATCCCGATACTTTGGATACTTGGTTCTCGTCATCAATGTGGACCTTTTCCACTCTAGGCTGGCCGGAAAATTATGTTAACGGCCAAAAGACCGGCGACTTAGCCAAGTTCCACCCGACTCAAGTTTTAGAAACCGGCTATGAAATCATCACCCTCTGGGTATCCCGCATGATTATGATGTCCTTGTTTGCCTTGCAAGAAATCCCTTTCCAAACCGTCTATCTCCATGGCATGATTTTGGATAAAGACGGCAAGAAAATGTCTAAATCTAAAGGCAACGGCATTGACCCGGTAACGGTATCTGATGAATTCGGGACTGATGCCGTTCGTCTCAGCTTGCTCTATGGCACCACCCCCGGAAACGATGCTCGCTTGAGCGAAGAGAAAATTACCGCCCAAAGAAATTTCATCAATAAGCTCTGGAACATCAGCCGCTATATTTTAAGCGATGTTGAACAAAAATATTTTGCCGCCGACGATATTCCCGCCGCTAAAACTTTAGCTGATAAATGGATTTTGTCTCGTTTCAATCAAACCATGAAAGCGGTCGGACAAAAATTGGACAACTATGAATTCTCTTTGGCCGTAGAAGAATTGAATTATTTCACTTGGAACGAATTAGCCGATTGGTATTTAGAAATCGCCAAAATAGAAAAAGACAAAGAAGCTATTCTGGCCTATATCCTAAAGAACCTCTTGCGCGCCTATCACCCCTTTATTCCGTTTGTTACGGAAGTCATTTGGGGCAAATTAGCTCAAAAGGATTTGCTGTTAGTTTCTTCCTGGCCCCAAACTACCGAGCTAGAAGACAACGCGGAGTTTAAATTGATAACCGATTTAGTGGCCAGCATCAGAAACGCTCGCTCCGAGAACAAGATAGAACCGGCTCAAAAGATTAAGGCTCTAATCTATGCCCCGACTAATCAAGAATTGATTTCTTCTCAGGCCGAAATTATTAAAGGATTAAAAACCGGCATTTCCGAACTGACGATTGCCGCTCAGGGCGAAAAAATCGCTGACGCTATTTTCATCGCCTTAGGCGATATGGAAATATATTTAGTAGCCGAAATTGATCCGGCTAAAGAAGCCCAAAGAATCGCCAAAGAAAAAGAAAACTTAAATAAAATGATTGCTTCTTTAGAGAGCAAATTAAACAATGCTGAATTTGTTGCTAAAGCCCCGGAAAAAATAGTGGCCGTTGAAAAGGCTAAGTTAGAAAACTATCGCCAAGAATTAGACAAATTAAATAATCGTTAATTCATATGACTCTCAAAAACTATCTTTCCGTCATGGGCGGTTTGACCGCGGTTCTCTGGGGACTTTTTATCGCCGTGATGTTTCTCATCAACCCGGAAAATACCAACTGGCTGGGATTCTTGCTTTTCTATCTTTCTCTCTTCTTGGCTTTAGCCGGTATTATCGCCATCTTGGGCTTTCTCATCCGTTTTAAAGTGAAAGGCCAAGCTCTAATTCTCCATTCCGTCAAAACTGCTTTCCGCCAATCCTTCCTTTTCGCTTTTTTGATAGTAGCCGTTCTCTGGCTGCTTTCCCAGAACTTATTTAGCTGGCTTAATCTCATCCTTTTAATCATTATCATTTCAGTCTTAGAGTTCTTCCTTTTGGGCTCTAAAAAAACTGAATAATCATATGCAAAAAAAATTAGAAAATCTCAAAAAAGAAATTTTAGACCAGCTCAACCAAGCTAAAGACAGCGCTTGGCTGAAAAATGTGGAACAAAAATATTTTTCTCGCCAAGGTGAGCTGAGCCAAGTCCTCAAAAATATCAAAGATTTAAGTGAAGATGCCCGCAAAGAAGCCGGACAGCTAGCCAACCAAATGAAACAGGAAGTGACTGAAAGGTACAATGAAGTGAGAAACGCTCTGGAGGGCAGCAAGAATAAATCGGAAACTATTGACCCCACCTTGCCGGGCAGCGACCAAAATCGCGGCCATCTCCATCCCTTGTCTCAAACTCAAAAACAATTAGAAGATATTTTTACTTCCTTAGGCTTCTCTATTTTGGACGGCCCGGAACTGGAAAGCGAATACTACAACTTTGAGGCTATTAACATTCCAGCCGATCACCCGGCTCGCGATATGCAAGACACTTTCTATGTCGGCGAAAAAGATCAGCCTGGAAAAATGAACTTAGTTTTGCGCACTCACACCTCTTCGGTTCAAGTTAGATCACTAGAAAAATACGGTGCGCCGCTGAAAGGAATCATTCCCGGCCGAGTATTTAGAAGCGAAGCTACCGATGTCCGCCACGAACATACCTTTTTGCAAATGGAAGGCATTATTGTCGACAAGAATATTAACTTCAACCACCTGAAAGGCCTGCTGGAATTAGTCGGACAAAAATTATATGGCCCTCAAACCAAGCTCCGTCTGCGCCCCAAATTTTATCCTTTCGTGGAGCCAGGAGCTAACGGTGAATACACCTGTTTTCTCTGCCAGGGCAAAGGCTGCAAGCTCTGCAAACATACCGGCTGGCTGGAAATTGTCGGTTGCGGCATGATCCATCCCGAAGTATTGAGAGCCGGCGGCATTAACCCGGATGAATATACCGGCTTCGCTTTCGGTTTCGGATTGAACCGTTTGACCATGCTCCAATATGGCATTGATGATATTAGACTTTTCAATAGCGGTGACTTACGCTTTTTAGAACAATTTTAAATAACTATATGCTGCTTTCAATCAATTGGCTGCAAGAATTCTTGAGCCTCAAAGGAATCACTCCCGAAACCATTGCCTCCGAACTCACTCTGCATACCGTGGAGGTGGAAAAAATAGAAAGACCCGGCGACCGTTTTAAAAACGTAGTCGTGGGTCAGGTGCTGAGCGTGGAAAAACATCCCAACGCCGACCGCTTGCAAATTACCACTGTCAACGTCGGTGCCGAAACTCTGCGCATAGTTTGTGGCGCTCCCAATGTCGCTGTGGGCCAATTAGTACCGGTGGCTTTAGTCGGCGCTATCTTGCCTAACGGGCTAGAGATCAAAGAAGCTGAAGTCAGAGGAGAAAAATCATCCGGTATGATTTGTGCGGCCGATGAATTGGGCCTAGGCCAAGACCATAGCGGAATTATGGTTTTAGAAAAAGCCAAAATCGGCCAGAACTTTGCCGACTATCTGAAATCTGATGATGTAATCTTAGAGGTGGACAATAAGTCACTATCCCATCGCTCCGATCTTTGGGGACATTATGGCCTGGCCCGCGAACTTTCTGCTCTCTTAGACATCAAACTCAAACCCTATAGTCGCACCAGTGAATTAACTCCTGAAAATAATCCGGCGGAGACTCTGAATATAAAAGTAGAAGACGCCAAACTCTGTCCGCGCTATTTAGCTATTAAACTGGAAGGCATTGAAGTGGCCGAATCACCTAAATGGCTGAAAGACAGATTAATGGCGGTCGGCCAAAAGCCGATTAATAATATCGTAGATGCCGCCAACTACATCATGTTGGAATTAGGCCAGCCGCTCCATACTTTTGATGCCAAAAATATCAAAAAAATTGTAGTGCGTTGCGCCAAAAAGAATGAGGAGCTGCTGTGTCTAGACGGCCAAGAAAGAAAACTCAACTCCGACACCTTGCTCATTACCGACGGCAAAGATCCCATCGCCATAGCTGGTATTATCGGCGGCCAAAATAGCGCCATCAACCCGGAGACCACTGCCATTATCATTGAATCCGCCAACTTCCAAGCTTCCAGTATCAGAAAGAGTTCTCAGAACTTGGCTCTGCGTACCGAAGCTTCTATGCGCTTTGAAAAATCTTTAGACCCGCAACTAACCGACCTAGCCTTGAAGGCCGTAGTCAGCTTAATCAAAGAATTAGTTCCGAGCGCCAAAATCAGCAGCGAATTAAATATCCAAAGCACTCCGTTGCCAGAAACAAAAACCATTGTGATGCCTTGGGCTTGGCTCAGAAACTTGATGGGCGTGGAAATGGAGAAGAAAGAAATTAAAAAAATATTGAACCATCTCGGTTTTGAAATTAGCGAAGAAAGCAAGGAGGCTTTGACCGTCATCGTCCCCAGCTGGCGAGCCGCTAAGGACGTGGCAATTAAAGAAGATATCGCCGAAGAAATCATGCGCATCTATGGATATAATAATTTCCCGGGCGAATTGCCGGAAAGCAAAATGGCTTTGCCGGAAGATAATTTGGCTCGAGCGCTGGAATGGCAAATCAAAGATGCCCTCAGCCTAGATGCCAAGCTTTTTGAGGTCTATAACTACTCCTTCGTTAATGAAACTGACTTAGAAAAAGCTAACTTGAACACTCAGGGATATTTGCGCCTAGCCAACCCCATTTCCCAGCAGCACACTTTGTTGCGTCAGAACCTAGTGGTTAATCTCTTGGGCAATATCAAAACCAATCAATATAAATATGATGAGATTGGCATCTTTGAAATCGGCTCTATCTTCCAGGACTTGCCCGGTGATTTCTACGAAACTAAAAACAAGGAAGAACGTCTTCCCTATCAAGAAAAGAAATTAGGCATTATGCTGGCCGGAAACAACGCCGGCGAACTATTCGCTAAATTAAAGAGCATCATCACCAGATTAATCGGCCATATCAGCCAAGATCAATGGGAAGTAATCTTTGTTCCCACCGATCTCACTCCCGGCTATGCCGACAGCAAAATGCGGGCGATAATCAAAGTTGATCACAAAGAATTGGGCCTGATTGCTAAAATCGCCGATTTGGTACAAAAAAATAACGGCCTCAAAAAAATGGTAGTCTGCGCCGAATTAAGTTTGAACCAAATTTTAAAGCTCAAGGAAAGCACCGCCGCCAAAACCTACCGAGAAAACTCCAAATATCCGCCCGTGGTCCGCGACCTAGCTTTTGTCGTTAGCCAAAAAATATTGTATAATGATTTATATCAGGAGATTAAGAACTTCAACTCCTTAATAGCCAACGTGGAACTGTTTGATGTCTATGAAGGCACCAATTTAGCGGCCGGCCAAAAAAGCCTGGCTTTCCACGTCAACTATCAAGACCAGACCCGAACTCTAACCTCGGAAGAGATAGACACCTTGCAAGCTGAGTTGATCAAACGACTCCAAGACAAATTTGAAGCCGTCTTAAGAGACTTTTAATAATTAATTATATAATTATGTTTGACTCTAGCCGCGATATTTTAAATTTAGTTCTCGCTTTATGTATCACGGGATTTACCGTTTTCGTCTGCTGGTCCCTATATTACCTCATCGCTACCTTGCGCAGCGTCTATCGGGTAATCAAGCAAGTTGAAGCCACTATTCAGAAAGTCAGCGAATTGACCAAGTATATTCAAGAGAAAATTGAGGCCGGCGCCCAAATGGTGGAAGGATTAAATGAGAAGGTGAACAATCTTTTCCATACCTTGAAAGATCGCCTCAACAATACCGGGTCATATCTCATGATCATCGGCGAAGTGCTGCGACGTATCTTTGACTTCATGCAAACCAAACAAGAGAAGAAATATGAGCGCGAAGAATATTCCGAACCGGCCGCTCCCAAAACCAGCCGCACCAGAAAAAAATAATAAGCCTCTCTAGCAATAAATAAATAAAACCCCCGCTGTAAAAACGGGGGTTTTATTTATTGGTAATCTAAATATTAATTAAGCTTCATAGCCGCAGCCCTTGTCGCTGCATTTAATACCGCCCTTGTCATCAATTAAGAGAGCGCCGCAGTCCGGGCATTTCTCACCGGTCGGCCGGCCCCAATAAGCATTCTTGCAGGCCGGATAGCTGGAACAAGCGTAGAAAGCGCCGCGGCGGGAAAACTTCTTTACAATCTTGCCCTCTTTACATTTCGGACAGATAATTTCCGGCTGATCACTATCGCCGATATTCTTGATATTCTTGCACTTCGGATATCCGGAACATCCCAAGAAGGGGCCGAACTTGCCATTTTTTACCGCCATCGGCTCACCGCATTTCTCGCAAACCTGATCTTTATATTTCTCCGCTAACTCTTTCAAATGAGTTTCGTCTTTAGGCGATTCTAGTTTCCCTTTCATGGAACGGATATTGCGACATTCGGGAAAATTGCTGCAGGCCAAGAATTTGCCATAGCGGCCAGTTTTGATAATCATCGGCGAGTTGCATTTCTCACAAACCTCAGTTGATTTTTCTTCCGGCACAATATCGGTTTTCATAATTTCCTTATATTTATTTTCTAAATTCTTGTGGAAGTGGTTATAGAAATCATCAATCACCGGCACCCATTCTCTTTTGCCCTCGGCAATCTCATCTAAGTTGCCTTCCATATCAGCCGTGAATTGATAGTCCACAATTTCTTTAAAGTGCGCTACCAATAAATCAATTACCACGAAAGCGATATCAGTCGGACCTAATTTCTTTTTTTCATCTCTAAAGACATAATTGCGATCAATAATAGTGGAAATGGTCGGAGCATAGGTGGAAGGCCGACCGATGCCGTGCTTTTCCAACTCTTTCACCAAGCTGGCATCAGAATAGCGAGCCGGCGGATTAGTAAAATGCTGTTCGCCAGAAATAGCCAAGAGATTCAAATCCTGACCCTTTTCTAAAAGCGGCAAAGTTTGCTCCTTAGTTTTTTCCGGATAGATCTTTAAATAGCCATCGAATTGCAATATTTGACCATTGGAACGGAAAGTATATTTATCACCGGCAGCAATATCCACCACTGTGACATCTAAAATAGCCTCCGGCATCTGAGTAGCCATAGATCTCTGCCAGATTAGACGATATAAACGATACTGACCGGGCTCTAACTTGTCCTTCAAGCTTTCCGGACTGTTGTGAGCCGCTGTGGGACGAATAGCTTCATGAGCTTCTTGTGCCCCCTTGCTTTTAGTCTTGAAACGGCGCGGAGAATCTAAAACATATTTCTCTCCTAGTTCGGATAATAGATATTCTTTAGACTCGGTTAAAAATTTGTCTGATAAGTTCAAAGAATCGGTACGCATGTAAGTGATATGCCCCAATTCATATAATTTCTGAGCCAAAGTCATGGTTTGCTTAGCGCTGAAACCCAAAAGATTATTGGCGGTCTGTTGCAAAGTAGAAGTGGTGAAAGGAGTGGGCGGATTTTTCTTGGAACGCTTGTTCTCAATATTTAAAATACTATATTGTTCTTTTTTGATAGCGACAATTAAGTCATCGGCTTCTGCCTGACTCTTGATAGCTAACTTGTCTAAACTTTTGTCCGACACTTTTTGTAGTTGAGCTTCAAATTTTTCTTTTTCTGAGGCCGTGGAGAAATCTCCTTTGATACTCCAATATTCTTCTTGTTTGAAAGCTTGAATTTCTCTTTCTCTCTCCACTATCAATCGGACCGCCACGCTTTGCACCCGACCGGCCGACAATCCTTTAGCCACTTTTTTCCATAGAAAGGGAGAGAGCTCATAGCCCACTAAGCGATCCAATATTCTTCTCGCTTGCTGAGCGTCAACCAATTTAGAATCAATATGGCGCGGATGACTGAGAGCTTCCAAAATAGCCGGCTTGGTAATTTCATGAAAAACAATCCGCTTAGCTTTCTTGGCGTCTAGCCCTAAGCTCTCACTTAAGTGCCAAGCAATCGCTTCCCCTTCACGGTCTTCATCGGAAGCCAGAATAACCTCATCGGCTTTCTTGGCTAAGCCTTTAAGTTTAGTGATAGTTTTTTTAGATTTAAGCGGCACAATATATTCCGGCTGAAACTCATGTTCAATATCTACGCCCATTTTGGATTTCGGCAAATCGCGCACATGCCCAAAAGAAGACTCCACCACGTATTCGCGGTCCAGAAATTTGCTGATGGTCTTAGCTTTAGTGGGGGACTCTACTATGATTAGGTTCATATTTAGGAAGAAAGATGAATAGTTACAGTACCTAGTGTACTAATTATTCCCACTCTGTCAAGTTAAAAACAAAAATGCCCAATATCATTAGGGCATCTTGTCTCTTTCGTTCTATTTAATTTCTTGTGATATTTCCGGAATCAATTTTTCTATTTTCTCCCATTCATTAGCTCCGAATTTCTGCAAAACAAATTTCTCCGCCGGAATAGCACCACGCGATTCGCTGCGGACTCCGACTCTAATTCGTTTAAATTTCTGGGTCTTAAGTTGGTTAATAATTGAATCAATGCCGCGATGGCCGGCGCTTCTGGAATCAGTCGTAGTCTTGTATTTTCCTAGATCAACATCCAAATCATCGTGGATAACGGTTAAAACGTCACTCAAGTCGCTATCCTTAGCTTTAAATAGCCCTAATTTCCTCGGGATGAGGTGATAATAGTCTAAAGCGGCCCGAACGCTGGTTCCGGAAAGATTCATGTAGGTGAGGGGTTTTAGCCAGAGGTCGCCATTTCGCTCTAAAACTAAAGCCTTAAACTTTTTGTTCTCTTTCCATTCTTCCGGTCTAGACAATTTATCCAAAATCATAAAGCCGGCGTTATGTCTGGTGCCGTTATATTTTTGCTCTGGATTGCCTAGGCCGACAATTATTTTCATATTAATATTTCTCTAATTAAGCAGCCAATTTTTTCTTCTTAGCTACCGCTTCTTTTTCTTCTCTTTGCTCGGATAATTCTTTCGGAGTCAAACTTTTTTTAATCACCCTCACCCGAATTGGAATGCCGGTCAATGCAAACTGCTGGCGAAGTTGGTTCTCAATAAAACGAAGATAGGAATAATCTAAATCCTCCCGAGAGCCGATACGCACCTCAAAGCGCGGCGGCCGCACTCCGCTCTGGCGGATTTCATAGATGCGCGGTTTTTTCTGTCCCTTGCCCTTGGTAGGCAAATGAATTTTGACAATTCTATTTAAAAACTTATCTAATTGCGAATCGCTAACCTCTCTGTGCCGGGCCTGATCCATTTCCTTAATCAGCTCCATGATTTTTTCTACCTTCGCTCCGGTCTTAGCGGAAATAAACTGCAAAGGCGCCCAAGTGGCAAAAGGCAGATAACGGAAAACATAATTAGTCCATTGCTTAGTATCGCGCGGATTAACCAAATCCCATTTATTAGCTAGAATCATGAAGCTCTTGCGAGAGTCCATAATCTCTTCCACGATTTTCGCGTCTTGATGAGTGATGCCAGCGCTAATATCTAAAACTAAAAGCGCAATATCCGCTTTTTTCAAAACCTTCAAAGACTTAGAAATGCCTTCCTTAGTCAATCCTTCCCCTTTATGACCGTGTTTGCTAATACCAGCGGTATCCACAAATCTAATCCTTTGGCCTTGATAGACTATTTCGGTGTGTTGCGGTTCGCGAGTAGTGTGCGGCACTGGGCTGACAATCACTCTTTCATATCCCAAAATGGAATTTAACAAAGAAGATTTGCCGACATTAGGCTGGCCGATAATGCAGACATTAATCGGATGGTCAGTCACTGCTTCGGTAATATCTAATTTTTCTTGATCATTATTTTTCAATCGCTCCGAAACCACATCCAAAAAATCTCCGGTGCCACGACCGGTCAAAGCAGAAACCAAATGCGGTTCGCCTAAGCCCAAGCGATTAAATTCCGAGGAACTCCAAGCCTGGCGCTGGCCGTCTACCTTGTTAACCACCAAAATGGTTTTCTTCTGATACAACGGTCGACGCTGCAAAAACTTCACTATTTCCTTGTCTTGAGCCATTAAACCGGTCTTGCCATCAGCTAAAAAGATAATTACCGCGGCTTTTTTAAAAAAGTCCACGACTTGCTTCTGGGTCTTAGCTTCTATCGCTCCGGTTTGCGGAGTGCTGAATTTCTTATCAGACAAAAACCGGCTATCAATGACGCCGGCGGTATCCACTAACAGAAATTTAGCGCGTCGCCACTTCACCACTCCTAAATTGCTGTCGCGGGTGGTGTTCTCAATATCCGAAACTAGCGCTTGATTATTTTCCGTCAAACGATTGAATAAAGTTGATTTCCCCACATTGGTCCGGCCCACTAAAGCCACCACCGGTAGATCATCATATTGCTCTTCAATTCTCCAGGGCTTCATGCTCATATTATTATTGGTTATCGCTGCCCAAAATTACAATGAAATCAGGGCGACGCTGGCTGGGATCGGCTTTAACGCTATCTTTAATTTCCTGAGTCAACCAATCAGGCAAGGTTTTCTCAATCTTAGCTTTAGTCAGTTTTTGCAAACCTTTCAAAGCCTCGGGCTTGGCGCCATAGGTTAAATCAAAAATTACAGTCTGGATAAAGTCTTGCTGACTGGCATTGCTAATTCTAGTCACGGAGAAGTTAGCTTCCTTCATTTCGTTAGCTACTTGAGTGGCTAAACCTTTAATGGTGGTGCCGTTCTTTATTTCCACTAAGGCCGGAGCGACAAAATTAACATTGCTTAAATTAGCTGAGCTCAGTTTATTTTCTTCGGTCTTAGCCTCAGTATTATTGTCCGTCTTCTGCGCCGGTGCCATGAGGGTTTGCACAAAAGCGCGGATAGCGGAGAAATTTCCGGTCTTGGGGACTAGCAGATAGGCGCCATCAACGCCGATGGTGGCCGAGAGATAGTTAGTCGGACCGTCATCTAAAACTTTGTTCACTATTTTGTCCTGATTAATATCTTTAAACAAATTCCAAAGTCGAGCAATTTCCCAAACGCCTAAATTGGTACTAATATTCTGATTCAAATCGGCAATCACCCGGGCAATCATGCCAGGTTTGAGTAAATTTTCACTTTTTAATAATTTCTCTTTGCCTGCCGAGATAACTTTCTGCTGTCTGCGGCTGCGAGCGAAATCTGAACCTTCGCCATTGATACCATGACGGCTACGAACATACTTTAAAGCCAAGGTGCCGTCCATATGCTGCCAGCCTTTATCAATATGCAAGTGTTCATAGCGGGCATTATAACTGGGGTTGTCTTCTTCGCCGCGGATAGGATATTGATAATCATCTAAAGTATTATCCACCTCAATATCAATGCCGCCAATGTCATCAATCATCTTCACAAAACCGTCAAAATCCACTCGGACATAATAGTTTATCGGCACCTCCAATAGATTGCTAAGATTATCCGCTAAAACCTGACTGCCATTTTCTTTCCGAGATTCGGCATAGGCATTAATGGAATTAACTTTTTGCCAATTACCATTCTGAGTGGGGACAGCCATATCGCGGGGCAAGGACAATAGGACGCCTTCTTGGGTAGATGGCTTGAGACTGGCTAAGATAATAGTATCGGTCAGCAGTCCGCCATCATGATTCTTGCCGCCCATACCTAAAAGCAAAATATTTATTCTGTCTTCATTCTCTCCTTGCAGTGCTTTGTCTCCGCCCAGCAACCGGCCTAAGAAAGGAATATTGGCCCAAGACTGTTGGCCTTCGCCGCCAATGAGCAAAGTAGCGGAAAAAAGGATAATACCGGCCACTAAAAACCCTAAAATATACCAGCCTTTAGCTGGTTTAGGTTGATTATTTAAAGGTGGATAGCGATGGCCTTCCTCCCGATCAATTTTGTCTTTAAAGTCGCAACTAAGCATAAATAAATTTAGCACGGGAATGTTAAATAGTATTCCTATTATAGCTAGATTATGGTCTTTTGACAATATATAAAAGCCCTTGTAAAATGGAGATAATATGACCGAAACCATAATTAGTCCGCAAAACGAAAAAATCAAGCAATTAGTCAAGCTCAATAAACACCGCGTCAGACAGAAAAATGGCTTGACTATCATTGATGGTGAACGAGAAATTAAGATGGCGCTGGCTAATCATTGGCCGCTCCAAGAAATTTTCTATTGCCCCGAATTGGTTAAGAGCCAAGATCTGCTCACCACTAAAACCATCCTCATTCCGGTGTCACTGAAAATATTTAACCTTATTTCCCAAAAAGAAAATCCGGATGGTTATCTGGCGGTGGCGAAAATAAAAAATACTGCGCTGGAAGATTTAAAACTAAAACCAAATCCTTTGCTAATTATTCTAGAAACCGTTGAGAAGCCGGGTAACTTAGGCGCTATCATCCGCACTGCTGCCGCGGGAAATATTGATGCTGTCATTATCGCCGATGAACAGACTGATATCTATCACCCTAATGTGATACGCGCCAGCCAAGGAAATGTTTTTAAAGTCCAAACCGCCTCAGCCTCAACTCCGGCTATCATGGCCTGGCTAAAAAAGAACAAAATCAAGAGCTATGCCGCCTCCACTCAAGCCGCTAAAAACTACCAAGAAATAGATTGGCAAAAAGCCAGCGCTATTGTGTTGGGAACCGAAGCGGAAGGGCTCAGCGACCAGTGGCTAACCGGAGCCGATGCGGCTATCAAGATTCCGATGCAAGCTGATTTAGATTCCTTAAATGTTTCCGTTTCCGCCGCCATTATCGCCTATGAAGCTCTGCGACAAAGAGATTTCGTTGACATTGACGCCTAGCTCTGCTAAGTTAGAGCTGTTTTGCCCCCATAGTTCAATGGATAGAACACCAGCCTTCTAAGCTGACCATAGAGGTTCGATTCCTCTTGGGGGTACTTTCGGAGAACTGGCACTTGCCAGCTCTCTTTTGTTTTGTAATATTAGCGAGATTTTGTGGGTTCGATTTTCGGAAAAATCAAACACCGGCTTTTCAGGAAAAATCAAACCTTGTAGTTTAATTTTTTCGTAATAATTTAATCCATTATAGAATTTATCCAAATTAGGGATAATGGTAAAAATTTTTTTAGATTCTTTTTTAACATCAAAATCATCGGCGATATTGTCGGCTGGAAAATTTTGTTTATCAGCTATTTTAACTTTTACTCTATACATTTCCTCTTTAAAATCCTCGTCATCTAAAAGCTCTTTTTTCTTCATTTCAATTAATTTAGATTTTTCTATTTCCAACTGATCTAATTCATTTTTTATATTAGCCAGACTGCTTTGATAGTTTTTCAAGCCTTTTTCCCATTCCTCGACCACAATTACTTGATAAGCTTTAGCAAAATCAGGATCAGGCGATATATTTTTCAAATAATCGCTGAACTGATTTTCCAGCTTATCTTTGGATATGGACTTATAGCCTCGGCAGAGTTTGTTATAGCACATATAATAGGGGTAGAGCTTGCCTTGGTGATTTTTTGATAAGCAGGCGGTGAAAGGCCGACCGCAAGAGGGACATAAAATAAAATTTCGCAAGGGGAATAATTCGTTAGTGCGTTTAAAGGAAATATTGTCGCCTCGCTTGGAAGTACGGATTAATTTTTGGCATTTATAAAAAGTATTTTCATTAATAAATATCTCATGACTGCCTTGATATTCTTGGCCCTTAATCGTCATAACGCCAATATAGAACTTATCAATTAAAATCCTGAATACGCTTTGAATACTTATTTCCTTATCTCGCCATGTTTTAAATCCGGCCTTAATCATCATCTGCCTAATTTCCTCCATTTTGTATAAACCCGTGGCAAACTTTTCAAAGGCCATTTTTATAATGGGCATACGCTCCTTATCAACGGTTATAATGGCTCTATTTTGCCCATCTCGACTGTTTAGATAACCAAATGGGGCTTTGAAGCACCAAATCCCCTGCTTGGCCTTTTCCAGCATACAAACCGACACCCTTTCACTTCGCACATCATTATCAAATTGAGCAAATGAGGCCATAATCGTGCCAATAAGCTTTCCGCTCGATGTATCGTTGACTGTTTCGGTGGTGGAAATGAATTTAATGTTTAATTCGCCAAGAACCATAAGCAAGGTAGCGTAGTCTTTTACATTTCGGGACAAGCGGTCAATTTTATAAACTATCAGACAATCAATCTCTTTGTAATTCTTTTTACAATACGCCAGCAACTCTTGAAGGCCTGCCCTTTTGGTAGTTTTGGCGGACACGCCGTCATCGTGAAATAATTTCAAGATTTCAATTTCATTCTTTTGAGCATAATCAAGGCAGGCATTTTTCTGCTGTTCTAAGCTAATGCCAGTTTGAGCTTGATCTTCGGTAGAAACTCGGTAATAAACAATACCTTTTTGCTTGGCCATAAATTTAAAGTTAATAATAAAAAGAGAGCAGTGAACTGTCGGACACAATTATGCAAGGCATAACTGAAACAGCCACTGCTCCCTTTATATCAAAACGACTCATCTGCCGTCATTATGATTTGAGAATAGTTGCTATGCCTTAATTTAATTGTGTCCATTAAGGATATTAGCATATATTTTTATTTTGACAATAGCTTTTTTTGCTGATTAAGATAATACTTGAACGAAAGATGAGCCAGTTGGTATAAGTCGCGCCTGATTGTCTCCAATTCGTCATCGGAATACTGTCGGCCACGGCTTACTATTAATTTTTTAAGGACTGTCAAACTAATCATGAGTTGAATATTGAATGGGTCGGTATTCAACTTTAGTTTATTAACTAGGCTACCTTTGTTTATAGAGCCGATAGCGAACTCTGCCGACATATTCGGCCTGATAAGTTGTCTCGTGCAAAAGCTGGAGAGGTGATTTTAAGTTGTTGAGATATTCTTTTATTCTTGAATAAGTAATAACAATTTTAGAGCGATTAAGAGTCCTCGAATAAAACAATTTTTTCTTTCCATTTAAGCGACCGTCAAATAATTCTTTGCCGATATATTTGGCGACATACGGCCCGACAGCAGACACCTGTCGGATATTATTGATTTTAATGAATCCGTAGCCCCAAATTTTCTCTAATTCTTCGCTCTGAATAAATGGCAAATTAGACAGCAAATGATAGTGAATATTACCGCCAAATTCTTTTCTGATGTTAGTGCGGTGATAATAATCGCTTTGAAATTCGGGAACGGCCAGATATTTTAATTCAGGGTATTTCCGTTTTAACCGCTTAATGAAATTAGAAAATATCAAATTACATTCCTTAAAATCAGTAAATGGCTTATCCCCAAATTTATGGCTATCAAAAGTTAAGGTGATAAATACTTTTAAATCGGGGTTGGAATTTACCAACCGAATAATATTTGATCGGCTCCGCCTCAATGAAAAATGGCTTTTTAAGTTTTGCTCGTTTTCTTTATCCTCGTCATTAGTATCTTTTTTAATTTTATTTTTATTTCTTCTCTTTTTTCTTTTTTGATTGATTTTAATGAAATTCTCAAAGTCATATATTTCTACATAATCACCCGACTCTATCAGCTTTTGCCGATAAACTCGTGGTTTAATCTCCATAAGTTATCACGGCGTTAAGTGTGCCTATAGTCAAGTCTAATATGACGACGGCACACTGGGAACTATTCTGTCTAAAATCTCATTTACCGCCTCGGCTGGTTTTTCTTTTTCGGCTCGCAGACAACTCGCCGAAAAAAGAAAAAATCCAGTCCGGCGGCGTCAATAATGAGAAATTAAAAGAACAGAACAAGCCACTAGCAACGGGGCAAACGCCGCTAATGGGCTAAATCAAGATCATACGCTTATGTTCACCTAAAAGGAATTACCAACCTGCTTAGCCAAAGACGAGAGACTAAACAGGCATGGTCGTCGGCTAGCAACGGCAAGACTGCTAACCGACGACTACTCTTTACCAAAACAAAAAAACCGAACATCGGCCTAATGTTGGTTTAAAGTTTAAATTGGCAAAGACTGGACTTTGCTAATTTTTGCAAGGGATAATATTTTTTGAGTTTTATTTTATTTAGAAGCGCATACAATAATCTTTATACCGTTTCAACCGTGGTTCCCAGCGTTAGTTTATTTTTATTTTAGTCCAACTATATTATACCATATTTTTGAGGGCGGGTTAAGGGCTGGTTTTGCGAGTGATTTTAACAATTTTTTAAAATAATTAGTTTTGCTAATATTTCGCTGTGGATAAATATTATTAAACACAAAAACGCCCTTTTAAAAGCGTTTTTGTAGTTTTTTTATAATCCTGTAAAATTTATCTAGGATGTTTTTGACATCTTTTTGTCCAAATCTTCTATCAATTCTCCAGCTACTTTATTGAAATTTTTATAATCAGAAATAGTTTGATCCTGATGCATCTTGTCAAATTCTTTCAACTTCCCAGATTGTGTAGCAATAATTTTTAAAGGTTCCAATTTTTCATCAATATCTACGAGGTAGCGAGCATCCCATTGAATGCCATAAATATCATGTCTTAATTTTTCATATTCTTCCTTGCCTCCTTGAAAATTACGCACTCTTAGTTCTGCGTCGCTTAATTTATTTCTTTCTGCGTTGACAAGATTACCGACTTCTACCGCCACTTCCTGTCTAACCTCTTCGAATGTTTTTTCTTTTTTTTCTCCCGCAGTCTCCTTGTCTGATGCCTTTGCAATTTTTTCTCTCAAAATATTGAATATTTCCGTTTCTTTTTGGCTAGCCGGGCTAGTGTTGGCGATATTATTAATGTAATTAACCAATTCTTCCTGCCTCTTCAAATTTTTATCACGATCTTGGTCATACTTCCCTTGATATGCAAGTCTATTAATCGGATATTCTAACTTAGCTAATAAATTGTTAACGGTATAGAGGCGTCTTTCAAATTTAACAGCTTCCTCCGCGAAAATTTTTTCATAATCTCCCTTGCTCGCTTTAGGCATTTTTAAAATATTTTCTTTTACTATCTTCAGTCTTTTATCTTCTTCATTTAAAAGATGGGCGACGTCAGACGTGATTTCTTTGGCAATATCATCAAAATCAAATGTTTTTTCCTTTTTTTCCTCTTTTTTTTCACCGGATACTTCTTTAACATTATTCTCAGAATTTTTAACAACCTGATTAACCTCCTGGTTTATTTCGGACACTATTTCCTGAGAAGCCTTAATATCCCCAGCTTCAGCACCGGGATAATTTTCTACTTGGGTTATAGCCTGCTCGTTTTCCTGATTAACAGTTTCAACCGCTTCCTGAGTAGCTTCTTTGCCCTCCGAAATAGCTTCGTTGACTTCAAAATTTTCAATATTAGAATTAATTTGCTCTAACTCGGCCTTAATTCTATTTCTTTCATTTCTCAATTCATTTAAATTTCCAGCCACTTCAGAAATGGTGGAATTATATTCACCTTTAAATTCCTCGTCTTTATTTAGGCCAGCCTCTTGCATGGTGTCCCTAGTTTCATGAGCTTCGCCCCTCGAGGCTTCAATTTTAGAATTAATTTCATCGAGCTGATTTTCTAGTCCTTGTTTTTGGCTATTAAGAGCCCCCAATTTTTCAGCTTTAGCGGAAGATTCAGCCTCGATTTTGGCCTGATCTTTGCTTTCTTTTTCGGCTTTTAGCCGTTTAGCTTTTTCTAATGGGGATTCCTTGACTTGATTTTCCATATTCATATAATTGATTGTTATTTTTTAATATTAAAAATTATTTTGAATTTTTTATATCCCTGAGAGCCTTGGCTACGTGCTTTTTATCTATTTCTTTCAGAACATTCTTAATTTTCTTATCCCTTTCCTTTTTAATTTTTTCAATGTCGTTTAAAGCCTGATTATATATATCATTTATCAGGTTAACTTTATTTTCGTTGGAATTCACTTGATTTTTTAACATATTGTTAATTTTAGTATAAATTTACTCTTGTATTATTCCTTTATTATAGCTAAAATTAAACAGTAAGTCTAATTTGTTGAATATATAATAATACCACTTTTCTGAGGAAAAGTCAAGCACCAAAAAATTATCAAAATGGGCATTCGTCCAAAAACCTCGCCCACCGCTTAATTTCCCCAATAATTTCGTTAAATCGTTTAGATATCTTCTCTCGGAGGGGTACTTTCGGGGAACTGGCAGTCGCCAGTTCTCTTTTATTCTGTAATATTAGCGACATTTTAGCTGTTCGACTTTCTGAAAAATCAAAATAGACCTTTTCGGGAAAAATCAAACTCTGAAATTTAAGTTTGTCATAATAACCAAGACTATTATAAAATTTATCAAGGTCGGGAATGATATCAAAAACTTTTTTGGATTGTTTCTTAATGTCAAAATTATTAGGAATATTCTCAGCTGGGGTAGACTGTTTCTCAGCAATTTTAATCTTCACTTTAGACATTTCTTCTTTAAAATCATTGTCGTCAAGCAGGTCCTTTTTCTTCATTTCTATCAATTTGGACTTTTCTAATTCCAATACTTCTAACTGATTTTTGGCATCAACCAAACTGCCTTTATAGTTTTTAATTTTTTTCTCCCATTCCTCAATAACTATTAATCTTAAATCTTTGGCAAAATAAGGATCAGGCGCTATACTTTTAAGATAATCGCTGAACTTATTTTCCAATTTATCTTTAGATATTGATTTATAACCTCGGCAGTTTTTGTTATAACATCTATAATACGGGTAATAATTACCCCGGGAGTTGCGGGACAAGCAAGCAGTAAAAGGACGACCACAGGAGGGGCATAAAATAAAATTTCTGAGAGGGAACATTTCATTAGTGCGTTTAAAAGCAATATTGTCGCCTCGTTTAGAAGTGCGGATTAATTTTTGACATTTATAAAAAGTGTTTTCATTAATAAAAACCTCGTGGCTCCCCTGATATTCTTGACCTTTAATCGTCATAACTCCAATATAAAACTTATCAATCAAAATTCTAAATACACTTTGGATGCTTATTTCTTTATCTCGCCAGGTTTTAAATCCGGCCTTAATCATCATTATCCGTATTTCCTCCATTTTATATAATCCTGTAGCAAACTTTTCAAAGGCCATTTTAATAATCTCGGCCCTACTCTTATCAATGGTTATAATGGCTCTATTTTGCTCATCACGGCTGTTTAGATAACCGAATGGGGCCTTGAAGCACCAGATTCCCTGCTTGGCTTTTTCGAGCATACAGACCGACACTCTTTCGCTCCTAACATCATTATCAAATTGAGCGAACGAGGCCATAATTGTGCCAATTAATTTTCCGCTAGAAGTTTCGTTAACGGTTTCAGTGGTAGATATGAATTTAATGTTAAATTCGCCCAAAGCCATTAATAGCGTGGCGTAGTCTTTTACATTTCGAGATAGCCGGTCAATTTTATAGACTATCAAACAATCAATCTCTTTATGATTCTTTTTACAATACGCCAATAGTTCTTGAAGTCCTGCTCTTTTGGTAGTTTTAGCAGACACTCCGTCATCGTGAAATAATTTTAGTATTTCAATATCATTCTTTTGAGCGTAATCAAGACAAGCGTTTTTCTGTTGCTCCAAACTAACACCAGTTTGAGCCTGATCTTCGGTTGAAACTCGGTAATAGATTATTCCTTTTTGCATAGGGTTAAAAGTTAATAATAAAAAGAGAGCAGTGAACTGTTGGACACAACTTAGCGGAAAGCCTTGTTGAAACAGCCACTGCTCCCTTTATATCAAAACGACTTATCTGCCGTCATTATGATGTAAGAAAATAGTAGCTTTCCGCTATTATAAGTTATGTCCATTAAGGATAATAACATATATTTTTATTTTTACAATATCGCTTTAATATTTATCTAATATCCTGGGATTCTCTTTATAAATATCAAAGGCTAGATTAGCAAATGTATAAATATCTCGCCGCATTTCTTCTAGTTCTTCTTCGCTGTATTCATTTGCCTTTTCGCTTAACAATTTTCTTAATTTACTTATACTCATCATAATTTTTTATTTATTTTATTAATATTTTTTGCTGATTAAAATAATATTCGACTAGCAGATGAGCCAGTTGGTATAAGTCGCGTCTAATTGTCTCCAATTCGTCATCGGAATACTGTCGCCCACGACCTACTATTGATTTTTTAAGAGCCTCAATAGTCATTATATTTTAGATGAACGTATGATTAACAAAATCAGTTTTGCTATCCTTGTTTATAGAGCCGATAGCGAGCTCTGCTGAGATACTCGGACTTGTAAGTTGTCTCGTGCAAAAGCTTGAGGGGTGATTTTAAGTTGTTTAAATATTCTTTTATTTTTGAGTAGGTAATAATGATTTTAGAGCGATTAAGAGTGCGAGAATAAAACAATTTCTTTTTCCCATTTAAACGACCGTCAAACAATTCTTTGCCGACATATTTAGCCACATACGGACCGACAGCAGACACCTGTCGGATATTATTGATTTTAATAAATCCGTAGCCCCAGATTTTTTCTAATTGAGTATTTTCAATAAACGGCAAATTAGACAATAAATGATAGTGAATATTACCGCCAAATTCTTTTCTAATATTGGTGCGGTGATAATAGTCGCTCTGAAATTCAGGCACGGCCAAATATTTTAAATCGGGATATTTCCTTTTTAGTCGTTTAATGAAATTAGAAAATATCAAATTACATTCCTTAAAATCAGTAAACGGCTTATCCCCGAATTTATGGCTATCAAAGGTGAGAGTAATAAATACTTTTAAATCGGGGTTAGAATTTACCAATCTAACAATATTTGACCGAGTTCGCCTTAGAGAAAAACCATTTTTTGTTTCTCGACAAAGCACATCTAAATAAGTAGGTGGGCCGATAAATTTAGGTCTCTTGGTTGTATTTCTTCTTCGTTTTCTCTTTTGATTAATTTTAATGAAATTCTCATAATCATATATTTCCACATAATCACCCGACTCTACCAGCTTCTGCCGATAAACTCGTGGTTTAATTTCCATAGAGTTTAATAACGGCGTTAAGTGTGCCTATAGTCAAGTCTAATAGAGGCACACGACAAACGGACACTACTTTTGTCTAAAATCTCATTTACCGCCCCCAGCTTGTTTTTATTTTTTCGGCGAGCGGACAAGCCTCGCCGAAAAAAAACTAAAAAACAATGCTTGGGGGACGGTCAAAAATGAGAAATTAATAACAGAACTAGCCATTAGCGACGGGCAAGTACCACTAATAGGCTAAAACCAAACTACACGCTTATGTTTACACCAAAGAAATCAACTAACCTGTTTCGCTATCTAAACAGGCGACGACGAAATTTAATAGTCTTTGCCAAAACAAAAAAACCGAGCACGGACAAATGCTGGTTAATTAGTTTCAATTGGCAAAGAAAGACTTTGCTAATTTACAGGGGATATTATTTTATGAGTTTTATTTTTTTATTTTGCGTTTCATGCGAGCGACATCTATTCAACAATGGGTCCCGAGGTTATATATTTTTATTGATTAAGTCTGAATGTATCATAGCATAAATTAGCGGTAAGGTTAAGGGGTGAATTTATTGGGAATTTGAAAAACTTTTTTAAATATTTAAATTTGCTAGCATTTTGCTGGGGATAAGTATAATTATTTTCTTAAAACAATTTTTCTATATCTTGACTCACCTTTCCCAAGTCTAAAATAACGCCAAAAATCCGAGGATAGCTTGTTGTCCAATATTTTACGGCGTAAATTATAGGTCTGATATTGCCCAAACACCCCTAAATAGGAATTAAAACTGGATAAAATTTTCCTGAGGGCTTTCCTTTCTACATCTACATTCTTCAGAATATTATTAGCCTTAGTCGCTGAGCGATAAAAACTGGTTTTAGTCCGGTGGCGGACATAAATTCTGTGGGGTTTAATAATCCCGCCTAAAAAATTAACGCCTTTGGCATAGGGCTGTAAATAGATTTTTCTGGGGTGAATTTTTAAGTTTAGATTCGTTGATAAATATTCCGCAATTTTGGCCATAGCTATTTGGAGCCTTTCTTTACTACCGTCAATAATGATTAAGTCATCGACATAACGACCATAATACTTAAATTTCAAAGTCCGCTTAATATAATGGTCAAAATCATTTAAATAAACATTACTAAATAATTGCGAGGTTAAATTGCCAATGGGCAAACCAAAACCCGGGGGCGTGAAAAATAGACTCTTGTTGCGGGGTAATTTTTTCCAGTTGGTCTTTCCACCTCTTATAACGCAATCTTTAATATAATCGTGAAAAACAATTCTCTTTAGCAGGGCTGAAATTAATTTTAGGTCAAAGGGGTAATCAACATTATGCCTTAATAAATAATTTTCTACCTTATCATATAAAACAGATTGGTTAATACTCATAAAATAGCCGGAAATATCCAATTTGAGAATATAATTATCAACTCTATAATTTTGCGAACTGGAGCGGACAAAATGAGCGACTCGCTTAACTCCGTAGCTAATACCCTTGCCTTGGCGACAGCTATAACTGTCAGAAATAAAGAGATTTTCAAGAATGGGGTTGATATAATTAAAAACCAGGTGATGCACGACTCGATCCCGAAAGGGCGAGGCGATAATTTCTCTCTGCACCGGGTCAAAGATAATAAAAGCTAGGCTGGGACTAATTTGATAAGTATTATTTTTTATCTCCCGATACAATTCAAATATATTTTGCTCCAAATTAATCTCAAAGTTAAGAGCGCTCATTGTATTTCTTTTATAGCGTCGGGCGTCGTAATAGGCTTGAAAAAGGTCAACCAGAAGTTTGTCGGACATAAAAAATATTTTAGTAAAATAAAAGAAGCCATTGATATATGGCTCCTTTTGACCAGTCCTGAAGGCAACGCACGGAAAAGCCGTTGGCTCGGTCATTATGATTGCGGTTAACGGTCGCGTTGCCAGTGTTCAAGTTCCGATTCCAGGCATCCGGTCCACTAATAGTAGATGACCAGAAGTTCGCGTTCGTCCCTTGATTGTTGAACGACCCATTGGTATTGCGGTTGCCGGCTCTTTTATAATAATCGCTAACCTCTTCGGCTGATTTGATATTATCTAAAAAATCAGCAGAATGACAGGTTGCCCCGTCAATTACTAAATTTAGAAAATTTAGTGGACTATTGGACTAGTGAGGCACGCTCGCCCTGGCCGTAACCGATGACGACTCTGGCCCATTATGATTTCATGGCACTTTGCCAAAAATTTAATTGCTTGGAAATTGACTCAATAATTTCATTAATCTTTACAAATTTTAACAAATTTATTTGTTTCAAATCTTTAATTAGGCGTAAATATAATCTGATGACTTCCAAATTTTCCCGACCACTTTGAATTAACTCTTTTTTATTTTGGTTGCAGTTGGCGCGATAGATATTGGTAATCATGGCCGTGGTTTCTTTTTTCAAATCTTCTCCAATGGTATATTTATATTCTTTGTCCATGTTCTTACTGAAAGTGAATATTTCTAGCAGTAAATCATAACTGGCTTTATACACCGGCAAATTATCATAGGTAGCCATAGAAAAATTTAATTAATTCCGCCTCGCTTACACGAGGCGGAAAAATAGTCAAAATAGTCAAAATAGTCGAATTAGTCCTGAAGGCAACGCACGGAAAAGCCGTAGGCTCGGTCATCATGACCGCGGCGAACGGTCGCGTAGCCAGTGTACAAGAGCCGATCCCAGGCATCCGGTCCACTAATAGTAGATGACCAGAAGAGCGCGTACGTCCCTTGATCGTTGAACGACCCATTGGTATTGCGGTAGCCGGCCAAGAGGCCTTCAAAATGAGAAGTACCTCCAGCCTGTAATTTGGTACCGGCATTGGCACAGTCCCAAGCTAAAATTCTATTAGCATTACAAGTAGTATCATTTAAACCTTGGTCTAAAGTATTTTGTTCAGCGTCAGTTGGGATATGCCAACCGTCAGGACAAATACCTTGGGCCCCTTCGGTGACAGAATATTGCATAGCTTCATCCCATTGGTATAGGCCACCGTAGGTGGCGCATTCATGAGAAGCGTCATCATTATAACAATATTTTTCTACAATAGCGTTGTTTGACTGAGGGGTGACCCCGGTCACCATATCCCCAACATTTAAATTCTTAGCAAACCAACACTGGGCTCCGATCAGAACCGTGGGATATGATTCACCGCCATAGGAGACAGAGTCTCCGCAAGCAAAAGGAGGAGTAGTACAGGTACCATTAGTACAGACATCATTGCCGGTACAAACACCACAGCTACCACCGCAGCCATCATCACCACAGTTTTTGTTAGTACAATCAAGAATACAGCCCCCGCCTCCCCCACACCCCGCCATCCCACCCGGGGTAGCACAAAGCTCACCAGCAGTAAGAGAACCCACTACTCCACCAGTACAGAAGGTGAGAGTATATGATTCACCACTATTATCCTGGGTATAAGAAAAAGAGTTGGTAGTAGAGTCACAGCTACCATCAGCAGGGGTAGGGGCAGAAGGGATAATAGAGAGATAGGTCTGACCATTATACTCTAAAGAGCCACTAGCCCATTCTAGATCAGTGGGGTATCTGCCAGCATCATTGAAGAATAGCTCTAGAGCCGTAGAGATCTGTTTAACATCAGCTACTCTCTTAGCATCTCTAGACTTAGCTCTAGCACTATTTAGAGCAATGACTGATAGAGTAGCTAATAGGCCAATGATGGCTATTACTACCAATAGTTCTACTAGAGTGAAGGCTTTTCTCTTTAACATATTAAAATAAATTAATAATTAGCTTAATCTAGTTTTATTATAACATTTTCTGCCCCCCCCCCGACAATAGTGGGAGTAAATTTTAATTAGGTTTTTGAATAAACAAAAGAGGATTTTAACTTTGTTGACTTTTATAGTTATAAAAAGTAATATTAATTTATCAATGTCAAAAACATCGACCAAAGTTTAATTTCCTCAACAATTTCGTTTAAATGTTTCGATATTTCTTCTCGGAGGAGTACTTTCTGAGAACTGGCCTGTGCCAGTTCTCTTTTTGTTTATACCACTAGAAATATTCTAGTGATTCGGCCTTCCAAAAGATCAAAATAGTCGAATTAGTCCTGAAGACAACGCACAGAATAGCCGGTGGTTCGGTCATAAGAATTGCGGTAAACGGCAGCGTTGTTAGTGGTCACATTCCGACCCCAGGCGGCCGAACCGCTAATAGACGATGACCAAAAAATCGTGTACACCCCTCGAGCGTAGAACGCCGCATTGATATAACGAGTGCCGGCTCGGAGAACATTAAGTCCAGAAGTCCCACCGTCCTGTAATTTAGTACCGGCGTTAGCACAACCCCAATCTCCAGTTCTATTAGCATTACAAGTGGTGTCATTTAAATTTTGATCCAAGGTATTTTGTTCTGCGTCAGTCGGCAAATGCCACCCGTCAGGGCAAATGCCCTGAGCCGATTCAGCCACGGAATATTGCATAGCTTCATCCCATTGATACAAACCGCCATCAGTAGCACATTCATTGGAAGTATTATCATTATAACAATACTTTTCTATAATACCGTTATCAGCTTGATTGGCAGCACCAGCAACCATAGTTCCCACATTGAGGTTTTTGGCGAACCAACATTGGCCAGGAAGGCTCAAATTGTGGCCACCAGTATTATCAATATAAACAGTAGGATAGACTTCACCTTCATAAGTCACACTATCAGTGCCACAAGCAAAGCTAGGGGCGGCAGGAATAGTGATTGAACAATCTACATCCAAAACGCCTCCAGGAGTCAAGCACTTCGGTCCGGAATCAAGGGCCCCAGTAGTATTGCCTAAACAAAAAGAGACAGTATAGGAAGCTCCATCGAGTGTTGGAGTATAGCTAATAGTGTTTTGTCCAGTTGTGCAAGAGCCATCGTTAGGCGTTGGGGCGGCTGGAATGATTTGCATATAAGTCGAGGTAGCGCCGGTAGTAGTAGAAAAAATCTGTCCGGTATTCCATTCTTCCACAGTCGGATAACGATTTTTATCATTAAAGAAAAGCTCTAAAGCAGTTGAGACTTGCTTGATATCTCCAATTCTTTTAGCATCACGCGATTTAGCGCGAGCATTGTTTAAAGCAATAACGGAAATAGTAGCGAGGATGCCAATGATGGCAATCACAACGAGGAGTTCAATGAGAGTAAAGGCTTTTTTAGATTTCATATAAAACAAAATTAATACTTAGTATTCATATTATAACACATGCCACTCAGTAATAGCGAGAACTGAGAAAATCTCTAAAAATAGAGATAATTATTTTATAAAACTATAATTTTAAATTAATTGACTTTTTTTTATAAAAAGTAATATTAATTTATCAATGCCGAAAATATTGTCCGTTGCTTTGTTTCATTAATAATTTAATTGTTTATATATCCTCTCTCGGAAGAGCACGTAATTTGATTTCATTTATTAAATATAGGAGAGTTCGTAATGACACCAAAAGTAGACATTGAAACAGTGGATGTGGAAGCAACCATCCAATCCATACTTAACCGCCGCCAGACAGGCTCCGCTTTCTTAAATATCAAAGAAGAGGAGCTGCGCGATGCTATCAAAAAAGATCAAACATTCGTCATTAAGGCGGCTAAGTTCGTGCAAGCAGAAATTGTTTACAAGGATTAAACAATTTTACCAAAAAGAGCTCCGGGCTCTTTTTTTATTGCTCCATTGACAGAGAATCGGGGATATCATATAATTTTTTATCAATTGATTAAACACGAACCTTAAACAATTCGCCATGAGTACAATGAGTAATGAACAAGCCTTGAAGGCTTTATTAGAAAAAGCCAAGGTAGCCAAGCCCGAAAAACTAATCGGTAAGGTTATCAAATTGACTGGAGTCAACACCGAGAAAAAAAGTCAGTTCTTGGCTTGTTGCAAAATTGAGTATTTCATCATTCAAAAAGACAGCACCAGCAAAAAAATAACCGTGCTGGAGATGGGCGTTAATTTATTAATAACCGATAAAGATGAAGCTTTCCGAATTGCTTATTTCCCAGATGAACAATCTTGGGCGCTAAGAAGAGCCATACATCCCCGAGAAATGGGCCACCACCCTGACAGTCTGGTTATTATTTCATTTTAAAGACTTTAGTCTCAACCCCAAACCCGGAATCATCCGGGTTTTTTATTTATAAAAAACCAAGTAGGACAAAACAATTAACTATGGTATAATAAAGATAATAACCATTAATTTTAAACCTATGATTTGGCTCATAATCCTAGAAATAATTTTAGCCGCCATTCTTGTCCTAGCGGCGGTTGATTTCTTCCACATTGTTTTTCGCGGCGCGGCTCCTTTCATGAGAGCCGGCCAAAAGATATTGGCTTTAATCGTTCCCGAAATCAAACTAAAAGGGACCGAGACTATTTATGAACTAGGCGCCGGTCAAGCCGACTTTTTGCAAATCATGGAAAAAAAATACCCCAAAGCTAAACTAATTGGCATAGAACATTCTCGCTGGCTCTATTTTTTCTCTAAAATGATGTTAAACAAAAAGAAAAGCCGCATTAACCTGATTCGAGAAGACTTATTCAAAACCGACATCAAAAAAGCTGACCTAATTTATGTCTACCTAGTTCCAACAATGATGGCTAAATTATCAGAGAGAATTACCAAGGAATGCCGGCCTAAAACCATAATTATCAGCTATCTTTTTTCTATCCCTAACTTGACAATCAGCAAAAAATTAGATATAAACGGAAACAGTGTTTATTTTTACGAGGTTTAATATTGACATGGCGAGGTTGGTGAAACGGTTATCACGCAAGTTTGTGGCACTTGAGTTACGGGTTCGATTCCCGTACCCCGCCCAGCAAGAAAAAACAGCTCCGCAAGGAGCTGTTTTTGGTAGTTAACAATATTTTAGGCTGCCCGCTTATGCAGTATTTTCTCCATGCTCCGATTAAACTCCAAAAGAGCAATCTGAACGGCATGGGTCAGCATCTTCTCGCTGGCTCCTTGGATGTAATAATATCCCTGCCGTTTGTCGCCGACCGTATCAAAAATCGTGCCCTCTAAATAGACCCTATCATTGCGGCCTTCCAGGGTTTCATTATTCATCTTCGTGGTGCGTAACATAGCGATAGCGTTAGCCTGATCGCCGGCAAAAATATTTTGCTCTTTTGTTCCATCCTTCCCCTGTTCTCGGCTTTTAGTGGTGGGCTTGAGGTATAAATTATTTATTTTGGTAAAACTATCGGCTAATTCCTTGCTGAAGCTGGCAAATAAATCATTAAACTTAATCTTAGTGGTATTAGTATATTCTTCCACCGATAATGTGGGATCAATAGAGCTCACCACTTCTTCAAAACGTTTCTGATTATATTCGCCGCCAAAAGATTGTGTATCCACCCAAATCTCTTTATCTAAGTAGCCATAGGTCTCGCCGCTCAAAAATTCATTATTATGATATTCCACGGCCTTCTGGACATCGGTAACCAATTTAGCCCAAGAATATATAATCTCTTTAACTTCAGCGCTAGCTGTTTCAATTTTTGCTTTGCTTTCACCAAAAGTTTCGGGCATCAAGCCATGAACCTCCTCACTCAACTTTAAGAAAAACTCCTCTGCATTTTTACTCTCACCAAAAACTTCAGGGAGTTGATAAGAAGAAAGAGCGGTATATTTTTCTAAGGCTTGAATGGCGATAGCGCTGTTGTAGGCGCTGAGCACTGAGCGCTGAAATGATTCCATCTTATCAATAGACAAAGAACGCAATTCCACCGACGGAGTTGTCTTTTCAAATATCTTCACATTATGAGTCTGGCTGGCATCACGCTGGCGCAAAGTGACGCCGCGGCCGCCGGAAGTTTTTTTGCCCAGCTCACCGGCATGGACTCCGCCCCAAGAAGCGGCCAATAGAGCGTTTTGGATAAAGAAGGTATTAGCATTAACATTTAAGCCGCTCTCGCCGCCAATAGTTAAGTGATAACCGCGAGAACCTTTCTGATATAATGGAGAGCGATCAAAGTTGAAGTCCACATATTCAATATCATTTAGAAGCTTCATCTCTAAAAGTAATAAATAGGGATTAGTGGCTGGACGAGTAGCAATTTCGTGGACAGCATCATTGCCGGAGCCAATATGAGCAGCCGCGCTTAAACGAGAAATATCAGTGGCCAAATTACCTTCGGTTAATTCTTTGTACCCGGAAGCGGTGGAATCAGTGATTTCATACTCCATACCAATAGAAGCCTGCAAACCGGCGGGAATATTATTATATTCAAAGTCAGCCAAAATCTTTTCATACTTGTTCAAACTCCGTCCCACTCTTTTGATAATCTCTCCCACGCCGAGCTCCGGCAGATATTCTCTGGCAAAGAGCATTACTGCTATCGTTCTTCCCTTGCTCTGCAAAGGATAGCGAGCGACAAACTCGGAAATATTCTTGACGGCGGCTTCGGCCTCTCGGTCTTCGCCTTCGATAAAAGCGCTGATTTCTTCCATTTTATTAGCCGTCACAAACGACCCAAAAATTTCCGCATTAGCCAAAACTTGTTCGCGGGGGCTCTTCCTTTCCCGAACTTCGTCATAAAGAGCTTTTAATTCGGCTGGGCTTAAGAAGTCTTCTTGTAAAAGAATAGTGTTCAGTCTTGTTTTGGCATCCGAGCCCTCAACTCCTTTAACTTGATCTTTAATCTGCTCTCGCAATTTAGGATCCTGACCATAGGCCTGGCAGAGATAAGGCAAAAAGAATTCAAGCCGGTCGCCAAAACTATGAGCAATAATTTCTGGCGCCAAAGAACCCGAAATCTCAATGCCTGAAGTTAAAATGGACTTCACTAACTCTCGACTAGCCTTATTCCTCGTTATTAACTCCCGGGCGCCGTTTAAAAACATCTCATTATCAAAATCAAACAGTTCCCGCGCCGAAACCCAGGAGCTATTATAACTCATAATGCCTAAAATAGTCTGTTGTTCTTGTTCCGGACTGCAAGCCACCAGTCCCCGACCGCGCGCCTCTCTTTGCAAACGCAAAAATTTAATTTGATCGTTGCCATCGCCGATGACAGCTTTCTGCAAAGCCAGATCCATTCCCGCTTGGTCTAAATAGAAAATCGGCCGCTCCGGGTCAGAATTAAAATATAATCCATAAACCTCAAAACTCATACCTTTCTCTCGCAGAAATTTATAGGACAGCGTCTTAATTTGTTCAGCGGACAGAATATCCAGATCTAGCCGGCCCAGATGATCCAAAATTCGCAAAGTATAGACCCCGCCATCGGCCTGGGCGCATTGATCAATGTACTCATCAAAAACATCCTGACCGGCAATTTTTAATTTATCGCTACGATCAATTAAAGAATTAAGAACTGAGGCAGACAAGTTTGGTCCGGAAAAAATCTTAGCCAATAGTTCACGGGATAAAGACTGAGAATTATCTTGATCGGAAGCATCTTCTTGTAAATTATTTAATAATCTACTTAAAAACGCGGAGCTACTGCTATTATCCTCCTTGGCGCCCCGGGGAACCAAAATATTGTCCCGAGAAGTTATCCGTTTAGAAAATAGCTCGCGTTCGCCTGCGGATAGTGAATTGATATTGGCTAAAAATATTTCTTCAACTCCCAAGTCTTCGGTATTCAAAGCCGCCGCGAAGAATTGTTGCCAATCTTCCGGCGCTATATTAGCCGTTATTATTCGCTCTCTTTGAGCATCATTGAAATAATCAAGTAACAACCGGATAATTACCGCGGGCTCTGGGTCAGCAACTATTTTTTTGAAATATTCTTTTCGCTCTTCCGGGGTGAAAAATATTTCAAAAGTTCTGAAAGCCCTAATATCTTGAAGTATATAAAGATAGTTCTCCTTATATTTAACAAATTCATTAAAAAAACTGGCCGCCAGAACCTTCTTTTCCTCGAACTTAAGAAAATTGCTGTTAATGGCCTCCAGTATAGACGGGTCCCGATGGGCCCGAGAAACTCCATAGCTCTCTAAAGCCTCTAGCCGAGATTCCGGGCTCATCTTCCCAGGAGCGAAACAATCATTCAAAAACTTATTAGCCGTCTCAGCCGAACCGAGCTTAAAAAACTCCTGGGCCGTCCAATCATAATCATCTTGGGTAATAGAACCCACATTCAAGGCTTCAGTTAATTGATCACGAAGACTACTGGTTTTGAGAATAAACAGCGGAGCATAGCGCTTATCAATCTTCTTGCTCACCAAGAAAAGATCAATAAAATCCTGGGCGGGCAAAAAGGCAATTTGTTCAGCATAGGTCTTGGTTAATAAATCCATATCGGCTGCGGGGCGGCCGTCTAGCACTTGAAAGAAAAAATGGCGCAAATCGTCAAACTTAGCCGTGCGATAAAAAGCTGGTTCTAACTTATCCGCCAATCCCGGTTGCTTTTGAACCCACCTAGCCGCTCCGGAAGCATCAATATTTTTATTCATCACGTCCAACAAGACACCGGGGTTATTAAAATTTCCAGCGTAAGCGGAAATTAAGCTGTCGCGATATTGCGCCGGAATATTATTTTTCTCAAATAATATTAATAATTCTTGCAAATCTTCTAATTGAGACCCTCTAGAGGTTATGGCAATTAATTTGTTAAGTGATTCCTCCACTTTAGCCGAATCTAACCCCGCTAGGCAATCAGAAAAAGAGCTAGCTAAACGAACCAGGAAACAATAGGCGCGACTAGTAGTAGTCTTTTGAATTTGTTCCTGCAAAATCACCAGCCTTTCATCAGCGGTTAGTCCTAATTCTTTATGAAAGAAAAATTGAAGACCAGGATTTTCCGGCGCTAACTTTTTAATTTCCGCCGGGGTCAAGGGCAACATTGATAATTTAATGTCTTCTTCGTTAGTATGACGCATGCGGTCAATTAGTTCTTCCCGTTCTTGTTTATCAACTCCCTGGAACTCGTCATAGAAACGATAAAGATCCCCGAATTCTCTGGTTTCTCCTTTAGCAAAACTATTTTTAAAAACAGAAAACAGATAAGCTCGCTTGTCCGGATCATTTAAATATTTCTCCGGGTTAATATTAATCGCCCGCTTAAAAGCCTGGCCAATAAAAACCGGCCAAACTCCAGGACTAGGGTATTTTTCCATTAAAACATCCAGCTGTCCCAACAACAACCCACTTCGTAAATTGCGAACTGAGTCAGGCGCATTTTTTAAATAATTCAAAATCAAAAAGGGATCATCAGAAAAAACCTCTTTAATTTTCTGGTCAGTCGGATTGTCATATTCAATGTTATAATAGGAAGGGATGCCTCCGGCAACGGTAAAATGGGTACATTGGGTTTCTATAATCTTATCCAGATGAGAAATAGGGCTAAGAACGGTAGTAGAGTTTTTTTCTAAAATTTCTAATAATCTCGAAATTTCTGCATTGCGGTACAAAAAATTAGCCTGATTAATCAAGGTTTCCAGCAAGCGCTGGGAACTCAAAAACGCCGCATCGGCTTTAGCCGAATTTCCCCAATTCTGAGAGTTCATCATGGTTATTAATCCTTTGGCTTCCCGCAAATTAGCTTCAAATATTTTATTGGACTTAATCCAATCAGCGGAAGCCTCTTCATCAGTTTGATTAGTGGAACTTTTTTCTTGATTTGAAAAATCATTTTTGGAAAACTTGCGATTCTTGCGAGCCGCGCTGTTATTAATATAGTTATCTCGAAAAGTATCGGCCACTGCCCGAGGATAGCTGGCCAGTTCTTTAGAAATCTTTTTTAAAAGCACTAGACTTTCCTTTTGTAGGGTTTCAATAATCTGCTGCATTTTAACCGCCGATTTTGATTTCTTATCCGGCTGGTTATCAATGTACTCCAACCCTCGATCTTCAATAGCTTCCTCAACCTGAGACAAGCCGTCCAACAACGGTTCCAATTTCTCCAATAATTGCTCCGGAGTTTTTTCTGCAGATTCTGGACTGGGCTGATTATTTAAATTTTCAAAATTATTTTTATCATTCATATCTTTAAGTTTGAGAAGAAGAATTAGCGTCAATTATCTTCTGCTGTTCGGCTTGCAACATCAAAAGGCGATTTTGATAATCGGCAATCAGCTGCTTAATATTTTTTTCAGTCTCAGAAACGCTCGCGGTTTTTTTAGATCTCATATATTTTATCTATTTATATCCTAATTATATCACATCAAGAGCAAAACAAAAACGGGCTATTGCCCGTTTTCTGCAGTGCCGAAGGGGGGACTCGAACCCCCAACCCATCGCTGGGACTAGTACCTGAAACTAGCGCGTCTACCAATTTCGCCACTTCGGCTAAAAGAGATATTTTACCCAATTATCCCTATCCATTGTATCCAATTCCACGGCTCGGTCAATAGTCTGTGCACCAATTCTAGTTCGGCGCAAATCGCTGAGATAGGCGCCACAACCTAATTTCTTTCCTAAATCATGGGCCAAAGATCGGATATAGGTACCGGTGCCACAATTAACTTTGACCTTTAAATCCGGCCAGCTATAGTCTAAAATGTCCAAACCTTTAATCTCCACTAGGCTAGGCTTTAATTCTATCGGTTGGTTCTTTCTAGCCAATTGATATAGTCGTTTGCCATTTTGTTTTTTGGCGCTATACTTAGGCGGATATTGTTCAATTTTTCCCAAGAAAGAAGACAGGGCGTCCATAATTTTTTCTTTTTCCAAGCCAAGTCCAGAATATATTTGGGTAATCGGGCCTTCGGCATCGTAGCTGACACTTTCAAAACCGAAACGGATAGCGGCAATATATTCTTTATCTTGCTTAGCGAACTCATCTAATCTTTTAGTCGCCTCGCGGCCAATAGCTAAAATGAGCAAGCCGGTGGCTAACGGATCCAAAGTACCGGCATGGCCGATGCGCTTAGTGTTGGTAATGCGGCGCAAAATACTAACCACCGCATGTGAACTGATGTGCTGGGGCTTATCAATCAAAATAAATCCGGTTTTAGGGGTTATTGTATCCATAATAGTAATGCTCTATAATGAATATAGCATAAATTAATAATAATCAATAATATGAAAATGCCTCTAAAAATGAGCCTAAAAACCGAGATTATCCCTTTGCTATTCGTAGTGGGGGCCATCGTCCTAGCCGCAGTTAGCTATTCAGCTTTGCCGGATAGAGTCGCCAGCCACTGGAACTTCCAGGGCGTGGCTGATGGTTATAGCTCTAAAATGTTTCAGACAATTTTCTTACCCTCCTTGCTCTTAATAATGTATGTTCTCTTCTGGGTTTTGCCGGCCTTAGATCCTAAAAAAGAAAACTATACTAAATTTGCTAATACCTATCATGTTATTAAGGCCTTAATCATTGGCACCCTAACTATAGTTTTTGCCGCCACTACCTTGGCCAACCTGGGTTACAATATTAATATCGGCAAAACCATCGCCGCAGTGATTGGTATTATGATGATCATTATTGGCATAACCATGCAAAACTTGAAAGACAATTGGTTTGTCGGCGTTCGCACCCCCTGGACCATGTCTTCTCCGACAGTGTGGAAGAAAACTCATAAGCTAAGCACCTATAGCTTCATCATTTTCGGCATCATTATTATTATCGCCCCTTATTTGCCTATGGTTCTAGCCGGTTGGCTCTTCCTGGCTGGCGTGGCCATCGCTGTTTTAGGCCCAATTGTCTATTCTTATCTGGCCTACAAACAAGAAAAACATAAATAATCAGAATTGACAAAAAGAGTAATTTCCGTTATGCTGTTCGGTTGTTCATTAAAGCTAACCTAAAACCTCGAAAATGCATTATCTAATTAAGAACCTAACCTATCCTGAGTTTCAGGGATTAACACATTTTTTAAGCATCCAACATATTGAATACGACGTCAGCCTCTGCAACGTCATCGCTCGTCCCAAAAATTTGGCCGAAGCTACTACCCTCAAAGACTTTTGCTTAGAGAATGTCTCCCAGACCGTGGAGTTAAATGGATTAATCCGAATGCTGCAGAAAGATCTTTCCCCTGCTGAAATTCAAAGATTACAGGAGGAGAAAGAAGATCTAGAAAAACAAGGTTACTAAACTATATTAAATCCGCCTCCAGCGGATTTTTTATTTCCTAATTGTAAAATTTACGGTATAATATTAATAATGAAAAAGAAAATACCGTCTCAATGCGGCCTCAGCGAATCCGAAGCTAAGGCGCGACTCAAGCAATACGGCTACAACGAACTGGCTCACAAAAAAAAGATGCCGGGGATTTTGAAATTCCTCTCCTATTTTAAGAACCCTTTGATTATCATGTTGATTATTTCCGCTATCATCTCAGGGCTGACCGGAGAATTCAAAAGTATGGCTGTTATATTATTCATGGTTTTTTTAAGTGTAGTCCTCAACTTCTATCAAGAGCATAAATCCGGCCAAGCCGCTGAAAAAATCGCTAAAAAGCTGGCCACTAAGGCTCTAATCATTCGCGGCGGCAAGCAACAAGAGATTTTAACCCGTTATTTAGTCCCCGGAGACCTACTAATCCTCTCCGCCGGCGATATCATCCCGGCCGACGCTGAACTATTAGAGGCTGATGATTTCTATATTAATGAATCAATCCTCACCGGCGAAAGTTTTCCGGTTCAAAAAGACCCAGATGACAAAAAGGGCCGTTTAATATTTTCCGGCACCAACGTAGTCTCCGGTTTTGCCAGAGCCTTGGTTGTCAAAACCGGATTAAGTACCGAGTACGGCCAAATTGCCAGCCACCTGAGAGAAAATGATACCCCTAATGCTTTTGAACTAGACATCAAAAGTTTCGGCATGCTGATTATCAAAATCATCACCTTCATTGTTTTAATCATTTTCATCATCAACGCCTTATACCACAAAGATCTTATTGACTCTTTAGTTTTCGCTATTGCCGTCGCTGTGGGCGTTACCCCTGAACTTTTGCCCATGATTATGAGTGTTAATATGGCTAGAGGAGCCATTAAGATGGCCAAAGGGGGCGTTATTGTTAAAAGATTGAATGCTATTCCAGACTTCGGCAGTATGGACATCTTATGCACTGACAAAACCGGAACCTTGACTCAAGACAAGATTACCGTTGTTAAACACCTCAACTTAAAAGGAGAGACAGACGAACAAGTCCTGCGCCTCGCCTATCTCAATGGCGCTTTTGAAACTGGAATTAAGAGCTTGCTGGACAAAGCAATATTAGATTTTAAAAAGATAGATATCCGCGGCGCTAAAAAAGTTGCCGAGATTCCCTATGACTTTACCCGCCGCCGCTCTTCCATTATTTGTTCAGAAAAGGGCGAAGAAATAATTATCACCAAAGGCGCACCGGAAGAAGTGTTTAAAATCTGTCATCTGGTCGACAAGAAAAAAGCTAATGCTTTATATCAATCTTTGAGCCGAGAAGGATTTCGAGTTTTGGCAATTGCCACCCGAAAAATAGCCAAACACAAGCCAAAATACCAAATTAGCGAAGAAAAGGGCCTAACTCTCCACGGTTTTGTCGCCTTCTATGACCCGCCCAAGAAAAGCGCTTCCGAAACTATTCGCTTCATGAAAGAGCATGGCATTGAGATTAAGATCCTCACCGGTGATAGTCCTTTGGTAACGGAAAAAATTTGCCGCGACTTGAATATTACCATCACCGGCATCATTTCCGGAGACGAATTAGATATTGATAAGCTCAGCCATCAGGAGTTAGCTCTACGGGCGCGGCAAAACAATATCTTCGCTCGCCTCTCCCCGATGCAAAAAGAAAAAATAATTGAAACTTTAAAAAATGACGGCTCAGTAGTCGGCTATATGGGTGATGGCATCAATGACGCTCCTTCTCTAAAAATGGCTGACGTGGGGATATCTGTGGATAACGCAGTCGATGTTGCCAAAAAGACCGCTGATATCATCTTGATGAAGAAAGGACTCCAAGAGCTGATGGACGGAGTTCTGGAAGGTCGGAAGACTTTCGGCAACACCATGAAGTACTTGATGATGGGTCTCAGCTCCAACTTCGGCAACATGTTTTCCCTCATCGGCGCCTCCCTTTTTCTGCCCTTTTTCCCAATGCTCCCGGGACAAATTTTGTTCAATAACCTGCTCTATGATACCTCGCAATTAGCTATTCCCACCGACCGGGTAGATGAAGACTATTTAAAGAAACCCAAGCATTGGGATATGAAGTTTATCAAGCGTTTTATGTATGTCTTCGGGCCCATTAGCTCGGTCTTTGATTTAATCACTTTTTACGTATTATTCGCAATTTTCGGCCTAAAAGACAGTCTTTTCCAGACTGGTTGGTTCATGGAATCATTGGCTACCCAAGTATTAGTGGTCTATATTATCCGTACCAAAAAACTGCCCTTCATCCAATCTTGGCCCAGCAAATATTTAGCCGGCGCTACCCTCTTAATCATCGCCATCGGCTGGCTAGTGGCCATGACGCCCTTGGGCAATGTCTTTGATTTCACCCCGCTACCTTTTAAGGTTATCGGCAGCATTATTATCATCGTGTTGAGTTATCTATTAGTCACGGAAATTGTAAAAAGATTTTTCTATCGCCGCATTTATCGCCACGATGGAATCTAAATTGCGCAAAAAATATTTTAGTTGATAAAAAAACAAAAAAGTGAAAAAATCATTGCCAAGTTTTCTAAAATTTGATAAAATATAATTAGATAAAAAAGTTTTTTAAAAATTTATTTCCCTAGTTTGTTAAAGCTCTTTAAAATCTGGGGAGGAGGTCCAATTTTTTTGGCTTTATTTTTCTAGGTCAAGGCATTTGCTTTGACACAGGAAAATAAAGGTCGGTTTTCCTGTTAATAAACTATATTAATTTTATTATTATGGCTACTAAGAAAAAAGCTACCAAGAAAGTAGCAAAAAAGAAAGTGGCAAAGAAGGCCGTGAAGAAGGTTGTGAAAAAGGCCGTCAAGAAAGTTGCCAAGAAGAAAACTGCCAAAAAGACTGCTAAAAAGAAATAGTAGCGTCGGACTCCTCCCCAGATTCTAGAGAGCTTAATTTATATCTAAAAATATGAACCGCCGATATATTATCTGGCTAATTATAGCCATTATAGTTATAGCCGCGATTATCACTGCTTTTTTCATTTTCTCCCGTCGCCAAACCAATCAGAATCAAAATCAGACTCCGGCCGGGCAGACTATGAGCTATGAAGATCGCCTCAGCACTATCCAAAAACTATTCGCTAAACAAAGCGGCCAGTCCTTGGACAAAGTGGACGTCAAAGTGGCTCGAGAAAATAGCCAATTCATTAAAGGCATAGTGACGATTACCGACAAATACGAAGGAATATTTTTCGCCGCCAAGCAAAACGGCGAGTGGCAAATAATTTGGAATGGAGAAAAGAAATATACTTGCGCCGATTTGGCTCAGTATAAGCTACCAGCTGAAATGATTAATGACTGTCAATAAAAATTACGAGGGAAACCTCGTGATTTTTTTTGTCTTCATTCTATGATATAATAAAACCATGTTCAGAAATTTATCTAAAACTAAAAATCGTTCTGCTTTTACGCTAATCGAAATATTATTAGTCTTGGCGACCATTGGCCTCATCACTGCGCTAGCTACGGTGGCCTATAATCAATCTCGAGTTAAAAGCCGTGATAACAAAAGAGCGAGCGATATCATTTCTATCCAACAAGCTTTGGAACGCTACCACCGTCAAGAAGGGTCCTACCCCGCTACCCTAACCTTCGGACAGCCTTTGGTGGGCTCTTCCGGCATCACTTACCTCAATGTCCCGGCGCCAACCACTCCTAATGATGGCGGCTGCTCTACCACCACTAACGCCTATACTTATGAAGCCACTAACAACAACCAAAAATATACTATTAATTTCTGTTTAGGCAACAAAACCGGGGAAATAGCGGCTGGGAATAACTGTGCCAACCAGGATACTATTAGCAGCGGCAGCTGTTTTATCTGCGGCGACACCTTGACCCTTAACTCTGATAATCTGCTGGGATATACCTGCAATGCTGACGCTCCCAATTATGACACCTGTGAATATGCAACCATAAAAATCGGCAATCAATGCTGGTTAAAAGAAAACATGAATATCGGCACTATTATAGATGGTTCAGTCGATCAAACCGATAACAGCCCCACGCCAATATTGGAAAAATACTGCTATGATCCCGACGGAGATTTGAGTGATTATACCTATTGCCAGCTCCACGGCGGCTTATACCAATGGGACGAAGCCATGCAATATTCCCTCACCCCCAGCGCTCAAGGCATTTGCCCTGATGGTTGGCATATTCCTTCCCATGACGAATGGACTACTTTAGAAAGAGCGGTTTGCACCTCCGGCACTTGCGCCACTGACTTCCCCTATGACAACACCACCACCGGATTTCGCGGCACCGATGAAGGAACCAAACTATTAATCGGCGGCTCATCCGGTTTTGACGTTCTCCTCTCCGGTACTCGTTATACCGCCTCACCATTTTTTAGATATCTAGGAGCTGAGCCAACGCTTTGGACATCGTCTTTAATTGACACCAACAAAGCCTGGCAGAGAAACTTTGTTCCCGGCTATGCTGTCTGGCGCAATTATATCCTCCATCCCCAAGGACTTTCTATAAGATGCGTCAGAGATTAATCTACCCTCATGCCCATATTAAAAGCCAGTCTTCATCTTCATACCCACGAAGATCCGGAAGACGGCACTCTAATTAAATACACTGCTCGAGATTTAATCAATCAAGCCAAACAGCTTGATTTTCAAGTCTTGGCTTTGACGCTTCATAATCGTCTTTATTTCCCTCCGGAAATTAAGGACTATGCCGCCCAAAGAGGCATCACCTTGTTGCCGGGTATAGAAATCAGCCTGCAGAAAAGCCGCTGGCACAATGCCCACGTCCTAATTATCGGCGCTGAGTCCTTGCCTAGTCTCAAAACTTTAGCCGAATTAAAGGCTTGGCGAAAAAATAACCCCCAACCTTTAGTCATGGCACCTCACCCCAATTTTTTAGTGCAGTCTTTAGGGTTAAAAACCTTGAAACGAAACGCGGAAATATTTGATGCCGTAGAACACAGCTGGTTTTATACCAAACTCTTCAATCAAAATCGCCAGGCAGCTCGGGTAGCAAAAAAATTGAATAAACCATTAGTAGCCACCAGCGATATGCACGACAACCGCTATTTGAAAGATGACTATTGCTTGATAAATTGCCAGTCTAACCGCCCAACAGACATCATTGCCGCTATCAAAAAAGGACAGCTGCAAAATGTCAGCCGTCCTAAAGAGATAATAGAAATAATTAAATTTGTCTGGCGGTTTATAAAACCGCGGCCGGGCAAAAAACTCTAGGTCCTAATCAAAGCTAAAACTTCATCACGCTTGGCCGCCATCGTGGCCGCATCATTCGCCTCCAAGTTCAGGCGAATTTTATTTTCCGTATTGGAGCCTCGGACATTAAACCAAAAGTTGGGATAAGAAATGGATAAACCGTCTAAATCATTAATTTCTCCATCGTTGTATTTCTCTCTCAAACGAGCGAAGATTACCTCCTTGTCAGCCACTTCGCTATTTATCTCCCCGGAAGAAAAATATTTTTTGTATTGGCGCAAATAATCACTGGCGCTCTGACCGCTTTGAGAAAAAACCAAGAGCATCTTGGCAATCATCAGCATCGGCATTTCGAAACAACCAATTTCAGTGTTTAAAAAGAAATGACCGGAAGACTCACCGGCGAAATAAATGCCGTCTTTAATCATCTGCTCCTTAATCAAAGAATGGCCTACTTTGGTGGGAATGGCTTGACCGCCCTGTTCGGCTATCAAATCGGTGGTAATTTTCCCCGGACGGACATCGTAGCCAATCTTAGCTCCTGGATTATCTAGCAAAAACAACTTAGCCAATAATCCTCTGACCAAAGCTGGAGAAATTAGCTGCCCTTCATTATCAACAAAGAACACCCGATCGCCATCGCCGTCAGTGGTAATACCCAAATCAGCCTGTTCAGCGACAACCTGTTGTCTGAGAAGATTAACATTTTCTTCTTTGAGCGGATCGGCTTCATGAACCGGGAAAGTTCCGTCTAAATCAAAATTAAGCTTAATCAATTCCCCCGGCAAACGGTTGAAGAGCACTTCCAAATATTGCGCCCCCATACTATTAGCCGCATCAGCCACTATTTTCAGCGGTTTTATTTTCTGCCAGTCAACTAACCCCAAATCATATTCTAATTCATCATTCAAAATATCGTTTTGCAAAATTATCTGACCCGGCTCAGTCGCCGGAGACAAATTGCCGGAGCTGATTAATTCTTTCAGCGTCTCCAAACCGCTAGTTCCGGAAATTGGCAAAGCCCGAGAGCGAACCACTTTGAAACCATTCCATTCGCTCGGATTATGAGAAGCGGAAACCATAATGCCGCCTTGATGACCGTAGTTAGCCACAGCGAAATAAAAAGTCGGAGTGGAAACTAAACCGATATCAATAACCTTCACGCCAGCGGCCACTAACCCGGCTATCAGATTCTCCTTGAGAATTGGAGAAGACAAACGCATATCGGAACCGACGACAATACTAATATCCTTCAATTCTTTTCCGGCCAAATCAGCCTCTTGCCTTCGGAAGGAGACATAAGCAAGACCGAGATCAAAAGCAAATTGGTCATCAAGATCTTGGCCATAGATGCCGCGAATATCGTAAGCTTTAAAAATTTGCGGTTGAAACATAACTCCTAGCGATTAATTTTTATACTTCCCACTATCATGCCCAGTCCCCAACAAATAGCCAAGAAGGAAACGGCCATGCCGACAAAAGGAATAGCTAGAAGGATCCAAAGAGCCAATAGGCCCAAAGCCATTTCGGATAATCCTTTTTTAGTCGGTGCTTTCTTCAGCTTCTGGAAAATCCAAGCGCCCAAAGAAATACCCACCCAAATTTTAGCTAAGTATATTGCCACTAGCCAAAGAACTCCTAAAATTAAAGCTAGCGGCCAACCGATGAAAGTGAAAAGCAAGAGGAAGCAAACGAAAGGGGTCAAGAATAAAGCGGCTAAGCCGATTAAGGCTTGCCAACCCAATTTATTCTTTTCCACCACAGCTATCTTTCTAATCTGTCGCGGCCAAAGGCTTAAAATAACTAAGGCTACTAATAGAGAAGACAACAACCCATATAAACGATGCAAAAAATAAGGTCCAGCCTGCCAGCCTTTATCCTTAGGAACCAAGCGAATCACTTCTCCCTCTACTAAGGAAGAATTAATACCGCCTTCTTTTAAAGACATGTATTTAAAAGAACCGCTCACCTTGGCAGAGTCCACCAAAGTCACTGTTCCTTCCGGATTGCTGATCCGAGCGTCAACATTTTGTAAAACCGTGCCGGCAATTACCCACCTATCAGAAACTCCATGCAGGCTGCCATTAATTTGCCCCCGGCTTTCTAACGCTCCACTAGCCGCTAAGACATCACCGCCTACTTTGGAATTGTTTCCTAAGATGACAACATTGCCCAAGGCATTAATATTTCGATTGACTGCATTATTAAAATTCAAATTTTCTCCTAAAACCCGGATACTGCCGGAAACCGGACCGTTAACAGTGATATTGGAAGCGACACCAATGACATCGCCATTCACCTCACCGTTAATGGTAATATTCTCAGCAGCCGCTATCACATCGCCATAGACATTGCCGTCAATCACCAAACTAGAAGCCGCGGCATACAAATTGCCTTCCACTGCTTGCTCCTTGGGGATATAGATAGAGCTTTCGCTTCTGACGCTATAAGCCAGGGTGGCAATTGGAGCCAAAGAAATCAGCCCCAGAGAAAAAATCGCTAAAAAAAGCTTTGTTTTTGACATAAAATGATTATTATTATAATATACAACTACTTATATTATACTCGAAAAACATGGAAGGAGCAACTAAAAAAATTATCGCCCTCAGTCTCGCCTCCCCAATGGATTTAGAGACCATGAACCAGATTAAACGCTCCGTCGCGAAGTCTTCCGGCCTGCCCATTCCGCTCCATTCGGAAATTTTAGCGGAAATCAAGAAACAGATTAAAAACTCTCGGGATCCAAAAAAGAAAGAGCAGCTCAATCGGCTGCTGCGGCTATTTCGCAAGCGCGCCATTAGAACAATGTCCGGCATTGCTCCGGTGGCAGTCCTTACCAAGCCATACCCCTGCCCTGGTCATTGCGCTTATTGCCCCAACGAAAAAAATGTTCCCACCAGCTATTTGTCTAACGAACCGGCCGTCATGCGGGCTATTCGTTGCGGCTATGACCCCTATCGCCAAGTGATGCTGCGCTTAAACGCTTTAGAAAACAACGGCCATGAACCAAAGAAAATAGAAATCATCGTCATTGGCGGCACCTGGAGTTATTTGCCGATTAAATACCAATATTGGTATATTTTAAACTGCTTTAAAGGCGCCAATGATTTCAACAAAGCTAAGCATCATAATCTAAACATCAAAAATACCAAGGCCCCATACCCCAAAAACTTGTCGCTGCCAGAATTAAAGAAAGAATTAGCTAAAGAGCAGAAAAAAAATGAAACAGCGGAGTATAAGATAATCGGCCTGACCCTGGAAACCCGGCCGGACTATATTAATGAGACGGAAGTAAAAACCATGCGGGAATTGGGCTGCACTCGCGTCGAAATAGGTGTCCAAGCCATTGATGATGAAATTTTAAAAAAGAACCGCCGCGGCCATGGGAATAAAGAAACTGCTCAAGCTACCAAGCTGCTGCGCGATTATGGCTTTAAAGTCACCTATCACCTCATGCCGGCTTTGCCCGGATCTAGCCCGCGGAAAGACTTGGCTTGGTTTAAAAAACTATTTAACGACTCCGATTATCAGCCCGACCAAATCAAGTTTTATCCCACCATTGTCACTAAAGGTAGTTTGCTGTATAGATGGTATAAACAAGGAAAATACAAACCATACACCGACAAACAGCTGCAAGATTTAATCACCGAATGCAAAAAAGTGGTGCCGGAGTATGTCCGCATCATTCGCCTCATTAGAGATATTCCCGCTGAGTCTATTGTGGCCGGTAATTTAATCACCAACCTGCGCCAAGTGATGCAGCAGCGGGGAGTAGAATGCCGCTGCATCCGCTGTCGGGAAGCTAAAGAGAATAAAGAAATTAATAAAGCCAAAATAAATATCACTAAATACCCGGCCGGTAATGGTACGGAATATTTCATTAGTGCCGACAGTCCGGACAAAAAAGTATTATACGGTTTCTGCCGGCTGAGACTATCCAAAGACAGTCCGATCGCTCCGGCCCTCATCAGAGAGTTGCATGTCTATGGCGAATTGGTGCCGACCGGAGAAAAAAAGATTATTCAACACTCCGGCTGGGGTAAAAAACTATTACAAACCGCCGAAGCCATAGCCAAAAAAGAGGGCATCAAAAAAATAGCCATTATTTCCGGAGTGGGCGTGCGGGGATATTACAAAAAGATGGGATATCGCCTAAAAGATAGCTACATGATAAAATAACTATATATGACCGATCCAAAAACTGCCGGCTTATTGCCGGTTCTAGCCGCCTTCCTGGGAAACAGCATCGTCTGCTTAAGCAAATTCGTGGGCTTTGCCTTCTCCGGTTCCAGCGCCTTATTTTCCGAAGCTGTTCACAGCTTAGCCGACACCGCTAATCAATTTTTGTTATTGATTGGAGTGAAAAAATCTACCAAAGCCGCCGACAAGTTCTTCCCCTATGGCTATGGCCGGGAACGTTTTGTTTGGGCGCTAATTTCAGCTTGCGGCATCTTCTTCATTGGTTGCGGCGTGACTGTCTACCATGGTATTAGCGTTCTTATTCATCAAGAAGTTTTTACTTACCACTCCTTTACCATTTATATCCTCTTAGCCTCATTTATTATCGAATCATTCACCTTGTTCTTGGCCATTAGAGACATCAAAAAACATAGTGGCGGCAAAAAGTGGCGTCAGACCTTAAAAGAAGCTGACCCAGTTTCTCTAGCCGTCTTCTATGAAGACAGCCTAGCAGTCATCGGCGTCTCTATCGCTATGGGCAGTATCTATTTGAGCCGTGTTACCGGCTTGCACTTCTTTGATGCCGCCGGTTCCATTCTGATTGGTTTGCTCCTAGGTATCATGGCCATAGTACTCATCAACAAGAACCGCTCCTTTCTGCTCTCCAAAGCCATGCCCAAAGAATTACAAAAGAAAGCCATTGAGATATTGGAGTCCGAACCGACCATTGAAAAAGTATTGCTTTTCAAATCCACCGTTTTAGATGTCAACAAATACCTCATCAAATGCGAAGTGGAGTTCAACGCCAGCGCCTTAATTGAACGCTTGGAAAAAAATCGCTTTCTCAAGAAAGAATATGAATTCGCCAGCGAAAACTATGAAGGGTTCATGCGCTTCTGCGTTGACTATATGGACAGAGTACCGCGGCTCATCGGACAAGAAATTGATGACATTGAGTCAGACATCAAACAACAAATACCACAGATACTCTTTATCGACATTGAAATAAATTAAACCAAAAAAAACACCGGCTCAGAAAGCCGGTGTTTTTTATATCAACAGGAAATAATTATCTTCTTCTCAATCTCTTCTCTTTTTTAATCACGGCCATAGTGGTTTTCAAAACCGTATCCGGAATCAAAGAGATGCTGTCAATACCGCACTCCACCAAGAATTCAGCAAAGTCCGGGAAGTCGCTGGGGCCTTGACCGCAAATACCAACTTTGCGATTGCGGCGCTTAGCGGTTTCAATGAGATAGCGGATCATTAATTTCACCGCTTCATTTTTCTCGTTAGAAAGACCTTCTACTTTAAGATTATCACCGGTATCACGATCAATACCTAAAACTAATTGGGTTAAATCATTGGAGCCAATGGAAAAGCCGTCAAAAATATTGCAGAACTCGTCGGCTAAAATAATGTTAGACGGGATTTCAGCCATGACATAAATTTGCAGACCATTCTTGCCGCGCACTAAACCGTTTTGCTTCATGATCTCCTGCACCTTCTTGCCTTCTTCCACGGTGCGGCAGAAAGGCACCATGATTTTTAAGTTGGTTAAACCCATCTGTTCGCGCACTCGCTTCAAAGCCTGGCATTCCAATTTGAAAGCCGGCAAGAAGAGCGGGCTGTAATAGCGGTTGGCGCCGCGGAAACCAATCATCGGGTTAGACTCCACCGGTTCATAATCTTTACCGCCGATTAAATTGGCATATTCGTTGGTTTTGAAATCGGATAAGCGGACGATAACATCCTTGGGATAAAAGGCGGCGGCAATAGTTGCTACCCCCTCGGCTAGTTTGTCCACAAAGAATTGCGACTTGTTCTGATATCCTTTAGTAATCTTGGCAATCTGAGCCTTCGCTTTCTGGTCTTTTAGTTTATCAAAATTAATCAAAGCCAAAGGATGAATCTTGATATAGTTGTTGATGATGAATTCCAAACGAGCTAGCCCCACTCCGTCATTAGGAATAAAGGAGTTTAAGAAAGCTAAATCCGGTTCGGCCAAATTCATCATAATCTTGGTTTTGGCTTTTCCCAATTTCTTGATATTAGTTTTCTCTACTTTAAAAGGAATAATACCCTGATAGACAAAACCGGCTTCACCTTCGGCGCAGGAAACGGTAATCTTATCGCCGGTCTTTATTTTAGCAGTCGCCTTGTTAGTTCCCACCACGCAAGGGATGCCCAGCTCCCGAGAAACAATGGCCGCATGGCAAGTCCGGCCGCCTTTGTCTGTCACAATAGCCGAAGCGATTTTCATAATCGGTTCCCAATCTGGGTCAGTCATGTCGGTCACTAGCACCTCACCTTTTTTAAACTGGCTGATATCTTTGGCCTGCAATATTTTGCGCGCCGAACCAGAACCGATACGATTGCCGACGCTTTGGCCGGAAACTATTAGCTGGCCTTTCTTGGAGAGTATATAGCGCTCCAAAACATTTAAGTCTTTCTGGCTCTCTACGGTTTCCGGACGAGCTTGAATGATATAGAGCAAACCATCTTTTTCGTCCAAAGCCCATTCCATGTCCATCGGCTTTTGATAATGCTCTTCAATAATCATCGCCCATTTGCCTAACTGAGTAACCTGGGCATCGGTAATTGATTGCTTTAATTGATCAGCCGAAGATACTTTAATATTCTTTACCGGGTTCTTCGGGTCGGAATTGTAAATCATCTTTAGTTGTTTCAAACCAATGGAGCGAGAAATAATTTTTTCGGTTGGTTTGAAGAAATAGAACTCATCGGGGTTAACCCGGCCCTGAACAATGTTTTCTCCTAAGCCATAGATAGAATGAATTAAAGCCGCATTGCGGAAACCAGATTCGGTATCAATGGAGAACATGACACCCGAAGCTTCAGAATGAATCATCTTTTGGACACCGACTGACAAAGCAATCTTGAAATGGTCAAATCCCTTGTCAACGCGATAGGAAATAGCTCGATTGGTAAACAAAGAAGCGATGCATTTGCGGACAGCGATTAATAATTCTTTGCTGCCTTTGATATTTAAGAAAGTTTCCTGCTGTCCGGCGAAAGAAGCATCCGGCAAATCTTCGGCGGTAGCGGAAGAACGAACAGCTACGGCCAAATTCTTAGTCCGATACTCTTTAGACAAACGTTCATAGCTTTTGACAATAGCCTTCTCTAAATCTTTCGGCATCGGGGTTTCCAGAATCAATTGGCGCACCGCTTCGCCGCGCTTCATCAAATCTTTGACGTCATGGGTGTTTAATCCTTTCAATTCCTCTCTAATTCTTTTCTTGAGACCCTGTTGTTCCAAGAAATAGCGATAGGCTGAGGAAGTAGTGGCAAAGCCATTGGGCACTCTAACTCCGGCGCTTTTCAGCTTGCGGTACATTTCGCCCAAGGAAGCATTCTTGCCGCCGACTTGGGGCACATCTTTAATCCCTAATTCGTTGAAAAAACTGATAAATTTAATTTGCGACATAAGATCAATGAAATTATTAATAATATCTTAATTATATCACAATCTTTACTTTTTAAAAATAATGCTTTAATATCAAAACAGACGAAAAAGAGCGGGCGTGGTGAAATTGGTATACACGCATGCCTTAGGAGCATGTGCCTCACGGCGTGAGAGTTCGAGTCTCTCCGCCCGCACTAAAAAACCGACTATCCTGTAGCCGGTTTTTATTTGAAAAAACCCGCCAAAAAAGATACAATAATACTATGATTAATTTCCTTCATACTTTCCATCCCCAAAGGATTGCTTTGCTCTTAGGTCCGATAACCATTTATTGGTATGGGCTAATTATGGTTTTAGCTATGCTCCTGGCTCTTTTAGTAGCTGTTAGGCTGGCTAAGAAATACCAGATCAAAAGCGAAAGAGTCTTAGACTTATCATTTTGGCTAATCATTTTTGGACTATTAGGAGCCCGACTCTATGATGTGTTGTTAAATCTCTCCTATTATCTCCAATATCCTGGCAAGATTCTGGCGGTCTGGGAAGGCGGCCTAGCCATTCATGGCGCCATTATCGCCGGACTGATCACCGTGGTTGTCTGGACTAAGAAACAAAACACTTGGCTCTGGCTAGCCATCATCACTCCTGCTCTAGCTCTGGGCCAAGCCATTGGCCGCTTCGGCAATTATTTTAATCAAGAATTGTTCGGCCGCCCCACTAATCTTCCTTGGGGGATCCCGATTGATTTAATCAACCGCCCTAACCAATTCATCTCCTATGAGTTCTTTCAACCGACTTTCTTGTATGAATCTCTGGGCTGTCTGTTAATATTTATCTTGTTAATTTTATTACACCGCCGCTTCTCCGGAAAAACTCATCAAAACCAATTAATTGTGCTATTATATTTATGCCTTTATTCCGTTCTCCGTTTTGTCTTAGAGTTCTGGCGCACTGATGACACTCCGACTATCGGCATTTGGCGCTGGCCGCAAATCATTAGTTTATTAATTATTATTTTCGCTTCCTTATCTTATTATTTAATCCGTCGTTATGCCCGCAAAAAATAGCCCCAAGAAAAAATCCGCCCATCTCAAGGTTCTTTATTTTCTAGCCTTTGTCCTGGCCTTAGCCGCTGCTATGCCAGCTTATGTTGAATCTAGCTACATCAAACAATTTGTCGGCGTGGGCTGGGTCAGCTTGTTTTTTCTCGGCGCCAACCTGGCAACTTTTGTGGCTATTCTCTATTTCCCGGGAATCATCAAAAAATATCGTAACAACCGTACTTCGGAAGCCGTCCTCTTTTTCTACTTTTTAGCCTTAGTATTGATGTCGGTGGTACAATCAGCCGTGGGCGTCTTTATCGCTTTCGCGCTATTAATAGTGGCCTCTACTTTAATTTGGATAAACATGGATGTCTTTGTGGAAAGCTATAGTTCTAACTCTTCCACCGGCAAAACCCGCACTCTCTTTTTCACCTTTCTAAACCTAGGTTGGATAGTGGCTCCGTTTATCTCCAGCTACTTCATTGAGTTAAGCGGTTACCGCATTGTCTATTTGGCTGCCGCCCTAGCTTTGGCCATATTCTATGTCCTGTTTATCAAAAAAAATCGAGAGCTAATTGACAGAAACAAATATCAGAAACTGAATGGTTTAGAAACAGTCAAAAAAATCTGTCGCCGCAAGAACCTGCGCGGTATCTTCGCCGTGGCGATATTGTTAAACACCTTTTATAGTTTGGCGGTGATTTATATCCCGCTCCACTTATTACAAAACGTCGGTTTCTGTTGGGAAACTATGGGTCTGATGTTCTCCTTCATGCTCCTGCCTTTTGTGCTCTTTGAATTGCCGGCGGGAATATTGGCTGATAAATACTGGGGAGAAAAAGAAATGCTTTATATTGGCATCAGCATCTTATTCATTTCACTACTGCTTTTCTTTGGCTTAGACACAAAAAACGCCCTGATTTGGGGCGCTGTCTTATTCTTCAGCCGCATCGGAGCGGCCTTAGTGGAGGCGATGCGGGAAACCTATTTCTTTAAAATTGTGGACGCGGAAGATCTGTCGTTAATTGATTTCTTTAGAACTTCTATACCGTTAGGCTATATCCTAGGCACCGGCCTCGGCGTGCTGGTTACTTTGGTTCTGCCGATAAACTATATCTTCTTAGTCTTCGCGTTAATAATATTAAGCGGCTTCTATTTCATCTCTATCATCAAAGATACTAAATAGCTACTGCGGCAAATTTTTCAGCCGGGCTATTTCCTCTTTTAATTCCACCATCTTCAACTCTCGACCAACCATTAGCTTGTTCACTCTCTCCAACTCTTCAACCTTTTCGTTAAGCGCCTGCTCAGCGGTTCTTATTTTAGTGACGTCAGAAATGATGCCGACAATCCCGATTTTTTCGCCATGAATATTTTTGATCACCGCTTTGTTGATAATAATGTCATAGGCCTGGCCGTTAGTGGTGACAATATGAGATTCCACCACGGAGCCCTTCCCGGTGGATAATAATTCGACATCCATTTTCTTGTGCTGATCAGCCTGTTCCTTAATCACAACATCATAGGCGGTGTGCCCCACCACTTCGGTTCTTTTTTTGCCGCTATAATCCAAGAAGGCCTGGTTGCAATCGGTATAGACGCCTTTGAGGTCTTTGTAGAACACCGGGTTGGGAATAGCTTCCAAGAATGTCTTGAGTAGACCAGATTTTTCTTCTTCTTCAATGATAGCCGCTTTGTAATCAGCCACGTCATGAATGGTTAAAAGCAAATAATCGTGACTGGATTCTTGAAAAGGAATGAACTCACAATCTGCCCAAATCTCTTTGCCGAAAGAACTAGTGAAAGAAACACTCAACAACTGTTTAGTCTTTTCTGCTATCGCTTTTTTGGCAATCGTCAGCATACCGGATTTTTTCCAAGAAGACTCTTTAAAAAAATTTATAGCCAAGACGCTCTGAGCGTCAGCACCAATCACAGCCACTCCGGCTTGATTGGCAAACAGACATTGGCCGGAAAGAGAATCAAAAACAAAAATACCTAAAGGCAAATCGACTAATACGGTTTTAGCTACCGTCCCTAAATTCAACTGGACTTCTTCTTTTTTAATTTCATTTTTTTGATTGGCCATATAATTATATTATACAATATTTAACCAAAATTAGCCAAACAAAAAACCAGGACCAGCCTGGTTTCTTGCTCTGCGCTCCCAAAGGGAATCGAACCCCTATCTCAAGCTCCGGAAGCTTGCGTTATATCCATTAGACTATGGGAGCAAGACATCCCTATTTAAACAAAATTAAAGCAAGAAAGCAAGTAATGATAATATTATAGCACAAAAAATAGAGCCCGGACTTAAGGCTCTATTTTTATAATCAAGCTTGATGGCAATAATTATTTTCCGCAACCGCAACCGGTTGAAGCGCCAGTTTGAGCCGCCTTGTTCTGGCAGCCGCAAGCGCAGTTAGCACCGCACTTAGCCGGACCGCCCTGACAAGCGCAGCTGGCCGGCTTAACGCTCGGATTAGCATCTTCAGCCGCCACCTTCTGAGATCCAGAATTAAAGGCGAAGATAGCACCGGCAATAAAGAGCGCTGAAACCATTCCACCCCAAAGGATGTTTTTATTCATAGATTTTGAATTAGTAATTAAGGCCCTAACACTAGTAATACGAGGCCGGATTAATTTTTCTTTCACTGGCCGCAAGAGGTAGCCGAACAGCCGCCCGACTCGCCACAGCCGCAGCTGGAACTGGTAGCGGCTTGGCAATGAGCGCAGCCACAGCCCCAGGAACGGACTTCTCGGGCTTTAAATTTATTAGGAGCGACAATCTCACCAACTAACTTAATCTTCTTCCCTAGACTCAACTGAACCATCGAATCAACCTGAGCAGCATTTAAATCAACCTGCCAAACTTGGCCGGAAAAATCTTTAATCTCTAAATTGTTTTCTGACACTAAGACAATTTCACCGGAGAGCAATCCTTTCTCCGGATTGTCCCACATGCCGCGCATGTAGTTTATCTTTCCATACCCGGAAAAATTATCGGCTAAATAGTTTTCAATACTCCGCCCTAGCCCCGCCCCCTCCAACACTACCCCCAAAACTAAGGAGGCTAAAAAGAAAGATAGCCAGAGCCAAACTTTTTGATAGCGATAGCCATATTGGCTGCGGCGCAATTTCCAGAAAGAAAAAGAAAGAAAAACTATATAGAGGAGCAGCCAGAAATAGGGGAAAACTAGAATAACAAAAACCAAGAGGTTTTGATTGACCAGGCGATAGATATCAAAATCGCCGAAACGCAAAACGGTAATCAGCATAGCGATAGAGACCGCGCCTAAAACGATGAAGGCGCCGGAAAGCAACCAAACTCCTAGACGACGCAAAGAGAACCAAGTCTTGGCTAGAGGCTTAATCTTTTTAATTTTAATCTTGGAGATTATTTGATCTTCAATTTTTTCCAGCATATATTTTATATTTATCTTGAAATTGTTTTTTGGCTCGATTAACTAAAGTGGCCACAGTGCCCATTGGCTTAGCTAAAATATCAGAAATCTCTTGATAGTTTTTTTCCGCAAAATATTTTAAAGATAGTACTTCGCGATACTTATGATCCAACTCAGCTAAAACCAGTTTAACCGTCTCACTTTCCAAATGACGATCCATATCGGCTTCCAAGTCTGATAAGTCATCGGCCAAAACCGCTTTATCCAAATCTTCTGTCTTCACCTTGTTCTTGCGGAAATAGTTCATGGCCTCATTGTGGGCAATGCGATAGGCCCAAGAAGAAAATTTCAAACTAGAGTCAAAGCCGTTAAGATTATAGTATATTTTGATAAACACCTGCTGGAGAATATCATCCAGGTCATCAGAGCTTAAAAGCGTCAAGCGTTTGAGGTAATAAAAAAGGCGGTCTTTATACCGCGAAATAATCAGCTTAAAAGCCGCTTCATCAGATAATGCCAGAGCGGCCAGCTCTTCATCCGTCAATTTTTCTAGATTATCCGCCATAATTATAATACGGAATTAACCAAACATTTCTTTCATCAAGGATTATACTGCCTAGCCTCTAAAACATGGGCCTGGGCCGGAGTGGAATCCGGAGACAATAGAATTAAGTCGGTGTTGCCGAAGTGGAATAAAAGCAAAGTCTCTTGCCAGTCTAAATTGTAGTAAGCGGCATAAATCATCTTGCCAATGTCTCCATGGGTGACTAGCAAAACATTTCCGTCCTGATGCCAAGCTTCAATTTTAGCCAGCATTTTTTGCGCTCGAACGATAAGCTGCGGGAAGGTTTCCGCTCCCTCCGGAGAAAGAAAATAGTTAATCGGTCCGGCAGATAATAGGTTGCCGGCGCACAAAGTTTTGATATCAGCAATCTTCTGGCCGGTCATTGTTCCAAAATCTCTTTCAATTAAGTCTTCTAAAACTTCCGGCTCAGCTAGTTTTAATTCCCGAGCGATAATATCAGCGGTCTGCCGGGTGCGCAGCAAGGGCGAGGTATAGACCTTTTCAAAGGTCAAACCAATTTTCTTGATGCCCATCACCAAATCACCGGCCTGAGAAATGCCCAAATCAGAAAGCGGCTCATCGCGATGACCGTTTAAAATCCCTTGTTCATTGTCCTTGTCTTGCCCATGACGGGTGAGATATATTTTTAGCATATTCCCATTCTACCCTCTTTCTAGCTGACCGTCAAAAAAGCAAAAACAGAGGAGTTCCTCTGTTTTTAACTTCGTTTAGCGCGATTGCGATCAACTTCTTTTAATATCTGCTTGCGCAGTCTAATGCTTTTTGGAGTAATTTCTAGGTATTCATCGGCGTTCATAATACTGAGTCCACGCTCTAGGGTTAAATCCCACGGCGGGGTGAGAATAATGGCTTCATCGGTACCGGAGGCTCGGACGTTAGTCAGCTGTTTGCCTTTAATCGGATTAACCGCCAAATCATTGCCCTTGGCTACGTTGCCGATCACCATGCCTTCATAGACCTCGGTGTTAGGGCCAATATATAAGACGCCGCGCTCCTGCAAGTTCCAAAGAGAGAAGGCCAAAGCCTTGCCGCTCATCATGGAAATCATGGAGCCCAATGCGCTCTTTTCAATATCGCCGGCATGTTTCTTAAATCCTAAAAAGTGAGAGCAAAGAATTCCTTCGCCGCGAGTGGCAACTATGAAATCATTGCGATAGCCCAACAAACCGCGAGTCGGTATTTCAAATACTAATCTAGTCTGGCTATTATGATTCTTCATGTCCTTCATCTGGCCCCGGCGCTTAGAAAGATTTTCAATTACCGTGCCGGTGAATTGTTCCGGGATATCAATCATCACTTCTTCATACGGTTCTAATTTCTCACCATTTTCTTCTTTGATAATAACCTGGGGTTGAGAGACTTGAATTTCATAACCCTCCCGACGCATATTCTCTAAAAGCACGGCGATGTGTAATTCACCGCGACCAAATACTTTATACGAACTCGGATCGGCAAAATCAATTTTCAAGCCCACATTGATTTCCAATTCTTTTTCTAAACGTTCTTTTAATTGACGACTGGTGACAAAGCTGCCTTCCTGACCGGCAAAAGGAGAATTATTAACCAAAAAATTTAAACAGATAGTCGGTTCGTCAATGGTAATGGCCGGCAAAGGAGTGGCGGTGGCGCTGTCAGCGATAGTTTCGCCGATATCAATAGTCGGCAGACCGGCTAAAAGCACAATGTCTCCGGCTGAAGCCGACTCCACTTCCTGGCGGCGCAAGCCGGAGAAGGTGAAGAGTTTGGAAACGCGGCCTGATTGCACGGTGCCGTCATTTTTCAAAGTGTAGACATTCTGAGCCACCTTCACAGTGCCGCGATAGATGCGGCAAACAGCGCAGCGACCCAAGAAATTATCATAAGCTAAGTTAAACGGCTGAGCTAAAAGCGGTTCTAAGTCCATTTTCGGAGTGGAGGCCGGCGCGACATTTTCTAAAATCACATCCAAAAGCGGGTTGAGATTATCAGCCAATTTATCCGGGCGCAGTCCAGCTTTGCCGCCGCGACCAATAGTATAGACCACTTTAAAATCCAATTGTTCATCGCTGGCGCCTAAGTCTAAAAATAATTCATAGACCATTTCCACCACTTCTTCCGGTTTAGCGGCCGGCTTATCAATTTTGTTAATCGCCACTATCGGTTTTAAACCTAATTCCAAAGATTTTTTCAAAACAAATTTAGTCTGCGGCATCGGTCCTTCCTGGGCGTCCACTACCAACAACACGCAATCAATGGAACGCAAAACCCGCTCCACTTCAGAGCTGAAGTCGGCGTGTCCGGGAGTATCTACTAAGTTAATTTTAGTATCCTTATAGAACAAACTGGCATTCTTGGCGTAAATAGTGATGCCGCGCTCTTGTTCTAAAGAGTTGCTATCCATGCTGGCGCCCTCCTCAGTCATGCCGTTTTGGCGCAACAAAGCATCGGTAATGGTGGTCTTACCGTGGTCAACGTGGGCAATGATAGCAATATTTCTAATTTCCATATAATCTTGATTCAAAAAATAAAATTACGCCGCACGCGTAATTTTTATGCTCCCCTCATATTACTGCTTTATTTTAGTTTTGTCAAATCAGGAAAAATAGCTCCCGATTAGCTCTCAAACTTCAAAAAATACTCTTTAGGCCTTGATTCCTCTTGAATTACCTTAATCCAGCTGGAATCCACCTCAGAGACCCTCTTAATGCCCTCGTTAGTCAGGCAAAGCGGGTCCACCATCCGTGATTTGCAGAAAATCCGGACATCGTAGTTATTGGGGTCGTTTTTGATGTTCGTCTCCCCGCTCATCCGGGCAAAAAGCAATTTTAGCTGAGCATCCTCAGTTAGGTGACTCTTGATCTTCCCTAACACCACTGCATCGGTGGTATAGAGGTCGGCTTCGGAGATATAGCCCTGCAAAATGGCGTGGCGCAGACAATCGCCGGAAGTCCGGAACATCATGGCCGAAGGCAAACCGGCGTAGTATTTAGCATTGATACTATTAAACAGCTCCGCATACTTCTTGGCGCTAGTGAAGTCCTTAAATATCCACTGCTTGTCTTGGACTATCAAATTATCTAAGAAATAGTCGGCGCTTTCAATTTCTCCATAGGCTAAAGCGCCGCGCAGAGAATAGTCTATCCTGTCAGCGCAAATATCGGGCAGATTATTTTCCTTCAAAGGAAAATTATGGTCGTCTAAGATGTAGTCCAAATCAATCTGATATTTTTTCAAAATTTCCGGAATCTCCAGTTTCTTCACAAAGTCACTAAACGCATTATCCTGATGATTCTGTTCTTTTTCCGAACCAACCGCCAAGACGTAGTCTATGGTGTGAGAAAAAGCCGAATGAGAGACATCGTGAATGAGCCCGGCTACCTGTTCTTCTAGCGAAGCTCCATATTTTCGAAGCAACAAATACACCCCCACGGAATGTTCAAAGCGAGAATGAGACGAACCAGGAAAATATGGCTCCATATATCCCGCCTGGTCCACCCCCTTCAACCTCTGCATGGATGCACAGTTCAGCAACTCTAAAATCACCGGCTCATTTATTTCTACATCTCCATATACACGATCGTGGTGGGTCATATTGGTTAATGCTTTTTCTAAATCATTTTTCTAGTTTGTTTGTCTTTTAATTTAGCTATTAAGATCAAATCCAAAATTTGGAACATACTCAAATACTAATTTAGCGCCACATCCTCCTCGGTATTTTTTTATCAATTTATCCGATTCTTCATCAAAATCAATACAACCATCTCTTAATCCCACCAAGTCTGTACGAGCGATTTCAAAAATAATAATACTTCCATCGGAACAAATCTCTTCACGTATAAAAGTAAATTTTTTATCGCTCTCATAAAATTTCTCCATTTTAAAATTGTTTTTCATATCCTATGAGTAGCTAAATATTTAAGCATTAAAAAATTTTAGTCCCTAATCACTCAGAATTAATATATAGCGAAAGCTAGGTGTAAAAATAAATTTGGTCTAAAATTAAAATTAACTGCAATGCCCTCTCTTTCGTATACTGGTTGACTTCGGCAATCCCATGGCCTGAAGTATTACGCGACATTTCTGTTTTTCCAGTTTCAATATTAAAATTTGAGAAAACCACGTCTTTTAAATACTCAAGAAAAGGCAACGGCAAGAGTAACGAATAATCAGACCCGGATTTTATTTTCGCTTTTTTAATAATATAAGAAATCAGCTCAGGCGATTTTACGCCGTTGCCTTTTCCGGTTTCGGCCTGATAAAGTTTTCGCAAGATTCCCTCCACTTGCGGGTAAAGAGTATTTATACAATGCACAAACCCTTCTTGATTATTCCGTAAATAAGCGTTTACGCCAGCTTCAATTAAAGACTTTTTGTCGGAAAAAATTTGATTCTTCCACCACTTTTCAGTTATCCTCTGTATCCTTTTATCAACAAAGCTATCAACAATAGTTTTTATTCTATTTTCAAAATCAAATTTATTCTGATATAGTTCTCTTAAATTTTTATACTCTCCGGCAATAATTTCCACGAAAGGGAACCAACCATCTTTCATCATTTCATCAAATTGCTCTTTAGACTCAAGCGCTTTATAAATATGATAAAAAGAAAGATAACGACGCAAGTCTCCAATAGATACATACATTTTTTCAATATCCAGCTTTTCTGTCGCTACTGGTTGTGTGATTCCAGCTGGTTGTAAGCGCTGCGTAAGATCAAAGAATAGCCCGAACCGCCATCCGACTTTAAAACAATAAATAACCTTGTCGGAGTCTTTTATCTCTATGTCTGAAAACTTCACTTTACGAATATCGGCGATGTCATCTAGTGTAACAACTTCACCGGCTTCCACACTACGTTTTGTCCTTACTTCAACAGCAATGCCAAAATCATTAATATACAAATCAGCGGATAAATCTTTATGAATTAGTATTAAAAATTGATAAACGCAATCAATTTGTATTAGCTTTTTATTCAAAAAAATATTTGATATTAATTCCAAATATTTATAAAAACTGAGGTCATCTGAAGTCAACGACGCGCGCGTCAAAATTTTAATGGGGTCGCCACCTTTAGCATTTTCTACGGTAAATCCAGCCAAATCTTCAACAGTGTCAAAATGAAAGACCATAAACTCTATTCGTTAAAATTATATCTGCACTTTATTGCGCTAATGGACAACAGTAAGCCGTGGGACTGCGCAAACTAATAAAAATCTTTATTTATATAACTCATATTTAAAACACCCTTTAAATTCCCCATGTTAGAATAATTAAGTATAACCGCTTGATTGTCTTCAATCTCAATAATTTGATGTTCTGTTCTCTTTTTAAATTCATCTAATTCTGATTTTAATTCTTTTCTATAATGAGGAGATATCACAAAATCAGTCAATCGTAAGCCTTCAAAATTTTGTAGCTTTATATTATTTTGGTCTCCCTCACTACCCCATCCGGCTATTTCAATATCTGGCCCAGCTAAAACACTACCAGCACTAACACCAACATAAGTACTATTTTCTTTTTTAGCAAAATCCACTATGAATTTATCAAGACCAGTTTTCCTTACTCTATCTAAATAATCAAAAGTATTGCCACCACAAACGAAAATAACATCGTATTCTTTATCAGTGCTAAATTTTTCATTACCTAATTTGAAAACGTCAATATCTTGAGCGCCAGTATTTCTTATTTCACTTAAAGTTTTTTCTAAATAGACGGCGTCTTGTTCTGAATCTTGGATAGAAATAACTAAAAAGGATAAATCTTTAGGTTTTTTAGGCAAAAAACTCATTTCAAAACGAGAAGAAATATCTTCATTTTCCAGCCCCGTTGAAGTTAAAAATAATTTCATATTTTAAAAATTTATTTAATACAAACAAAATGGAGTCTAGGCAAGCTTTTTCTCTGGATACCTCACTTCAACACCCTATTGCGGAGAAGGTGGGATTCGAACCCACGTGCCGGTTTCCCGGCAACCGCATTTCGAGTGCGGCGCACTAGACCAACTATGCGACTTCTCCAGGATACTATTTTTTTAATCTCTTCACTTCCTCCGGGGTTAGCTCCCGCCACTTCCCCTCTGGCAGGGTGCCCAGCTCTAAATTAGACAGCTTAACGCGCTTTAGGTCTAATACGTCCACCCCAATCGCTCCAAACATTCTTCTGATTTGTCTTTTCTTGCCCTGGGAAAGAATGATGGAATATTTGCGATTACCCAAATATTTTGCTTTGTCGGCCTTCACAAAACCGTCATCTTCACCAATATTCATGCCTTCCATTAATTTCCGGGAGTGATCGGCGTCTTCGCTGATGATAACCTCATACTCTTTTTGGCTGCCATAGCGGGGATGGGCTAGTTTCTGGGTCAATTCTCCATCATTGGTTAATAATATCAAGCCATGACTATCCTTGTCCAGACGGCCAACAGCAAAAAGTTTTTCGTTTATTCGCACTAATTCAAAAATGTTTTTCTCAGCCTTAAATGTCCTATTGGTACAAGTATATCCTTTGGGTTTGTTGAGCATGATATATATTTTCTGCGCCGGCAATTTCAACTCCCGGCCACCGACTGTCATTCTCGTATCTAAATTAGCCCGATCACCCAGCTTAGCAATTTTCCCATTCACCATCACTTTCCCCTGACGGATAAAAACCTCGGCTTGGCGGCGAGAATAGGAACTTCTTTCGGCAATTATTTTCTGCAGTACTTCATTCATAGGTTTTTTGTTGACGATAAAGACTAAAGAGAGAAACCAGAGAAACTAATATCCAAAACATCACTGCTAAATCGTTTTTGAAGTAGGGTACATCTACCATCCCCTGGACTAAAATAGCCACCATGGCCATAGCTAGCCCTAAAACCACCGCTCGATTCCGTTTCTTGTTTTTGGTCTGATATTTAAAACTCCTGAAAGCCAAGAAAAGATATTTCACCGCTACCCAAGAGAATACCAATAATCCGGCGATGCCTAGCTCCACCCAGAAATTCAAAAAGAAATTATGAGGATATAAATATATTTCCACCGGCTGCCAGAAGGTGGTGCCATTAGTATAGTTTTTGATATCTATTCCTTCTTTGTGATATGGGGCAATGGCAGCTTGATAGTTATTTAATCCGCTGCCTAAGAACCAATGATCGTCTTGCAACATGGTCATCGTCTCACTCCATTGTTGTTTCCTAATTTGTCCGGACAAATCTCGCAACTGCGCTTTTTCTAGGACATAGTGGTTGAAAGGAGGAAAAACAAAGAGGGCAACAATGGCCGCGGAAGCTAGGGCCAAAGAAACAATTCTAGTTTTTCTGTTATACAACAAGAAATATAGCCACAAGCCAAAAGCCAGAGCCAAAAGAGCCCCTTCGGACTTGGCGGTATAGACAGCCAAGAGAGCTAGGGCTAAAACGCCGAACAGAGAGAGGGCGTAGATAAACTTGGGAAAGGTATTGCGATATTTAAAACGTTTAATCGCCAGACCCAGAACTACAAAAAACAAAGGAGCGATATATAACCCCACGGCGTTGGGATAGCCGAAGAAAGAAACTGCTCGCCGGGTTTCTAAGCCTGCCCAAAAAGGATTGGCGATTAATTTCCCAGTGGTATATTGATATATGGCCAACAAAGAAACGGCCAAGAGAGAAATAGCCATGGCCACAAAAATCTTCTCCACCCCCTTTTGTCTCTTGAAGGCATTAATGAAAAGAATAAACACCATTATCGGTTCAAAAAAATAGGCGCGCCACAAACCCAGAGAGCTCAAAGAAAAACCAGCCACCCCCACGGAGACGAAAGAGATAATTAATACCAAAACCAAAACATAGCGGAAAGGATAGGGCTGGCGCAACAAGCGATATTTCCAATAGCGCCCTAATTTAAACCCATGACGACAAATAGTCTGGTATAACCAAGCGCCGAAGGCGATGAGAATCATCAGCTCTAAAATGGTGGTGGGCAAAACGCCGATATCAAAGCGCAAGAGATAGCTGGGGAGGCCCAATACTAAAAGAGCTAAAGCCCAGTCCAGGCGCTTTAAGCTCAAAAGCAGATAAAAGATGGCGAAAACAAAAATGAGAAAACTAATCATATTTAAATTATAGCACTTTACCGCTCAAAAAAAATAGGGGCAAAAAGCCCCTATTTTCAGATTATTAAGCTCTTTCCACGTATTCACCAGTATCGGTATTAATTCTGATAATTTCTCCTTCGGAAATAAAAACCGGCACATTAACCTTAGCTCCAGTTTCCAGTTCGGCTATTTTAGTGACGCTTCCCACCGAGTTGCCTTTAATGGCTGGCGGAGCGGAAACAACCTTAAACTCCATTTTAATCGGCAAGCTAATTGCTACCGGCTTGTCATTGAAATAGAGAGCGTCCACATCAGTGCCTTCTTTTAAATACTGTGCTTTATCACCCAGGTCTTCCAAAGGCAAACTGAATTGCTCAAAGCTATTGTTATTCATGAAGTTCGCTTCGTTAGCGTCCTTATAGAGAAAATTAGCTTTCTGAGTCTGAGTTTGCGCTTCTTCCACTTTTTCGCTGCCCTGGACGGTTCGTTCCAAGATATTGCCGCTAATTAAATTGCGCAATTTAATTTTGAGCACCGCTCCCCCGCGGCCCATCTTGTGATGGTCGGTGCGGCTAACGACATACGGTTCACCGTTGACCACTAGAACGCGGCCAATTTTAATTTCGCTGATCCCTAACATACAAAAAGAGTTAAATTATTTATGAGTGAAAGATACCAAAGCCATGAAACGAGCTCGTTTAACAGCTGAAGTCAGCTTGCGTTGATGCCAAGCACAAGTGCCGGTACGAGAAGCAGACAAAATCTTTTGGTAGTAGTTGATGAAGCGCTTCAAAGATTTCACATCTTTGTAATCCGGCTCCAAATTGTTCACGCAAAAATAGCATTCTTTGGTTTTCTTGAATTGGTTGTTATTGTTGTTGTTCATATTAGCTTAATAACCTCCTAGTAGAGGAAAAATATTAAAAAGGAATATTCTCAATCTTGATTTCTTCGTTGCTCTCATCACCGACTTCAATGGTCGGAACTTCTTCGCCGCCTTCCGGGCGTTCACCGCCGCGGCTGCTAAGAATTTCCATAGTATCGGCCACAATTTCGGTACGATATTTCTTCTGGCCATCTTGGCCCACCCAATCGCGAGTCTGAATCCGTCCTTCAATATAGACCTTGGTGCCCTTGTGCAGATATTGACCGCAGATTTCGGCCAGTTTGCGCCAAGCGACAATATTATGAAACTCCGGTTTGCTTTGTTTGACGCCAGCGGCATCAGTCCAGTTCATGTTGGTAGCGACAGAGAAAGAAGCGACGTTTTGACCGTTCGGAGTATTTCTCATTTCCGGATCGCGAGTCAAATTACCGATTAGCATGGCCTTGTTTAAGCTCATATAGTTTGATGATTAAATTAAAAAATTATAATAAATCATTGGCATTCAAAATGCCTTCCAACTTCTCATCCAAGCTATTGATATCAGACTTATCTTTGTCCTTATCTTTAGCTTTGCTAACCTTGTCCTTGGCAACTTTTTCCTCTTGAGTTTTTTGCTCTTTCAAGACCGCCGCCTTCTTGGTGCTGATCTTTTCGCTGATCTTCTTTTCTTTCTGCAACTGTTCGTCGGTCTTCAATTTTTTGATCACGATTAAATGGCGCAAAACTTCATGGTCTAAGCGCAATTTTTCTTCTAATTTAGCCAAGGCAGTCCTTTCTAGGTCAAACTCCACTAGATTGTAATAGCCATAGGTCTCGTGCTTAATCGGATAAGCTAAACGCTTCTTGCCCCAAAATTCGCTGGCAGAAATTTTGCCCTCGCCTTGGGTAATAATGTTCTCTACCTTCGCCACGCACTTCTTGGCTTCATCTTCGGTGAAGCGGTTGGAGATGATGAATAACAGCTCATAGTGAGCGGCTCCGGATGGTTTGGATTTTGACATAGAAAATGATAGCAAAGCGATGCTGAATTTCCCCTAAAGAATAGTTAAATTCAAACTCGCTTTTAGTTAAATAAAAAATTGACAAAATAAAACCCCGGTACTCCAAAAATAGCGGGATTTGGAAATACCTTTAGTCTCATCATAAATGTGAGACTGTCAAAGCTCAAGGCTCTGACATGGGAAAGGTCTTAGTTGTAGTGACAATATAGCAGGGATAAATAAAAAAATCAAGAGTAAAACAAAGCCCCTCTTTTTGGAGGGGCGAGAGAATTATTAAGCTATGCGCCTAATCTTTATAGTTTTAAACAGATATAAACCGACCGCGACTAGTGACAGCGCTTGGCCGACCCAGAAAATGGCAGCAAACGTCACTCCCCAAAATGGAACAGATAGAACCAGGGGGAAGGTTAACGCCGGCCCTAAGGACACCAGAAGGCAGAAAATCGGTTCTTTTTGACCGATAATTAAGCCTCTTAATCCATAGAGATAAAGGAGTGCCAAGGATTCAATCCAAAGAGTATAGAACAACCCTATTTCCCAAGCCGGAGCAGCCCGAAACATTAAAGTATGGGAAACAATGGCCGAAGGAGTGTTAGCGATAACTATCCAGAGGATTATCCCGGCAACAAGGAAAAAACCAGGCCAATGGCCTAAAATTCGTTTTATATTCATGACCAAAGATTTAAAGGACGTTTTTACAGGCTTTAACTATACCACATATATGGGATACTGTCAATATATTGACTATGTTTTGTAATAAGCTACAATATATTTTGTAATTAAATACAAAATATATGCTAGATTTAAGATCCAACACTATTAATAGAGTGCTAAACTACTTCTTCCTCAACCCCGATAGCCGTTGCTATCTCTCTAGTTTAGCGCGCACCCTAAAAATGGATCCGGGCAATTTATCCAAGAAACTAATGGAAATGGAAGAGGAAAAGATCCTTTTCTCCGAAGTTGAAGGCCGGCAGAAGTATTTTAAGCTTAATAAAGACTACCCATTATTAGATGAAATAAAGAAAATTCAAAAATTATTTAAATTTTAACCCTATGAAATACTTCTTTGTCCTCGGTTCTCACCCCGACATCTCCACTGCGGAAATAAAGGCAATATTCCCCAAATTGCCGGTTTTTAAGCCAGTGGACAACCTGTTGATACTGGATAGCCCGGAAAGCATTAACCCCCGAGAAATCATCAAAAGACTGGGGGGAACCATTAAATTCGGGCTGATAACCGCTGAAATTAACACTCCGCGGCTAAATAGCGTCTTAGATGCCATTGCCAAAGAAATCCGACCCAAGGCTGAAATGGCTGAGGGCAAGTTCCCCTATGGCTTTTCCGAATATGGCTTAAAAAGATGGAATATCAAAGTTTTAGGCATGGAAACCAAGAAAGAGTTGAAAGAAGTGGGGACCAGCGCCCGCTGGGTTATTAGCCGCGAAGCCACTTTGTCCAGCGTGGTAGTGGAACAAAATCACCTCTTAGACAAAGGGGCGGAAATTCTTTTGATTAACGAGAAGAACAAGACCCTCATCGGCCGAACCCTAGCTGTCCAATTGTTTAAAGAATTATCTTTCCGCGACTATGGCCGCCCGGGACGAGACGACCTCTCCGGCATGCTGCCGCCGAAATTGGCTCAAATCATGATTAACTTAGCCGGCCAAGACTTATCCGCTTCCCTATTAGACCCCTTCTGCGGTTCCGGCACCATATTAGCCGAGGCGAGGCTAATGGGATATCAAAAAATATCCGGCAGCGATCTTTCCGACAAAGCTATTTCCGACACCAAAACCAATCTCCACTGGCTAGGTGAAAAATTAAATCTTAAGACGGACAATATTGAATTAAAAAAAATCAGCGCTACGGAAATTTCTAGTTGGTTAAAACCCAAAAGCGTTGACGCTGTTATCACCGAGCCCTATCTCGGCCCATCACGCAATCAAGACAATTTACCTAAAATAATTACCGAGCTCAACCACCTCTATGCTCAGACGCTCAAAGAATTAAAAAAAATAATTAAACCCAACGGCACCGTGGTAATGCTCTGGCCGGTTTTTATGAAATCGCGGCCGATAGCCAAACTCAACCCCAGCTTTTCCGATTGGAGAATTGTGCCGGCCGAAAAAGAAAATAATATAACAAAACGCCCCACCTTGATCTATGGCCGAGTCGGCCAAAAGGTGTGGCGTGAGATAGTAATTTTGCGCTTGATTAAATAATCCCCACTTCTTTTCTAACTTTCTCCATGGTTTTAGCCGCTATCTTCCGGGCTCTCTGAGCACCGGTTTTTAGTATCTGCAAAACCTGACGATCACTAATTTCTCTATATTTTTTCTGAAAATCAGCCAAGAAATTAATAACTGCCGCTGCTAAATCTTTTTTGAAATCACCATAGCCCAAACCAGCATATTTCTTTTCCAAATCTTTGATGCTCTGGCCGGAGACTAAGTGATAGATAGTGAGGAGGTTGGAGATGGCCGGCTTATTTTTCTCATCGTATTTTACCTGACCGTCGGAATCGGTCACGGCGCGCATAATTTTTTTGGTAATTATTTCCGGAGAATCTGTGAGGGCAATATAGTTAGCCGGACTGGCGGCAGACTTGCTCATCTTTTTAGTCGGATCATCTAGCCCCATAATTCGTGCTCCGGTCTTTCTAATTTTAGCTTCCGGTACTACAAAGACTTCGCCATATTGCTGGTTGAAGCGACGCGCTAGCGTGCGGGCTAATTCCACGTGTTGCAATTGATCATCACCCACCGGCACCACATTGGTGTTATACAACAAAATATCAGCGGCCATGAGCACGGGGTAGTCTAGCAATCCGACACTAACATTTTCACCGCCGTCTTTTTGGGACTTGTCCTTAAACTGAGTCATCTTCTTGAGGTCAGAAATTCGGGTGCTGGTACAATTCAAAATCCAGGCCAGTTCCGTATGCTCGGAAACATCGGATTGAGTGAAGATAATAGTTTTCTTAGGATCTAAACCACTAGCTAAATAGATCTTGGCTAGCTCTAAAGTTTTCTTAGCCAGCTCTTGAGGATTTTGAGAAACGGTAATACTATGATAGTTGACAATCGAGAAGAGACAGGTATAATCGGCCTGCATCTCCAGCCATTGGCTGATAGCGCCTAAATAATTGCCTAAATGAAGATTGCCGGAAGGCTGAACCCCTGAAAAAAGCATTGGTTTCTGAGTCATATATCTTAGTTTTATTTGTTTTTATTATGTTTTTATTGTAATATAATTATAGTCAAAACACAAATACGGGCTGTAGTATAGTGGTAGTACGCGTGCATGGGGTGCATGTAGTCCCGGTCCGATTCCGGGCAGCCCGACATATGCCTATATCATACATTAAGCCCTCAAATGGGCGAAGCGCCAAGTATTATGCGGCCAAAAAGAACATCAAACGCCGCTTAGTAGTAGCTAAAAAGAGAGTGGTTTCTAGCGCCCTAGCCCAAAAGGCCAAGTTGCCGGAAGACTGGGACAAAAAAAGAATTATTAAGCTAATCATCAAGCTCGGCATCGCTTTCGTGCTTATTTTTGCTATCTATGTTTTTATTATCACCCGCCAATTGCCGGATCCGAATCATTTAATTGAAAGAGAGATAGCTCAAAGCACTAAAATCTATGACCGCACCGGTGAGAACCTGCTCTATGAAGTGAGCGGCGATCAGAAACGAACCCTAGTACCGTTGAATGAGATTCCGGAATACGTGAAACAAGCCACTATTGCTATTGAAGACAAGAACTTCTATAAACACGGCGGCATCAGCATTTGGGCCATGGCGCGCACTGCCATTACCAATGTGCTTTTTAATCGCAGCGCCGGCGGCTCCACTCTCACTCAGCAGTTTATCAAAAACGCCGTACTCTCTCCGGAAAAAACCATTACCAGAAAAATTAAAGAGATGGTGATGGCTCAGAGATTAGAAAAAAAATTCAGCAAAGATGAAATATTACAGATGTATCTTAATGAAATCCCTTATGGCTCTAATGCCTATGGCGTGGAAGCTGCCAGCCAAAAATACTTTGGCAAGCATGTCAAAGATATTAATTTAGCCGAAGCCGCTATTTTAGCCGCTATCACTCAAGCTCCCAGCCGTTATTCTCCCTATGGCCCGAACAAAGATATTCTCATTAAGCGGCAACAATATGTTTTGGATTTGATGGAAGAACAAGGATATATTTCTTCAGCTCAAAAAGAAGAAGCGAAAAACTACCAACTAAAATTTGTCACTCCTGACAGCGGCTTCTTCGCTCCGCATTTTGTTTTGTACGTCAAAGCCCTGCTGGCAGAAAAATATGGCGAAAAAATGGTGGAACAAGGCGGGTTAAAAATATATACCACGCTTGATTTTGAAAAACAGAAAATCGCCGAAGAAGTAATTAAAGAAAAGACCGCCAACTATCCGGAGAAATATAATGCTAACAACGCCGCCTTAGTATCTATTGATCCCAAGACCGGACAGATTCTAGCCATGGTCGGTTCCCGGGATTATTTTAACGACGATATTGACGGCCAGGTTAATGTAGTGACTTCACTGCGACAACCAGGGTCTTCAATTAAGCCCTTAGTCTACGCCACCCTATTTAACAAAGGATATACCCCCAACACTATTCTCTATGATGTAGTCACCAACTTCTCGGCTGGCGGCACCCCTTATGAACCTCGCAACTATGACCTCAGAGAGCATGGCCCGGTTTCTATTCGCCAGGCTTTAGCCGGATCATTAAACGTTCCTGCCGTGAAGGCACTATATTTAGCGGGCATGAAAAACGTTTCTGATCTCTCCAAAGAATTAGGCTATACTTCTCTCGGTGATCCTGATCGCTATGGCTTGTCTTTGGTGTTAGGCGGCGGCGAAGTGGAGCTTCTGGAACATGCCAATGCTTTCGGTGCTTTTGCCCGCGATGGTGAAATTCATCAAGTCGCTTCCATTTTAAAAGTGGAGGATAAAGACGGCAAGGTGTTAGAAGAATACAAAGATGAAAGCAAAAATGCTTTGCCTTCTAAAACCGCTCAGATGATAAACAGCATCTTGTCCGACAACAATGCCCGTTCCTTTATTTTCGGCGCCCAAAATTATCTCACTCTTTCCGATAGACCAGTGGCCGCCAAAACCGGAACCACTAATGACTACAAAGACGCTTGGACAGTGGGATACACTCCTTCTCTAGTTACCGGAGTCTGGGTGGGAAACAACAACAGCAAAGAAATGAAAAGAGGCGCTGACGGCAGCGTGATCGCCGCTCCGATTTGGCATGACTATATGGCCAAGGCTTTGTCTGGGACGCCGGCCGAGAGCTTTAATGACCCAGGAGACCTTATTACCGGCAAAGCGGTCATAGACGGGCGCCTAGGCGTTAATAAGACCATTCGGATTAACAAGGAGACCGGACTATTAGCTGATGAAACAACTCCGCCAGAATTAATTGAAGAAATTTCTTATAGCGAACCGCATTGTATATTGTATTATGTAGACAAAGATAATCCTCTGGGCCCAGTACCGGCTCATCCGGAAAACGATCCTCAATTTAATCTTTGGGAAAGTCGGGTTATTGCTTGGGCCAAGAAAAATAATCTCTATGTCCAAGATGAAAGACTGGGCGCTATTATCAACAACCCGGCCAACAAGCCCCGTTTCAACATCACCCAGCCGCAGCCCGGAGAAGTGGTGAGCGGTGATGAATTAAAAAGCGCCGTGGTAATTCTCTCGGCGATTGGGGATGTGGAGGTAGAATATTTAATAGACAATAAATCAGTAAGCAAGAAAGCTACCACCCCCTATGATTTGGAATATGACATCAGCCAATTAGAAGCTGGCCCGCACGAATTAAGCGTTAAGGTCTGCGATGGATTTAACTGCGAAATAAAAACCATTAACTTTGAGAAATAGACCAAAAACAAAAGAGAGGGATCACTCCTCTCTTTTTTGTTATTTTAAACTCCTAAAATTTTATTGTCGAATCGGCATCACGATATAAATATATTGGTTATTAGCTTCCGACTTAATCAAGCAAGGGGTTTGGCCGTTTATTAATTCCAGCTTTATCCTCGGCCCCTCCACATTACTCAACCCATCCAACAGATAGCGGTAGTTAATAATGATATCATTATCCTCGCCACTAAACTCGCCCTCTAATTCTATGGAGCTCTCCCCCACTTGAGCCGAGGCTGAAGAAATCAAAAGCTTTTTTTCTTTAGCTTTCATGGTTAGGTTAATATCGTTAACTCCGGCCTTAGCGAAAATAGCCGAAGCTTTTACCGCTCGCACAAACTCATCGCGAGACAAGAGCACGCTAGACTGGAACTTGCCGGGAATAATCTGTTTATAATCAGGATAGTTGCCGCTGATAAGACGGGAGACTAGCTCTGTGGAACCAAAAGAGAATAGAATCTGATTTTCTGATAAAGATATTTTTATTTCCGCCCCGCTTTCCAACTGATCCTCCGGTTTAATTGACGACAAGACACGGACCAATTCCAATAGCGTTCGAGAAGGCACAATAACTTTCAAATCGCCTGGGTCATAATTAGCCTTAGCCTTAATTTCTTTTTCAGCCAGACGATAGCTATCGGTGCCAACTAAAGTAATTTTGTCGCGGGAGAACCAAAACAAGACGCCGGACAACTCCACTCTAGTCTCGCTATTGGAAACCGCGAAGACCACTTGCCCCAAAGCTCTTTTTAAGTCTTCCATGCCCACTGAGAATCCTTTTTCTTTATTGACGACGGGGAGTAACGGGAAGTCTTGAGCTGGCTGAATCTTAATTTTAGTTTTATAGTTTTCGCATTTAATCTTTATTTCATTGTCCTTCTGCTCAAACTCCACTTTTTCACTGGGCAAGAGGTTAATATAATCAGTGATCACCCGAGAGTCTACGGCAAAAGCGCCTTCCGCATCCACCTTGCCCCGCATTTGATGGGTGATACCGATTTCTAGGTTGGTGGCCGAAAGTTCTATCTGCCCTTTGTCAATTTTAAACAAGACATTATTAAGAATTGGCAAGTTGATATTCTTGCTCACCACATGACTGACTATGGCCAGTGCATTTTTTAAATTATCTTGTAGCCCGATGAATTTCATAGGCATGTTGTATTAGTATTTTAATATATAATATATATAACTAATAGTAATAGTAAGCGGGTGGATAACTAGGCTAAAACGGAGATTGCCCTATTTTTATTGTTATTTTTTCAAATTTAGCTGTTTAAAAACTGTTGGGTTTGAGGTGGATAAAAATTCGTGAATTGTGAGTAAGTCGGGAAAGTTGGTTTTATCCACATTTAGCGAAAAATAATCCCCAGGGTTATCCCCCATCAAAAGCGGGGTATTCAACAATTAATTAACAAGCCTAAAGGCTATAGAAAAGTTGTTTGATGGAATTTATTTCCTGGCTCAACTTTTCATTGCTCTCTATTTCTCTAGCTACTTTATTATAAGCATGCATGGCAGTGGTGTGATCGCGGCCGCCTAATTCTTGGCCGATGGTCGGATAGGAAGTGCTTAACTCTTCTCTAATTAAGTAGATAGAAATTTGACGGGGATTAACCAGCTCCTTTTTGCGGCTGCCGCTCATTAATTCTTTGGAGCTGATATTATAATATTTAGCGACAATATCAATAACATCGCGCGGTGACAGCGATTTGGTGCGAGTTTCCAGGGTTAGGTCGCTAAGCAAGTCTTTAACCGATTTAATATTTGGAGCAGTGTTATTAAACTCATGATAAGCGATTACCTTGTTTAGGGCGCCTTCCAACTCTCGGATATTGTTCTGAATATTGTTGGCCACATACATCAAGACCTCTTGGTCCATGATGTAGTTCTTTTCGGTGGCCTTTTTTTCTAAAATAGCCAATTTGGTTTCTACATCCGGCCGGCCGACATCAACTACCATACCACATTCAAAACGGGAGATGAGGCGATCTTCAATGGCCGGTATAGATTTCGGCGGACGATCAGAGGTCAGAACTATTTGTTTGTTGCCTTGATGCAACTCATTGAAGGTATGAAAAAACTCTTCTTGGGTGCCGTCTTTGCCGCCCATGAATTGGACATCATCCACTAAAAGAAGATCAACGTTGCGGTACATGTTTTTAAACTCTTTGCCTTTGCCGGATCTCACGGCTTGAACATAGTTATTGGTGAAATTTTCGCTGGTGGTATAGAGAATCTTGGTGCTAGTCTTGCTTAGTTCATTGCCAATGGCTTGCAGCAAATGAGTCTTCCCTAGCCCCACCCCGCCGTAGATAAAAAGAGGGTTATAAACCTTGCCCGGATTTTTGACTACCGCTCGACAAGCGGCGTGAGCCAACTCATTGCCACGGCCGACGATGAAGCTCTCAAAGATGTATTTGCTGTTTAATCCGAAACGGTTAATGACCGGCATCTCTCCGGCTGGTTTTTCGTTCTCCCCTTCTTCTTTGCTTTCGCTTGCCTCTTGATTGTGGCGTGGTGCCGGTTTAACTTCTTCTTTGCGTCTGAGTTCTACCTGGTATTTTACCTCGGTGATTTTTTCGCCGGTGATTTTTTCTAATGAGGACTTGATGATTTTATAAAATTTATTTTCTAGCCAGCGTCGCACAAATTCACTGGGGACGCCGATGACCACTTGGCCATTTTCTAAATGGGAAATAAAAGTATCCTTGAACCAAGTGATAAAATTAGCCTTGGATAATCCAATTTCTATTTCGCCTAGGACGGCTTGCCAGATTTGGTCTTTGTTCATAGCTTGAGAAGAAATTTTATAAAACAATCCTCATTATTATATTAGATTAAATGAAAAGCCACAAGGATAATAAGATGTTTATAAGTTGTGTATAAAACCGGTCTGGACCTTCGGTTGACCTTTGATATTAAACATGTTAATCTGATATCTGATTAAACACTACACTTAATTTTTAAAGAATATGTCGACTAAGAGAACCTACCAACCTAACGCCAAAAGAGCCAAAAAGAAGCACGGTTTTTTGAAGCGGATGCAGACATTAGATGGTCGCCAGGTGATTAAGCGCCGCCGTGATAGAGGCCGAGCTAAATTGACCAAATAATTGCATGATAAAAAAGAATAATCGTTTGGCTAAGAATAATGATTTTGATCGGATTTTTAAGACTGGCCGATCGGCCTATTCTCAAATTTTAGGGGTGAAAGCAGCCCCTAATAATTTGTCCTTTAACCGCTACGGTTTTTTAGTGGGAATAAAAGTTAGCAAGAAAGCCGTGGAGAGAAATAAAGTTAAACGGCGTTTGAAGGCGATTGTTTCCAAAGAAGAACCCAATCTAGTTACTGGCTGGGATTTTGTTTTTATCTCTTTTCCTCTAATATTAGCCAAAAACTACGAAGAAATAAAAAAGACGGCGACTTCCCTATTAAAAAGAATTAAAGCTTATGAATAGACTTCTCTTCGTCTGGTATCTACCTCGGAAGATGGTAGTAGGAGCTATTAAGTTCTATCAAAAAACTTTTTCCTTTGATCACGGTCCGATGAAGGGCGCTTTCCCGCATGGCTTCTGTCGTTTTGTTCCTACTTGTTCTCAGTATGGAGTGGACGCTATTTCTAAATACGGAGTGATTAAAGGTGGACTGATGACTGCTTGGCGAATCTTGCGTTGTAACCCTTGGAACAAAGGCGGATATGATCCGGTTAAATAATTAAATAATAATTTATATATTTCTATGGGCCACATTTTTCAAGTTGTTTTCTATCAACCGATTTTGAACCTCCTAGTCTTTCTATATAATACCATTTCTTTCCATGACCTAGGTATTGCTATTATCCTTTTGACTATCATCATCAAAGGGTTACTTTGGCCTTTGTCCCAGAAGTCTATTAAAGCGCAAAAGGCTTTGCAGGATCTTCAACCGAAGATTAATGATTTAAAAGCTAAATATAAAGGCGACAAGCAACAGATGAGCTTGGCGATGATGGCTCTTTATAAGGAGCATAAAATCAACCCGATGTCTTCCTGTTTCCCGGTATTATTGCAACTTCCCTTCTTGTGGGCCGTTTTCCAAGTTTTTCGCGACGGATTGCATAGTAAATTAGACTTAGTCTACCCTTTTATTACCAGACCGGAATCCATTAACATGATGGCTTTCGGCTTTCTGGACCTTTCCAAGGTTAATATCTATTTAGCCATTTTAGCTGGTTTGGCCCAGTTCTGGCAGACCAAGATGATGCTTTCTCGTCGCCCGACTGTTAAAACCGCAGGATCTAAAGATGAGGACATGGCGGCCATTATGAACAAGCAGATGGTCTACATGATGCCGATTCTAACCATTTTCATTGGTATTTCCCTGCCCGGCGGTCTAACCTTCTATTGGTTAATTGTCACTATCTTGACCGGCGTCCAGCAAGTGATTGTTTTCAAGAAACACAAGAAAGCCAATGACAAATTAACAGCCGAAAAGGTGATTGATGCGGAGATAGTAAAATAAAGAATAATTGAAAATATCAAAAAATCCCTGTAAAAATAGGGGTTTTTTGTATATTGTTCCTTGAGGAACATTTTAGTCTAAGTTGAAAGTCCGGTCTCGGCCGACGATAATATTTAAACGATGGCCTATTATGCCTATTTTGGCCGGTAATTCAGTTTCAATGGCTTCGTCTAGAATAAGCTTCTCTTTGTTGCTGGTTTCTATTTCTAACTCCTTTACCGCAAAGAAGCTGGGCTTCTTGTTGCCGGTATCTATATAGAGGTCTAATAGCCCATCTTGAGGATTGGCAGAAATGTTCTTTGAGGAACATTTTTGAGGCAAGATATTGAAAAGGCTGATTTGACCATTTTTAATAGGGTCAATAGTGAAGTCTTTAATCTTTAAAGTTGTGCCCTTGGCCTTAATCTGAGCTCCGGAGATAAAGCAATCATCATTCGCATAAGCGACATCCAGTTTTTCTACTCTTCGAGCTAAAATAATATGAGCGGCGTTCTTTTCACTGTTAACGCCCCAGGAGGCAGCGATAGAATTGTTTTCTCCTACCGGGATAATACCTAAACTCAAAGAGTTTAAGGTTTTGACGTCCACGGTCATAATGACATTCAGGATTTTGCTAATGGTGCGGTTGTTGCCGACAGCAATAATATTTCTGGCGCCGGTACTGATTTCAGCTTTAATTAAATCATCAATCTTTTTTATTCCGCCGAGATAAATTATTTTGCCGCTTAAGTTTAGGTTATGCAAACTCGCTTCAATTTGGCTGACTTTTTTGGTGTGCCGCTTTAAAAAATCATCATAGATAAAAAGATTCATATAAAATAATCTAAGATAGAGAAGAGTCTACTCTTGAATCTTTTCTTCCTTTTCGCTAATATTAGCTACTTTTTTGCCCATGAAAGACTTGCCATTAAAAATAGCGCCATGTTCAATAGACATATTAGCGCACTCAATATCACCGTATATTCTAGCGGTAGAACCGACAGATAAAGTTTCTTTGACATTTAAGTTGCCGCTGATTTCGCCGTTGATAATAATTTCTTGAGCGCTGACGTTGCCAGCAATTTTAGCTTTCTCACCAATGAAGACGTTTCCTTTAGTGCTTAAAGAGCCTTCTAAAAGGCCGTCAATGACAATATTGCCATTGCCGTTAAAGTTGCCCTTAACCTTAATAGATTCGCCGATAATGGTTTCGACATCCTTGAAATTCTCGGGATGGTTTTCTTTTTTAAACATAAAATTGAGGCTTAATTATTTATTTTTCTTAAGTTTTTCTTAGTTCTATTTTAAGGTAATTAGGCTTATTTGTCAAAAGAAATAAAAGTCTATATAATACTAGCAATGTGAGCCCCCATAGTTTAATGGATAAAATAGGGATCTCCTAAGTCCTAGATCTACGTTCGATTCGTAGTGGGGGCACAGAGTATTGAAAATTTTTAAGAGTTAATATATAATAGGATTATTGTTTTGATTATTATCGGGCCTGTAGCTCAGTTGGCTAGAGCGCTTGCATGGCATGCAAGAGGTCACGAGTTCAAGTCTCGTCAGGTCCACAGATTTTTCTCATAAAACCAAGTTTTGCCCGAATTAATCAATTTTATCAACAGAAAACACAGGGAGATAAGTCCACTAATTTGTGGACTAATCTTTTCCAAATTACTAATATTAGCCAAAATATATCTGGGGAAAAGGTGTTGATATCAAAAGGGTAGTAATTAGTGGACTTAAGTTAAAAAACCTATGAATGTCACCGAGCTAGCTCGCATTCTAAAAATTAGCCCGCAAGAACTAAAAGATCTGTTACCGCAGATGGGTTTTAATATTGGTCAAAAAGCTATTAAGGTTGATAATGTTACCGCTCGCCGGATTATTAGAGAATGGCCGATGTTTTATCGCCAATTACAAGCTAAAAAACTAGCGGAAGAAAAAGAAGCTCGAGCTAAAATGGGCATCCCGGAGCCGGTGATTGAAAAAAAAGAAGTTTTTATCCCTGGATTAATTACCGTCAGAGATTTAGCGGCGATGGCCGACTTGCCGATTAACAAGGTTTTGGCCGAACTCATGAAGAACGGCATTTTTGTTTCCATGAATGAAAAGGTTGATTTTGATACCGCTTCTATTATTGGCGCTGACTTAGGTTTGGAAATTAAGTTAGCAGAAAAGACTGATGCGGACACCGATGACTCGGAAGAACAAAAGTTAGCTAAGGTTTTAGAAAATGAAAACCAAGAAAAGATGATTGGCCGGCCGCCGGTGATTGTGGTCATGGGTCATGTTGATCATGGCAAAACTAAATTATTGGACGCTATCCGCCAGACCAACGTTGTGGCTGGAGAAGCCGGTGGCATTACTCAACATATTGGTGCTTATCAAGTAAAGCGCAAAGATCAATTAATTACTTTTATTGATACTCCGGGCCATGAGGCTTTTACTGCTATGCGCAGTCGCGGTGCTAAAGTGGCTGACATTGCCGTTTTAGTGGTGGCCGCCGATGATGGCGTGAAACCGCAGACCGTGGAAGCTTTTAGAATTATTGAAGCTGCTAAAATTCCGTACGTGGTAGCTATTAACAAAATTGATAAGCCTGATGCTGATATTAATCGCACCAAACAAGAATTATCTACTCAATTAAACATCACCACTGAAGATTGGGGCGGCAAAGCTATCGCCGTACCGGTTTCAGCTAAAGATGGGAAGGGAATTGAAGAATTATTAGATATGTTAGTCTTGCTAGCCGAAACCGAATCAGAGAATTTAAAAGCCAATCCTGAAGCCTCGGCTATCGGTACTATTATTGAAGCTAGAATTGATAAAGGAGCCGGACCCATTGCCACCATCTTGGTGCAGAATGGAACTTTGCGGGTAGGGGACCAATTATGTTTCAATAGCTCCATCTATGGCAAGGTGAAAAGTTTGAAGAGCTACCGCGGTGAAATTATTGAAGCCGCCGGACCGTCTACTCCGGCTAGAATATTAGGACTGAAAATGTTGCCGGAAGTTGGTGATATGTTAGCGGTTGGAGAAGGGGAGAGAATTAAGGCTAAGCACAGCAGCTCGGCGATTGCTCCGGCCGCTCAAATGCAAACCGATCATGACGACAATGACGAGAAAACTCCGAAGTTCAATGTTATCATCAAGAGTGATGTTTTGGGTTCAGCGGAAGCCATTGAAGAATCTTTGTTGAAGCTAAACACCGAAAAGATTAAAGTTAAGATTATCGCTCGCGGCTTAGGCAACATCAATGAAGGTGATGTCAAAAGAGCCGAAGATTCCAGCGCGGAAATCTTAGGATTTAATGTCAGACTGCAGCCTAACGCCGAACCGTTAATTAGAGAAAAGGGCGTTAAGGTCAATTTATACAACATCATCTATGATTTAATTAAATATGTTAAAGGCGAAATGCAAACTTTAGTTCGACCGGATATCGTTCGCCATGATTTAGGTCGCCTCAAAGTCTTGGCTATTTTTAGAAGCGAAAGCAGCCAGCAGGTAGTGGGCGGCAAGGTTTTGGACGGCTTTGTCGAAAACGATACCTTGGTAGAAGTGACTCGAGGCAAAGAGATTGTGACTACTGGTAAATTAGTCAAACTACAGTCTGGTAAACAGGATGTTAATCGAGTGGAAATAAATCAAGAATGCGGTATTAAATATGAAGGCAAGCCTTTAATCCAAGAAGGTGATATTTTGAATATCTATCGAGAAGAAGAAGTCGTTTCCAAAATTTAATTTATGTCTAAAATAGACCAAGTCAACGAACTATTGCGGCACGAATTGGCGGCCGCTATTTTAAAAGAGGTGGAGTTACCTGATACTCTGCTTACTATTACTTACGTCATTTCCTCCTCTGATGGTCATTATGCCAAGGCCGGTATTTCGGTTTTGCCCTTTAATCAATCCGGCAGTGCTTTGAAAGAATTGAGAAAGAAAACTAGCGCTATCTTGGTGGAAGTGAAAAAGAGAGTTAAGCTGCGCCGATTTCCTCAGATTACTTGGGCGGTTGATAATACCGAAGAGAAAGCGGCCGAGATTGAAGCGGTGATTGATGAAGACGAAGCTGAGATCAGAAGAATATTATCTTAAACTATGAATACGGATATTAAGCCATTATTAGCCCTGGCTTATCAGAAAATAGCTCAGGCTAAGAATATTTTAATAGTTTCCCATTGGCATCCGGACCCGGATGCTTTGTCTTCTATTGGAGTGATGATCGAACTAGCCGAAGCTAATGGCCAGAAATATTTTGCCTATGCTCCGGAGAAAGAAGCTTTAGCTTTTAGTTTTTTGCGCCATGAAGAAAAAGTGGCTTCTCAGTTGCCGGCTGATTTTAGCTTAAGTAATTATGATTTAATGATAGTGTTGGATTGCGGCTCGCCAAAGAGGACGGGATTAGCGGATAAAATAAAAGAGCTGGAGAGCTCTGAAAAAAGAAAAGATTTGTTTATTATTGAATTAGACCATCACCCGCGTACCGAAACTTTTGCTGACTTAGAAATCCGGGTACCGAGCGTCAGCTCAACCTGTGAATTATTATATTATTTTTTAAAGGAAAACGATTTAAAGATTAACAAGAATTTGGCCAGTCTGTTATTGGCCGGCATTTTGACTGACACCGGTAATTTCCTCTATCCCATTACCAGCGATAGTTCCATTAAGATTTCTTCGGAGTTGTTGGAGAAGGGGGCTCAGCTGCCAAAAATATTACAAAATACAGCTCGCCGCCAAGACTTAGTTTCTTTAAAGATTTGGGGCCTAGCTTTGAAGAATTTAAGAATTAATCAGAAATATAATTTAGGGGTAACGGTTTTAAGCCAAAAAGAATTGGCGGAAATTATTGATCCGGAGAATACCGAATTAGTCGGCCATGATGTCTTTGGCGATGTGGCTGGAGCTTTGAGCAACTTAGGCGGTGTCAAAGGAGTTTTGTTGTTACGAGACAATCCGGACGGGCTGAAAGGGAATTGGCGCAGCAGCGACAAGACCGTTAACATGAATCATTTGGCTCAAGTATTCGGTGGGGGCGGGCACCCGCAAGCAAGCGGTTTTTTAATTCCGGGGAATATTACTTTATCTTCTTTTGGTTCTTATCGCGCCACTCTTTAATCTTTTGATGATTGCCGGAGAGTAGGACAGCGGGAACGCTGTATTTTTTTTGGCCAATTTTAAACTCGGCGGGCTTAGTATATTGCGGATATTCCAAGACTCCCGGTTGAGAATGAGATTCTTCTTTCAGGCTGTCGGCGTTGAGTAGTACTCCAGGCAGCAGGCGGGTGATTGAATCAATAATAACTAGGGCGCCTAATTCGCCGCCGGTTAGAACGTAGTCGCCGATAGAAATTTCTTCATCAATGATTTTTTTTATCCTGTCATCTACACCTTCATAGCGTCCGGAAATCAAAACTAACTCATCATATTTAGAATACTTTTGCGCTAAAGATTGGCTCCATCTTTTGCCTTGAGCGGAGAGGAGAATAATCTTCCTCTTTTTGGCTTTGTTTTTGGTGATAGTTTTTAGGGCTTGGTATAAGGGTTCAATTTTCATGAGCATACCGGCCCCGCCGCCATAGGGGGTATCATCAACCCGCCGGTGCTTGTCATTAGCCCAGTCTCTTAAATCATAGCTCTCTATTTTGATAGCCTTTTGTTCCTGCGCTCGCTTGATGATGCTTTCTCCGAGATAGGAAGCGAAAATTTGCGGGAAGATACCCAATAGTTTAAAAGTCATAGTTAGTTATTAATCAAAAAGCCACAACAAAAATAGGTGTGGCTTTTTGAATATTTTGGGATGTAAAAGATTAAATCTTTAAATCATCAACCGCGGAGGTATCCACCACTTCTTGTTCTGGGTGGTCCTGGCGGCGCGGACGAGAACCGGCATTCGGATCATAGATCTTCAAGTTCACGCGGGAGTTGTTCTTGGCACCGACGATCTTCAACAAGGTGCGAATAGCCTGAGCGGTTTGACCGCGGCGGCCGATTACGTAACCCATGTCAGCTGGATCGATTTTTAAGGTCAAAAGAACACCCATCTCATCAACCGTTCTGTCTACAGAAACAGCATCCGGGGTGGACACAATTGCTTTGACAATCATTTCTAGAAATTCTTTGTCCTTCATACTTCGGTAATAAAAGTCGGACAAACGGATTGAGGTCTCGATAGTTCGAAAACCCAGCATTTGTTGACTTTTGTTAATTATACATACCCTGAAACCAGGGAATTATATCATTATTATAACAGAATACCTTATTCTGTCAAACTAGGCTTGCGGTTCTTCGGTGGTCGGAGCCTCTGCCGGAGTTTCTTCGGCCGGAGCTTCTACCGGAGCGGCAGCCTCAGCCTTAGCAGCTTCAGCGGCAGCTTCGGCTTTAGCCTTAGCATCCTCAGCAGCTTTCTTGGCTTCTTCTACCTTTTTACCCATTTTATCCTGGCGTTTCTTGGTGATTTTGGTGATAGCCAATTTCTTGCCTTCAAGGATTTTGTTTTCAATTAATAGGTTATGGACAGTGTCGGATAAACCGGCGCCCTGTTTTACCCAATGTTTTACCCTATCAGCTTTAACCTGTAATTCCTTGCTGTGCGGGTTATAGGAACCCAAAATTTCCAAAGAATCAGCAAAAGGGTCTTTAGTTTTCTCGGATACGACCAAGCGGAACATTTTTTTGTTTCTCTTGCCGACCTTAGAGAGTCTGATCATTAACATAATACAATATAATTAATTAATTCTTAAGCTTTTTAGATATTATCCCAACAAGGCTCAAAAGTCAAGTTGGCTATTTAGCGGGAAAAATTGTCCCGGCGCGGCGGTCGCGGACCGTTAAAACGGCTGCCGCCACCAAATCCACCTGGTCGCGGTTCGGATTTACCCTTTTGGTCTTTCCAAAGCGGTTCATTTTCCGGCAAGCCTTTCATGGTTAAATTAATACGGCCCTGATCGTCAATTTCTTTAATCTTGACGGTCACTATATCGCCGATATTTAAGAAGTCGCTCGGCTTGTTGATGTGATAAGGGGCTAGCTCGCTGACATGGACCATGCCGTCATTGCCGGCATTGAGTTCCACGAAAGCACCGAACTCCAACATTCTCACCACTTTGCCTTGGACGATTTCACCAGCTTCAAATTCTTTGACGATGCCCTTGATTAATTCTTCTACCTTTTCGCAGTTAGCTGCATTGCTGCCGCAAATGGTTACCAAGCCGTCATCTTCAATATCAATGCTCACCTCGTATTCGTCAATCATCTTGTTGATGACTTTGCCGCCGGAGCCGATGACGGCGCCGATCTTTTCTGGGTTGATACGAATGGTAATCATGCGCGGAGCATATTTGGATAATTCCGGACGCGGAGCCGGGATGGCTGAGCGCAAGACATCTAAAACTTCGTTCAAGGCAGCTCGTCCTTGGGTTAAAGTTTTTTTGATAATCTCTTCGGTCAATCCGGTAGTCTTGGTGTCTAATTGGATAGCGGTTAAACCAGTGTCGGTCCCGGTGATTTTGAAATCCATACCGCCGTTGCCATCTTCTAAATCTTGAATATCGGTTAAGACTTCCCAACGAGACATATCAGCGTTAGAAGCTAAGCCCATAGCAATACCAGCCACATGCTTTTTAATCGGCACGCCGGCATCCATTAAGGCTAGAGTGGAACCGCAAGTGGAAGCCATGGAAGAAGAACCATTAGATCCTAGGGTTTCACTAACCACGCGAACAGTATAAGCAAAATCTTCCTTGGTCGGGATAACCGGCAACAAAGCTTTCTCGGCTAAAGCGCCATGGCCGATTTCACGGCGGCCGGTGCCGCGGAGCGGGGAAGCTTCGCCTACGGAATAAGGCGGGAAATTATAGTGATGCATGTATCTTTTTTTGCTGGCGCCTTCAATGCCTTCCAAAGATTGTTCTAACCCCGGAGCGCCTAAAGTGACAATAGACATTACTTGAGTCTCGCCGCGAGAAAATAGTCCAGCGCCGTGATTTCTAGGCAAAATACCGGCTTCACCGGTTAATTCTCGAATTTCAGTGAGAGCCCGACCGTCTACGCGGCGGCCTTCTTCTAAGATAGCGCGAGTGACCTCAGCTTCAATCATGTCTTCGGCTAATTTCTTCACTACGAAATCGCGCTGTGGTTTTTCGACGTTTTGTTCAAATAAATATTGGTTGAGATTTTCTTTAATAGCGGAGACGGCAGCCTTTCTTTCGCCCTTGGTGTAATAGGTTTTGTCGAATAAGAAATTTTTGATGTTGGCGGACAACCAAGTGCGGCCGATTTCCAATAGTCTATCTTTTTCAGCTTTTTGTTTTTCGTCTTCGGCGGTAACCAACTTTTTCTTTTCCATTTTTTCTTTGATTTCTACACCAGCCTGCAAAGTTTTGATTAAATCAATCGCCGGTTGCATTTCTTTTTGTCCGGCCATAATAGCGGAAAGCATAATATCTTCAGCTACTTCTTGAGCGCCAGCTTCAATCATGATAACTTTTTCTGAAGTTCCGGCCACGATTAAATCCAACGAGCTTAAAGCTTGTTGTTCATAGGTCGGGTTGAAAACGAATTGGCCTTCAATTAAGCCGACTCTGATGCCGCCGATAGGGCCCTGCCATTTTAATCCGGAGATAGACAAAACAGCGGAAGCAGCGACAAGAGAAACGATGTCATGATCATTTTCGCCGTCTACAGAAAGGACGGTGATAATCACCTGAACATCTTTTTTAGATTCAGAATCAAAGAGCGGGCGGATAGAGCGGTCAATCATTCGGCCGGTCAAAATAGATTGATCGGTCGGACGGCCTTCGCGCTTTACCCAGCGAGAACCTTTGATAATGCCGGCGGCGTATAATTTTTCTTCAAACTCTACCATCAAGGGGAAGAAATCAACGCCTTCGCGTTCTTGTTTGGCTTCAACCACGGTCGCCATGACCACGGTTTCACCATATTGGACCAAAACGGAAGCATCAGCCTGCTTGGCTAATTTTCCGGTTTTGATAGAGAGAGGACGGCCCAGCCACTCACCCTGGAATACTTTTTCCATACTGGTTGAGCTCTGGTCGACAGATTAAAGACTATAAGACGGATCTTACAGCTCTCCTTATCTGTGGATCAGAGCTAAATTATGTTTAATTTTAAAGAAAATTCTAGAGATTTTCTCTAATTTAGCTTATAACATAGCCACCATTTTGTAAAGAGGTTGACTGTTTAAATATAATATGGTAATTAATTAGTATTGAACCTTAAAAATCAGTTTTATGAGTAAAGATAAAAACAAAACGAGAATTCAGGCTAATGCCTGGATTGCCAGTGTTTGCGGGGTTATTCTCGCAGCCATCGGCGCATTAATCGTTTACTTCGTCGAGTCTGGCTTTTTAATAGGCTTGGCCTTAGTCCTTTTCCTCGGGGCTATGTCGGCATTTCTTCATGCCGCTCATCATTTTATGCTCCTGCGAGTAATTTGGGGGAAAGATAAAGATAAAGCTAAGTGTTTTTGACAAAGATTAATTTTTGCCACCAAAAAGCAGCCCTTTCAGGCTGCTTTTATAATTGGAGTAAATTAAATCAAGAATTTTCGGTTGGAGCTGAGATCAATGAAATCGTCAGCTTCTTCCTGGAGCTTAGAGGAAGCGGTTTGATGGAAGGCCATTATCTCTACTAGACAGCCTTTATTATTCTGAAGATAGGAAACGGCCGGAAGGTAGTCGCCATCGCCGGAGACTAGGATGATGACATCTAGCTTGTCAGCTAGTTTCATGGCATCAATAGTGATACCAACATCCCAATCGCCTTTCTTGGCGCCGCCGGCAAAGATTTGGAGGTCTTTCATCTTGACTTCAAAGCCTTGCTGGCTTAAAGCCTCAAAGAAGGCCATTTCATCTTTGTTGTCGGTTTTGATAACGTAGGCAGTGGCGCGAATTAATTTGCGTCCGGAAACTGCCTGAGCCAGAACTTCTTTGAAATTGACTCTCTTGCCGAATAGGTTCTTGGCGCTGTGGTACATATTGGAGACATCCACCAATACGCCCACTCTTTGTTCTTTATGTTTAATCATAGTTAATTATTTCTCCGCTTCAGTTTCATCTATTTCTTCTTCGTTTAATTCTTCGTATTTCTTTTCTTTCATTTTTTTCTCTTCTTCTTCCTCTTGCATCTTGTTGGCAATCTTCAATTTCAGTTTTAAGGCCAACTCTTTAAAAGCATCGGCGTTCTCTTTCTGCAAATACTTTAATAAGCGGCGGCGTTCAGCTACTTTTTTAAGTAACCCGCGGCGAGAAGAGTAGTCATGCTTATGAGCCTTTAAATGCTCGGCTAATTCATCAATTTCGGCTGATAAAATAGCGATTTGGACCTGCGGAGAGCCAGTATCGCTCTCGTGGGTGCGGAATTTTTTGATTAGCTTTTCCTTAGCTTTTTTGTCTAACATAGACTGTTGCGTTCCTGCTTCCGAGATAGGGGTAGACCCTAACCAAGAAGAGGCAAATTAATTATAAAACTATTTTACTTTGTTAACTTTCTTTTGTAGTTTAGATTTCTTGCGGGAAGCGGTATTTTCCTTGAGGATTCCTTTCTTAACTAATTTATCAATAGCTTTGATGGTCTTAGTGATATCCTTCTTGATCTCCTTTTTTCCTAAAGTGATAGCTTTTTGGCTGTCCTTGACCAGGTTTTTCATGGCTTGAGACATTTCTTCATTCTGCTTATTGCGTTTAACATTCTTGCGCAATTCTTTTTTGGCTGATTTTTTATTAGGCATATTAGTTTAAAAAATTATAAAAACATTAAAATAATAACATGGAATCAAATAAAAATCAAGAAACGGCTGTCGGGGTGGTGGGAATCGAACCCACGATCTCTTGCTCCCAAAGCAAGCGCCTTAGCCTCTGGGCTACACCCCGCCTTTCCCTAAAATTAAACCCATGAGTCATGGGTTTAATCATTTCCTGGTGCCCCGGGTCAGAATCGAACTGACGACACAACGATTTTCAGTCGTTTGCTCTACCACTGAGCTACCGAGGCCTATTGTGTTGCGGGGGTCGGATTCGAACCGACGACCTTCGGGTTATGGGCCCGACGAGCTGCCACTGCTCTACCCCGCGATAATTAAAAAAGTGGGCAATGGAGGATTCGAACCTCCGACCTCAACATTATCAGTGTTGCGCTCTAACCAACTGAGCTAATTGCCCTTAAACACAAAAAAAGCTAAGGAATTCTTGCTTTTCTAAATATATAATAAACAAAATAAAAAAGCAAGAGGTTTTGGCCGTTTAAAGCTCGGAAATCAGGAGATCAATTAAAGTTTGCGGGTCGCCACTGCCAATTTTGTTGGCCCTATCAATATCCATCAGCTTTTTAAGCATTTTTTCCAAGTCAGCTTCCATAAACCGGCGGGCTTGTTCCAGCCCTTTTTTCACCACAAAAGGATGAAATTTGCAGGCGGTGGTAATTTCAGTAGCCGAACTGCCGGCCAAGTCAGCTTGTTTCAATTGCTTCAGTATTCTAATTTGACGCCTAATCATTACTAAAACATATTCTAAGGGAATGCCTAGTTGAGCCTGGTCTTCTAAAAGTTTCACAGCTAACCCTTTGTTTTTTTGGCTAATGGCATCGGTCAAGGCAAAGATGTTTTCATCAATACTGCCCGAAACGAATTTTTTGACATCGGCTATTTTTATTTCTTCCGGTCTTTTGTAGTGAGCTAGCTTGGCGATTTCGTGGGATAGCAGCCAAAGATCATCGCCGGCTAAAGAGATTAATGTTTGCGCCGCGCTACTATCTAAGCTGCTGCCGTTTTCTTTCGCTTCGGCTTTTAGCCAACTGATTAATTCACTATTGGAAAGGGGGGCATATTCTTGAGCGAATTTTTGGTGGCTCAGAAAATCAAACAAAGGTTTTTCACTGGCGTTTAGCGGGCGCGGCGAATCGCCGACTTGTTTCATGGTCTTGCCACGGTCGTTAAAGAGGGAAGGATCAAAAAAGAGCACGATGTCCGGGGATTCGGCTAGGCGGTTTTCTTGCAAATAGTTTAAGACCTCCGGATAGAGGGTCGGTTTGTGAGAATTGAAAAGATTCTCAATGATGGTCATTCTTTTTTGGGTAAACAAAGAGCCGCTGCTTAAGTTATTGGCTAAAGCCGCCAAATCACAATTAGCACCGTCAATAGAGTTTAGGCTATGCTCGCTGTTTTCTACCTCGCGATAGAATTTTTCTTTGAGCTCTTTGATTTTTTGCCGGGCCTTAAAATCATTTTGTCCGTAGAAGAATATAATCATAACTTAATTAATGTTTTTTGATGTTGGCTTGAAACTGATCGCCCTTGTCTGTAAAGTTTTTGAAGATGCTATAACTGGGGGAAGCGGTGGAGAGCAAACAAATTTTTCCAATGGCAGTTTTTTGATAAGCGAATTTGACAGCTTGAGCCATGGAGCTGGTGTTAATCATCTGGGGCAATTTCTTTTTTTGTTTTTTAGCTTCTGCTTGGATAGTCCGCCAGATTTTAGCACCGCTGTCCGGAAATAATACCACATTTTTGATATTTAATTCCATTAAGCGTTTAGCTAGTTTCTGAAATTTATAGCCGCGATCCTGCCCGCCCAGGAAAATCGTCTCTAGTTTGTCTTTTAAAGTTTCAATGGCCGCTAAAGTTGATTCGGGAGTAGTGGAAATAGCATCATCATAGAAAGTGATGCCCTGAAAAGTACCTACGAGCTCTAAGCGATGTTTTAGGTTATGAAATTTTTTTAGAGCTAACCGAATATTATGGTTTTCTATCTTTAATATCTTAGCGACGCAAATAGCAGCCATAATATTTTCCAGATTATGCTGTCCTAATAATTTTATTTCCGCGCTGGGAATTATTTTTTCTTGCCGGTAGGTTATCCAGCCATTTTTTAAGGCACAGGTTTGCAAATAATCAATGGCTTTAGCCGGAGTTTTTCGAGCCAGGTTTTTGATAAAAGGGTATTGCGAATTATAGACCAAGAAATCCGTCTTCGTCTGGTATTTACTGATATTAGCTTTGGCTTTTTGGTATCCTGTAAGTCCATGATGATAGGGTAGGTGATCGGGGAAAATATTTAAAAAGACGCTAATTTGCGGGCTTTGGGGCAGGGTGGAGAGTTGATAGGAAGAGAGTTCATAAACAAAAATCGGATTTTTCTGATTGCCTGCTCGGAGATAGGCTAATGGGTCGTTGCCGCCGATATTGCCGGCTAGCTTGGCGTTTAATCCTGACTGTTTGAGAATCTCATAGATTAATTTTGAAGTAGTGCTTTTTCCCTTAGTGCCAGTGACGCCGATTATTAATCCCGGAGCTTTCTGAAAGAAGAGATTGGTATTAGTGGTGACTTGGCTGCCATTTTTTTCAGCGGCCACTATTTCCGGTAAGTCGCTAGGGATGCCCGGGCTTTTAATAATTAGATCAAAGTCAGAAAGAGTGGAGAGATAGTTTTTTCCACTGCGGAAAATAATATTTTTTTCTTTTTTGGCTAATGGTTTTTGATCCGCCACAGTCAATATTTTGTGGGGATAGAGAGAATGGAAATATTTCACGGCCGCTTGTCCTTCTTGGCCATAGCCGAGGATGATAATTTTTTGAAAACTTTCCGGCAAGTGGTGCCCCGGCTTTAATGATAAATTGTCGGTAATTAGTTTTTCCGGATTTTTTATTTTCGGCCGGACATTTTTAGCAAAATGTTTTAAGACAAAAGTTTGGCCGTAGCCTTTTTGCTTTAAGGCTAAGAGGCTGGCCGCTAAAGCTTCTTGCGGCTCGCCGACGCAATCAAAAGGTTTGAAATTTTTTTGTCCCCAGAGTTCCAAGAAGAGCGGTAATAAGTTTTGATCTTGGTAGAGATTCTTTTTAAATATTTTGACTAATTTGTCCATGGGAATGAACGCGGAGAGCAAATTAAAGGAGAAAGCGCACTTGGGACATTCGCCGCACCATTTGGTTTGGGATTGTTTAGTGATCTTGAAGTTTCTATTACAGCTAGAAAAAGCCGGCAGATATTTAGGCAGACGAGAAAATTCAGCCATGATGCGCAACTCAGAATAGCGGCGCAACAAACTGAAGTATTTTAATTCCGGAGTGATGAAGTCGTTAATGTATTGCGCCAATTCCAATTCAAACTCAAAGCTCTTGCTGTATTGATGATTTATCTCTTGGCCCAAATAATTTAAGTTGCCGAAGTTAGCGCTGCGCTCATTAGCTAAAATGATGTGGCGATAGTCATAGAGGATGGCTGCTAAGACCGCGCTAAAAGCGTAGATGGATGAAATCGGAACATGGCCGTTATAAGCGCCGGCTTGATTTAAAGTAAAAAGCTGGGAATCAATAGTCCGATTGATGATAATTCGTTTTTTTCCAACTAGTCGGCTGGTTTCGGATTGGATGGGGCTATCGCCTAAGCTGAAAAGAGCAAAGTCTTGCTGCTCGGCTTTTAACATCTCCGCCGCTAGACAAGAATCTTTGCCGCCGCCGATGAGGGATAAGGAGCGGTCCTGAAGATTTATCTTTTCTGCCTTAGCGATATTTTTAGCGTTAGCCGGGAAGTTAATCCAGTTTCTTAAATCCAGTTTATTCTTATAGGAAAACTCTCCTAATCCTTTTTGGTATAGGTTATTCCAGAACTTGGCTTGGACGGCATTTAGCTGGCCGGATTTGATAATAATTTTTGCCGGGCAATAGGCTTTGTAGTAGCTTAACCCTAAAGCCAGATGCAAATTGAATAGGGCGGCATCTAATATTGATTGGTTGATTTTTCGATTAATGGTGGCCTTGGGTAGCTGCAATTTTTCACAAAAGGTCAGTTTGTTGTCAAAAGCATAATAAAACAGAGCTTGTCCGGATTTCGGGTTGAAGCTGTATTTTTGGAAGACAAAACTAGTATAGGGAGATGCAGGTTTAGTGGCTTTAATTTTATTTGACATATATTGGTCTCTAATCCTATAATTTAAAGTAGTTCTTGAAAAATAACAAGTTTAAATTAAGGGAGGGTTTAATATGCTTACTTCGTTGCTTCTTTTGCTAGTCGCCGTTTTTCTGCCCTTGGCCATTAAGTTGGGTCTAGTGCCGGGAAAAATTAAGGCGCAATTGAAAGAGGAAAACCGTCGGGTACAGCCTCTTTTACTTTTTTCTTTGTTTTATATCTTGCCTATCGCTGTGGTGATTGTCGTTTTCAACTATTGGCGCAATGGCTTTATGCCTTGCATGACTCCTCAGGATCTTGAAGAATTGGTTCGTTTACCTCTGCCGGCTAATTTTTGTCTGTCGCATTGGTATGATATCCTATTCATCTGGGCTTGGGGGCTCGTCAATCTGATTTTCTTTAAGTTCTATCGCCGCTTGAAATTGGAAGTTGTCTTCATTGTCGTCGCGGCCGTCGCGGGACTGGTAGCTTCCTATTATTTTCGAGGCGCTCTCTATGGACTAACGGCTAATGTGTTGTCTCTCACTATTTTCCGAATTATCTATAGTTTTATTTCTCGGGAAGTGGAAGACTCCGGCTGGTCTCCTTTTTGGCGGAGAACGCGCAATCAGTTTTTGCTAATAGTATTCTTACGCTTAGCGTGGGCAGAAGCTAAAATGGGATTGGATAGTATCTGACCCATTTTTTATTTTTCCATTTCTCCCCAGTTGTCTCCAATCTTGATATCGGCGATAATCGGAACTTTTAATTTGATGACTTCTTCCATGATTTTTTTTATCTCACCAGCATAGCGGGAAACGGCGGCTTCTTTTATTTCAAACATTAATTCATCATGCACTTGGAGAATCATCTTGATATCGTCGCGGCCGTCAATCATTTTAGCGATTTTGATCATGGCTAATTTAATCATGTCGGCGGCTGTCCCTTGGAAAGGAGTATTTACGGCCATTCTCTCAGCTGATTTTTGCAAGTTAACTATGGAGGAGTTTATCTCCGGCAAATAGCGGCGCCGGCCAAAGAGGGTTTCTACATAGCCTTCTTTCTTGGCTTGAGCGATTGTCTGGTCTAAGAATTTTTTGACGCCGGAGTAGACGGAGAAATATTTTTCGATAAACTCCCGGGCTTGGTTATAGGGTATGCCGGCGCTTTGACTTAGTCCATGCGGCCCTTGGCCATAGATGATGCCAAAATTGACGGCTTTAGCTTCGCGCCGTAGGGCTGGGGTAACTTTTTCTAACGGCAGTCCTAAGATAGCCGCGGCGGTAGTGGTATGAATATCAACATTGTTTAAAAACGCTTGAATCATTTTTTTGTCACCGGACATGGAAGCCGCTAGACGCAACTCAACCTGGGAATAATCTAAGCTGAGTAGTTTGTATCCGGGAGGAGCGATGAAAGCGGTACGGATTTTTTGGCCTAATTCGGTGCGGGCCGGAATGTTTTGTAGATTTGGGTCAGTGGAAGACAGGCGGCCGGTAGCGGCGATGGTTTGGTTGAAACTGGTGTGAATTCTTTTGGTACGGGGATTAATTAACTCCGGCAAGGCTTCAATATAGGTGTTTAATAATTTGCTTAACTCTCTCTGTTCTTGAATTAAAGGGATAATCGGATGGAGATCTTTTAATTTTTCCAATTCCTCAGCCGCCGTGGAAATGCCGGTTTTAGTTTTTTTAATGCCCTTAGTTTCCAGCGCCAGTTTATCAAATAAAATTTCTTTTAATTGTTTCGGAGAATTAATATTGAATTTTTCTTTGGCCAGGATATGGATTTCTTTTTCTAGGGCTGTTAATTTTTTGTTTAAAATTTTAGCCATGGCGCTTAATCTCTGCGGAGCGATTAGAATGCCAGTATCTTCCATATGCGCCAAGACTTTGATGAGTGGCATTTCAATGTTTTCGCACAGGTCAAAAAGTTTTTCTTTTTTTAATCTGGCTTCCAGTTTTTTTAACAACCTAAAAGTACAATCGGCGTCTTCGCAGGCGTAGATATATAATTTTTCTAGAGGCAGGGTGGAGAAATCCAGATTTTTTTCTTTTTCTCCGAAAAGATCTTTGTGATTTATCTTTTCTAACCCCAATTCGTTAAACGACAAAGCGTCTAAACCGTGTTGGCGGTTTTCTGGATTGAGAAGATAGGAGGCGATCATGGAATCCAAATAGAGACCGTTGACCTCTAGTCCTTGATTCTCCAAGATGCGCAAATCATATTTTAAATTATGGCCGCCTTTTTTTATTTTCTCGTCAGCCAAAATTGGGGCAATCAGTTTGAGCCAAGGATGAGATTCTTTTTTTGCTGGAACTTGATTTTGATTAAATAGGTTGGGGGCTTGGGGATGGGCGCTTTGGCCTTGGTTTCTATATATGGGGATGTAATAGGCTTCTTTTTCTTTGTAGCTCAATGATATTCCCAATATTTCTGCCTTTAAAGGATCCAGAGAAGTGGTCTCAGTATCTATGGCGATTAGTTTTTGGGTTTTTAATTTAGTGATTAAAGCTTTTAACTCTTTTTCGCTGCTGATGAGATGATAATTAAATTGTTTTAAGTCGCGAGCGAATTTGTCAGTCGGCTTTTCTTCCTTGACGTTAGAGCCGAAGCTCAGAGCGTTTAATTTGGGAATTAATGATTTGAATTCTAATTCGCTAAATAGTTCTAGAGCCTGACTGCGGTTGGAAAGCTGGAAGCGGCAATCATCCAGAGCGAATTTAATGGGCGCCTGTTGTTCAATGGTGGCTAACTTTTGGCTGAGATAGGCTTCCTTTTTATGGGTAATTAAAAGCTCCAAAGTTCTTTCTTTGATTTTCTGGTCTTCTTTTTCGGCGGCCTGATAGACGCCGTCTAAAGTTTTGAATTTTTGTAATAACTCGCTGGCGGTTTTTTCGCCGATGCCTTTGACTCCCGGGATGTTATCGCTAACATCGCCGCGCAAAGCTTTGTAATCGATTATTTGTTTTGGGGTGACGCCATAGCGTTCTTTTACTAAATCGGCGTCATATAAAACGCTATCAGTTAGCCCGCGGCTCATGGTGTAAACTTTGGTATGGTCATTAATGAGTTGCAAGGTGTCCATATCACCGGTGATGATAATTTTTTCCACCTGGCTATCCACTCTATTTACTATCGTGCCTATCAAGTCGTCGGCTTCATAGCCGTCTAATTCAAAAATAGGAATATTCAAGGCGGTGGCTACTTTTTTAGCATAGGGAATCTGATCATAGAGCTCATCGGGGGCTTTGGTTCGGGTGGCTTTGTATTCTACATATTCTTTGTGCCGAAAAGTCGGAGCGGCTCGGTCAAAGGTCAAGGCGACATATTCGGGTTGGAACTCGGTGAGAGCTTTCAGCAGAAAAAGAGAGAAGCCATAGACGGCGTTGACTATTTGGCCGGATTTTGTGGTCATGGTCGGTGGCAAAGCGTGAAAACTGCGATGAATAATGGCATTACCATCAATGATTATTAATTTGGGAGTAGTTTTTTTCATGGGTCTATTATATCATTTTTTGGGACGTTTTGGAATTAATTGATATTGACTGTTGTTTTGGTTCATGGTAGAGTCAGATATTAAAATTAATAATCTGTATATTAACAAATAGGAGGGTATAATAATGAAAAAACTGTTTAAGTGGTTGTGTCACATTTTTTTGATTATCGCATCTTTGTATGTCGGATTTGGGTTTGTGGTGATCTTCAACCCCGCTATTCATTTTCGCCTTTGGATGTTTGTAGCTTTTCTTGCGTCTTGCATGTTATCTCTTATCGCTTTAGGGTTGGGAAGCTCCGTAATTGCTCCTCGTAAAGGAATGGCGATATTTATCAAGCAAAAGGGGAAATGGTTTGAACTCAGGCGGGAAATATTTCGCCGTCCGAGGCTCAAAATCTATTACCTTAATCTCGGCATCCTGGAAAAAGGCACCAGCAGCTTTGACTTTCCGGTGTTAAAAAGCAAAATTTTCCGTTTGGATGTTCAAGGAAAGATATCATTCACCTTAGAGCAGACCGGCGAATTTGTTTTGGAAGAAATCCGGGCGTTGTTCGAGAAGAACGGGATTGAGAGTCTTTCGTTAAACGAAATTATCAAGTCAGCAATCTTGGAGGCTAATCCGCAATGGAAGATCATCCTTTTAAAGAAGGTTAATAAGGAAATGGATAAAGATTATGCTACCGGCCTGGGGTTCAAGGACTATCCTGATCTAGGCTGTGTTCATCTGAATACCTCCAGCCCTTTGTCTAACATTAAGGTTAAAAAGGCCTGGTTAGAATGGGCAGAATGAAATTAGGGCCTTCCGCGGAGGGCCTTTTTTATTGACTGCCAAGCATATTAATGATAGGCTAAAAAATCAATTCGTACACTAAAACAATTAAGAGGAGGGTAAAACACAATGAAAAAGTTATTTTTTAGATTGCTCTTGGTTTCGTTCATCAGTTTTTTGATTGTTCTTGCCAGCCCGTTGGCGGCAGAAGCGTTTGATTGGCCAAAGTGGCCAATGGGTATTCATATCGCTGGTTTGCTTTTTTTCTTAGTGCCTACTCTGATTTTTTACAACCTAAGCCTCAGAGTGGTACTTCACGACCAGCCGAATCGAATCGTTTTTGTTCGAGAAGCCGGTCGGGTATCTGAGCTCAAAAAAGCCAGTTTGAAATGCCGTCGCCGGGAGTTCTATTATTTAGGAGTTGATTGCCTGGCGGAGAAAACCGGCAGCTTTGAATTCCCAATGATCAAAAGCCCACTTTTGAATATTAAAGTCAAAGGACGAGTTTTTTTCACTTTGGAGCAAACTCGGGATTTTGAACCGGAAGAACTGGTCCCTTATTTCGATCGGGGGTGTTCTTTGACGGAAATTATTCAGGAGAGTTTATTGGAAGCTAACCGGCATTTGCAAATGCTGGTATTGGAAAGAATTCACCAAGAAATGGTGGCTTATAGCTGGAGTGAGTCGAATTCTTTGGAAAAATACAGCCCGCAGCTGATTGATATTCCCTTGCGGCCGGTTAATCCTTTAACCAATATCCAACTCAAAAAAGCTTGGCTAGAAATAAGCGCCTAGCCGAAAACAGGTCTTCCCCGGAAGGCCTTTTTTATTTTCTTAAAATATAGTATATTAGACTTAGCAATTAGCCATTAATTTTATGAGAAAAAAAGCTTTATTTTTATCACTTTCCTTGGTTTTTAGCTTGTTCCTCGCCGGTTGCGGCGGCGGAAAAGTTGTGGATACCAAGCCGATTTTATTTTTTAAAACTTCTTGCCCGCATTGCCAGAATGTGGAAGAGTTTATTACTCAGAATCAAATACGGGAACAATATTCTTTTAGCGAAGTGGAGGTCAACGGCGATCGGTCTAACGCCCAGCTTTTTAGTGATAAGTCTAAAGAGTGCAAATTGGATCAGAATAATTTAGGCGTACCGATGTTTTATGCCGATGGCCAATGTTATTTAGGCGACGAAGATATTATTAATTACTTTAAACAGAAATTGAGTATATGAAGAAACTAATTTTTATTGCCGCGTCATTTTTTTTATTATCCGCTAAATCAGTATTAGCTTTTTGTCCGGTTTGTACCGTGGCGGTTGGAGCCGGCGTTGGATTGTCTCGTTATTTTGGAATAGATGATACGATTACCGGATTATGGGTGGGGGGATTATTAGTCTCCGTTTCTTTTTGGACTATAGATTGGCTAAGAAAGAAAAAAGTGCAATCTCCTTGGTGGGCGCTTTTAGTTTTTCTTTTCTATTATGGCACCGTTATTATCCCGATGTATTATATGGAAATAGTCGGTCATCCTTTTAACCGCTTCTGGGGAATGGACAAGTTGATTTTAGGGTTGATAATCGGCAGCATCGTTTTTTATCTCACCGGCGCCTGGTATCATTTCTTAAAGAAAAAGAATGGCGGCCGCGCTTATTTTCCTTTGCAGAAAGTAGTTATGCCAGTGTCCTCTTTAATTATCTTTAGTGTTTTCTTTTATTTTCTAACCCGTTAAATATATGATTGACCAAAAAGATCTGCAGCAGTTCGTGGATAAGATGGACAATTTAAAAAAGGATAATAAATTAGATTTATCCTCCGATCAGGATTTGAGTATCGCTATTATGAACTTGGTGAGCATTGAAGAGCATTTTTTCTTTTCGGGCGCTAAGACCGGCAATCCGGAATTTTATGAAATGATTAATGTGGCTCGGGAGATGCGCAAAGAATTGATGAAGAAATTAATTAAAGATTATGAAGGCGAAGCCTGGTGTATTTCTAAACATCTTTTAGCCGCTTCCATGAGATTGATGGAGGTCGGAACCAAGGCTTTGGGAAGAGGGAAGAAAGAGGAGGCCTATGATTTCTTTGAGAAAGCCTATAACCTCTATTCCTTGTTCTGGGGTATGAATATGAAAGTTATTAATAGCGGAGATATTAAGAAAATTGATGACGCCGCTTTGAATAAACATGATAAAAAGAAGAACGGCTTTTTGGGAAAGATGGGGGAGCTGGTGAAGAAGGCTATTGACTGTTGTTTGGAATAAAAGATTAATGATTTTTAAAACAGGGGTGACCCTGTTTTTTAATTTGAAGAAATATTTAGAGGACGTGTTCTAAAAATATTTTTATTCCAATAAGAATCAATATTATTCCGCCCACTATTTCGGCTTTGCGTCCCATGATATCGCTGGCTTTCTTGCCGATGAAGTTGCCGAGGAAAGCTAGACCGAAGGACATTAAGCCGATAATGATGGTCGGTAGGATTAAATCAGTTTTTAAGAAGGCGAAACTGATGCCGACAGCTAGAGCGTCAATGCTGGTGGCTATGGCCAAGAGCACAATCATCTTGTTGCTGGCGAAGTTGATCTTTTTTTCTTGTTTGTCTTTTATAGCTTCATAGAGCATTTTCCCGCCCACGAAAGCCAAGAGGATTAAAGCTATCCAGTGGTCGACGCCTTGAATGAAGTGACGGAATCCGAAACCAGCTAACCAGCCCAAGAAAAACATGCCGGCCTGGAAGACGCCGAAGAATATAGATATTTTAATAGCTAATCTTAATTTGCCCATTGCCGCGCCGGCTGACAGGGAAACCGCAAAACAATCCATGGCTAAGCCGACGGCGATGAAGAGGATGTTGAGAAAACTCATTTATTTTTGTTTATTTTTATAACCATCCCACAGGAATAATAGCCCGGTCAGCAAAGGGACTCCGCCGGTAATTAATCCGCTCCACCATTCTCCGTGCAGAGCAGTGATTAAATACCAAAGACCGAAGGCGATAAATAGCCAGCCGCCGATTCTGGGTTTTTTCCAAGCTAGAATTGTAGCTCCTAGAGCTACAACGGCGACAGCTAAATGGGCCAGGCCGGATTGCCAACCAAACTGCGGATCAAAACCCTCTAAAATAAAGAGGGCAAAGAAGGCGGTGATTAGCAGACCCAAGATCCTGGGGAGGTAATACATTACTTTTTTCATACTTCTATTATACCTTTATTTCCCAATTGACAAAAGAGAGGAGAAGCGGTATTTTAGAAGGTCAAACTATGTCTAATAAAAGCACCTTAAAATGGAAGAAACTAAGATTTATGAAGCCGCTTGTCTTCTCCAACAGCAATTTGGGGCTTTGTTTACAATAAACATTGAAGCCCAAACTATTACCAGCGATGTTTGTCGTTGGAGCCGCTTTTGGCCAAAAGATTGGAAACCGCCTAAAACCTATTTAGACCCGAAGTTGGATTTTCGCCCTCAGAGTGTTACCGAACATTCTTTAGGGATGACGGTATTGGGTACTTTGATGGGGGTCAGGCTGGAAAAGTATTTGCCGATCGGATGTCGCTTTGATCACCATCTGCTCACTATCTCTTTTGCTATTCATGATTGGGGCGAAGGTATCAAAAAGGTGGATCATCCCTTTGGAACCAAGACTGACCTTAACGATCTGGAAGAGTACTATAGTTTTGTCGACAGCTTTTCGGAGCTGGACACTGAAACTTTTAATTTCTTCCGCCGCGCCTTCCTGCTGCAATTTGTTCATCCACTCAAAAGAGCTAATTATGAACAAAGCCAGCCACCGAATTGGAACGTGTTTCCGCAAGGGATCAGGGATGATTTAGAATCGCTCCTTTTCACCCACAAACAGGAAGCTCTCCGTTTCGCGGTCGCTGAAAGATTGGAGTATGTCCTTTATGCCATAGAGCAATGCGTTAAATTCCGCAATTATTACATGCTTTGTGATGTATTGGGAAACCAATTTGATGATATGGAGCTGGCGACGGAGATTGTGCCCGGTTTTGGGAAAGAAATTTGGACACCTGAGATTTCTCGGGTGGCCCAATCAATTATTAGTTAAGAAAAAAGGCTGTCACCACGACAGCCTTTTTAAATTGTGGACCTTAAGGGATTCGAACCCTTGACCCCCTGCTTGCAAAGCAGGTGCTCTAGCCAGCTGAGCTAAAGGCCCAAGACTTATATACTCTAGCGAATTATGTATTATATTTCAAGAGCGGCGATAGTGCCCAGCCCAAGAAGCCGCCAATTAATCCGGTCATGACCAATAAACCAAAGAAAATAAAGACTACGCCGACCAGCTTGTACCCTAAGCGTGAGCCGCCTTCAGCGCCGAATTTAGATTCAAACCAAGCAATACGACCAAAGTTTTGTAGGAACCATTCGGTTTTTATAACAAGAACCACCCCTAGAGCCACGACGATCAGACCAATAACAAAGTTCATATATTTTTATTTAATATAATTAAGTGGATTTAGATTGCGGCCATTAACAATGACTTCAAAGTGAATATGCGGACCGGTGGAACGACCGGTGGAACCCATTAGGCCGACGACCTGGCCTCTTTCCACGCTTTCGCCCGGTTGGACATAGATTTTAGATAAATGAGCATAGCGGGTTTTAATACCGCCGCCATGGTTAACTAAAACCATGTTGCCATAGCCGCCGCTGTTCCAGCCAGCTTTCTCCACAGTACCGCTTTCAGCCGCATAGAGCGGAGTGCCGGTTTTGTTAGCAATATCTAAACCGGTATGGCGCCAAGAATAGTATTGAGTGATGCGATAACCGACAGTCGGCCATTGCATCTTGCCGCCCTGCGGTTTAGCGTTAGACGGTTTTACAATATCTTTGACGATATCCACGGCGCGATAAGTAGTGGTGGTTCTGGTGGCCGTAGCGGTTTTTTGTCCGCCCGGAATAATCAAACTCTGGCCAATTCTCAATTTGCCGGAATCATCCAAGCCGTTAGAGGCGATGATAGTATCAGCCGAGACGCCATACTTGTTAGCAATAGCTCTAATGGTTTCGCCGCTAGCCACTTTGTGAACCACGCCGGTGACCGGAGGGATATTTAATTTATCACCCTGACGAATGGTACTGTTAGCGGACAAGCTGTTGGCCCAGAGGATGGTATTGACCGTCACGCCGAATTGGCGGGCGATAGTACTAATGGTATCGCCAGCTTTCACAGTGTATTCCACTATGCTGCGTCTTTCCGGAGCGGTCACTACGCTGGAACCGGTAGTTAAAATATCCGGTCGGATTAAAGTATCATTATTTCTCACTAAACATAATGCCGCTTTGCCGCTATCAGTCGGAGTGGTATTGGTGGTGATTTTCGGTTGCGGCTTCAAGATGCTATTGGTACTTTGATATTTAGCCGGTGTGCTGGAACAGATAGCCGACATATCCATGGTCTCGGTGATTAGTTCTTCGGTAGTACCGGTATCAAATTCATTTTTAACTAAAGAAGCGGCGATTGATTTATGCATCCGATTGGCCAGTTCGCCGAAGTTAGGAGAGGAGATGAGATTATTTAAAACGACTGCCAGAAAAATCAAAGTGATGATTATCGGCACGGAAAACTTTTTTATTAAAAATAGCCGAGGATTGTGTTTTAATCCCACGGCTCGCAAACGTTTAAGGTTTAAGAGATAAGTCCCGTAGATCTTAATGGTCGGACGATAGAGCAAGGTAGAAATCAGCCATTTTAACGGTTTAAAGACTAACAAAAGAAAAAAAGTAGTTATTACTTTTTTGAGAAAGATGAGGATCTTCAGGAACGGGATTAAGGTGTTTATGAGTATTTGTTTGGTCAAATTTGGAGCTTTTGACATGAAATTATAATATCTAAATGGTATCATTTTTGGCGCGCGGTAGTCAAATGAGTAAAAATTCTATATAATATAGATAGATTAATTAATTCTCTCATATTTTATGTTTAAAATAGTCTTTGTTCGCCATGGAGAAAGCGAGTGGAACAAAAAAAATTTGTTTTGCGGTTGGTACGACTCTCATTTGTCGCCGCAGGGGGAGAAAGAGGCCTTGGCTGCCGGGAAGATATTAAAAAAGAATAAATATTTTTTTGATTATGCTTTCGCTTCGCCTTTGAGTCGAGCAATCAAGACCTTAGATATCGTTTTGACGGAAATGGATTTGGATTGGGTGCCAGTGGAGAAGCCTTGGCAGTTATCCGAAAGACACTATGGCGATTTAACCGGCAAAAATAAAAGCCAGACTTTAAAAAAATTCGGCCTGGAGCAATTTATGAAGTGGCGGCGCAGCTATGATATCCGTCCACCTAAAATTAGCGAGCAGAATAAGTATCGGCAGATAATTAATAATGATCCTCGTTTTGCCGAAGCTAAGATTCCGGAGACGGAATGTCTGGCGGATGTGATTAAAAGAGTTTTGCCTTATTGGAAAAAACAGATTGTTCCTAGAATCAAGCAAGGCAAGAAAATCATCATCTCCGGTCATGGCAATGCTTTCCGCGCGATCATTCAATATTTGGATAAGATTCCTAACCAGGAAATAGTTCAACTTAATTTACCCTTCGGCGTACCGTTAGTTTATGAACTGGATAAAAAATTGCGGCCGATTAGACATTATTATTTAGGCGATCAGAAAAAAATAAAAGCGGCTATTGAGAAAGTGAGAAATCAGGGGCGGCGGAAATAAACTATTAGACTTAAGACCATTTAAAATCACCGTTAACTCGGTGGTTTTTTATTTGACTTTTCGGGTCTTTTAAAATAAAATAACCAATCGGCGTTTTAACGTCGATCTGTTGTTTAAAAACCAAATAAATTAATTATAAACCTTTAAACTAGGAGGAACATAATGAAAAAGTGTGACGCTTTTTTTGCAAAAATGGACAAACTGGGCTTGGCGCTCAGCTTTGGAGACGTTCGTTTACGAACGCAGTATTCTAATGTACTACCTCAGACAGCTGATTTGGGGGGACGATTTTCTCGTAATATAAAGTTACATATTCCGGTCGTGAGTTCGCCTATGGACACAGTCACTGAGAGCAAAATGGCAATTGCTATGGCTCTCCTCGGCGGGCTAGGGATCATTCACAAAAGTTTGCCGCCGGAAATTCAAGCAGCTGAGGTGCGAAAGGTAAAGCACTATCTTAATGCTTTTATTTCGGACCCGGTTTGTGTCTCCGTAAACGATACAGTGGGCGCTGTCTTGAAAATGCGCGCTGAGAAGGAGTACAAATTCTTTAGTTTTCCGGTCGAGGATGGAAAAGGAAACATCGTTGGCATAGTTACTGAAAATAGTTTTAAGTATTGTGACGACGAAAATAAAAAGGTTTCTGACATCATGGCCAAGGAAATTGTTAGCGCCGGACCAGACATTGGCGTCATGGGTGCGTATCAGAAGATGAAGGATAATCATAAAAATATTCTTCCTATTTTTGATGCCCACGGTTTATTCTTGGGAATTTATACCTGGGTTGACGTAGAAAGAATAATTTCTGGTAACCCCAGGAATTATACCTTAGATGCTAATGGCCAATTGCGCGCTGGAGCCGCTATCGGAGTGGGCAAAGATTTAGTAGAGCGCTTAGCGGCGCTGGCTAAAGAAAAAGTTGATGTGGTGGTAATTGATACGGCTCATGGTGATACCAGAACTATGGTCAATACCATTAAGTACATCAAAAAAAATTATCCCCAAATTGATGTAGTAGCTGGCAATATATCCGAAGGCGATTCGGCTAAACGTTTGGTCGCTGCCGGAGCTGATGGAATTAGAGTCGGACAAGGGCCGGGGTCAATTTGTACTACCCGAGTAATTGCTGGAGTGGGTTGCCCGCAAGTAACGGCTGTTTATAAGTGCGCTAAGGCTATTCGCGGTTCTGACGTGCCAATTTGTGCTGACGGAGGAATTGAACATTCCGGCGATATAGTTATCGCCCTAGCCGTTGGAGCAGAAAATGTAATGTTAGGAAAGTTTTTGGCTGGTACCACGGAAGCACCTGGGGATGTTATCTATAGCGGAGAACGGCAGATGAAAATATACCGCGGTATGGGATCTTTGGGCGCTATGATTACTAGCCAAGCTTCTCGCGAACGGTATGGCCAAGGGAAGTCAGCACTTGATAAATTAGTTCCCGAAGGTGTGGAGGGGATGGTTGATTATAAAGGCGATGTAGCCGCTATAATCATTCAGCTATTAGGCGGAGTCGCCTCTGGTTTTGGTTACGTGGGTGCTAAAAATTTATTGGCCCTACATAGTCGGGCTGATTTTTTCCGAATTTCCGGAGCTGGCCTGGCTGAATCACACCCGCATGGGTTGTTGAGCTTTAAAGATGCTCCCAATTATCATCACAAATAAGTAGTAATTAAAATTGAGTATAAGATGGAAAAGAATAATTTATTCAAGGACGCTGGTGTTATTGCCATCACTTGTAAACAGTGGGGCGACACTGGCAAAGGAAAATTCGTCGATTTGTTTGCCAAGCAGGCCGACATAATTGTGCGAGGTACCGGCGGCGATAACGCCGGTCATACTATTTATCAAGATAACGAAGAACACGTGTTTCATATTGTACCTTCCGGTATCTTGTATGATAAATTGGGCAAAATGAATGTCATAGGATCAGGCACGGTAATTTACCCAAAAACCTTAAGCGGTGAATTAGCTTTGTTGGCGAGTAAAAACCTAACTTATAATCATCTGGTTGTTGCTTTAAATGCCAAGATGATTTTGCCAACTCATATAGTTTTGGATCGCGCTAAAGAAGCGGTGTTAGCTTCGGGCAAGATTGGAACTACTGGTAAAGGGATCGTTCGAGCTTACATTAGCCACCTAGACCGTAATGGCCTGGTAATGAATGACTTGCTGAATACAGATATCTTCTACCAGAAGCTAAAAAAACATTTAGCCGAAGAAATGGCCTTGTTGCGTTCCTATAATCCGGAGCTGATACAGCAAATTTTGCAGGAAAAGCATCTGGATGGTGGGATATATTATGACCCGACTAATCTATTTAACATTGATGCAATCATTGAACAGTATCAAAAGTATGCATTAAACTTCCGAGACTCCATTGACGATGCTGACGATTTAGTAAAAAGTCAGGTTGGGCAAAAAAAGATTCTGTTGGAAGGAGCGCAAGGAGCTTTGTTGAGTATTGATCACGGGACCTACCCATTCGTTACGTCTTCAGATTGTACCGTTGCCGGTTTAGCTAAAGGAGCAGGGTTAACCATAGCTGATGTCGATATCAGTTTGGGAATTATCAAGGGCTTCTATATGACTCGAGTTGGTTGCGGTCCTTTTCCCACTGAGTTAGGTGGAGAAGCGTCCGGCCAGTGGTGTAATTTCGGTGGCAGTCGAGAAGCTGAAGAGATCACCCATGTTTCGATTAATGATCAGGATGAATATAAGCAGGGGGTAGCTATTCGAAAAGCCGGTAATGAGTATGGAGCTACAACTCGGAGGCCACGTCGAGTCGGCTGGTTGGATTTGCCGTTGTTGCGACACGCTATGTTGTCGTCGGGGCCGGATACGATTTTAACCAAACTGGATGTCTTAAACGACTTGGATGTAATCAAAATTTGCACTGAGTATGTTTATAACGGCCCGTTATACCGATTTGGGAGGCATGTAATTAATAATGGTGATCCTTTGTCAGTCGCTATTCCGGCGGTTGAGGTATTAGAACATTGTCAGCCGGTCTACACTGAGTTCCCGGGTTGGAAAATCAGCTTGGTTGGCAAAAAAGTAGAAGATTTGCCGGCAGAATTGTTGGTAATCAAAGCTTTTGTTGAGAAACAAACTGGTATGAGATCAAAAATGATTTCCACTGGACCCAAACCAGAGGAAACAATCTTTCTCTAAGTAGAAAGTAAATCGATAAATCAAACAGGCGACTAAAAAGCGCCTGTTTTTAAATACATAAATTTTAGTAGAAATTAATTGCCCGGGACTATCAAATCAAATTTTTCTTTTTTGCCGTAGGCTTTAGGCCCGTAGTCTTGGCAGAAGTTTTGGATATGTTTTTTGAAGTAAGGCGGCTTCTGTTCTTGAATCAGGCCGGTAATATAATAGGAAAGCGCCAACAGCAAGCCGGGTTGGGCTTTTTTAGGCAGCTTAATATCCCAGCGGGATTTTTTTTCTCCAAAATATTTGTTTTCTACCCCCAATGAAATTACTAATTCTTTTTCTGATGGCTGAACAAATTTAGCGTGGCGGGCTTGACCGACGGTATAAGCGGCGAAAACTAAATTCGGGCCGAAGAGCTCCCGGCCTTTGATGTTGAGCATTTCCACTATCGCTGCAAACCTGTCAGGCAGAACAAAGGCATAGGCGGAATAATTTTTTAGATTTTTGTTTGGTTTAATTTTCTTGATGGCGCTGAGAATATCTTTGGGCTCTTCCTGGGTTTGAGAAAGAATCATGCCGAGATAGGTAGAGGTGTTATAGGTATAGGGTTCGCTTAAACGGCGATAGAGAGAAACGGTATCGGCTAGCCGGGCGGCCGGAGACTCCGCGGTGCAAGTTAATAGATGGGTTTTGAGTTTTAACTTCTTAGCCAGTTCCAACTCCCAAACCGAGTCTTTGCCGCCGGAAGCAGAGATAATGATGGCGGCGTCTATGGTTTTGTTCTTAATTAATTGAGAATAGTTCTTAATGGTATCAGTTAAAGTGCTTTCGCTGGCTAAAATCATGGGGCGACCGGAAAAAAGAATAGCGCCGGTGTTATAGGCATTGCCGGAACCGATAACCAAGGGCATTTTATACTGGGATAAATTAAGGCGCGCCGGCCGGTTTTTAGAGAAGAAAACCAGGGCATTTAAGACAGCTTGATTTAAATTGATTAATGTCATATTATAGGGCTTACTATTTATAGTTTAATTATAATTTAGATTGATTTTTTTAGCAATTTAAGCTAAGCTGAAAATAATAAAGTTAATTTTTTGTTTTATGTCCGGACACTCTAAATGGGCGACAACTCATCGACAGAAAGCGGTAGTCGACGCTAAACGCGGCGCTGTTTTTACCAAGATGGCCAATATCATTACCATCGCGGCCAGAGGCGGCGGTGATCCTGATGCTAATCCTTCTTTGCGGGCGGCCGTTGACCGCGCTCGGAGCGTGAGCATGCCTAAGGATAATATTGAAAGAGCTATTAAGAAGGGAACTGGCGAATTGGGCGGCGAACAGGTTTCGGAACTATATTATGAGGGCGTGGGACAAGGCGGCCTGCAATTAGTTATCAAGTGTATTACCGATAATAAAAATCGCAGCGCCTCCACTGTCCGCCATACTTTGTCTAAATACGGTGCAGCCTTAGGAAATGTTTTGTGGAACTTTGAACAGAAGGGCGTGATTATGATTGACCGCTCGGAAATTGACGCTCAAAAAATAAACACCGAAGAATTAGAATTAGAGCTGATTGATTCAGGCTTAGATGATATGAAAGTGGAAGAAGAGGGCCTCACTCTCTATTGCCGCGTGGAAAGCTTGCAGGAACTAAAGAACAATTTAGAACAGAGAGGCTTAAAGATTGAATCGGCCAACATTGAATATGTGGCTAAAGAAAAAATAAACTTAGACGAAGCTAGTTTAAATACTATCGACAAGCTATTAGAGGAGCTAGATGACAATGAGGACGTAAGCGATTATTATAGCAACCTCGCCTAACTATGGCTCAAAAAATTATATTGGGAATTGATCCAGGCATCGCCGACACCGGGTACGGCTTGATTAAGCTTGTGCCGGGAAAGAATCCCGAGTGCGTCGCCTATGGCTCCATTAAAACCAGTTTGAAATTTGATTTGCCGACTCGCTTGGTGCAGCTGGCCAAGGAATTAAATGGAATCATAAAAAAATATCAACCGGAAGCGGTGGCGATTGAACAATTATTTTTTAATAAGAATGTTAAGACCGCTTTAGTAGTCGGCCAAGCCCGCGGCGTGGCTCTTTTGATTTTAAAACAGAATGCTTTACCGATTTATGAATTTACTCCCGGCCAGGTCAAGCAGGCGGTGTCCTGCTATGGCAAGGCGGACAAGAAGCAAGTGCAAAAAATGGTGAAGATGCTTTTGCGGCTTAAGGAAATTCCCCAGCCCGATGATGCAGCCGATGCCTTAGCAATGGCTTTAACATTAAGCGCCACAAACTTATGGCCCAAAAATTAAGGATAGTTCATATCGCTTCCGAAGTTGCCCCGTATTCCAAAACGGGCGGCTTGGGTGATGTGTCGCGCAGTTTGCCTAAAGCCATCAAACGCTTGGGCCACGAAGTGATTGCTATTACCCCTTTTTATGGCCAGATAATTGATCCCAAAAAGAATCATTTGAAATTGATATTGAGCAATGTAAAAATCTATTTAAACTCCGAAGAAGAAATTGAAGTTAATTATTGGCAAGGTTATTTAATGGACGATTTGCCAATCTATTTTATTGAAAATAAAAAATATTTTTCCCGCAAGAAGAATCTTTATGGCTCTAGTCATGAGAATGTCCGCTTCTTGATTTTTGATGTGGCCGCTTTGAAGCTTCTTTCGCTTTTAAAATTCAAGGCGGATATTATTCATTGCCATGATTGGCAGACTGGGCTGATTCCTTATTATCTCAAAACCGATTTCCGCTATTCCAAAACTTTGAAAAAAGCTAAAACTATTTATACTATTCATAATTTGGCTTTTCAGTTGGGTCATAATTGGTGGGAAATACCGGTGGAGGATAGGGACTATGGTAAAAAGAAAATTCCTCATATTTCCAATCCGGTTATTGAAACTATTAATTTTGCCAAGCGGGCTATTTTGTCGGCAGATATTATTAATACCGTTAGCGAACAATATCGCAATGAAATCATGACCAAGCATTTCGGCCAGGATTTGCATCGGATTTTAAAGAATAGGGAAGAAAGATTGTTCGGGATTATTAACGGTATTGAACACCATGCTTATAATCCGGAGATTGATAAGAGTCTGGCCAAAAACTATAACTACAAAAAACCGCAAGGCAAAGCTGAAAATAAGAAGGCTTTGCAGCGCAAGGCCGGCTTGGCCTTGGAGCCGCGGACACCTTTATTTTGCGCCACTTCGCGCCTGACTTTTCAAAAAGGTTTTGATTTGATTTTAAGTTTAATGAAACAGCTCCTGAAAGACGATGTTCAATTCGTTTTCATGGGCGACGGGGAGAAGCAGTATATTAAAGAGATAAAACATTTGAATAAATTGCATCCTAAAAAAGTAGTTTGGCTGCCTTTCAATGAAAAGATTGAGAATTTAATGTATGCCGGTTCGGATTTCTTTTTGTTGCCTTCCGTTTATGAACCTTGCGGCATTAATCAGCTCAAAGCCATGCGTTATGGCTGTATCCCGGTGGTGCGGGAAGTGGGCGGACTTTATGACACCGTTTCCAATTATAATCCTGGCACTAGTCAGGGCACCGGCTTTACTTTTAAAGGCAATGATCAATATTCGCTTTATGGCGCCATGGTTCGAGCTTTGGAAAACTACAAAGATCAGAAAAGCTGGAATGCTTTGGTGGCGAAGGTGATGCAGATTTCTTCCAGCTGGGAAATTCCGGCTAAAAAATACATTAAGCTTTATCGTAAGGCTCTAAAAGATTAATATGACTTGGATTAATTTTCTTCATTTCTATCAACCGGCCAATTCCGATCCCTATAATATCAGCGAGGCGATTAACAAATGCTATCGGCCGCTTTTGGCTTTTTGGGAAAAGAATCCGCAGCTGCGTTGTACCATTAATATTTCCGGCTGCTTGTTGCTGCGTTGGTCTGAGATGGGTGAAGACAAACTAATCAAGCAATTAAAAAAATTAGTGTCGCGGGGGCAGATTGAATTAGTTGGCTCCGCCGCCTATCATCCTTTATTGCCTCTAATCTCCGAAGCGGAAGCTATATTGCAAATTAAAGAGCAGGCGGAAATCCTGGAAAGATTCTTGGGAGCTAAAAAATTGCGTGGGTTTTTCTTGCCGGAAATGGCCTATAGTCCTAAAGTCGGCAAGCTCATTAAATCTTTGGGTTATGAATGGCTGATTTTGGATCCGATTCTAACTAAGGAAAGAGTGGATAATCAAATTTCTTATATTGATACCGAAAGTTCGCTGCGGATTATTTTCCGTTCCCGAGAGCTGTCCAATACTTATGTCCCAACTTCTATCCAGGCCTTGATTGCTGAGAGCGACAATCGGGACAAGGTTTTTGTCACCGCCACCGACGGCGAGCTCTATGGCTTGAGACATGAAGATCAGAAGGAGCTAAAGCTATTGGCGAAAAACAAAAAATTAAAGACTAAAATAATTTCTGAATATTTAGATGGTATTTATAAAATAAAAAAAATCAGATTGGCCTCCGGTTCTTGGGAGACTACCGCGGCCGAGTTGAAAAGCGGCGTGGTTTTCCCGTTGTGGCAGGACAAGAAGAACAAGATCCATCGTTCTCTTTGGGAGCTAGCCGATTTAGCTCAGGCGGTTATCAAAAAATATGAGAAGGATAGCAACTATCATTGGGCCCGCTGGCATTTAGTGCGAGGGCTAGCTAGCTGCACTTTCTGGTGGGCAAGCGGTCGCGACATGAGCCATAATTTTGGGGCGCCGGCTTGGAGCCCGGATGAAGTGGAGCGGGGGATCAATGAATTGGTGCGAGCCATTAGGTCATTGCATGATCAAACCAGTCGAGCTACCAAGATTAAAGCCGAGAAAATGCAGGTAGCGATTAAGCGCTTGATTTGGGAAAAGCATTGGCGCTATCATTTTTAAATTATATGAATAAAGCCTATAAATTATTTGATGAACAATATATTCTGTCTTTGCTCCGTCGCAAGCTGCCGGCTTTTTATCCTGATTTTCCTAAAGTACGAGACATCAAAATTATCAGCCACAAGAAAAATGTCTGGACCAAGACTTATCACGTAGTGGTGGAGTATTCTACTATTTTAGAAAATAAAGCCGGGCAGACCACTACTGTACCGATATTTTGTGCGGCTCACAGCAGTGAACCGCGCAAGACTTTTTTCTTGGCCTTAGATTTTCTTTGGCGCCATGGTTTTGCCGGTGACAGGTTATCTATTCCACATCCTTTATTTTTCTCCGATTATTTTAACGCGGTTTTCTATCGCGGCGTGGAGGGCTATAATTTGCATCATTATCTTTATCGCCAAGACAAGCCGATGATTGAAGAAATTGTCAGTCTAGCCGGCCAATGGTTTGCTCGCCTGCATTCTTTAGCGGTGAACGAAAAGGTAGATTTCCCGGATGGCTTTATTCCGGCCGTGGTACCGGGAATGAATAAGGTGTTGGATTATATCGCCGACCGCTATCCGGATTATTTAGATTTTTATAAAAAAGCCTATGCCATTTTTACTGCTAGAGAAGAAAAGTTCAAACAAGAACATTCAGAGCGCTGCTTGGTTCATGGCGATGCTCATCCGGACAATATAATTAGAATTAACGACGGCAAGGTGGCGTTAATTGATTTAAATGATTTGTCTTGGGGCGATCCGGCTAGAGACCTAGGTTGCTTTTGCGAACAATTGAGCTACATGGGCCAGAAAGAAGGACTATCGGAAGAATATTTGCAGAGTTTGGAAAAAATGTTTCTGGATAATTATTTTGCCCATAGTCATTTGAAATTAGATCAAGATTTACAGGAGAGAATAGCCAATTATTCTTATTGGACTATGATTCGCACCACTAGCTATCAATTACTCAGCAATACGGTGCGGCGCGATGTCAACAAATTAAAGAGAATTGATCATCGGATTAATAGACTAAAAATTATTTTAGGCATCTAATATGACTCACTTGATTTTTGAAGGAGCAGAATTGTCAGGCAAGAGTTTTGTGATGTCTCAGGTTTATAATTTCTTGGAAGCTAAATATCATCAAGGCCCGAATCGCTTGGACGGTTGCTATTGGTTTAATTGCGATTTGGGATTCTTCGGTTCTGATAGGGGCGAGAAGATAATTAAGAGCTATTTAAAGATTCTCAAAACTTTGGCAGCGGACAATGTTATTTTAGAAAAATTTCATCTGACCGATATCGTTTATAATTTTATGTATCGGCGGAAAACTATTCGGTATAATCGGACCGAGAAGAAGCTGCAGGCTTTAGGGTATAAAATAATTTTTTTAAGCTTTCCCGAAGACGAAGAGTTATTGCAAAAGAGATTGGCCGACCGCTTGCGGCTTTATCCTCATTATCAGCGCATAGCTAAGGAGCCGAGTTTTTATATCCAACAACAAAGATTGTATCGAAAAAAGTTGCAAGCCAGTCGTTTGCCTTATTTAGAGATTGAAATGAGCTCTTTGCCTGATCAGGAGGCGATTGACAGGGTATTGCGGTTTATTGGTGAGATTTGAGACAATTGACTAATCAGACGAATGTTTGTATAATATTAGTAGACTGATCATAACATCAGTCTATTTTTATAAATAAGTATAACTATATGTCGGAAATATCTAGTGCTATCAAGCAAATTTGCGAAGAAAAGAAGCTGGACTACGATGCCGTGCTCTCCACTATTGAGCTGGCTTTAGCCGCCGCTTATCGCAAAGATTTTGGTCAGAAGAACCAAAACATTAAAGTGAAATTCAACCCCGAGACTGCTCATTCTCAGATTTATGATGTCAAAACCGTGGTGGAAGATTTGCCAGAAGAGGAATTAGCCGCCTTGGAGAGCGAAGAATACGTTCCATTGCCGGAAGTGGAAGATGAAAACGGCGAAATCAAAAAGCGCTTTAATCCTAAAACTGAGATTCAGTTAAAGGACGCTTTGTTGATTAAGTCTGACGCTGAATTAGGCGAAGAAATTATTATGGAGCTTCCGGAGCCGTCTGACTACGGTCGCATGGCTGCTCAAACTGCCAAGCAGGTTATTATCCAGAAATTAAGAGAAGTGGAGCGGGATATGGTGTTCAATGAGTTTAAGGACAAGGAGCATGAAGTGGTTTCCGGTATTGTCCAACGTCAGGAAGGCCGCTTGGTCTTTGTAGACCTTGGAAAGGCTATTGGTATTTTGCCGCTGGAAGAACAAATCCCGGGAGAAAATTATGCCTTGAACGCTCGCTTGAAGGTTTATGTCAAAGAAGTCCGTTCTGGTCAGAAAGGAGCGGAGATTATTTTGTCGCGCCGCAGTGAAGAAATTTTGAAAAAAGTTTTCTATTTAGAAATTCCGGAAATATCCAATGGCTTAGTGAAAATTGAAAGCGTGGCCCGAGAAGCCGGCTCCCGTTCTAAGGTAGCTATTTCTACCGATTCAGAAAATATTGATCCAGTCGGTTCTTGCGTAGGTCAACGAGGTGCTCGTATCCAGACTATCATCAATGAATTAGGCGGTGAGAAGGTGGATATTATTGAATATGATGAAGACCCGATTAAGTTTATTTCCAACGCCTTGTCTCCGGCCAAAGTTATTAGCATCACTTTAGATGATAAAGAACGTCGCGCCACCGTCAAAGTCAGTCCGGATAAATTATCTTTAGCCATTGGCAAGAGCGGCCAGAATGTTCGTTTGGCTGCCAAGCTCACCGGCTGGAAAATTGATATTATTTCTGACGAAGAGACTGCTGCTGTTGCTGCCCCGGAAGTGGTTGAAGAAGCTGTTGCGGAATCCGCTCCGGCCGAAGAAGAAGTAGCGACCGAGAAAAAATCTAAGGCTAAGAAGACAGTTAAAAAAACTAAAAAAGAAGAAAAATAATTTAGCGTCAGGTTAACGGCTAGATGCTTATCTTGCCCTCAGCCTGCATATTTAATTTATGGCAACGACCCTGCTCATCATCGGTAGCGCTTTAGCCGCTATCATCTATGGCCTGATTTCCATCAAGGCTATCTTAAAACTTCCGGCCGGCAACGAACGGATGCAAGAAATCGCTCAAGCTATCCAAGCTGGAGCTAAGGCGTTTTTGAATCGCCAATATAAAACTGTGGCTATCGTCGCCGCGGTTTTGTTCGTATTAATTTCTTTGTTATTGAATCTTAAAACCGGTTTAGCCTTTGTCTTGGGAGCCGGCTTTTCCGCTTTGACCGGATATATCGGCATGAATATCTCGGTACGAGCTAATGTCAGAACCGCTGAAGCGGCTCGCAAGGGCTTAGCCAAAGCTTTGAATGTCGCGGTTAAAGGCGGCAGCATCACCGGTATGTTGGTGGTGGGCTTAGCTTTATTAGGTACCGCTGGTTTCTATTTGATCACTAAAGATTTATCCGCTTTGATCGGTTTCGGTTTCGGCGGTTCTTTAATTTCTATCTTTGCTCGGCTCGGCGGCGGTATTTATACCAAGGCTGCTGATGTCGGCGCTGATTTAGTCGGCAAAGTTGAGGCTAGCATCCCGGAAGACGATCCGAGAAACCCGGCAGTGATTGCTGACAACGTCGGCGACAACGTCGGTGATTGCGCTGGTATGGCTGCTGACTTATTTGAAACTTATGCTGTGACTTCCATTGCCGCCATGATTTTGGGCGGGTTATTCTTCAAAGAATTGCCTCAAGCCATTATCTTCCCGTTAGTGTTGGGCGGAGTGTCCATTTTAGCTTCCATTGCCGGCATCTTCTTTATTCGCTTAGGCAAGAAGCAAAACATCATGCAGGCATTGTATAAAGGATTGATTGCCGCCGGTGTTTTAGGCGCTATCGCTTTTTATCCGATTACTAATTGGCTAATGAAGGATAACGGAGTTTATGGTGTGGTTAATTTGTATTTAGCTTCATTGATCGGTTTGGTGGTGACTGGATTATTGGTTTTCATTACCGAGTATTTTACTTCCACCAAATTTAAACCGGTGAAAGATATTGCCGAAGCATCTCGCACCGGACACGGTACTAATATCATTGCTGGTTTGGCAGTGTCTATGAAATCAACCGCTTGGCCGGTGATTGTTATCGCTCTAGCTATTTTGGGTGCTTATGGTTTGGCTGGGTTATATGGTATCGCCGTGGCCGCCATGGCAATGTTATCTATGGCCGGTATTATCGTTACTATTGATGCTTACGGTCCGATTACTGACAACGCCGGTGGTATCGCCGAAATGGCGGAGATGGGTGATGATGTCAGAAATATTACTGATCCTTTAGACGCCGTGGGAAATACTACCAAAGCTGTTACTAAGGGTTATGCTATCGGTTCGGCCGCTTTAGCCGCCTTAGTATTATTCGCTGATTTTACTCATAGCTTGGAAGCTTTGGGTCAATCCGTTTATTTCTTAATCAGCGATCCATATGTCCTCGTTGGTTTATTCATCGGCGGATTGTTGCCGTATTATTTCGGAGCTCTTTCCATGCAGGCTGTCGGCAAAGCTGCCGGCTCAGTAGTGGAAGATGTGCGCGCTCAATTTAAAGAGAAGCCGGGTATTATGCAGAACACCGAGAAACCGGATTATAGCCGCACCGTGGATATCGTTACCAAAGCCGCTATCAAAGAAATGATTATTCCGGCTTTGATTCCGGTGGTCGCTCCGATTTTAGTTGGTTTGCTTTTGGGTGTTCAGGCTTTAGGCGGCTTGTTAGTCGGTTCTATTATCACCGGTATCTTCGTGGCTATTTCTATGACCTCCGGTGGCGGTGCTTGGGACAATGCCAAGAAATATATTGAATCCGGCCACTTCGGCGGCAAAGGTTCTGACGCTCATAAGGCGGCAGTGACTGGCGATACCGTGGGTGATCCTTATAAGGACACTGCTGGCCCGGCTATTAACCCGATGATTAAAATTTTGAATATCGTTGCCTTGTTGATTATCGGTTTATTGGTCTAAAATAATTTGTTGGGAATATACGAAGAAGAGCCCTTAGCCGGGCTCTTCTTTATTTGACAGCGGATATAATCGGTGATATTTTAAGAGGTCAATACTAGTTCATTCAAATATTAATTAAACGACATAATCATGAAAAAGTTATGGTTTTTCTCTCTGTTGGTGCTCCTGTTGAGCGCCGGTTGCTCTGACTATTTTCATCTGCCTCGGGCTGATAAAGAAGTTAAAGCTATCGTCAAAGATAATTTGGCAGCGCAGTTTTCCGTTCCGGAGTTAGAGATGATGGCTGACGGTCTAATTGTTGATCGGGCTGAAAATTATTTGCAAGTGGATTTTGGGGTAGTCCCCAAGGTTTATATTCAGTCCCTGCATCGTTATTACGCTTGTCAGAATCAAACCATTATCCCGATTAATTATTCCGCCGGTTATCCTCGGGAGACCATTGATGAAACTCCGGACTATTTTTTGAAATGGAGTTATCTCATCTGGTTTGTCCTGATTTTTATCTGTGCGACATTGCTGCACCGCAAATTCAAAAAGGGAATGCTGGGAGAACGCAATCATGTGTTTCTGCTCATTTCATTTCTGGCCTGGTCCGTCTTTTTAGCGGTCTTATTGGCTGCCACTATTTTGAATTCGCTTTTCTTCAGTGTCGCTCTGCATTTTGTTATTTTTTCATCGGCGCCATTTTTGTTGGGGCTTTTGCACGCTGCCGGTTTGCATCGAATGAAGATTTTAATTGATTATTCCGAACCGGCTGAAGCCTTGTGTCCTGGAGATTTTTTGGTGGAGGATAGAGCCGCTAAAAAACTTGTCTCCGCATATGGGATGATAACCCCGGCGGGAAGAAGAAGGGAAGTCAAGTTGCGACTAAGATTTGTTGACCTAGCCGATGCGGAATTAGGGATGGTTGTTAGCGGCCCGGGGTATCGTTTTGCCGACTTGCGGGAAACTTTAATTTTTCTGAACGAAACCGGTTTTAATCGTTGTTTCTTGGGGTTTAAAAAAATTTCCCTAAAATATTATCGGGAGAAAGATTTATATCTCATAAATAATCTGGATACTCTTGGCGCGGCTGTTGTTCTGGTGAAGAAATAAAGCTGCTAATTAGATTTTACAAAACAGTCGGAGCGATTCGACTGTTTTTTATATCCTTGACTTTTGACCGGCAAGATAATAGGATAGAAAGAATGTTGAACCTTAATAATACTAAAAATCATGGGAAAGAAAGTTAAGAATTCGGTGTTTATGCCCCCTATCAGTCGGGGCTATGATTTTTTGAATAAACGTTTTGCCTCTGGTAACTTTAATAGCTATTTTAGCCGCTATCGTCCGGCGGGCGGAGACGAAGATCAACTCCTGCCAGCCTGGGAAGAAGCCGCTACCGCTATTACCGTCTTATCACATTCCTCAGAACGTTTCCTCTATCGCAATGAATTAGTGGCGCATCTCCTGAAAAATTTTCAAGATGATTTCGTCTTTCATTTCTTCAAGGATGAAAAATGAATGCCTCCTGATATTCATACTACCGCTACCGCCTTGTCCGCTTTAATCCGCTATGGAGCAGTTGATCCTAATGATTGCGCGGCCATTGTCAAAAAGATTGTTGAAAATTTAGACGAAGATGGACTGCTGAAGTTTTATTTTGCTCCCAGCTCGCTGCCTAGTCATTTGGATCATGTGGCCATGTGCCAATCCATTTGTTTCATTTCTGATTTCTATCAATTGCGTCCGCCCTGTTCGGTTCATGAGAAACTCAATGAGACCGTGCGGGCTATCAATGCCCGGATCAAAGATGAGGCCGAAGACCAGCGTTATCGTTCCATGTATTTTTTCTACGCCGCTTGGCAACTAGCCAATCGCTGGGGAGGAGAATTGGGCCATATCTTTACGGATATGATGATCAGGTCTTGGGCTTTGAATATCAACAGCAGTCCCATTTCTTTGGCGATGCGCATCATGGTCAATCAGGAATTTGGCGGCCGTTGGCAGGCAGACAAGCAACAGTTATTGGATCTGCAGCAACCCGATGGCGGCTGGCCCTTTGACTCGCTCTTTAGATTGGACAACGCCGAAGAAGTTTATTTCGGCAGCCGAATTATTGCTACCAGTTTCGCCTTAAAAGCTTTAGAAACTTTAGCTTTACAGGTCTAAGAAAACGCCCCGATTTCGGTCGGGGTTTTTTATTTTATTGACCAGACCCGGCTTTCTTGCTAAGTTGGAGCCATATGAAATATCTATTTTTTGATACTGAGACCACGGGATTGCCCAAGAATTATCATCTGCCTCATACCGAGACCAGCAATTGGCCGCGGATGGTGCAGTTGGCTTTTATCCTTTCCGAAGACGGGAAGATATTGGAACAGGGAGAATATATCATTATTCCGCGCGGGTTTATAATTCCCGATGCCGCCGCTCAGATTCATGGCATTGATACTTTGCGGGCTCGTCGGGAAGGAGTGGAGATAGAAGAAGCCATTGCCCATTTTCAGCGCTTGCTCGAAAATGATGAGGTTACTTTAGTTGCCCACAATTTTCATTTTGATAAGCATATTCTAGGAGCTGAGTTTGCCCGCCTTAATATTTATCCCAAATTTTTTGACTTGCCGGCTTTATGCACGATGGTCAGCCAGACTAAGTTTTTTGGCAAATATCCTAAATTAACCGATCTTCATTTTGAACTTTTTGGCCGCGGTTTTGACAATGCTCATTCCGCTTTGTCCGATACCTTGGCTTGCCATGATTGTTTTTTCGAGCTGAAAAAGCGGAATCGGATTTAATTTCGGCCTCTTGCCTTTTATATTTTAAATGTTAAAATAAAAACCTAATAATTATAATTTTAAAATTATGGAAGTTAAAGTTAATATTTTGCCTAAATCTGAAGTGGAGGCCGTGGTCTCTTTGTCGCAAAGCGACTTTGCTCCTTATTTGGAGAAAGGCGCCGAGGAATTATCTAAGAATATGAAGGTAGAGGGCTTCCGTCCGGGCAAAGTTCCTTATGACATGATTAAGGCTAAAGTCGGTGAAATGGCTATCTTGGAAGAGGCTGCTCATTTGGCTATTCACAAGACTATTGATGAGGTGATGGAAAAACATTTGGCCGACAAGAACCCGATTGGTAATCCGCAAGTTGAAGTAACTAAATTAGCTCCGGAGAATCCTTTAGAGTATAAAGTGACTGTGGCTATTTTGCCGGAGGTGACTTTGGGAGCTTATAAAGAATTGGGTATTAAAGAGGAGAGGGTAGAGATAAAAGATGCGGAGGTAAAAAAATCCATGGACGATTTAGCGGAAATGAAAGTGACTGAAAGTATTTCTGATCAAGAAATAAAAGACGGTGATAAAGTGATTGCTAATTTGGAATTATTTTTAGATAAAGTTCCGGCTGAAGGCGGTCAAGCGCAAGATATTACTATTTTGATTGGCAAAGAATATTTTATTCCTGGTTTTGACAAACAACTGATTGGCAAAAAGAAAGATGCCGACCTTAATTTTTCCTTACCTTATCCCGCTGATCATCATATGCAACATTTGGCCGGTAAGATGGTGGATTTTAAGGTTAAGATTAAGGAGGTCTATCATCGGGAGCGTCCGGTATTGGATAATGAATTTGCTAAAGGTTTGGGATTTGGCACTCTGGCTGAATTAGAAGCCGCAGCTAAAAAGAATTTGGCTCATATCCAAGAACATAAAAACGAACAGAAAACTGAAATCGCTATGTTGGATAAGATTATTGATAATGCTAAGTTCGGTGATCTGCCTGATTTGTTAGTCCAAAATGAATCTCAGATGATGTTGGGAGAATTAGAACAGCAAATCGCTCAATACGGCGGTAAGTTTGAAGATTATTTGGCCAGCATCAAGAAGACTAAAGAAAATTTAGTAATGGAGATGATGCCGATGGCTGTGAAAAGAGTAAAGAGCGCTTTAGTTTTAAGAGAGATAGCGGTCAAGGAAGATTTGAAAATTAGCACTGAGGATATTGAGCATAAGATTAAAGAAGTGAAAGAGCAGTATGGCAATAATCCTGAAGTTCAGAAGATGACCGAAGAAAAAGGTTATCGCGCTTATATCGGCAACATCTTAGCCAACCAGAAAGTTATCAAGAAATTGCGCGAGTGGAATATTTCTTAATATATTTTTAGAGAAATTAAAAAACGGGCCAGATGGTCCGTTTTTTGATAAAGCAATTTATTTTTTATTTCCTTTTGAAAAATCCTGGTAAGTGGTCAAATGGGCCTACCAGACAATGAATGTTCAGGCTTGGGAAAAAGGTCCCGGTGATTCTGACCATTTCTTTGGCTGCTTCCTTCTTGGAGCGTTGCTTGCGGTCAGGATTATAATACAATCCTTCCACCAGAATCATTATTTTTTGTTCCGGCCAGCTTCCTTTGGGAATCACACAGACTATTTCATTTAAGTTATGCTCGTTATTGGGAGCATGGAAAGCTTCATTGATCAGACTGCTTTTCAGCGCTGTCAGAGTTTTCGTGGTTACTCGGGGCGGCAGCCCCAATACGGTGATTGTTATCATGTCTTTAGTTTTAATGAGCGATAGTACAGGTTGACATAAACTATAAAATAAGTCAATATGGAGGGGTATGAAGATATTAGCTAACAACAAAAGAGCCGTTTTTGACTACGAAATCCTGGTTTCTTATGAAGCCGGGCTAGTTTTGTTGGGTCATGAGGTAAAATCGGTCAAACAGGGCAATATCTCTTTAAAAGAGAGCTATATTGACTTTAGAGATGGCGATTTATACCTCCTTAAGGCGCATATATCTTTGTATAAACCGGCTTCCGGCTTGAAGGCCGGCTATGATCCGGTCAGGCCGCGTAAATTGCTTTTGAAAAAGTCAGAAATCGCCCAAATTGCTGGGAAAAAACATGGTTCTGGCTTGACACTGGTGCCGATAAAAATATATACTAAGAACAGCTTCGTAAAATTGGAGTTTGGCTTAGGCCAGGGTCGGAAGAAATATGATAAACGGGAAGTAATTAAGAAGCGAGAAGTAGAGCGCGAGCTCAGTAATTTAAAAAAGAGAGCAGTTAGGGGATGACAGGCATCGATAATAAGGTGTCTTTAAATTAGCTCAAAACGGGGCGCTGATCCTCGTTATCAATCGGCAACTTATAAGTGTAAAAAACACTTTTGCCAAAGCCGCTTTCTCATGGAAAGTCCCGGCTATGGCTACCGTCGCCGCTTAAATTGCCGCGACCATCGACTCAGCCTAGCTCCGTGGTTGATGTTCGGTGTCATATCAGGAGCTCAGTTCAATTGGCTTGCCGACTCTAATTGGACGAAACCTTCGTCGGTTGACCGTTAGATATTTTGTTTGGTTTTTAATCTAGCGGTGACAATTAAACCAGACTAATTTTGTATCAAGCTAACTTAAAAACTTGTTAGACATGGGTTCAATTCCCATCATCTCCACAGTCAGTGGCTGCCGCGGTGGCGGAATTGGTAGACGCGTTGGACTTAAAATCCAATAGTAGCGATACTGTGAGGGTTCGATTCCCTCCCGCGGCACAGACAATTTAGAGTAGGCGGGTATCGTATAATGGTTCATTATGTCAGCCTTCCAAGCTGAAGATGGCGGTTCGATTCCGCTTACCCGCTCAAGGTGAGTTTTATTATTAATTTTAAAAAATATGGGACTATTTAAAAATCATGAACGTTTGAGACCGATTGAACAACAAGAGGAAATTATCGGGAAAACCCCGCAAATTAGGGAAGAAAAGGATCGCAGCAAATTGCCGGAAACCGATTCTCCTTTTAATTTGGAAAGTGAGTTTGACGAAGGATTTAACAAAGAGCCGAAAAATGTTATTGATGTTGAAGATATCGCCGACGAAGGCGCTGAAGATAGGATGATTGCCAGTCTTGACCGCCGCATGGATCAATCTCGAAAGGACAAGGCGGCTTATAAAGCTAATCTTAATAAAGTTTCTAAAAATTAATTATGCGTCGTAATTATCAAAAAGCTAAACCGAAAATTGATGAAAAACCGATTCGGGCTAATGAACAGATTAATGTACCGGAAGTCTTTTTGATTGATGAAAACGGCGAGTCAATCGGTAACATGCCCACAGCTAAAGCTTTGGCTATGGCTGTTGAGGCTGATTTGGATCTAGTGGAGGTTAACCCTAAGGGGCAGCCGCCGGTAGTGAAAATAATGAATTTGGGCCAGGCTAAGTACGAAAGAGAAAAGAAGATGCATAAGCAGAAGGTTTTGCAAAAGAAAGTGGAAGTAAAGGTAGTTAAGCTGACTTTCCGCATTAGCGCCCATGATATGGAGACCAGAATTAACCAAGCGGCCAAGTTTTTATCCCAGGATAATAAATTGAAGCTAGACCTGTTTTTGCGAGGCCGAGAAAGGCAGCATTTTGACAAAGCCAGGGAATTAATGCTGGAATTTGTCAATTTATTGAAAGCTAAGCCCGATTTGAACTTAGAAGAAGAGCAGCCCTTGACAAAACAACCCTCAGGGTTTAGTATGATTTTAGTTAATAAGAAGTAATAAGACCTCAAAAACCAGGGTTTAGCCTGATTTTTTTAATCCATATGCCGAAAATTAAGACCCATAAAGCTACGGTGAAACGGTTCAAAAAGACTGGTACCGGCAAGCTCAAACAAAGAAAAGGTGGACAAGATCACTTTAATTCCCGTGAATCAGGTAACACCACCAGAAACAAGCGCCGCGATATAACGGCGACTAAGACTTTGGCTAAGACTATCAATCAGTTGACGCCGTATTGTTAAATTATAAACTAATTTTTTGATTATATGCCTAGAGTGAAGCGCGGTACCACCCATGTAAAGAAACGCCGGAAATTGCATCAAGCGGTTAAAGGTTTTAAATGGGGCCGAAAGAATCTAATCAAGGTTGCCAAAACTGCTCGGACTAAAGCCGGTGCTCATGCTTATATTGATCGCCGCAAGAAGAAACGCAATGCTCGGGCTTTGTGGCAGATTAAGATTGGCGCTTTCGTTCGCGCTGAAGGCTTATCCTATTCTAAATTTATCGCCGCTTTAAAAGCTAAGAACGTCATGTTAGACCGCAAGGTATTAGCTGAAATGGCTGTTAAATATCCGGAATTATTAAAAAAGATTATTGCTAGCTTGAAATAAATATGTCTTGGTTAAAGATTACTCAATTAGTATTGGCTATCCTCCTGACTATCTCCATCCTCTTGCAAAACAGGGGAACTGGTCTGGGCGGAGTTTTTGGCGGATCCGGTGGAGTTTATTTGGCTAAGCGCGGCTTAGAAAAGAAATTATTTTGGATTACTATAATTGTAGCGATATTATTTTTCGCTTCCTCCCTGTCCGTAGTTATTTTTTAATTCATCTTCCCATGATGAATAGCTCTGACAATAATTTGGTCGCCAAACTAAAGCGCCTAGGTCAAAATTGGCTAGCTAAGTTTTTTAGTTTATTCAAAAAGAACAAAGTTGTTAATCCCGACCATCAATTGGTTTATTCTTTGGCTCCTCATAAGGTACCGCGACTCCAACAATTAAAGTATTTGACTAAAGTATTAAATACCAAAGAGCGCCGTTGGTTTTTTGGCGCCAGTTTGGTGTTGGTGATAGCTTTAATTGTCTTTGCGGTTAATTTTGTTAAAACCCATTTGGAATTAGCTCCGGCTCGAGGCGGAGAATATACTGAAGCAATTGTGGGATATCCTAAATACATTAATCCTTTGTATAATTTTAATCGCGATATTGATACCGATATCAGCCGTTTAATATTTTCCAGTTTATTCAAACGCGATGACGCCGGCGTGATGCAGCCAGATTTAGTTTCTGAGTATAGCATCTCGGCCGACGGCAAAGCTTATACTTTAAAAATTAGAGACGACGTGAAATTTCATAACGGGACTAAATTGACCGTGGATGATATTATGTTTACTTTTTCGGCCATCAAAGACCCGGCCTATGATTCCCCTTATCGCCAAGTATTCTTAGGCGCGGAAATTGAAAGAGTGGATGACAATACCGTGCAATTTAATTTGGCCGAACCTTATTCTGCGTTTACCGAGCTTTTATCCTTCGGCATTCTTTCCCAGGAGTTATGGGGGAATGTTGATCCGGAAACAGCTTCTTTGAGCGACTTTAATTTAAAGCCAGTCGGCTCCGGACCTTTTGTTTTCCACTCTTTGTCTAAGAGCAAGAACGGGGAAATGAAGAATTACGTTTTGGAGGCTAATGATGATTATTATGATCATACGCCTTATCTTGATCAGATTACTTTAAAATTTTATCCCAATATTTCTGAAGCGATTAGCGCTTTAAACAGCAATGAGGTGGATGGCTTAAGCTATTTGCCGATTTCGCAGAAGAAAGAGGTTTTAGCTAAAAATTCCTTGCATTTTTATAATATTCCTTGGCCGCAACTTTCGGCTTTGTTTTTCAACAAAAAAGGCAATGTATTTTTGGCTGATACTAAAGTGCGCCAAGCTTTGACTCTGGCTCTAGATCGTAATCAGATTATTAGCGATGTTTTCGGCGATAGCGCCGAAGTGGCTGACGGTCCGATTTGGAATCATAGCTTCGCTATTACTCCTGATTTTCCTAAACAAGGATTTGACCCGGCGCAAGCCGATAAGATTCTCACTGATGCCGGCTGGGAAAAGGTAGAAATTAGCGCCGAGACGGAAAAAGAAATTAAGGAAGCTACTCCGGAAAAAATTAAGGCTGATTCTAATTTAGAATTTAAGGTTGATTTGGCCGACGTGGCTTCTTCTACCGGCGCGACTTTAACCGGCTCTTGGCGGGTGAAGTTTCCGGCCAAGAAAACCCAAGGACGCCAATACTTAGTGGTGAGCATCACTACTTCCGACAGCGCTGAAAACATGGCGGTAGCAGAAAAGGTAAAACAGATCTGGGAATCCTTAGGAGTGAAAGTTATTTTGAAATCAGTTCCGGCGGATCAGATAGTGGACAAAGTAATTGCCCCGCGCGATTTTTCCATTCTACTTTTTGGAGAGTCCCTAGGCGGCGATCCTGATGTCTATGCTTTCTGGCATTCTTCCCAAGCCGGAGCCACGGGATTGAATCTGGCCGATTATCGTAACACCACCGCTGACGCTTTATTAGAAAGCGGCCGTATGTTGAAAAGCTTGGAAGACCGAATTGTGAAATATCGTAAATTTCAAGAGACAGTCTTAAATGATGTCCCGGCTGCCTTTCTGTATTCTGCTAAATATATCTATCCCCAAAGCAAAAATATCAAAGGCTTTAAAAATAGCGCCATCGTCGATCCGAGCGATCGTTTGAACGATGCCGTTAATTGGTATGTCAAAACTCGAAAGAAATTCCATTTTTAAACTTAGAATTTTTTTCTCTTTAAATATTAATTTTAGTTAAAAGGTTGCATTGTTATCAATCTTCTTTTAACTATAGAAAAAACAAATGATTAGTAAGTATAAATCGGCCGCACCGCGACCGAGCGGAGAAAGACCTCCGCGCCGTCCGCGTCCCAGCTACCGCGGCACTTCCGATCGCCGTGCTTTTAAGCCGGTGTTTGAGAAGCAAAGTTCCGAAGGAAAATTGCGCGTGATAGTTTTAGGCGGCCTGGAAGAAGTCGGCCGCAACATGACCTTAATCGAATATAATCGAGAGATTATGATTATTGATATGGGCCTGCAGTTTCCGGAAGAAGATATGTTGGGCATTGATTATATCATTCCTAACATCTCCTATTTAGAAGACAAAAAAGATTGGATTAAAGGCGTGGTTATCACTCATGGCCATTATGACCATATCGGCGGCATTCCGCATATCATGGGCAAAATCGGCAATCCGCCGATGTTCATGGGCAAGATGACTGCTGGCTTAGTGAAGAAGCGCCAGGTGGAATATCATAGCGCGCCGCCTTTGCATATCAAAGAGATTGATGAAACCAGCGTGGTCCAATTGGGCCAGAATTTCAAGGTGGAGTTCTTGCGCGTTAACCATTCCATTCCGGATTGCTTCGCTATTATCATCACCACTCCTTTAGGCAAGGTTATTCATACCGGCGATTTCAAGATTGATTTTTCTCCGGTCAATGATAAGCCGGCTGATTTGAACCGCATTGCTCAAATCGGTGCTCAGGGAGTATTGATGCTGATGGCTGATTCCACCGACGCTACTCATCCCGGCTATCAGATTTCCGAATCAGCAATTGGCGATGAAATGGGAAAATTGTTTGACAAGATTTCCGGCCGCATCATGATCGGTACTTTCGCTTCTCAGTTAAGCCGTATCCAGAAGATATTTGATTTAGCTCAGCGCCATGGCCGCCGTGTTTCTCTGCAAGGCCGCGGTATGAACGACAATGTCCAGGTGGCCCATCAAATCGGTTATTTAAAGTTTAATCCTAAATTGTTGGTTGACGATCGAGAGTTGAGCAAAATTCCCGATAACCAATTGATAGTTATCGGTACCGGCGCTCAAGGCGAAACCAACGGCGCTTTCTTGAACAGGGTATTGAACGGTGAACATCGCTATATCCATTTTAAAGCTGGTGATACGATTATTTTCTCCTCCTCGGTTATTCCTGGAAACGAAAGATCTATTCAAGGATTAATGGACAAGATGGTTCGTCAGGGAGCCAGGATTATTAACTACAAAATGATGGACGTCCACGCCGGCGGCCATGCCAAGCAAGAAGATTTGAAGTTAATGATGCGTTTGTTGAAGCCGGAGTATTTTATGCCTATTGAAGCCAGCCATTATATGTTGCGCGCTCATGCTGAATTAGCGGAACAGGTTGGTATTCCTCAGGACAAAATATTTGTGGCTGACAATGGCCAGGTGGTGGAATTTAAATCTTTAGGTGGCAAGAGCATCGGTACTTTAACCAAAGAAAAAGTGCCGACCGACTATGTCATGGTGGACGGATTAGGCGTCGGCGACGTTTCTAATATCGTGCTCCGTGATCGCCAGATGATGGCCGAAGACGGCATGATTGTCGTTATCGCCACTATTGATTCCAAAACTAATGATATTATCGGCAACCCTGATATTATTTCCCGCGGTTTTGTCTATATGAAAGAGAACAAAGATCTCATTGAAAAGACTCGAACTATGGCTAAAAAGATAGTCAAAGACCATTCCGGCATTCCTTTAGATGATGATCATATTAAGAACAAAATTAGAAACGATGTCGGTCAATTCCTATTCTCTCAGACCAAGCGTCGTCCGATGGTTTTACCGGTAGTGATTAAAGTATAAAATAAAGCCCTTTTTAGGGCTTTATTTATTATTCCGGTTATGCTAAAATGCGATTAGATTGAGCCGTGATAATTTAAGTTTATTCATCTATTGACTAAAATTAGATTATATGGTATAATATAAGTGTTCAAAAATAAGCATATTTCCTAAGTTTTTAGGAAAATAATAAAATAATAATATGAATTTTAAAACTAACAAAAACAATATGGACAAGAAATTTGAAGGTCAAGAACCAGGTTCCGATATTGAAGTATTGGACCGGGAAGAAGAAACCGTTAGCAATGAAGATTTAAAAAACAAAGTAGCTGATGATTTGAATCTTGCCAAGAGCAAGGTAGAGGGCGCTATCAACGACATCAAGAACATGTCCGGTTCTCAAGAGCAGAATAAAGAAAAAGGAACTGCTGTTGATAAATTGAAGAATGACATGTTTGAGGATTTGATTAGCCGCACTCAGGCTAAATTAGCCGAGGCTAAGCAGGGCTCTGATATGGAAAGCCGATTAAAGGATGTTTTAAAGAGCTTGGAGAACGCTAAAAAGAATAATGGCAACCCGATCACTATCGTTGAATCTTTACGCGATTTGCGCGGCATCAGTTTAGCCGAAGACATTGCCAAAGAATTGGTCAATGAAAAGAAAATCAAAAAAGGTTTGGGCGATATGATTAATGGCCAGAATTTTAGAACTAAGGCCATGAGAGAATATGCTAACCGCTTCCAGGGTGCTGATTTATCCGATGAAGAGTTAGATAAATTGGTTAATCAGGGTAACGCTAAGCAATCCGGTGTCGGTCCTTATAGCATTTAATCCTAATACTAAATATTAGATATATAAAAGCCCCTTAACAGGGGCTTTTATAGTACCGGCCAGACAGTCAGACACATACAAAACTAACCAATTTGGCTAGATTAAAGCCCCTTGCTTTTTAATCCGGTTTAAGATAATATAAAAGCATTGAAAAACCAATAAACGCCTGTAATAAATTCTCCGATTTTAGGCGGTCGGGGAGCTTCCGAGCAATCGGGGGTTAAAAGCGCTTTTTTTATTGATAAAAAGCCTTTTAAATAATATGGTTAAAGATGATAACAACACGTTTTCCGCTTTGTTGGACAAAGAAGAAATTCGCGTTCCGCAAGTTGGTGACATCGTTAAAGGCGTAGTCCTAGCCGCTTCTAAAGCTGAAGTCCGCTTGGATATCGACGGTATCATGACCGGTGTAGTGCGCGGTCCGGAATTGTATTTAGAAGCTCCGGAATATTCTGAACTAAAACCGGGTGATGAAATTGAAGCCATGGTGGTAGAAGCTGAAAACGAAGAAGGTAATTTGGAATTGTCTTTCCGTCAGGTTGGTCAGGGCAAAGCTTGGGAAAGCTTGCGCCAGGCCTATAAGGACAAAGAAACTGTGAAGGTCAAAGTGGTTGACGCCAACAAAGGCGGTTTGCTTTGCAACTACTTCCAGATCAGCGGCTTCTTGCCGGTATCTCAATTGGCTCCGGAAAACTATCCTCGCATCAGCGGCGGCGACAAGACCAAGATTTTAGAAAAATTGAAATCTTTTGTCGGCCAGGAGTTTGAGGTCAACGTCATCACTTTAAGCGAAGATGATAATAAGATTATTTTCAGCGAAAAGGATGTTTGGAACAAAAAACAAAAACCGTTATTAGATAAATATACTGTCGGCATGGTAGTGGAAGGCACTATCACTGCCGTTACTAACTTTGGTGTTTTTGTCAGCTTTGATGAAAACATTGAAGGCTTGATTCACATTTCTGAATTAGCTTGGCAGAGAATTGATTCTCCTTCTAGCTTGTATAAAGTGGGGGACAAGATTAAGGCCGAGATCGTCAGCATTGATAGCCATAAGATTTTCTTGTCTGCTAAAAAGATTATGAAAGATCCTTGGCAGGAAGCTATCAACAAATATGCCGTTGGCCAGGTGGTCAAAGGCCATATCTTGAAAGTTAATCCGTTTGGTCTATTTGTTAAGTTAGATGACGATATTCATGGCTTAGCTCATATCACTCAATTGAACTTGGACAAGACTGAAAAAATCAATGACCTTTTCCAAATTGGAGAAGAAAAAGATTTTGAAATTTTGTCTATCTCTCCGGCTGAACATCGCTTGGCTTTGCAGCTTGTTAAACCAGGCGGCAAGAAAGCTAAGGCTGAAGACAAGGAAGAAAAGTCCGCTCCCAAGAAGGCTAAAGCTAAAAAAGAAGAAACTGAAGAGCTGCCGGCTGAAGAAGAAAGCGCCTCTTAATTGCAGATTATATAAAAACAAAAGAGCCTCTAACCGGGCTCTTTTGTTTTTAGGTTAAGGTGGACAAAACCCCGGTCTTGTTATATACTAAAAACAGTCTTTATTCATTTTTAGGCTTAAATTATATGAAAAATTTGTTTAAAAATTTCTTTTGGTATTTTTTGATCTTTTTGATTTTGGCCAGTATTTTTAGCTCTGTCGCTAGCCGGCCTAAAACCGAAACAGCTAGTATCGGCTTTTTAGTGGAGAGAATTAATCAGGGGGAAGTGACTGATATTAATGTTTCCGGCGATGAATTATCCGTCTCTTTGAAGGATGGTTCTAAAAAAGTGATTAAAAAAGAAAGCTCTGAATCGCTTTCCGCTTTGTTGAAAAATTTTAATGTTGAGCCCGACAAATTATCAGCCATCAATATCCAGGTTAAAGATCAAAGTTCTTTTGGCGGCTGGATGATTGATATGTTGCCAATTTTGTTGCCGGTGATTTTAATCGGTGTATTTTTCTTCATCACTATGCGCGGCGTGGCCAGTGCTAATTCACGCGCCATGACTTTCGGCCAATCACAGGCTAAAGAATTTCAGAAGGATCCGAAGGCTAAAGTTTCTTTTAAAGATGTGGCTGGCTCTAAAGAAGCTAAGGAAGAATTAAAAGAAATAGTGGAGTTCTTGCGTTTCCCGAAGAAGTTTCATGACTTAGGAGCTCGCATTCCTAAAGGCGTTTTGCTTTTGGGCAGTCCGGGAACCGGCAAAACTTTGATGGCTAGAAGCGTGGCCGGAGAAGCTAATGTCCCTTTCTTTCATATTTCCGGTTCAGAATTTGTGGAGATGTTTGTCGGCGTTGGCGCCTCTCGGGTCAGATCTCTTTTTCAACGCGCTAAGAAAAATACTCCTTGTATTATTTTCATTGATGAAATTGACGCTGTCGGTCGCCGCCGCGGGGCGGGACTAGGCGGCTCACATGATGAAAGAGAGCAGACTTTGAACCAGATATTAGTGGAAATGGATGGATTTGAACCGACCGCAAATGTGATAGTTATTGCCGCTACTAATCGCCCGGATGTTTTAGATCCGGCCTTGTTGCGCCCGGGACGTTTTGATCGCCAGGTAGTTTTGGATTTGCCGGACATCAAGGATCGCCAAGAAATATTAGCTGTCCATGCTCATCGCAAACCTTTGGCTAAGGAAGTGGATTTAAAACTGATTGCCGAACGGACTCCAGGGTTCAGTGGTGCTGACTTGGAAAATGTTTTGAACGAAGCAGCTATTTTAGCGGCTCGCAAGAATCAGAAACAGGTGGAAAAGGCAGATATTTTAGAATCAATTGAAAAGGTAATGATGGGGCCGGAACGCAAAAGCCGGATAATCACCGAAGAAGAAAAAAAGATTACCGCTTATCACGAAGCCGGTCATGCGATAGTCGCTCATTTTTTGCCGCAGACTGACCCGGTTCACAAAATATCAATTATCGCTCGCGGTCAAGCCGGCGGCTATACATTGAAGCTTCCTACCGAAGATCGGAAATTACATCGTCGCAGCGAGTTCATCGAAGAGTTGTCCGTATTATTGGCCGGTCATTTAACCGAAAAGATGACTTTTGGCGAAGTAACTACCGGCGCCACTTCTGATTTGCGTCGAGCCACTTCTTTGGCTAGAAGCTTAATCACCGATTATGGCATGAGTGAAGTTTTAGGTCCGCGGACTTATGGCGAAAAAGAAGAAATGATTTTCTTGGGACGAGAAATTCATGAGCAGAGAGACTATAGCGAAAAAGTAGCCGAACAAATTGATTTAGAAATTTCTGATTTAATTAAACAGGCCACAGTCAAAGCTCGAGAGATTATTCATGACCGCCAGCCAGAGATTGACAAAGTTGTCCAGGCCTTGCTAGAAAAAGAAACTTTAGAGAAGGCTGATTTTGAAGCTATCGTCGGTCCGAAGCCGAAAAAATAGGCTATTTTAGCTTGACTATTTAACGATTTGCGTTATACTTTTAATAGCTATGAATGCTTTTGCAGGTGAAAAATGGCCGGTATCTTCCGCTTCCAGGCCTCAAAACCGACAGTTAGAGTCCCTGACCGGAGCTAAGGTTTTGCCTTCTCAGGAACAGAAATTGATTAAAATGGGACGGGTAGAGGCGGAAAAGCCAAAACCAGTACGTCGCCATCGCCAGTCAGAAAAGATTCACGCCCAAGAAGTTAACGCCTTCTTAGAAAAGACTGCCCCAGACCATGACGGTCTGCGCCAAGCAGCTCGAGAAGAATTGGCTAAGCAATATAGTTTAACGCCAGAACAGGTATTTTATATCGGCAGTGTCTATGACAGCGAAAATCCAGCCCGACCTAACCCGACTGTGTTTGTCCATTTTCAAGACGAGAAAGGGAAGGACGTGAAAGGATTTATTGAATTGGATCAGGATACTCAAAAATTTGTAAAATTTATCAAGCATTAATAATTTAAAATTAATTTTATGGCTAATCCTAAGAAAAGACGGACTAAGAGTGCCGTTGGTAAGAATCGCGCTCATTTAGCGCTCAAGAAAACTGTTTTAAACAAATGTCCGAAATGCGCTCAGGCAGTTAAACCTCATGCCGCTTGCGGATTCTGCGGTGAATATAAGGGCCGAGTAGTTTTGAAGGTCAAAAAGACTGCGACCAAGAAAGCCGCCAAGAAAACTTCTACTAAGAAATAATTAATTATAATTAATTATGTCTAACCGTCATTTAGCTCGAACCCTCGCCATGCAAACTTTGTTCGCCTGGGATTTTAATGACCGCAAAGTTGATAATTTAGATTATATCATTGCCGAAAATTTTAAAAACTTTGCACCTAATTTTGATGACGGCGGTTTTGTTAAAGACACCGTTCATTCTGTTTTGGAAAAAGTGGACGAGATTGATAATTATATTCGCAAGTACGCTACCGAGTGGCCTTTGGAGCAGATTACTCCGGTTGACCGCAATGTGCTTAGAATTGGTATCTATGAATTACTTTATTCCGAGAATATTCCGCCCCGGGTGGCTATTAATGAAGCTATTGAAATTGCTAAGGCTTTCGGAGGTGAATCATCGGGTAAGTTTATCAACGGTGTTTTAGGCGCTATCTATAATAATCTGCCAGAAGCGGAGAAAGAGAAGCGCGAAGCTATCACTTTTAAATTGAAGGGCGATTCTGGGGAGGCTAAGACCGAAACCGAGACTCCGGCTGTCGCCAGCTAATTTCATGAAAACGACTGATTTAGAAAAAAATTTAGGAGTTAACTTCAAGAATTCCAAACTATTGGAACAAGCTTTAACGCATCGTTCCTATTTGAATGAACATCCTGATTTTACCGGCGGCCATAATGAGCGCTTGGAATTTTTGGGCGATGCTGTTTTGGAAATTGTGATTACTGAATTTTTATATAATGCTTATCCCGATACCCCGGAAGGCGATTTAACTAACTGGCGCGCCAGTTTAGTGAATGCCAAAATGCTTTATCAGGTTGCCGCTGAATTGGGGGTGGAGGATAATCTCCGCTTATCCAAGGGCGAAGCTAAAGATAAAAATACCAAGGCTCGCCAATATATCTTGGCCAATGCCATGGAAGCGATTATCGGCGCCATGTATTTGGATCAGGGATTGGAAATATCGCGTCGTTTTGTTATCGCTCACTTGATTCCGAAATTGGAATATATATTGAGCAACGAACTTTATTTAGATCCTAAATCTAAATTTCAAGAGTTAGCTCAAGAGAAAGAGGGGGTTACTCCGATTTACAAAACTTTAAGCGAAGAAGGCCCGGATCATGAAAAGGTTTTCACCGTCGGCCTTTATTTGAACGAAGAACTAGTAGCTACCGGAGTCGGACTATCTAAACAAGAAGCTCAAGTTAAGGCGGCCGAATTAGGCCTTCAAAATAAGGGCTGGTAAATATATGGTAAATATCAATGATTTATTACAAGTAGCCGCGGATCGCTGGGCTTCAGATTTACATGTGGTTTGTAATCTGAAACCATTAATTAGGGTAGACGGAAAATTAATCAGTTTAGATAATTTTGAGGTGATTAATGATGAGGCTCTGATGAATGTGGTAAAGACCATGTTAAATGCCGATCAAAGAACCAGATTGGATCAGGAAAAAGATTTAGACTTGGGTTATTCGGTAAACAACACGCGGTTCCGCGTTAATTTTTCTTTTGAAAGAGACCATTATCGCATGGTGGCCCGCGTAGTGAGACAGCAGCCGCCGTCTTTAGATGAAATCGGTATCCCTAAAGTGATTTACAAACTATTGGGCCATCAACAAGGATTGATATTGGTTACCGGTCCGACCGGGTCCGGAAAATCAACTACCTTGGCGGCTATGATTAATTATTTGAATGATAATTTCGCTCATAATATCATTACCTTTGAGGACCCGATTGAATATCTATTTACCTCCAACAAAAGTATTATCACTCAGCGCCAGCTCGGTTTTGATTTGACTTCTTTTTCGGCCGGCTTGAAGCATGTGGTGCGCCAAGACCCGAATGTAATTATGGTCGGTGAGTTGCGCGACTTGGAAACTATTGCCGCGGCCATTACTTTAGCTGAAACCGGACATTTGGTGTTAGCCACTTTGCATACTTTTAATGCCGCTCAGACTATTGATAGAATTATTGATGTTTTCCCTCCTTATCAACAGGCTCAAATTCGTTCTCAGTTGACTACCGTGTTATCAGCGGTTATTTCTCAGAAGTTATTGCCTAAAGTGGGCGGCGGCCGAATTGTGGCCAGAGAAATTATGATCCGCAACGCGGCTATTGCCAACTTAATTCGGGAGCAAAAGATCCAGCAGATTAAGAATGTCATTGAAACCGGTTATAGCGAAGGCATGATTACCATGAGCCGCCACATTCGCGAACTCTATGAACAAAATTTGATTGATCAAGAGACGGCTGAGGGACAATTAGAGCAATTAGCTACTCTCTAGTATGCGTCAGGTTTTTGACGGACATATTCATTCTCGTTATTCCCGGGCTTGCTCTAAGGATTTGACCTTGGAAAATATTGCTAAGTATTCTCAAATTAAAGGAATTGATATCGTGGCCACTGGTGATTTTACTCATCCCCAGTGGTTTTCGTTTATTACCAAAGAATTAGTGGAGACAAGACCAGGGGCGGGATTGTATAAATTGCGTTCGGGAAAATATGAGAGAATAAAATTTTTATTATCCACCGAAGTAGCTTTAATTTATAAAGATGGCGGCCGGGCGCGGAGAATTCATTTGGTAATTCATGCTCCTAATATCGCCGCCGCTACGGAATTAAATCGCCAGTTAGGACTAAGCTTTAATTTGAAGTCTGATGGTCGGCCGATACTAGGGACTACCGCCCCGAAACTAGTGGCTCTTTGTTTGCAGATTGACCCTAAGTTTATTGTTTATCCCGCCCATATTTGGACTCCTTGGTTTTCAGTTTTTGGTTCCAAGTCGGGATTTGATTTTTTGGAAGAGTGTTTTCATGAACAGACTGAAAATATTTTTGCTTTTGAAACCGGACTCTCCAGCGACCCGGAAATGAATGATCGGGTTTCGGCTTTGGATAATCTGGCCTGTCTTTCTAACTCCGACGCCCACAGCCCGATGAATATCGGCCGCGAGGCCAACGTTTTAGAAATGAAAGAAGAATCTTACGCTGATCTTTATCAGATTTTAAAGAATGAGCCAGAACGGATTGTTTCCACTATTGAGTTTTATCCGGAAGAGGGTATGTACCATTTTGACGGACATCGCGCCTGCGGCTTTAGCTGTGCTCCAGCCGAAACTAAAAAACTCAAAGGGATTTGTCCTAAATGTCGCCGCCCTTTGACTGTGGGTGTGGCTTACCGCCTGGAAGAACTAGCTGACAGGGAAATTGGCACCAAAAAGAAACCACGCGCTTTCCAACGTTTAGTCGGGCTGGATAAGATAATCGCCGAATCTTTTAATATCAAAAGCCGAAGCTCACAAAAAGTCCGACGGGAATATGATCGTTTGATAGGTATCTTCGGCAGCGAGATAAATATTTTGCTTTATCTTGATTTGAAAAAGTTTAAAGAAGCAGCGGGCGAATTGATTGCTTTGGGGGTGGAAAGGGTCCGAGCCGGGAAATTAATTATCAATCCTGGATTTGATGGGGAATATGGTAGAATTAATATTTTTTCTGAAGCCGAGGTCGGGCCCAAAGCCAAACAAATAGGTTTATTTTAAAGCGACATTTTATCCCAAATTAGCGAAATTAAGAGGCGACCAAGCCTCTTTTTGGTTATTATAGTTTATGCTATAATATTGATAGACAATATATAATTAACTACCAATAAAATGATAAAAAAATCACGTCTTTTCTACATCATCGGGGGCGTGGCCTTGCTTTTAGCAATTTCGGCAATTCAAGCCGGAGCAGCAGTCGATGTCGGCACTAATGAAATTAATAGCGCCATCCAATTGGGCTCCGAAAGCCCTTTGCGGATAGCGGCTCGGATCATTAATATCTTCATGATATTTTTGGGGACGATTGCCGTAGGTCTTATTTTGTTTGCCGGCTTTAAATGGATGACTTCGGGCGGCAATGAAGAGCAGATAGCGATAGCCAAAAAGACTTTACGCAATGCTTTAATCGGCTTAGCGATAATTTTATCAGCTTGGGGGATAGTTACTTTTATTTTCAGTCGTCTTCTGGGTACTACCGGTGGAACCGGTAATGAATTAAATAATGGCGGCAAGAATGGTGGTGCTTTAGGATTTGGCGCTATTGGTTCTTGCGTGATAGATAGTGTTTATCCGGAAATTGATCAGAAAGATGTAGCTCGCAATACTTCAATTATCGTTACCTTTAAAGAATCATTAGACTTGAGTTCGGTCTGCGTTGATGATAACGGCGGCGAGTGTATTTGCAATACTAATACCTGTAATAAACCTAATTCGGAAAGAATAAAAGTTTATCCTACCGATGCCGGAGCTGAAAATAGCGTTACGGATTTGAAAGTGATGACTCCTAATGATATGACTTTGGTTTTTGTCCCGACTACGCCTTTAGGCTCAGCTTCCGCTAATACTTGGTATACTGTTTCTTTAACTAACGATTTAAGAAAGGCTGATGGCCGACAATTATTTGATACCTGCTCTACTGATTATTTCCGCTGGCAGTTTGAGGTTAATAGCTTATTAGATTTAACTCCGCCTCAAGTGAGAAGCGGCGGCATCTTTCCGGCTCCGGATAATAATCGCGACCAAGCGGCCACTAGCAGCAATTGGGCTTTTGCTTCCGGATCAATTCGAGTAAAGCAACAGCCGCAAGTTTATGCTCCGGCCAGTATCGTTTCCGTGGCCAAGAATGGCGGCGGCAGTTACCAGAACGCCACGGCCGTAGCCGATGCCGGCTATCAAGGCCAGAATACCATTTTTACCGTCACTCTAGTGGGCCAGGGAGGCGCCACCAGAGCTCAATTATACTCCGGAGGTAGTTCTTTAGGTCTGGCCGATTTTTCCGGCAAGACGGTTAATTTCGCCGGCTATTTCTCTTTGACACTAGCCAGCGAGGACGACCGGGATCCGGGGAATTCTTGGACTGTCACGGTTTCTCCAGAAAAGACCGCTGATACAATTACTATTTCCGGCGATGTTTATACTTTTGTGAATGCCTCATCTAGTGTTAATATTCAAAGTATTAGTGGTTTGCCACAACAAGCGAGTCGAATTCAGGACATCTTAAGCGGTCGAAACGACGTTGAGCCGACTATTACCGATGCGTCTCCAACTCGAGTCAATTTGCGAGCTAAAGCGGCTGGAGAATCTGGCAATAGCATTGAGGTTTTAACTAACAACAACCAAACTTTTGAGGTAATTCCTTTATCCGGCGGCGCTAATCAGCAAGTTACTTTTACTGTCAACGACAAACCGGATAAACCGATGAACTCAGTCATTCAAATTAATTTCAACGAAGCCCTTAATCCCATTGCCGTTTCTGGAACCGCTGATCAGCTGAAAGATGGCTTGCGGGTGGTTAATGCTCGCGCCGGTTCTTTGGCTAATGGCGCCACTTGCAATAGCGACAATGCTTGTTTGTCATTTAAGTGTGAAAGCAATAAATGTGTTGGTGATTATTTGGATGGAAAATTCAGTATCGCTAATGGCTATAAAACTGTAGAGTTCAAGTCTAATCGAGAATGCGGCATGAACGGTTGCGGAGAAAAAATATATTGCTTGCCGGCCAGCTCTCAGATTAAGGTTGAAATCATGGCGGCCGATTTAAAGACTTGTAGTACTGATACCGATTGTGTCGCTCCTTATAGCACTTGTGCTAATAATGCTTCCTTGGGTCATAAGACTTGCCAAGATAATAACGGACACAATTATTCTATCGCTGCCAGCCCGACCACCTCTGGTATTATGGACGCAGCTATGAATTCCCTGGATGGTAACCGCGATACTTATGCCGATGGTCCGATAGTAGTGGGCGGTCTGCGATATTTCTATGATGAAAATGCCGGCAATGCGGCTTATAAGGATAACTATCGCTGGTCATTCTATATTAACAACCAAGTAGCGACTGACCCGCCTAAAATCACTGATATCACCCCGGCGGTTAATGGCAATAGCAATAACTTAGTTGATCCGGTGGTAGTTGATTTTAATTCCTTGCTCATGAATAGCTCGTTGCGCAGCGGTTCCGAAACTATTAAGATTGGCACCAGTACTGTTGATCATCATTTCTTCAATCTTTTCACCAAGACCGGTCCGGCTCCAGGCTATTGGATTACCGGCGACAATATTGATAATTCACCTCAGGACGGAGAAATGGATTATACTAAAGTCAGGCTGAACCATGTGATGCTGGCCGAAGCAGTGGATTATAATTCCCAGGCCGGCAGCGCGGTCCGTGATATTTATCAGAATTGTTTCAAGCCTAGCGCCAGCGCTACTTGTCTGGCTACCCAAATTAACCCATCTTGCTGCAATGGTACTCCGGGAGCGATTTTGGATGAAGATGGCAATTGCGCCCAGTAGTTTATTCTAATTTTATTTATTTTTGATGATTGCTTCAGGCCGGTTGTGATACCATTACCTTATTAATATTTAATTCTGCCTTAAACCTTTTGGAGGTCACTTCAAAGCTGCGGGCGATACGTGTATGAGCAAAGAAAAACCTAAGAGCGAAGCTGAGAAGAAAGCCGATCATTCCGGCCGCGATGAAGCGGCTTTAACCGCTATTAATCAGATTAAGGACAAGTTCGGCGAGGGAGCCATCATGAAATTTGGCGATGTCCGCAAAACTGATGTTGACGCTGTCTCCACCGGCTGCTTATCTTTAGATATCGCTTTCGGCATCGGCGGTGTACCGCGAGGCCGAATTATTGAGATTTTTGGTCCGGAATCATCCGGCAAAACTACCTTAGCCCAGCACATTGTGGCTGAAGTTCAAAAGTTGGGCGGTATCGCCGCTTTTGTAGACGCTGAACATGCTTTAGACCCTGATTATGCCCAGAAAATAGGTGTTAATATCAAAGAGATGTTAATCTCTCAGCCTGATACCGGCGAACAAGCTTTGGACATTGTAGAAACCTTGGTACGTTCTAACGCCGTGGATGTTATCGTTGTAGACAGCGTGGCTGCTTTGGTACCGCAGAAAGAAATTGAGGGTGATATGGGCGATCAGCACATGGGCTTGCAGGCTAGATTGATGAGCCAAGCTTTGCGCAAATTGACCGGTATCGTTTCCAAAAGCAAGACCATTGTTATCTTCATTAACCAAATTAGAAACAAAATTGGTGTTTTCTTCGGCAGTCCGGAAACTACTACTGGCGGCAATGCTTTGAAGTTTTATTGTTCAGTGCGCGTCGAAGTGCGCCGCACCGCTCAGATCAAGCAAGGCGACAAGATATTAGGCAACCAGGTTAGAGCTAAGATCGTGAAGAATAAAGTGGCTGCTCCGTTTAAAGTAGCTGAGTTTGATATCATGTATAACGAAGGTATCTCTACTGCTGGCGATGTCTTAGATTGCGGTGTAAATTACGGGGCGATTAAAAAATCCGGCAATACCTATACCTATAACGATATTAAATTGGGCACTGGCCGTGAGAACGCTAAACAATTCTTGAAAGACAACCCGAAGATTATCGCTCAAATTCGTGAGGCAGTCTTAAAGGGGGTGGCCCAAGAGAAGATTGATGATGCCAAATAATATGTTAGGTAGAATAGAAAAAATAAAACATACCAGACCCATCTCCTCTCTCTTCGGCAAGATTTCCGAGTTCATTAAGGAATATGCCGTACTCGGAGTGGCTATCGGCGTCATTGTCGCTCAAGCCGGTAAAGACTTTGTGGACGCTTTAGTCAAAGGATTTTTTATTCCTTTGATCCAGGTAATATTTTCTGCGGAAAATTTCAGCGATTTAGATTTTTATGTCCGGGGAATCAGATTTAATATCGGCGGCATAGTTAGCACTTTGTTGACCCTGCTCATCGTACTGGTGGTGCTTTATTTTATCGTTAAGAAAATAGTTCTGCATGAGGAGAGAAAACGATAATTAGATTATATTGAGAAATTTAAAAAGGAACAGTTGCGTCTGTTCCTTTTTTGTTTCATTCCAGCAGGCTTTTAATCAGAAGCTTGCTATTTATCCAGAACATGTTCATTCTGGAGTTCGATGTCTCGGCGAATTTTTGCCAATCTCCATAACCGGGAACCTGGAAATAGCCCTGTGGGTTATCCTCTAATATTTGTGAGGAAACTGAAGGGCAGAATACCAGGTTTACTCTTTGGTCGTTTTCTAAAAAACTAAAAGAGATTATAGCGACCGACAACCTTTTGAATCCGATTAAAGCCTCAATTTCCTGGACGCGGGGCTGGTCGTTAGCCGGAGCGGAATAATGGAAGAACAAGATTCCTTGATGTTTTTTGGCATAATTTTTTTCCAGAAATCCGTCTGCATTTCCCCAGGGAATAGTAGCCTTTTCGGTGCAGGCTCGCCAAAGCTTCGGTCCTTGTTTTTCAATGGTGTCAATCAACGTTTGGCCAGAAACCCAAAGGGGAGCGAGGCAAAGTAATAAAATCAGTAACTTTTTCATCGGTTATTTTTTTGTTGGTGTACTAGGTGAGCATTCTATAATATACCATAATTCGGTATATGTCAATCAGACTATATTGACAATCACCATATTTACTGGTATTATTTAAAGTCTAATATCCGTTCATTCACCAATTAAACCAATCGAATAATGAAGAAGATTATTGTTTTTGTTGCCGCGATTTTTGCCTTTGGCTTGGTTCAGGCTCAGGAAAGCAGTTTTTTAGAGCTGCTTAAAACTAACCAGAAAAAGATTGCCAAGGCCCATGCCTCTAAACAGCAAGTCACCCTTACTTCGGGGTACTGCTTGGAGCCCATGGACACTAAGGTTAAAAGCACTTATCTGTTTCTGGCGTGTTCCAACCAGGGACTGGAGATAATGTTTACCTTTACTTGTCACAAGTATATTGCCGCTGAGTATGACAATATCCCTGATTTGGTTTCAGTTTATTTATGCGGCCCGGATCCCAATCAACCGACCAGAGTATTCTATTCCAGCCGTGAAGAAAAGGGTCTCTTCTTATTTGAGGATCCTCAAAACGGCACGCTGGAAATTCCGGTGTTGCAAGGAACGTTTTCCCGTATGAATGATCCGCAAAGAGACGGATTCATCAAAACTATTAGGGAGCTGATAACAGCATTGATTTAAAAAAAGAAGCAGGCCATCTAAGCCTGCTTTTAAATTGGTTAATACCTCTTGACAATATTCATTTTTATTGGTATAACCCTAAGACACTTTTTGTTCATTATTAACTTTATAATTCTCTCTCATGAAAAGATTGATAGTTGTCGCTTGCCTCGTTCTGGGCTTAGCTGGATTGGCTAAAGCGCAGGCGGTCACTAACCTCAGAGCCTTTCTGCAGGATAACCGCAAATTGATCGCTAAAATCCATCGCTTGGACCAGAGCATTGTTTCTAATAATCGTTGCCTGGATCCGATTAAATCAAAAAAAGGCGAATATCATTTTTTCCCTTGCTCAGCCGGAGACTCCGAATTTGTTTTCGGATTTGATGGCGATGAGGTCTATTCCTATTCCGTATCTTCCAGCGGCGGCGTCAAAATTTTCTATTCCGACGAAACCAAGAGCTATTTTGCCTCTAGCGACAGAAAGGGCACTTTGACTCTGCCGGTTCTAAATGACACCTTCACCGAGATGGATAGCCATCACCGCCAATCATTCATTTGGCTGATGCAGGAGATTATAAACATGTTTCAAGATAAATAATAAAGAAGCGGACCCTTGCGAGGTCCGCTTTTAATTATCCAAAATTAATTTTCTTGTTCTAGCTCCGCTAAAACTTCTTGCCATCTGGCTAATTCTTTTTCCAGATCCATTTTTTGCTGGTGGTATGCTTCAATGCGAGCTTCCAGAGAGGCGTTGAGTCGGGCGGTAGTTTCTGCCCGGATTTTTTCGGTGTCTAATATCTGCTCTCCTTTTTCGTGATGACTAATAATGTCATATTTCACCATGTTATCAAATCTGTCAAAGACATCGCGTTCCAAGTCTTGTAGAATAACTTCCTCGTCCTCTTTCATAATTCGATAGTTTCTTATCCGCTGGATTTCTCCGTTCACGAACCTCACTTGCAGCTTCCGACTTTTTCGGCCGACGAGGTTGAATATGGGGCGATTAAAGAGCATCGGCGCCAATGTCAAGCTTATGAAGGCCAGAGCGATTAATGCTATCGCGGTAGCTTGCCATCCGATTGAAAAGGTTCGGATAAGCGGGAAGGAAAATTGCACCAGAATGGGAATGACCAAAACAGAGAAAAAGATTATGGCTAAAAACCAAACTAGGACAGATCGCGGTGGCTTACGTTCCATCGCTTTGCCGGTCCATTTGGCAACGTCAGATAAAGTGATTTTTTCCATGTTCACAAGGTATTTAATTGATTTTTAATGTTCGTTAGTTGATTCATTATATTACAACAATATACTAGTACGGTCAAGTGTGATTTTGGCTATTATTTGTGATAGATTTATCAGTTTATTTCTTGGTATAAGGTGAGGAAAAATAAAAAAGGAAGTCTGTGTGGACTTCCTTAATACGTTCCTGGTGTTTTTAAAATGATTTAAGATAGTCTGTCGTTACCGGCATTTCCGGAGACAAAAGATAATCTTTCATAGCATCTATTTCTGTCAGTAATTGCTCCTGAGTCAAATCTTTTTTGCTGGATTGGCTCATTGATAGGCTTTTGATAATTTCGGGCAGTTCTTCAATCAGCATATTGCCTATTTGTCTGCTAAAATAACAGTATTTAAGGTCTATGCCTCCAGCCACTTTGATCCAGATAACAATGGTTTTCGAACCCGGCAAGCGTTTGTGAGTTTTTAGAATTACTGAATGAAGGAAATCGTTTGGTTCTGATTTTACCAAAATGTTGTTTCCAAAATCTTCATCCAGGGCCTTAATTAACTGTTCAACAATTGCCGAACATTTTTTACGAAATTCCAAATTTTTCTTTTCTGCCATGATAAACAAATTTACGAAGGTTAGTATTAATTAAGTTAACTATAAACGCACCTAGAAGGGGGTGGGTTTAATAAGCTAACGCCATTTTTTAATGGACCGAATTTAATGTTTGATTATATCAAGATATTTTATCGGAGTCAATGTTAAAATTTAACAAAAAACAGGCGATTAACCTGTTTTTTGTACTGTGCGCCGTGAAGGATTCGAACCTTCGACCTTCTCCTTAAGAGGGAGCTGCTCTACCAGCTGAGCTAACAGCGCATATTCAATTAAGTGGCTGGGGAGAGGCTCGAACTCTCGACCTTGGCGTTATGAGTGCCACGCTCTGACCAACTGAGCTACCCAGCCCTATCTTTCGTGCACCCGGCAGGGCTTGAACCCACAACCTCCTGGTCCGAAGCCAGGCGCTCTATCCAGTTGAGCTACGGGTGCTATTTCATTTTCAGTGCATCCTTTAAATTTTTGCCAGTTCTAAACTTAGCCACTTTGACTGCCGGAATAGTGATTCTTTCTTTAGGGTTACGGGGATTAACGCCGCCTCTAGCGTAGCGAACCATAGCTTCAAAAGTGCCAAAGCCAGTGATGGTTACTTCGCGGTTATGCTTTAGTTCATCGGTAATGGTATCGGTTAATATATCTAACATTCTTTCGGCTACTTTTTTGTTGATATATTCCTCGTCTTTCTTGGCCTGTTTATTGGTTTTTTCGGCGAGTACTTCAATTAGTTTGGCTTTGTTCATATTAACAATATTTTAATAATATATCAATTCTAGCGGGCGTATTCAATAACCCTCATCTCTCTGATTACATTGACCTTGATCTCTCCAGGATATTTTAACTCTTCTTCTATCTTTTTGGCAATATCTCCGGCTAAGCGCTTGGCTTTTAGATCGTCAATGGTATCGGGTTGGACAAAGACGCGAACTTCGCGGCCGGCTTGAATGGCATAGGTCTTTTCCACACCTTCAAAGGTGCTGGCAATCTTTTCCAATTCTTCCAATCTCTGCAAATAGTTTTCTCTGGTATCGCTTCTAGCGCCCGGACGGGAAGCAGAAATAGCATCAGCTACTTTGACGATTACCGCGGACAAAGAAGAAGGATGGTCGTCGTGGTGGGTTTCAATAGCCGGGATTAGGTCTTCCTGCAAATTGAATTTTTTGGCAATATCGCGGCCGATTTCGGTGTGGTTGCCTTGAATCTCATGATCGACAGCTTTGCCGATATCATGGAGCAAACCGCTCTTCTTGGCAATGGTTACATCAGCGCCCAGCTCTTCGGCAATCATGGCTGACAAATGAGCGACTTCAATGGAATGACGCAAAGCATTTTGGCCATAGCTGGTACGGTATTTCAAACGACCGAGGATAGAAACTAGTTTCGGATCAAAACCGGTGACGCCCACTTCATACATGGCTTCTTCGCCGGCTTTCTTGATATCAATAGCAATCTCTTTTTTGGCGGTCTCTACCGCTTCTTCAATCTTGGTCGGGTGAATGCGGCCGTCTTTAATTAGATAGTCCAAGGTTTTCTTAGCGATATGGCGGCGAATTAAAGAGAAGCCGGAAATGGTGATGGCGTTCGGGGTGTCATCAACGATGATTTCCACGCCGGTCATCTGTTCAATGGATTTAATGTTTCGACCTTCACGGCCGATGATGCGTCCCTTCATTTCATCGCTCGGCAAATCAACGGTGGTGGTGGTCAACTCTGGAGTATAGGAAGAGACTAGACGCTGCATGGCGTTAGCTAAGAGGTTCTTAGCTTTTTCGTCTATGGCGTCATCATTATCATCTTCCATCTTCTTGATGCGAATCAATAGATCTTGGCTATATTGGTCTTCTACGTTCTTCAACAAGACATCTTTGGCTTCGTCTTTGTTGAGTTGAGCGATCTTTTCTAATTTAGCCAGTTGCTCTTCCTTGATTTCTTTAATTTTTTCTTTGATTTCTTGAACTTCGTTCACCTTGTCATATAATTTCTGTTGTTTGTCCTGCAAATCCAATAATTTCTGAGAAAAAGCGTTTTCGCGTTGTTCTAAGCGATTTTGCAAAGAGTTGATTTCCTTGCGGCGGTTGGCTTCTTCGTGTTTAGCTTCCTCAATGATTTTTAAAGCTTTTTCTTGGGCTTCCAATTCGGCTTTCTTCTGCTTAGCTCTGGCTTCAGCTAAAATTTTCTCTGCTTTGGCAGAGGCGCTGTTAACGTGAGCGGAGGCAATTTGGCGATACAGGAAATAGCCGATAACAAAACCGACGATTAAGACGCCTGCGTAGATTAAGTAAGTCATATACAAAGTATAACCTGTTTTAGGAAGAAATTGAGCTTCGCCCAAACTTAAAAAAACTTTTAAGAGCGCGAAAGGTCAAGATTTTTATGAGAGTAAAGATAAAATTTAAGGGGAAAAAACAACCGGTGCAATCAATTTTCCTAAAAACAGCTTGATTAATTATTAATTTCTGACCTTCCTACATTAGCATACCGAAAATTGTTTGTAAAGACGGTATTTTTAGCCATTTTCCGCCTCTTGCTGAATAAATAGCCTTTTGTTATAATAAAAGCGATTTCTTTGAAAAATCAATTTTTTAGGGCTCGTAGCTCAGTTGGTTAGAGCGTTACGTTGACATCGTAAAGGTCGCCTGTTCGAGTCAGGCCGGGCCCACCCTAACTTTACTCTTATGATATTTAAACATTGGTTCCCGAAGTCTAATACTCCGGCGCCGGTAAAATCAATTGACAATTTGTGGGATGAGAAATGGCTGCCGGAAGATTTAGCCGAGGGGCAGCTTTTGGTTGATGTTTTTCAAACCGATAATCGGGTGATTATCAAAGCCGCTATGGCCGGGGTTAAGCCGCAAGATTTAGAAATAACCTTAGACCATGATCTTTTGACCGTGCGGGGCAAAAGGGAGATGGAGAAAATAACCGATTCCGGAAAATATCTAACCAAGGAATGCTATTGGGGGTCTTTCTCTCGCTCTTTAGTTCTGCCGGTGGAAGTGGAAGAAAAGAAGATTGACGCCGTGTTGGAAAACGGCGTGTTGACCATAGTTTTGCATAAATTGGGGGCGGAAAACAACATTACCGTGCGGGTAAAATAATATTTATGACTAAAAGTTTTAAAATAGAATCTTTGGACGCTAATCAGGCCTATCTTTTAAGCGATGATAACCAGCGGCTGCTTGTGCCGCGTAATTTCGTCTCCGAGAAGGCCCTGGCCGGAGATCAAGTATTGCTGTCGGTCCAAGAAACCAAGAATTTGTCGACAGATAATAAGGAGCTAGCTCAAGAAATTTTAAACGAAATACTACATATTCAATAATATGAAAAGATTAGCCGGCCCTCGGGTCTTAATTATCTTTTGGAGCGTCATTCTTTCTTTGGCCGCTATTTTAATAGTCGGCTATTTAGTATTGGCCAGCGTCTATGACGGCCGCGTTTATCCTAATATCAAATTAGGCGACACCAAGCTCTCTGGTCAAGACGAAGCCGGGCTAGCGATTAAAGTATCTGATCGTGCTAAGCAGGTTATGGAAAGTGATTGGCTATTCAGCTATAACAACGATAAGCTGACCATTGATCCGCAGCTGGGCCAGACGGCTAATATTGACTCCGCTCGCCCTTTGATTGATATGAATGTTGAAAAGACTGCCGCTCAGGCTTGGAATGTCGGCCGACAGGGCAATTTCGCCATTGATTGGTTCAATTCTTGGCGGTCTTTGATCTTCTCTAAGAAAATTGTTTGGCAATATGATTTAGATGAAACTCGCCTTAAAGAAACTTTGCGAGAAAAGTTTGGTGACCAAGAAAAGCCGCTGCAAAACGCCGGCTTAAATATCACTATTAATCCTAACGGTTCGCTGGATGTAAAAACTATTCCAGAGCAAACCGGTCGCGAGATAGACTACGCTGCGGCTATCAGCCAGCTCAAAAAACAAATTGAATCCGGAGAATACAGCGAAATAGTTTTAGCGGTTAAAGATGCTTGGCCGGAAATAAAATTAGCTGGCGCTCCAGCGGCTGATAATATCAGCGGGCTATTGGATTTGCCGGCTCTGGAGATTAAAGATTTAAATCCAGCTTCTAGCTCGCCAGTGGTTATCAAAGCCGACAAAGCTGATTTTGCCAAATGGATTAATTATATTCAGGATTCCGGCCGCGTTAAAATAGGCTTTGATCCAGCTAGAATTGAGGCTTGGCTGACCGAAAAGGCAGTACCGCTAATTGATCGCGAACCTAACCCAGCTAAGTTTGAGATGAAGGGGGCTCGGGTGCAAAGTTTTCAAACTAGCGCCGATGGCCGCCAGATTGATTTAAGCGCTAGCGCCAAAAAGATTATTGCCGCTTTGGATAATAAACAAACCAGCGTTGATTTGGAAATAAAGATAGTCGCTGATGATAGCGTTCAGCCTGATAGCTTAGGAATTGAACAGATTATTGGTACCGGCCAATCTAATTTTGCCGGTTCGCCCAAAAATCGCCGTCATAATATTGCCGTGGGAGCGGCGGCGGTGAGCGGTTTGTTGGTTAAACCAGGGGAAGAGTTTTCCTTGGTTAAGGCCTTGGGAGAAGTTGATAAAGAATCAGGTTATCTACCGGAATTAGTTATTAAGGAGAATCGGACTGTCCCGGAATATGGCGGTGGTTTATGCCAGGTCGGGACCACTCTCTTTAGAGCGGCTATTGAATCTGGATTGCCGATTACTGCTCGCCGCAACCATTCTTATCGCGTTACTTATTACGAACCGGCAGGCATGGATGCCGCTATTTATATCCCGCAACCCGATGTTCGTTTCATCAATGATACTGAAAATTATATTTTAATTCAATCACGAATTGTGGGTGATGATATCTATTTTGATTTTTGGGGAGTGAAAGATGGCCGGCAGATAAATATTTCTAAACCGGTGGTTTATAATATCGTGAAGCCGGCGGCTACCAAGTTCATCCCCAGTCCCGATTTGAAACCGGGCGAGAAAAAGTGCACTGAAAGGGCCCATAACGGCGCTGATGCTTATTTTGATTATAAGGTTGTCTATAACCCCGGTACCGATAAAGAAGAGATTAAAGAGAATAGATTCTCATCTCATTATGTGCCGTGGCAAGAAGTTTGTTTGGTGGGGCAGGTAGCTTCTTCTACCGCCACCTCCACTCCAGCGGTTTCCTCATCTTCTTCGTCCACTGTTTCCACCACTACCAACTAATTGAATTATTTTTTCTATAACAAAACCCCGCAATAATTAATTGCGGGGTTTTATATTTTTGGTATAAAAAAACCTTTTGGACGGGATAGGAAAGAAAGTCGTCTCTTTCGAATTCGTGAGCCGTAGCCCTAAAACCGAGAGAGGCGATCCCATGCTTGTCGTTCCGACCCCGTCTAAAAGGTCTTTGTTTTCTTTAAATGATTTAATACTATACCATATAGAAAACGAATTGTCAATACACAGGATATCCACAGAGTCTAATGGTTATTATAGCCCCGTTTTTATTGGCTTTTTTGAGTTAACTGGCCATTTCTGACTTCAATTATCAAGTCCCCCTGTTTATCAGTCCGCCAATAGTCTATTCCTAAATTATTTAAGCTTTCTAGGGTACTGGTAGCGGGAAGATTATAAGAATTATCCAACCCAACTGAGATTATCGCTAGGTTGGGTGACACGGCTTCTAAAAATCCTAAACTGGAGGCAGTATATGATCCGTGATGGCCGAGCTTTAAAAATTCAGCGCGCAAATCAATATCGGTTAAAAGTAATTCGCTTTCACCTTTTTTCTCTAAGTCGCCCATGAACAAAAAGCTATGGCCGGCGCAATCTAGACGAGTGGCGATTGAGCCGTCATTTATTTTTTTTAAACTTTGCCCGCTTAAATCAGTGAGGGGATAGATGATGCGCAACGCGCAATTTTCTTCTAAATTAATAGTGCTAGGTTGATTAGCAATTATAGTGGGAATTCCTTTGTTTTTGGCTGTTTTTAGCAAGTATTCATAGTTTTGATTAGCTGCTGCTGTGCCGTTATAAATAAGCTCGCCTACTTGGTATCTTTCTAAAACCGGCACTAATCCTTGGACGTGATCATCGTGGGGGTGAGTGAGAATAACTAAATCAATATAATTATCAGTTAAATCCATAGCGCTTCCTAGCTTTTCTAAAACTTTTTGGCTGGGTCCGCCGTCAATTAAAATTTGTTTGCCGGAAGGAGTTTCAATGAAAATAGCGTCTCCTTGCCCCACGGAAAAGAACGAGACTTCCAGTCCCGGGGTATTTTGCCTTAACAAACTATAGACCAAGATAGCTAGGAATATAGCGAGGATTAAAAATATTTTACGACGGAAATGTTTCATGGTTTTTAGTCTAGCATAGAGAGGATGAAAAAACTATCAAGAAAAGCCATTAAATTAGGTAATTAATAGCCTTTTAACTGGTTATTGACAAAAGTTTATAAAAATGCTATTATTATAAGTCCTTAACAATTAAATATTAACCGTACAAAAACCCCTATAAATGGAAACAAATACCGCTATTCAGAAAAAACTGGCCTTGGCGCATCAGTGTGCCAAAAGAGCTGGCTATGTAGATTTCAAACCTATTGAAGCCACCGAAAAAGAAGGCCATTATTTGGTTGATTGCTATCGCCGCAAAGGTGGACGACCGGAACGCAAAGAAATGTGCGTTGTAAAGTCCGCCTACACTGAGATTTGGAGAGGTATTTGCGAAGTATACCTCCCGACTATCCAATTCTTAACACCCAAGCCGGAGGTTTACATGATTGTGGGTAGTAACGTTACGCTGGTTGCTTCACGCTGGAGTCTGGCTAATGTGTATCAGACTAAAGGCCCGGCAACTCTGGTGATTAACTACTATGCCCAGAGGACTAAAAACCTCGATCCGTTATTTTCCATTGATGATTTCCGCAATATGCCTTTAGGCAAAAAAGTCGCCGCGGAAATTGTTATTCAGGAGAAGAAAAATGAAAAGGGTAGAATGCTTATCGTGGATGTTTATGTTTTTCCTCTGGGAGAGCAGGCTAAAATGGCTAAAGGAGCTAAATTCATGGCCGTCCAGAAAGATCTCCCTTCCGACTTCAAATCCTTAAAGGAATTTGAAGTTGCTTCTGAAAACAGAAAAGTATTTATTTGCGAACGTCGCTAATCGTACCTTAAGAAAAAAGCCCTGACCAAGTCGGGGCTTTTATCTTGTCCAAAATAGTTTAAAGGCGAGAGATTATATATTCTTTTAAGTCCGCTATTTTTATCCTCTCCTGTTTCATGGTGTCTCTGTCGCGCACGGTGACATCATTATTTTCTAAACTGTCAAAATCAACAGTGAGACAAAAGGGCGTGCCAATTTCATCTTGGCGGCGATAGCGCTTACCGATGTTGCCGCTGTCATCAAATTCGCACATGAATGAACCACGCAAAGTTTCATATATTTCTTTGGCCTTAGCCACTAAATCCGGTTTGTTTTTAAGCAACGGGAAAATGGCGGCCTTGATCGGGCTTAAAGCATAGGGGAACTTCATGACTATTCTAGTTTCATCGTTAATCGCTTCTTCGGTATAGGCTTTATCTAAAAACATCAGCACCAAGCGGCCCAAGCCCACAGATGTTTCCACTATGTGCGGCATATAACGAGTCTTTTCAGCTTCGTCAAAATAGCTTAAGTCCACTCCGGAAAATTTGCTGTGTTGAGTGAGGTCCCAATCGCCTCGAGCGTGAATGCCTTCTACTTCTTTGAACCCTCCCAGGGATTTGTAGTTATATTCAATATCATAGGCCGCTTTAGCATAGTGGGCCAATTTTTCGTGTTTATACCAGCGGATATCATTTTGGTCGATGCCGTTTTTTACATACCAATCAAAGCGAGCCGCTTTCCATTCGTCATATTTTTCCATAGCCATTTTTTCCGGCAGGAAATACTGGAGCTCCATTTGTTCAAATTCTCGAGTACGGAAAATGAATTGGCGCGCTACAATCTCATTGCGGAAAGCTTTGCCGACTTGGGCAATACCGAAAGGCAGCTTCGGGTGAGTGGAGTCTAGAATATTTTTGTATTGCAAATAGATGCTGCCGCAAGTTTCTGGGCGGAGATAGACGACATTGTCGTCGCTCAATTCTTCGGTGGGGGAGCCCAAATTTGATTTAACCATCAAGGAAAAACGTTTAGCGGCGGTCAGATCGGTGGAGCCGCATTCTAAGCATTTTAATTTCTTGGCTGCCCTTAGCTCATCTAATTTAGCATTAATATCTTTCAAGCCTGCTTTGTCAAAAAGATCTTCTCCGAGAATTGTTTCCAGAAGGTGATCGGCGCGCATGCGATTCTTGCATTTTTTGCAATCAACTTGCGGGTCGTCAAAATTAGCGAGGTGTCCGGAGGCCTCCCAGGTTTTGGGACTCATGAAAATAGCTCCATCCATGAGGACAATGTCGTCATGTTCTTGAATCATGGATTTGATCCAGGAATCACGGATATTATTTTTGAGCAAAGTGCCGTAGTGGCCGTAGTCATAGACAGCGGCAAAACCGCCATAGATGTCGGAAGAAGGAAAGATAAAGCCGCGGCGCTTGGCCAGGGAAACTAATTTGTCCATTAGAGTTAATTCCATATGATTATTTTAGATTTCTTTAATCGTTTTGATGCCCAGTAATTCTAGGCCATTAATCAAGGTTTGTCGAGAGGCTTTAAACAGCTCTATTCTAGCTTTTCTCAATTTAGATTCGGCTTTGAGCACTGGTACGGATTGATAATAATCGTTGATTTTTTGAGATAATTCAAAGAGATAGTGAGCGATAATAGAGGGGTCATATTCTAGGGCGGCTTTCTGAATAGTTTCGGGATATTTAGCTAGAGCGGTAATCAATTCTATTTCTTTATCCAAGGTTAATTTTTGTCCCAGGTTGCGAACAGGGAAAATACGACCGGGAGCTTTCTTGATTAGTTTGTTGGCTCTGGCTTGAGTATATTGCAAATAGGTCGCAGTGTAGCCGTCAAAACGCAAAGCTTCATTGATATCAAAAACAATAGTTTTGTTAGCCGATACTTTTATCAACTCGAATTTGATAATGGAGAGAGCAATAGCTCGAGCGGTCTTAGCAATCTTTTTAGCGCTCCAATTTTGATGGCGAGATTTAGTTTCTAGCGTTGCTTTTTCCTGAGCGATATCTAACAGTTCATCGTAGGTAATAACATTGCCGCTACGGGAAGACATCATGCCGGAAGGCAAGGTCACAAATTCATAAGGGAGATGAGTCATTTTAGCTTCATAGCCGGAAAGTTCTAGGATTTTGAATAGTTGCTTGAAGTATAAAGACTGGCGGGAGTCCACAACATAGATAGATTCAAATAAATTGTAGTGGTCAAACTTCCATTTAGCTAAAGCCAAGTCGGCTACCGGATAAAGAGCGGTGCCGTCGGAACGAATGATCGGCAGAACGCCTAAATTATATTTTTCTAGGTTGGCTATAATCGCCCCGTCGCTTTTGATTAATATTTTTTTATTTTTTAATTCTTCCACTAGTTCTAACCCGGCGGCGATTACCGCGCTTTCAAAAAAAGTATTAGTGAATTTTACTCCCAGGTCGTTATAAATAGCTTGGAAATAATTTAAACTTAATTCTCTGGTTTTTTGCCAGAGATTATAGGCCTCACCCTGGCGGCTTTCAATACCTTTCATGATTTCCGCTACTTCTTCTTTGTATTCCGGCTGGCTTTCCAGTTTCTGAGCCGATTCAGCATAGATTTTTCCTAAAGTATAGCCGGTAAGTTTTTTGTCTTGATGAAACTTTAAGTATCCCCAGAGAGTTTTGGCAACGTGGATGCCGAAGTCGTTAATATAGGAAACGGGAATAGTATTTTCGCCGGACGCTGCTAGGATATTATTCAAACTGCGGCCATAGAGCAGGTTGCGGAGGTGACCAACATGATATTCTTTGTGGGTATTAACATTGGAGAATTCAATCATCACCGTCTTGGGATCAAGTTTTTCATCGCGGCCATATTTATCCTTGTCTATTTTTATTTCCTTAAGCAAAGAGTCGGTCAAAGCGGCTTGATTGAGCTGGAGATTGATATAGGGGCCGGCAAGGGTGACTTCGGCTATCAGGGTTTTTAGCTTGGCGTTGTTTTTAATGGTTTCCGCTATTTTTTGAGCTAGTTCATTAGGATTTTTCTTTTGCTTTTTAGCTAAGGCAAAAACGGCCAATGATAAATGGCCGAGTTTGGGGTTGGGCGGATAGCTGATTTCCAATTCGCCCACTTCGTTTTTGATTTGTTCTTTGAGATCGAGCCAGAAACTCATTTAGTTGAGATTATTTTATAACTTTAACGAATTGCCGTTTGCCGCGCTGCAGGATTATTTCTGTTTGCAGATTTATTTCCAGACTAGGCGAATTAATTACTTCAAAATCTGTGGTTTGGGTTTTCATCTTAATTCCAGATTGCTCAATTAATCTTTTGGCTTCACCTTTGCTGGCGGTTAATTTGCTGGCCACTAATAAATCCAGGACATTCATTTGGTTAGCCTTGGCGTGATAGGTAGGAATTTCATCCGGCATTTCCTTGTTTTGGACGGTTTTAATAAAATGTTCTTGAGCGGCCTGAGCTTTAGCTTCGCCGTGATTTATTTTAGTAATTTCCAACGCCAAACGCATTTTTAAATCGCGGGGGTTAGCTTGGCCTGATTTGATGTCCGCTTGTATCTTTTTCACTTCTTTTAACTCTAAATTAGTACAGAGCTCAAAGGCGGAAGACAAGATGCCATCGGGCCAGGACATCACTATGCCATACATATTGTCCGGAGTTTCATCTAGGTTAATGACATTGCCTTCGGATTTTCCCATTTTCTTGCCGGTTTCGTCGGCTAATAGTTTCATGGTTAAAACGAATTTTTCTTTGCCCTTCAAAGCTTTAAGCAAATCGCGGCCACACATCATATTGAACATTTGATCATTGCCGCCGACTTCCATATCTACATCCATAGCCACGCTGTCATATCCTTGGGTGAGGGGATAGAAGAACTCGTGCAGATAAATGGGGCGCTCTTCCTTGAGGCGCTCTTGAAACATATCGCGCTGAATCATGTATTGGACAGTGAAGTTAGAGGCCAGTTTGATTAAATCGGCAAACTTTAATTTGTCATTCCAGCGGCTGTTGTATTTTATCTTAGCGGCATTTTGGCCGGAAAAGTTGAGATAGGCTGATGCTTGTTTTTTATAGTTTTTGGCATTATGCAAAACTTCTGCTCGGGTCAATTGCTTGCGGGCGGCGCTTTTGTCAGTGGGATCACCAATCATACCGGTGAAATCGCCGATTAAAAAAATAACCTCATGGCCGAGTTTTTGAAATTCGCCCAGCTTTTTTAGGGAAATAGCATTGCCGATATGCAAAGAGGTGGCACTGGGATCAAAACCACAATAGAGCCGGATTCTGTCGCCGGACATTAATTTTTTGGTTAAAAGTTCACGGGAAGGATAGACTTGCTCTACGCCTCGTTCTAAGAGTTCGGATATCCGCTCCGGATCGGTTATTGCTCTAGCCATATATTTGTTAGTAATTAATTAATATGTTATAATATTATCAAACTATTACAAGTTTTTCAAATTAATTAATAGCTAATTTTTAGCTTTTAACATTATGTTCTCATATCGTCAAATCCTTAAACAAGCGTTAAGAATCAGTTGGAAAAACAAATTTTTGTGGTTTTTTGGGTTATTCGCTTCTTTGTTGTCTATTGGGGCTGAATACCAAATTTTGTCCCGCCCTTCCAGTTCTCAGGCGGCCATGACTTGGTTTGGTAGTTTGTATAATTTTATCAATTCTGGTCTGTTTAGTACTAAGGTTTTTAGCAACATCGGCTATTTATTTAAGACCCAGCCGGGAGCAACTACTATTTTCCTCTTTATTTTCATCGCCTTCTTGGTCTTGGTGGTGTTCTTAATTTGGTTGGCCGTGACTTCGCAGGTAGCTTTGGTTAAAAACTCCGAAAAGATTATCAATGATCCGAAAGAGAAGTTGGAACCGGCCGCGCGCTGGCATTTGCGTTTTGCTCATAAGCAGTTTTGGCCGGTGTTTGGCTATAACTTAATTTCCAAGGTGCTAGTTAATGTGGCAATTACCTTAGTGAGCTTGCCGCTTCTTTTCCCGTTGGTTAATCGTTTCGCCGTTAATACTATTTACTTGATATTATTCATCATCTTTATCCCGGTAGCTATTTGTATCTCTTGGGTTATTAAGTATGCTATTGCTTTCTTGGTTTTGAAGAACGAAAAGTTCAGCGTGGCTTTGGTCCAGGGTTGGCGTTTGTTTAGAAAGAATTGGCTAATTACCGTGGAGTCCGGTTTATTGTTGTTCGCAGTTAACTTCTTGGCCACTTTCGCCGTGCTCTTGGCTTGTTTGGTAGTGGCTATTCCTTTCATCATCTTGGCCGCGGCCTTCTTGTATCTCTTCTCAGTCAGCGCTTTCTGGGTGATGGTGATTTTAGGATTCTTAACTCTAACCGTTTTTGTTGTCATTTGCGGTTCGCTTCTGACCACTTTTCAAACAGTGGCTTGGACCGATATTTTCATGAAGCTTAATTCCGGCCTTGGCAAAAGCAAAATGGAGCGCTTAGCCCCGGACAGCCTAAAGACAAGGTTAGGCTAACTTAATTTATGAGTGGATTTGATTCCATCAACGCTCTTTTAAGCCAAAAGACCGGCGGCGATGATTCGCCGCAGGGGAAGTTATTGGCGAAGGAGACGGAATTAAAATCGAAAAAGCAAGAAGAACAAACCGAAGCTCAAGCCGCAGCTTCGGGTTTAGGTTATATTAATTTATTTGGTTTTCCTATTAGTCCAGAGGCTATCGGTTTGATATCCGAAGAAGAAGCTCGGGCCAATAAGATAGTTTGTTTTTATTACGATGGTGAAAATATCAGATTAGGATTAGTAGGCGCGGTTACACCATCTTCTCGAGCGATTATTGATCATCTCAATAACCAGTATTTTACTAATAGCCGCCTTTATTTAATTTCCGAATTAAGTTTCAATTATGCTTTGGAGCTCTACAAGATTTTGCCGAAGATAAAAAAATATGAAAGCGGCGTGGAAATTAAACCAGAAGATTTAAAACGTTTCGAGGCCGCTATCAGCAGCTATAAAAATTTGAATGAGGAAATTAACAAGGTCAACATTTCCGATGTGGTGACTTTGATGTTGGCTACGGCCTTGAAAGTCGGCGCTTCCGATATTCATATTGAAGCTGAGGCCCAGGGAATCGTGGTTCGTTTGCGGATTGATGGCGTTTTGCAGGAAGCGGCGGTAATAGACAAGCTGAAATGGAAAAAGATTATTTCCCGCATGAAGATTTTAGCCGGCGTAAAGATTAATATTGAAGACAAGCCTCAAGACGGCCGCTATTCTATTTATTTGGATAATGAAATAGCGGATGTTCGTTCTTCTTTCTTGCCCACTGCCTATGGCGAAAGCGTGGTGATGCGTCTTTTGAAATCGCAATCGGTCGGTTTGCCTTTTGAAGAATTGGGTTTGCGTCCGGAGTCGTTTCAGCTATTAAAGGTGGCTATGGAAAAACCGAATGGCTTGATCCTCACCACCGGTCCGACCGGGTCTGGTAAGACGACTACTTTGTACGCCATTTTAAATAAGTTAAATCAGCCGGGCACCAAGATTATCACCTTGGAAGATCCGATCGAATATCAATTAAAAGGCATCAGTCAGAGTCAGGTGGACCCGAAGAAGGGCTATACTTTTGCTGAAGGCCTGCGTTCTATTTTGCGTCAGGATCCGAATGTGATTATGGTCGGCGAAATCAGAGATGTGGAGACGGCTGAAATTGCCGTTCAAGCTTCTTTGACCGGTCACTTAGTGCTCTCCACTTTGCACACTAACGACGCCTCTGGTGTTATCCCGCGCTTGGTAGATATGGGAGTCAAACCTTTCTTTTTAACCCCAGCGGTCAATGCCGTTTTGGGTCAACGTTTGGTGCGGCAATTATGTCCTAAATGCAAACAGGCTCATGTTTTGAATTCCGAAGAAGAAGAGCAAGTCAAAAAAATATTAGCCGTGGTTTCTCCTAAGGCGGGTATTAATATTCCCAGCACCTTGCCGGCAATTTACAAAGTGGGGCCGGGGTGCGAGTTTTGTAATGGCATTGGTTATAAGGGCCGGATTGGTATCTATGAAGTGTTTACCATGGATGACAAGATTAAGCAGCTAACTAATGACGGTGCGCCGGCTTTTAAAATACTGCAGCAAGCTATTGAAAACGGCATGGTCACCATGCTACAAGATGGTGTCTTGAAGGTTTTAGATGGCACCACCAGTTTAGAAGAGGTTTATCGTGTGGCGGGTGACTTTGATTACGTCAATGAGCTTTATGATATTGTTATTTCTCAAACCATGGGTCGGGGTATTAAGATTAGTCTGCCGGAATTAGAACAAGCTCAAGGACTTTTGAAACAACCGCAAGAGTTAAGTCAGATATTGGCTCAAATGCCGACCAAACAATTATTGCATTTAGTTTCCGCTTTGGCGGTCAAAGAAGACGCCGGCGATATTCATATTGAACCAGCGGAAGGTGCGGTGAAAATCCGTTTCCGTATTGATGGCGTCTTGCATGATATTATTACTTTGCCCTTTGATCATTATTTGCCGCTTTTAAGCGAGGTGAAGATTTTGTCTGGTTTTGCCACCAACGTCAAACAGGCGACCATGGATGGACGCTTTGTGATTATTATGCCGGATAAAAAAATTGATTGCCGCGTTTCTATTATTTCCGGCGGCTATGGTGAAACTGTAGTAGTCCGCTTATTGACCGGCGCTGGTGCCAATCTAAGTTTAGATGCTCTAGGCATCGCTCCTTATACCTTGCCGGTGATTAAAGAGGCGATGAAAAAGACTCGCGGTATTATCATCAATACCGGTCCGACCGGATCTGGCAAGACTACTACCTTGTATAGTATTTTGAGAGAGTTGAATAAGCCGGATGTAAAGATTATCACGGTGGAAGATCCGATTGAATATCGATTGGAAGGATTAATTCAAACTCAGATTGATAACGCTGCCGGTTATACTTTTGCTATGGCGATGCGTTCTCTGTTGCGCCAGAATCCCAACATCATGATGATCGGTGAAATCAGAGATGAAGAAACAGCCAAGATTGCCATTGAAGCTTCTTTGACCGGCCACCTGGTGCTTTCCACTATTCATGCTAATTCCGCCGCTGGAGCCATTTCTCGCTTCGTGGGCTTGGGAGTGGACCGACAGCAATTAGCCAACGCTATTGAATGTGCCATTGGCCAGCGTTTAGCCAGAAGATTATGTCCGCATTGCAAAACCGAAGCCTTCTTGGACGAAAATACTAAAACCGAGGTCAAGAAGATAATTAGTCAGATTACCAACCCGCTAGCTCAGATTCCGTTGCCCTGGAAGACCTACAAGGCCGTGGGTTGCGAACAATGCGGTTTCTTGGGGTATAAGGGCCGGTTGGGATTATATGAAGCTGTGGGCATGAATGCTGATATTCAGAAAGCTATCCAAAATATCAATTTAACCGATATGGAAGTGGAAACCTTGGCTGTCCAGGCCGGTATGATTACCATGATGCAAGATGGTTTAGTGAAGGCTTTGAATGGCGAGACCACAGTGGAAGAGGTTTTCCGCGTTTGCGCTTAATATTTTTATAATCAAACTTATCTATATGATCAACGCTACTTTTATTAAGAGCCTGAAAGCCGCTTATCGTGAAGCTAATGGCGAACGCCGTCAAATCGGCAGTCTGGCCAATATCGTCTTGCATGATTCTAAAAGAGTCATTTTTGCTTTGCACCGCGGTGAGCTTAAAGATGCTAAGGCGCAACTGGAAGGAATTGAAAAAATATTAAAAGAACTGAGCCAGAAATTCGGCGTCGGCCGATTGAACGAGGAAGGTTCCTATCACGCCGCCATTGAAGAATATGTAGAGGCGAAGTTGTTGTATAATGTGTTGACTGCTAAGAAGATTGATACTATTAAAGGTTTGAAATTACCCCCGGTTGCTTACTTGGGAGGCATTTGCGATTTACTAGGTGAAATGGTGCGTCTCGCTACCAACGAAGGAGCTAAGGGAAATTGGCATAGAGTGTCAGAAATCAAAAAAGAGATGAATGAAATTATGGCCACCTTAATTGAATTTGATTTCACCGGCTATCTGCGTACCAAATATGATCAAGCCCGGAATCATTTGCGCAAAGTGGAGCAGATGGAGTATGAAGTTAAATTACGCCAAAAATGAAGTTAGCCATTATCTCCGACAGCCATGATAATTTGGTCAATTTGGATAAAGGGTTGAGAATAATCAGCGCCGAAAAAGTTAGTACTATCTTATGCTGCGGCGATGTGACGACTTTAGAGACTTTGAAACATCTGCGCCGTAATTTTTCCGGAGAAATATTTTTGGTGCTGGGGAACATGGATATTTTCTCCGAAGATGAAGCTCGGCAAGTGTCAGGAATTAATGTTTTAGGCAGAATGGGGGTATTCCGTTGGGCGGATAAGCTGATTGGAGCTTGCCACGAACCTTTTTATATTGATCGTTTGTTGACGCAGAATAAAAATCAGAAATTTGATTTTATTTTCTACGGCCATACTCATAAACCTTGGATTGAAATTCGAGAGGGGATAAAGATTATCAATCCTGGTACTTTGGGCGGAGTTTTTCAGAAAGCCAGTTTAGCTATTTTAGATGATAAATCCGCTGAGCCGGAATTAAAAATATTAGAGACTATAAACTTATGAAGCTGATGATTAATACCAAGATGATTAAGACTGCCTCCCAGGCTGCTTTGACTGCCGGCCGGGAACTTTTGGCGGTCTATGAAAAGTTTGATCGTTCCGGCGTTAAGTTTAAGACACCGCGAGAAATTGTCACTAAAGCTGATCTTCTTTCGGAGAGGATAATTAAAAAAATAATTAAAGCTAACTTTCCCGATCATCAAATATTGTCCGAAGAATCTGGATTGTCCGGCAAAGCCTCTCCCTATCTCTGGATAGTGGATCCCATTGATGGCACTACTAATTTTTCCATGCATAATCCGCTTTGGAGCATTTCCATCGCTTTGAGTTATAAAGGGGAAATACAATTGGGAATAGTCTTGGTGCCAATCTTGGGAGAAGTTTTTGTAGCGGTCAAAGGTTTGGGTGCCTACTTAAACGGCCAGAAAATTCAAGTGTCGGAGAAAAGAATTAAAGAAGCGATTAATACTTTTTGCCATGGCAGCGATTTGAAAGATATTAAGCGTGCCATTCGTTATTACGAAAAACAAAAATTGCATAATTTTGATTGCCGACAGCTGGGAAGTACGGCGGTGGAATTAGCTTATGTGGCCGCCGGTCGGGTTGAGTCTATCGGCATCCCCGGAGCCAGGGTTTGGGATGTAGCTGCCGGGGTGCTATTAGTCTCTGAGTCTAAAGGCAAGGTGACTGATTTAACCGGAGAAAAATGGAATATCAAGAGCCGAGACATCTTGGCTTCTAACGGCCGCGACCATTCTAAATTGATTAATGCCTGGAAATAGTGCTGATTTAGCCAACAAGACAAAACAAGAGGAAAGCTCTTGTTTTTTGTTGCCTTGACTAATTGTTATTTTTTTGGTATTTTAGAAAGTCAATTGTCCTTTTATTAACCAAAACTTGTACAAATGCTTAATAAAGATGCTATTCAGAAATTAGCGGCCGTTAAATACCGCCGTCAGATTAGATTGCTCACTTGGAGCTGCAGTTTCCTGGCTGCTTTGATTTTTACCATTGTCTTCAGCGGTTTTTTGCACCTGGAGGGATGGTACAAAGTTCTAGCTTTTTTGGTGGCTCTGGTGGTTTTTGTCTGGCCCGCTTTCCTGATTTTTAAGGAAGCCTCCCATTGGCGGAGGGAGTACTTAAGCTCCGAAATGGAACGCTGGAACCAGGAGGCAAAAAGACGAGAAGGAGAATCAATTATCGCCGCCAGAAACTTGGGCTTGTTGTATGAAAAGGTCCAGGAAAGATGGTCAGCACAGCTGCAAAGTTTGTCGACGGTCAAATTGTCCGATGTTAATTGGGCGCCGGAGAATTTAGCGGAGAATGTGCGCACTTTTTCTATGTGTTTGGGAAGGGTGGATAATCAGCTCCACAAAATTATTAATGATTGCGGCCCTAAAAATCAGCAATGCTATGATGCCATGTTTTTGTGTGAGATTGGGGTTCAAATTGAGACTCAAGGCTCGATTATGAAGGACAAGTTTTTTAGTTGTCTGCAAGCTAAGCAGTTTTTTGCGCCAACTCTGGCCACCAGCATCATGTTGGAGTATCGGGAAATTCTCAAAAAGATTCCAGGCCGGGCGGTCGAGATGCTGCAGAAAGAATTGTTGGATCATGCTCACCGCGCTAAAGAAAAAGCAGCGGAATATCAGCAATTACTGGAAGCCGAACAGCCAAAAGAACAGGTTTGAAATTAAGCCAAACTACACCAAACAAAAAAGGGAGACATCTCCCTTTTTTTATTGGCTATTTTTAGATACCTAACCTTTTTTTGATTTCCGGCAAAGCTTTTAAGGTAGCGGCGCGGCCGGATTCCATCATGTTGAGCATTATTTTGTCGTCCCAATATTTCTTTAGCCGTGATATTTTGCATAAGTTAGAAGTATCGGGTTCAATAATGATATCGCTATTTTTGATTTCATTTTGAGCCAATCGACGCAAGATTATTTCTATACATCTCATGACGGTTTTAGAGGTGCTGGGGCTGGCATCAACAAAATCGTATTGGTTATAGAGATTGACGGCAATAATAATATCAGCGCCCATGGATTTAACTATCTCGTCCGGCACCGGCAGTGATATGCCGCCGTCCACTAAGAGCTGGCCGCGAAACTTCACCGGTTTAAAAGTTAAAGGAACCGAAACACTGGCTCGTACGGCGGTTGCCATATCACCGCGATCGAAAATATACGGTTCGCCGGTAATGATATTGGTGGCAATGATTTTAATGGGGATTTTAGTTTTTTTGAAATCAGCTCCTTCTAATCCTTTTCTAAGGAATTTTTCCAAGTAGCTGCCAGTGAGCAGTCCTCCGGCGCGGCTGATGTCGGTGAGCATTCTGAGTTTTTCTTTTTGTTTGCCGAAGAAGTCTTTTCGCAGTCTTTCGGAATTGCCATAGACAGCGTAATAGGCGCCGACTAAGGCGCCAATGCTGGAGCCGGCAATATAATCAATCGGAATATTGTTTTCTAAGAGGGTGTCAATGACGCCGACTAAGGCTGGGCCGCGAAAGCCGCCGCTGCCTAAAGCCAGGCCGATTTTAGGTCTGGGCATATGATAGGTTTAAAATTATATTTCTATTATAGCACGGATTTGAGATATTTTCCGGTCCAGCTATTCTTATTCTGTGCCACTTGGCGCGGAGTGCCGCAAGCTACTATTTGGCCACCTTGGTCGCCGCCTTCAGGGCCGAGATCAATTATCCAGTCTACTGATTTAATCACATCTAAATTATGCTCAATAATTAACACGGTGTGTCCTTTATCCACTAAGCGATGCAGGACTTTGAGCAAGCGGTCAATATCGGCAAAATGCAGACCGGTAGTCGGTTCGTCTAAAAGATAGAGAGTGTGCCCAGTGGCCGGACGAGATAGTTCGGTGGCCAGCTTGATGCGTTGAGCTTCGCCGCCGGAAAGAGTGGTGGAGCTTTGGCCCAGTTTGATATATCCCAAGCCCACTTCTTCCAAGGTTTTGAGCTTGTTGGTGATATTTTTTTCTTCCTGGAAAAACTTTAAAGCTTCGCTCACAGTCAAATCTAAAACTTCGGAGATATTCTTGTCGCGATAGCGGATATTTAATATTTCTTTTTTGTATCTGGCTCCGCCGCAGACTTCGCAGGTCATATAGATATCATTCAAGAACTGCATCTCAATTTTAATTACGCCGTCGCCGGAACAATTTTCACAGCGGCCGCCCACGGTATTGAAAGAAAAATGATTAGCCCTGAATCCCTTGGCTTTAGCTTCCGGCAAGCTGGCATATAATTCTCTGATGGGAGTAAAAACTTCGGTATAGGTAGCCGGGTTAGAACGCGGAGTGCGGCCGATAGGGGATTGATCAATATCAATCACCTTATTAATATTTTCCAGTCCGGTTAACTTCTCATATTCTCCCGGTTTGTCTTTGGAGCGATAGAACTTTTGGTTTAAGGCTTTGGCTAGAATGTCAGTGATTAAAGTTGATTTGCCGGAACCGGAAACGCCGGTGATGGCCACAATTTTTCCTAGAGGTATTTCCACATCAATATTGCGGAGATTATGCTCTTTAGCCCCCCAGATTTTTAGAACTTTGCCGTTACCGGAGCGATAATCCACCGGACTTTGAATTTGAAGCTGGCCGGAAAGATATTGTCCGGTTAAAGATTTTTTATCTTTCTTTATTTCCTGCGGCGTACCGGCGAAGATTATCTCTCCGCCTAAAGTACCAGCGCCGGGGCCGACGTCTAATAAATAATCAGCGGCTAGAATGGTGGCTTCGTCATGTTCTACGACAATGACGCTATTGCCGCGGTCTTTCAAAGTCTTGAGGGTGCTGATTAATTTGGCGTTGTCTCTCTGGTGCAAGCCGATAGAGGGTTCGTCTAAAACATACATTACCCCCACCAATCCGGAACCGATTTGAGTGGCTAGTCTGAGGCGCTGGGCTTCACCACCGGAGAGGGTGGTGGCGGGACGATTCAGATTGAGGTAGTTTAAGCCTACATTTTTAATTAATTCTAAACGGCTCATGATTTCCTTGGCAATGGACTCCACGATTAATTTAGATTTGGCCGGCAATTTTGACTTTCCGGCTAGAGTAGCAAAGAAAGTATAGGCGCTGTCAATATTTTTTTCGCCCAGTTCATAAATATTCAAGTCAGAAATAGTGACGGCCAAGATTTCCGGTTTTAATCTCTTGCCTAAACAAACCGGGCAAGGCAAAGTCTGCATATATTGGGCTATCTTCTGGTGTATATAATGGGAGTCGCTTTCAGAATAGCGAGATTTGAGGTTGGCAATTACTCCGTCAAAATCCCGGCCGCCGTTTAACAGCCAGCTAATCTGATTTTTATTTAAATCTTTGAGGGGAGTATTAATATCAAAGCCATGCTTGGGGGCGACAGCCGTTAACTGATCCAATAATACTTTTTGGTTAGTGAAGCTATAGTGAGTCCAGGGTTTGACGCCTCCCTGAGCTAGGCTCAAATTGTTGTTTAATAATAAATCCGGGTCAACTTCTAATTTGGTTCCCAATCCAGAACAAGCCGGACAGGCACCAGAGAGAGAGTTAAAAGAAAAATCACCCGGCTTCAATTCGGCTATGGCGATGTGGCCATTGGGGCAGACTAATTTTTTTTCTTCCTTCTTTAATATGGCTTGGCATTCCGGGCAATGGGGCTGGCCGATTTTGCTAAACAGCAAACGAAGGTAGTCATAAATTTCGGTAATCGTGCCCACGGTGGAACGGGGGTTGTTGCTCAGAGTGTGTTGGTTAATGGCAATAGCCGGCGGCAAGCCCTCAATCATTTCCACTTCCGGTTTGGCTAATAGCCCGACGAACTGGCGGGCATAGGCGGACAGAGATTCCACATAGCGGCGCTGGCCCTCGGCATAGAGAGTATCAAAAGCTAAAGAAGATTTGCCGGAACCGGACAGTCCGGTGATGACGACAAATTTATCGCGCGGAATGTCAATATCAATATTTTTTAAATTGTTTACTTTGACTCCGCGCAGGCGGATGAAATTATCGGCCATAGTTAGATGATGGATAGAAACAGCCGGATCAGTTTAGCCGTTATTTTATCCAAGATGTTTAATTTTATCTCTAAATTAGGAAAGGGAATGGAACGCTTTTCCCAGCGATGGAAAATAGCTTTCAAGTCCTTCACTGTTTTTTTCTGGCGAAAGAAAACGCCAATTTCAAAATTCCAATTAAATGACAATAGGTCTAGATTCTGGGAACCGATTAAGCCTTCTTCATCATCAATAATCATTGCTTTGGCGTGATTCATCTTGGGGCTGGCAAAGAATTTGATGCCTAAAGGCTGAAGCTTGGCGGCGTAATAATAATTGATGCGATTAATGAACCTGATATCGGTGTCTCGGGGGATGATGATTTTGACTTCCACGTTGCGGCGAATGGCATCATCTAATAGCGTCATCAGCCAGCGGGGCGGAATAAAATAGGGGGTAATTAATTTGATACTGCGTTTAGCACTGATAACCTGGCGGCGATAATAGTCGCCTAAAGCGCGGCGGGATTTTCCCGGCAGGTTCTCTAGAACCAGGGATTTTATCTTTTTAATCAGAGATTGATTATAATAGCGAATAATGTTTTTGTCCAGACCGCCGCAAGCCCGATAAACCTGGGCGAAAGAACGCAGTACCCCTTTGACCGTCTTCTTGCCCCCCAGCTTTATCTGTAAATCGTCCCAATAAAGGATTTTTTTCTCAATATTAACCCCGCCGAGATAAGCTAGGCGTTCATCAATTAATACTATTTTGCGGTGAGTCCGGCGCCAGAAATGGCTGAAGAAATGGAAATCAACCCCGGCTTGGCGCAAGTCGCTGACGGTTTGTTTTTTGATAGCGTAGCTGCCGAAAGCATCGGCGATAATGGCCACCTTGAGTCCTAATTGAGCTTTGTGCTTGAGGATGCCGATAAAGTCGTGACTTTCCTGAGTGTCATCCAGGAAAATATACATTTCAATATAAATGGATTTTTGAGCTCGGGAGATGTCTTTGATGATGGCGTCCCAGGCTTTTTTAGAGGTCGTGTAAAGGTGATATTTCATATATTCATTTTAGAGATTATAGCATAGGTTAGGGAAAATAAAAAGGCCCCGGACCAATCTTGCGATTGATACGGGACCGAAATATTGTTGAGCTATTCGTGGGCTGTGAGCAGGGATGTGCTGGTGGGGAGTTGAACCAGATAGACTGATCCGCCGCCAATTATCTGCAAGCCTTGAGGACAAGGTCCCCAGTCTTCGCAATAGTCGGAATACAACAGTTCTCCGTTAAGATAGATGTTGGTTATCCCTTTTTTGACTACCGACCAGAATACTCCGAAGGAACTGGGGCAATACTCTTCGTATTTTCCCTCATAAAGCGTGGTAATTTTGCCGTCCAGATCCATTTTGTATAGACCGCGGCGAGCTTCAAAAATAATACCATCTTTATCCGGACCCCAATACCGGGAAGGAGGCGCCAATTCTTTGCTGGTGCCGTCTGCCAGTAATATTCTTACCGTTTTTTCTTCCACGATATAAGCCGTGATCATTCCGGTACAAACGGCCGGTGTCCAGTCAATTTTTTTGTCGTCTTCACGGGCATAGATAACCCGGACGCCATTGATTGACAACTGGCTTTTTCCGTCTATGATTTCTTCCACTAAAATGCCTTGCGGGCAGGGGAACCAATCAATCGGTTTTCCTTCGTAGAGGAAATCTTTGCCGCGGAGCAAAATCGAGTCGGACCGTTTCACAACGGCTCCATTCGGTCCGGGGATAATTTCGATGTATTTCTGTTTTCCCGGTAAAGGGAAAATTTGCACTACATCGCCCTCGGCCAGGAATAAACAGCCATTTTGATATTCATCAACTCCTTGCGGGGCTGAGAACAATGTGCCGTTTCCGACATCACAGATTTTGCTGACCGGTTGCGAATTCTGAGCGGTACTGGCCAAGCAAAGACACAGCGTGGCTATAAAAAACATTGCTTTTCTCATGATAAACTCTCCTTTATAGATTATGGTTAGTAATGAACTTCTCTTATATTTAACACTTTTATAGAAATATGTCAATAGGGGGCTAATAGGCCTGGACAAAGGGAAAACATTGGATTAATATAAAGGGCTAACCTAGTACATCCAAAAAATTAATAATGAGCAAAACTATCAGAAACGGTGGCAACGGCCATCACGCCAAAACCCCGCGGCGCAGAAATGGCAACGGGAAAGGCGACTTGAAAGAAGGCGAAAAAGAAAACGGTCGAGATTTAGTCTTTGATGATTGCGCTCCCACTGAGCATCATATTGTCCCGCGGAGTCGAATGCATGAAGCGGAATATGAACAATACATCGGCAAAGATAACTTAACTGAAGTGCCAAAGGGGAGGCATAATCTTTTTCATTGCCTGCTTTTCAACCTCACTCCTCCTGAAATCATTGCCTGGCTAGTCAAATATCTTTGGGGCGGCCAACGGCATTGGATTGAACTTTATTTAAGCGATCCTGACTACTATCAGGAAAAAATGGAACTCCGAGAAAAACTTCGTAAAAACGATAAAAAGAACGCTCAGAAATGAGCGTTTTTAAAATACAAAAACAGGTTTTGGTAATTTATTTTTATTTTAAATTGTTCGTCGAGACTAATGAATTTATTTAATATTGAAATGTTTTAATCGAGAAAAATTAATTTAAACTTTTTCCTTTAGACAACAATAATTTCTTAAACGCTTTTCCTGATATAAATTCTAATTCATTATCATTATCCGGGTCTAGAACGGCATTAAATATGAAGTTGGCATCTATTTTTTTACCGTCATCATATTCGACAGCAGATAATCCATCTTTATCCCCGGTAATTTCTAGCAGCCTATCATCACCCCACACGGCATAACGTGTTTCATTTTTAGTTTCAAAGATGCTCTTATCATTCGCATATTCTCCATCTATTATTTCATCTGTTAGTTCTTTGGGGAATATAAATCTTTTTACCTTGTTCATATTTATTTTAATTTAGTCTTTCATATTTTCAATTTTAAGCCCTCGGCTCGTCTTGTCTAATCTTCTCCTTATATCTCTTTTTCTAATGAGTTAATAAGAGCTTTCAGCTCAAGGTCTTTTCCAGCATCTTCTATTTTTTCCGCATAGGTCCTGCTATCTTCTATATCATTGTCTATAATATCACACACTATATCGCCAATTTTGTCCATTTCTTTTTCAGAAAAGCGACTATTATCTTTCATCCAATTTAATCTAAAGAGGCCCAATTTAGACTTCACATCTTTTACGCTATCAGATTTTTTTATGCCTAATATTTTGTAAACATCATCTTTTTTCATATAATTGTTTTACAAATAAATTATATTTTTATTGATTGAAGAAGGGGGGCAAAAAAGGTCTCCCGATACGGTTAACATACTCTTTTCGAGTATGCGCCCGAGCAGTGAAAATCGGTCAGAAGACCATCTCTGTTATTTAGGGCTCTCTTTCATGTCTTGAGGAGGTTCAGACAAAGTGACTTATTATCATTAGGTCTTCATTTTTAAACTTTAATGATGTATACTTATTATAGCTAAAATATGCCTAAAAATCAATATGAAAGTAGGGGCTGGAAATAACAAAATTAACAATACAAAAATTAATTATAAATAATTTTTTTATCAATGACTATAAAATCAGAAATGATTTGAAAATACTAACAAAAAATAGGCTAATAGCCTATTTTTTGCTTCGTAGTCCCTAGGGGAATCGAACCCCTGTTATCAGGATGAAAACCTGGCGTCCTAACCATTAGACGAAGGGACCAAAACAGTAATCATTCTAGCTATTATTGGCCAGGCTGTCAAGGAAAGAGGGTTTGCCTATTTTTTAGGAAATGATAAGATGGGATTACTATGACTTATATTCTAGGAGTGGAAACCAGTTGTGATGAAACAGCCGCCTCGGTCTTGGCTTTTTCCAAGGCGGGGGAGTTTAAGATTTTGTCCAATATCATATCTTCCCAAATCGCCATCCACCAGCGCTATCAAGGCGTGGTGCCGGAAATCGCTGCTCGGGAGCATGTTTTAAATATCTTGCCGGTCATCAATGAAGCTCTGCGGGAAGCTAAGATCAAAAGCGACGATTTAGCGGCCCTGGCTGTGACTGCCGGCCCAGGACTCATTACCTCTTTGCTTTCCGGCGTGGAAACCGTTCGGACTTTAGCTTATGCCTGGGGCAAACCGGTGATAGCGGTTAATCATATCGCCGGCCATTTGTCAGCCGCTTTCATCAGCCAACCGAAAACTAAATTTCCGGCGGTAGCTTTAACCGTTTCCGGCGGTCATACTAACATTGTCTATCTTTCTAATTATAATAAATATAAATTAATCGGTGAGACCTTGGATGATGCTGCCGGAGAGGCTTTTGATAAGGGCGCTAAGATGTTGGGAGTGGGCTATCCGGGCGGGCCGATAGTTTCTCGTTTAGCCAAAGACTATCACACTGGAGATAAAAATAATTTAGATATTAAATTGCCGCGGCCGATGTTGCATAAACAGGGTTTTGATTTTTCTTTTTCCGGACTGAAAACTGCTTTGTTGTATCAGATAAAGAAAGACAAGAATTATCAAAAACATATTCCTGAATATTGCCATGAACTGCAGCAAGCGATTATTGATGTTTTAATTGCTAAAACTATCAAGGCAGCCAAACTCAAGAAAGCTCAGACGGTAATCTTGAGCGGCGGCGTATCAGCCAATATTGAATTGCGCCGACAATTGGCTGAGCGAGTAGAAAAAGAATTGCCGGGAGTGGAGTTTTTGGTGCCACAATTGGAATATACCACCGATAATGCCGCTATGGTGGCCATGGCCGGATATTATCTCTATCAGCAGAAAAAGTTTGTTTCCTGGCCGAAATTGAAGGCCACCAGCTCTTTAGATTTAGCCTAAGGCGCTTATTGATTTTTTTGGGAGTTATTGTATGATATATATGCTTTAGCCGGGTCCGATGGCGAAGTGGTCTAACGCTGCAGTTTGCAAAACTGCCATTCGTGGGTTCGACTCCCACTCGGACCTCATCTGTTCTATATAATCTTTGTCAGCTGCTGATCTGACTCAAAAAAATCTCCTACGGGAGGCTGGTTGTTTGGAACAGCATCAGCCAACGCTTAGAAGTTAGGGCGGTAATCGATTCCTAACTTTTAGGCATCAAAAGCGAGAGAGGCAAAGCCCTCTCTTGCTTTTGATAATAATTACTTTATGCCTTTATCAATCGGCATCGTCGGTTTGCCTAATGTCGGTAAATCTACCTTGTTCAACACTTTAACCAAGAAATGCGTGGAGGCGGCTAATTATCCTTTCTGCACCATCACTCCCAATGTCGGCATCGTCAAGGTGCCGGACCATCGGTTGGATGAGCTAGCCAGGATTTCCCGCCCGGAACGCGTCATCAATACCGTCATTGAATTCATTGACATTGCCGGTCTGGTTAAAGGCGCCCATAAAGGGGAAGGACTGGGTAATCAGTTCTTGTCCCATATCCGAGAGTGCGATGCTATTTGCGAAGTGGTGCGGGCTTTTCATAATGATGACATTGTCCATGTAGAAGGGAAGATCGATCCGGACTCCGATGAGTCAACTATCGCCTTGGAATTAATCTTTGCCGATTTAGCGACCGTGGAAAAAAGATTGGAGAAGGTGGTGAAAGAAACTAAAAGCGGCGACAAGGAGGCGGTGAAGATGAAAGCTCTTTTGGAAAGATTGAAGACTGAATTAGAAAATGAAAAACCGGCTCGTTCTCTAGCCGTCACTGATGATGAAGCTATATATTTAAAAGGTTTGAATCTTTTAACCTCTAAACCGATTTTGTATGTTTTAAATACTGATAATCCGCAAGCCGCGACCAGTTTTGGTTGGGAGGGGGAAGTGATAAAATTAAATGTGAAGTTGGAAGAAGAGATTGCTGCCTTGCCGGAAGCTGAACAATTGGAGTATATTAAAGAGCTCGGTTTAGACCAAAGCGGATTGGATAAATTGATTCAAGCTGCCTATAAGATATTAGGCTTAGACACTTTTTTCACCACCGGCAGCGATGAAACTAGGGCTTGGACTATCGTGTCCGGCACTAAAGCGCCTCAAGCCGCCGCAGTTATTCATACCGATTTTGAAAAAGGCTTTGTTCGCGCCGAAGTAATTAATTGGGAGAAGTTTGTTGAAGCTCAGAGTGAAGCCAAGGCCAGAGAAATGGGTTGGATGCGCACCGAAGGGAAGGACTATGTGGTTAAAGACGGCGATATCTGTAATTTTTTAATTAATCGTTAATTCCAATAGTGCTAATTGTTTTTTAAAATTTAAACAGCCATGCGAGAAAAAGAAGAAATTTTTTCGATTTTAGTTGACACTATCATTGCCGTCATGCAAAGAAATGATTTGGTCCTGACCCCGGAAACTAAAGTAGCGGATCTGAAATTGGAATCACTGAATTTCCTTTATGTGATTTCCGGAGTGGAAACCATTATGGCTATAAGCTTTCCCGACTCCAAGACTCAAAAAGATTTTGAGACCCTGGATGATCTGGTCGCTGCGATCTATGATTTGCAGTAATGATTTTTGCTCACAAAAAGGCGCCCCTTCAGGCGCCTTTTTTAACTGTCGGGCTGCGCGGAATCGAACCGCGATTACACGAACCCGAATCGTGCGTAATACCACTATACCACAGCCCGTGGTCGCTCGTTTCATCTGGTGGACTTGAGGGGAATCGAACCCCTTGCCTCCACAATGCGAATGTGGCGCTCTACCAGATGAGCTACAAGCCCTTCACCCTAGCTATTGTAGCAGAAAAAACAGAATAGGCAAGGGTATAAAAAAAGCTGCAATTTAGGGTTGCAGCTCGGTTTCTTAAACCGTTGAGTTGAATTGATTAATATCTGATTATCGCATATCCGCTTAATGCCTTATATAAGGCGTCATAGCGGATTTCGAGAGAAGCGGTAAAGTCCTTTACTTTGAAGCTTTTGTAGAGTTCCAGGGAAGGGGCGACTTTGATTTTGCCATCTTTGACTTCGGAGTTAGCCCCGATAGCTATTTGGATGACATCGTCGCCGATTATGTGGCCCAACATGGCTTCGTAGTTATATATTCGGCCGGTACGGCGGCCTTCTAACTTTACAGCATACGTACCCTTGGTACTCAAGGGGCTGAAGTGCTTGTAGAAGAAAGGCGGTACACAGAAATATTGCGTGGCCTCATTATACAAGTCTTCATGGAAGAATTTTTGGTTTATTTTCCCAAAACCTGTTTGGGATTTGAACCAGAAGTCTCCCTTCTTTACATCGTAGCTGAAAAAGTTAAAGGTTCCAAACCGATTGAGATCTTTGGTCCCAGCGAATCCCCAATAAGTATCAATGGCCCGACCAGCGGATACATAGACATGCTTGGGGTGGAAGGCTAGCCACCAATATCTGGCATCTTCGGAGTTAGTCGGTTTGTATAACGGATGATGCAGGAGCATCCCGATTTCTCCAGTGAAGTGCCAGTATCCAGCGCTGACGATAGCGTAGTCCCAAGGGACATATTGCTGGCTGATCATTCGGCCAATTTCTAGACCCAGCGATACTTCGCCGAATCTTTTTTTGCCCCAGACATCAAGAGCCACTCTTTCGTTTCCATTCATATCGCCGATTTTGATAACAGCGGCGCCCAGTTCTCCGGTAGAGTCGCCGATTATCTTGGGAATAAATACCCCCATGACATCAGCGCCATTGGCTTTATAATCGTACTTCAGTGTCACCACCTTAGTATTGACTACTATCCTGTTAACCGGCACTAGGGTATGAGTGGTATCGGCTTTAAGGGTGGTTTCCAGGCTCACGTGTACTTGGCTCATCGCTGAACCGACCAAGAACATTGCTATTAGCAAAAACATTATTTTCTTCATTTCAAATTCTCCTGTTGATTAATTAATAATTTATTATTTTTGTTCCTTTAGGGAAGGTAGATAAAAATTATTAATTAAACAGGGGGATCGGATCTAATGTTTTAGCAAAGCCTCGGTGGGTTTTGAATGCTTTGGTGGTTAGATATTTTTCCTTGGCCCATTCGACAGGGAAATAAATGATAAGCAGAATTCCTTCAGCAGAATTTAAATTCTGAATGTCGATTAATGGGGTTCGTTCCGGACCGGGCGGCGCTTTGATCTCTAAAAAGTATTTAGGACTGTCGTGCTCTTTAAAAGCAGGAACAGATCCATAAACTTTAGGAATCATTGTTAACAGCACCATGGTCACTAACGCAGTTGGCAAGAAAGAATGACGGACTACCAACCCGCGATTACGCAGATATTCTTTGTAGCCCTTCAGATTCTTTTCGTTAGCAAAGCGTTTGATGGTGGCCAACTCGTCTTCGGAGATTAGGGTAAAGATGGTTTTCTGTGTTCGGCGGAAAGAAATTTCCATGGCCCATTCCCGTCCTTCACTACCTAGTTTTTTGATCCAGACCCTAAGAATAGTATAGGGATAGATCAGTAAACAGATAATGAAACTTAAGGGATTGCTCAGGCGCCATTTCTTTTTCTCATCCACCCACCAAAGATAGAGGAGGGCGAAAGCCAAGAGGAAGTTCTTGAGATAAAAACTCCACAGCCAATGCAGAATGTTCTTGATGGTAGTGCCATCGTTCCACTCCTGCTTTTGCTTGGCTAAACGTTTCTCCTTGCCCGGGTCCATCACCGCGTCATATTCTTTCTGAGCGGCGGATATTTCGCTCCAGAATTTGTCCGATTTTTCCGGATCGGTGCGGGCCAGCTTTTCGCGTCTTTCCATGATAATTCTGTTTAGATGGCCGGACCAGTCCAGCTCATTTATCATGTAGTGGATGCTATCATGCCTTTTCCGCATTTCAATTCTGGCTAAATCTTGGAAATAGAGCGATGGAGTATAACCATCGCCTAATTCGTAGGCCCTGTCCAATATTCCTGATAAAAATTGGATATCCCTTCTTCTTTCTTCATCAGTGCCCACCCGTCTCGGGTGTTCGCTTTGATGAATGACAAAGGGAATAATTCCAATATTATAGAGGAATAGTATGGCCAAGACCCATTTCAGGGTTTTGGTTATTATTTTCATCGCTAATATATTTTTTTGTTACCTTAACAATTTAATATCAAAAAGTAAAAACGATGAGTATAGATTCTGTTGTCTTCGGTTATTTAGCTGGTTTTTTGTCAGCTACTGCTTATATCCCATATGTTTATAGTATAATCAAGCGCAAGGCTACTCCTAGCCGAGCCAGTTGGATTATCTGGAGCTTGGCTAATTTAATCATTCTGCCTAGTTATTTCATGATTGGAGATATTGAGCGTTTATGGATGCCACTAGCCTATGCTATTGGATCTGTGGTTATTATGTCTCTTTCATTTCGTTATGGCACTGGCGGATGGACTAGGTTTGATAAAAAATGTTTTGTCGTTTCTTTATTAAGCTTAGGATTGTGGTGGTATTTTGATTCTCCGCTTTTAGGTCTCTTGATGAATCTAGCTATTAATGCGATAGGTTCTTTGCCGACCATCAAGAAAGTATATAAAAACCCTAAAAGTGAATCTTGGCTACCCTGGTCCCTCTTTTTTGTCGGGTCATCATTCAATTTATTATCACTTATCATTTCCGACAGTCGTTCTTTGGCGAGTATAGTCTATTCTGCAACCTTATTTGCTAGTGTGGTTGTGATTATGGGATTGATATTATTTAAAAAACAAAATTTAAAAGAGAAGCCTTAAGCCAGCTTCTTTTTAATTTGTTAAAACACCAAAAAACCACGGATAACCGTGGTTTTTTGTATTTATATATGTGTATTTTGGTTTGTGAGGCTAACAGGCATCAATTCGTTCTTCAACCAATAAAGGTTGAGTCGACTACGCCGCTCGAAATTAATCGAGCAACAAATCTCCCTAGAAAGGAGGTGATCCATCCACAGCTTCCGCTACGGATGCCTTGTTACGACTTCGTCCCTGTCGCCATTCTTACCTTCGTCCCACTTGCGTGAGCCTTCGGGTACTAACGACTCCCTTGACGTGACGGGCGGTGAGTACAAGACCCGAGAACGTATTCACCGTAGTATAGCTGACCTACGATTACTAGCGATTCCAACTTCATGAAGTCGAATTGCAGACTTCAATCCGAACTGAGAGAGGTTTTTTGGGATTGGCTCCACCTCGCGGTTTGGCATCCCTTTGTACCTCCCATTGTAGCACGTGTGTAGCCCAAGGCGTAAGAACCATGCTGATTTGACGTCATCCCACCTTCCTCCCATTTAAAACGGGCAGTCTCTTATGACATGTAAAACATAAGAAAAGGGTTGCGTTCGTTTTCCGACTTAACGGTACATCTCACGACACGAACTGACGACAACCATGCAGCATCTGTCTAGCACCCTCGAAGGCGGATCTGTTTCCAGACCTTGCAGCTAGATGTCAAGCCTTGGTGAGGTTCTTCGTTTACCGTCGAATTAAACCACATGCTCCACCGCTTGTGCGGGTCCCCGTCTATTCCTTTGAGTTTTAAGCTTGCGCTCGTACTCCCCAGGCGGGATACTTAACGGGTTACCTTAAATTAACAGCACTGGCAGGGTCGATACTGCCAATGCTTAGTATCCATCGTTTACGGCGTGGACTACTGGGGTATCTAATCCCATTCGCTCCCCACGCTTTCGTCCTTGAACGTCAGAACTGTCCTAGCAAGCTGCCTTCGCATTGAGTATTCTTGCTGATATTAACGGATTTAACCCCTACACCAGCAATTCTGCTTGCCTCTTCCAGTCTCTAGTTTATCCATCTCTCCCGCGGCCACGAGGTTGAGCCTCGTGATTTAACAGGAGATGCGACAAACAGTCTACGGACGCTTTACGCCCAATGAATCCGGATAATGCTTGGGGCCCTCGTATTACCGCTGCTGCTGGCACGAGGTTAGCAGCCCCTTATTCATTAGGTACGGTCATTGATTCATCCCTAATAAAAGTACTTTACACCCCGAGGGGCGTCTTCATACACGCGGCGTCGCTCCTTCAGACTTTCGTCCATTGAGGAATATTCTTGACTGCAGCCTCCCGTAGGAGTCTGGGCAGTGTCTCAGTCCCAGTGGGCCGGGCCATGCTCTCACACCCGGTACCCGTCATAGCCTTGGTGCGCCATTACCACACCAACTAGCTGATAGGCCATAGGATCCTCCCGCAGCGCCGGAACTTTAATTAACAGACTTATGTCCATTAATACTATCGAGTATTATCCCACCTTTCGATGGGTTATCCTCGTCTGCAGGGTAGATTTCCAATGTGTTACTCTCCCGTTTGCCATGGTTAGCAAGCTAACCATTCGACTTGCATGCCTTAGACACGCCGCCAGCATTCATCCTGAGCCAGGATCAAACTCTCTGTATGTTAGGATGAAAACTTGCGTTTTCATGTATTGAGCACTATTTTCTTTTGCAAGAAAACAGTAATAATTCTTTTTTTTGAATTGATGCCTGTTAGCATCAAAAACTTCACCAAAATTAACAGTTTGTTAAGGGACTTTTTCAGGCAGAAAAAAACAAAGATAAATTAATTTATCTTGTTTTTATTCAGTCGATCTTTTGTAAATTAAAGATACATAAATAATAGAGCATCTTCTTATCTTTGTCAAGGCTTTTATCCTCTTATTTTCCACTATTGACAAAAGTTTTTCCTTATGCTACTATTAGCAGTTATAAATAGGCTCATTTCCGAGTCTATGAAATCGTATATTACCAAATCAATAATATTAATAACCCAAAAATACCGTAACCATGGCAACAACAAAGAAAAAGGCAACGGCTAAACCCGCCGCCACCCCGAAATCCCCGGCTACTAAAAAGTCGACCCCGAAAAGAAAACCGGCTACCAAGCCTTCGACTAAACCTCCGACCAAGCCTCCTGCTCCGATTACTCCTACTCCTCCCATTACTCCTCCCACACCTCCGATTTCAGGAGGAAGCAGAGGGTTCCTGGGGTGGATAATTGGTGGTATCGCGCTTTTGCTTCTGTTAATTCTTGGTTTTTTTGCAGCCATCTCGTTGCGCCAAAATGATAACAGAATCGAAAATAAGTTCGACGGGAAGGTTGATACTTTATCAACTGGATTGAATGCTGCATTCAATTACATCGATCAGGTGGCCTACAACGACAGTCTGATGATCGTAACAGGTGATGCTAAATTAAGGAGCAAGATAGATTCGCTGACGGAAGCTTTAAAGAAAAAAAATTCCGGCAGTTTCAGGCTCCCAAAGCACAACCATCCGGAGTATGTGGATTCCACTTTTGTGAATAACAAAGTGAGCCGCACCACCACGATTACCAATAACACTGCTTCGACCGTTACTAAAACCGCTCCTTGCGATTGCAAGAAAAAGAAACGCAAGAGAAGGAGTGCTCCCATCAACACTTACACCGGCGGAGGTGAATTCGGTTATTAGTTTTTTCAATAAACAGGATTGATAAAGCGGACCCCCAAAGGCCCGCTTTTCTAATTTTCTGGGGTCTATTGACAAATATTTTCTATAATGTTAATATCCAAAATCAATTTAACGTACATAAAACAATCTATTTTTAAACCAATCTAAAACCATTTGGAGGATTATAAAATGAGTGAACCAACCACGAATCCGGAAAAGCAGAAAAAAAACAAAAAGATTCTGTTTTATTCCATTGCTGGCACCTTAGGTGCTTTTATGCTGAGTGCTTTGATCTATATCCTGGTAATCACTGGTGGCCGCCCGTTAGGGCAGGTCAGCATTGATGGCTTATCGGCACGGCTGGATTCCGTGTCTCAGACTGCAAACTATGCGGCTGGAACTGCGGATAATGTCAGGTCCGATTTCGATGGCTTTCTGAGTTACTACGTTAGTCAACAACGGAGTGATTCCACCAGCATCGAAAATATCAGGGAACAAATTAAAGCTCTGCAGAGCCGGCCAAGCGTGCTGATAGATTACAAAGCCCGCAAGGACATCGAAAAGTTGAAAACAGTCTGGAAGGACAACATGGACTACATCGCCAAGAAAGATTCTTTAGCGGAAGTTAACCGCCAAAATTTCAAAGCGAAGATGGACTCCGTATCTCAGGCCAAGACTGTTATCGACAATCCGGTTACCGCCAAAAAGGAAAACAAAAAATTCCAACTGCCGGTTGACAACCAAGCTGGCGATGGTCAATCACCTCCTGACAAGAAGGAGAAAAAAAAGCAGTACACACCAAAAAGCAATCGGACAGGCGGATATCAAAACTACAACAAAGCACCCAAGCAGTAGTTCTGGTATTGTCAAAGCATTCACCGGAGGAGCAATCTTCCGGTTTTTTAATAAAATAGGGCATTTTTAGGGTATATTAGCTAGAGTATTGACAAAGTTTAACCGATATGCTATATTATTCAGTTAATTTAGCACTTTAATAATCAGGCAAGATTTAACTTTTTTCATGGACTATTTTGTGGTTTTGGGGAGTGTTAGCTCAATTAAGCGTCTTATTCTTTAGGGCTCTTGATTGAGCTAACACAAATATAAATCCTAATATTAATTTGAAACCATAAAATCTATTGTCATGAGAAAGTTAATTTTTTTCCTTATCGCCATGGTTGCTGTTGCAGCCACCTCAATTCCGTCAGCCAACGCCCAAATTCATGAAGGCAGTCAGGTTGTATTTATCAACACCGTACCGGCAGAATTAGTACCGGTAGTAGTTATTACAGTCAATGAAGACCTGGACACCCTGTTGGCTTCCGGAGAGGGAATCTATGAAAATGCATTGATCGATGATCTGGAACTCCCCAGCCCCAGCGCAGCGAACGGCTATAAGCCCTCCCGCGGAGAATGGGTAGTGCCCACAGCGGTTGAAGTTCTGTACGTTACCTTCATTTATAACGAAGGGAAAACAGTATTTTCAACGACATTCGATTTAAATGAGGACGTAACAACAATCGTGCTGACGCCCGCAGTTATCGGCTACATGGCTCCGACCAAATCGGAGTTCAAATCCGATCTGCTCCTGGTGAAGAACACCAGCGAATACGATATGTTGGTGAAGACCCAGGAAGCGTTAAATTTTCCGTTGGATGGAGTTACATTAGCCCCGGGAGGATCGACCTACACTCCACGTGCTGCTAAATCAGGAGTGTATCATTTCGATCTGTACACTTTGCAAAAGGGTGTAACAGTTCACACCGTGAAAACGGTGTTTATCTCCAACACTTCCAATGTAGTTGAATTCAACGGTGCCGATGTATTACCGATTTCCGCCGCTGGAGATGGCGGAGAAGTAACCAGTGTAAAGTTTGCTAATGAGAGCAGCTATCCGGTTACTATCACCTTTATGTCCAGCACTTCGGAAGCCAATGGCAAAAGCAAAGTAGCAGAGGATCCCGTCACCATTTACCTTGGACCGAAATCTAAAACGGTTAAGTGGTTTGATGTAAATCTGGGTTCTCTCCCGATGACAATCAATTTGTCATATAAGGGGCAGGAATACCGCTACGACCTCCAGACGATAATTTTCGATCGTCAGAAAACGGTTACAATCTCTGGAAGCCTCAAGTATGGGCTGAAGGTGATCAACACTACACAAGGGGGATCAGCTTATACCTATTGAGCCAATCGACCTTTAAATTTAGACAAAAAGCATCGTTCCAAACGATGCTTTTTTAATTGTCTCAACTAAATACTGGTGGATAAATCGTTTGACCGAGGGGATGATAACTGCTATAATTTAAATAGGTTTTAGGCCTATTTATTTTTGTTTTTGAAATCTATGATTATTACTTGGCAAGGACATTCTTGTTTTAAAATTCAAGATAAGACCGGATCTGACGGCCTGACTTTGGTTACTGACCCGTATGATAAGTACATCGGTTTGAAGCTGTCTAACTTTGAAGCCGACATTATTACCGTTAGTCATGATCATAAAGATCATAATAATGTAGAGGCCTTGAGAGGCAATCCCCACATTATTAATAGCGCCGGTGAATATGATATTAAAGGCGTGATGGTAGAGGGTATTTTGGCTTATCATGATTCTGAAAAGGGGAAGAATAAAGGCAGCAATATTATCTATCGCATTGAAATGGATGATATCACCCTTTGTCATTTAGGCGATTTGGGCCATGTTTTAGAAAACAAACAATTGGAAAAACTGGAGGGCATTGATATTCTATTTGTACCGGTGGGCGGCAAAGATAGCCTGGATGCCAAGACGGCCGTGGAAGTTATTTCTCAAATTGAACCTCGGATAGTCATTCCGATGCACTATAAAACTCCAGGGGTAACTTTGGATTTGGATAGTTTGGATAAGTTTGTTAAAGAATTGGGCATTGCTCCGACCAAAGAAGAGAAGTTAAAAATCAACAAGAAAGACTTGCCTCAAGAAGATATGGAATTGGTAGTCTTAGATCTTAATAATTAATAATTTATTTATATGGAACACCCAAAAAAGGAACGAACTTTTGTTATCCTCAAGCCAGACACTATTCAACGCTCTTTAATCGGCGATACCATCACCAGAATTGAACGAGCCGGTTTGAAGTTGGTTGGCATGAAAATGATTTTGGCTCAAGAAGATATTTTCTGGAAGCATTATGACAAGCAAGACGATTGGTTCTTGTCCAAAGGCCAGAAGATTATTGAAAACCGCCAAGCGATGAATTTACCGATTGAAAAGGAAGCCATGGAATATGGCCGAGATATTATTCGCGCTTTGATTAAGTTTATGACTTGCGGCCCGATTGTGCCGATGGTTTGGGAGGGTAATCAGGCAGTGGCTGTGGTGAAAAAAATAGTGGGCGGTACTGAACCGACCACTTCTGATGTCGGTACTATTCGTGGTGACTTAACTTTGGACTCTTATGAAATTGCCAACTTGGATAATCGAGCGGTGCGCAATTTAGTGCATTGTTCCGACCAGGTATCAGAAGCACAAAGAGAAATCGCTTTATGGTTTAAAGAAGAAGAGCTGTTGAACTATCGCTTAATCGCTGAACAGATTCTATACGATATTAACTTGGATGGTATTTTGGAATAGTTATGAACGATTCTAAACGGGAACAATCAGACAGCAAGAATCGTCAGCGAATGACCCTAGGCATCATTTTGGTGATGGGGGTCATTTTAGTGGTTTGGATTTTAAATTTTAATAATTTCATCAACCCGGGTCAAAGAGCTAAGCAGGCGACTAGCAGTCCTGACAATTTGACTTGGGCGGAATTAAAGCAAAAATTTGATGCCACTATGAGCCAAATTGGCGGCAAATTGAACACGGCGGATAAGGACAAGATCCCGACAACTACACCGACCACCACCAACCAGCAGCTACAAGATTTAATGAATACTTTGTCGGCGGGATCAACCACTGCGTCCACCACCGCTTCTTCCAGCGACATTGAAGCCGCGGCGATAAAGTCCCGGTTGGAAGATTTAGAGAATAAATTGGAACGCAATAATCCATAATATGGCCAGAAAAATAATTAAGCCGGCTAAAGCAACGCCGGAAAAAGATAATAAGAAGAAAGAAACTGCCAAGGAAGTACCGGCGGCTGATTTAATCGTCCGCCATGAAACTGAATTTGGTACGGTTCAAGAACAGCCGATAGTGGAGGAAATGCGCCGCTCTTATTTGGATTACGCTATGAGCGTTATCGTTTCTCGCGCTTTGCCGGATGTTCGGGATGGTATGAAGCCGGTTCATCGTCGCATTTTGTATGCAATGTGGAGCATCGGTTTGCGGGCTAACGCTAAGTTTAGAAAATCAGCTACCGTCGTCGGCGAAGTGTTAGGTAAATATCATCCGCATGGCGATAGTGCTGTCTATGATTCCATGGTTAGAATGGCTCAGGATTTTTCTATGCGCTATCCGCTGGTTAAAGGCCAGGGTAACTTCGGTTCTATGGACGGCGATCGGGCTGCGGCCATGCGTTATACTGAAGCTAAATTAGCCAGCATCAGCGAAGAGATGATGTTTGATATTGATAAGGATACGGTTGATTTTATTCCTAACTATGATGGGTCGCACCAAGAACCGCGAGTTTTACCGGCTAAACTGCCGAACTTATTGCTTAACGGTACCATGGGTATTGCCGTGGGTATGGCCACTGAAATCCCGCCGCATAACTTGGGAGAACTAATTGATGCTATTAATCATTTAATTGATCATCCAGAAGCTACCGTGGAGGACTTAATGCAATTTGTTAAAGGCCCTGATTTTCCGACCGGCGGCATTATCTATGATCAAAAAGATATTTTAACCGCTTATGCCACCGGTAAAGGCGGCATCGTGATGCGCGGCCGAGCCGATATCCGCGAAAATAAGCACGGTGATTTTCAAATTATAATTTCCGAAATTCCTTACCAAGTCAACAAAGCGACTCTGGTGGAGAAGATTGCGGAATTGGTTAAAGACAAAAAACTGGAAGGTATCAAGAGTTTGCGTGACGAATCAGACAAAGAGGGCGTGCGCGTCGTTATGGATTTAAAGAAAGATGCCTATCCTAAAAAGATTTTAAACAGTTTGTATAAACATACCGCTTTGCAGACAGCTTTCCATGTGAACATGCTGGCCTTGGTAGATGGTATCCAGCCTAAGGTTCTGACTTTGAAGATGATTTTGGAGGAATATATCAAGCATCGAGAAGTGGTGGTTCGTCGCCGCACTCAATTTGAATTGAACAAGGCCAAGGATCGGGCTCATATTTTAGAAGGATTAATGATTGCTTTGAAGAATATCGACGCGGTGATTAAAACTATTAAAGCCTCTAAAGATAAGGACGTGGCGAGAGTTAATTTGATTAAGCAATTTAAATTATCAGAAAAACAGGCCGTGGCTATTTTGGAAATGAGATTGCAGAATTTGGCCAACTTGGAGCGCTTGAAGATTGAAGAAGAGTTGAAAGAAAAAATGAAATTAATTAAAGAGCTGGAAGCTATTTTGAAATCCGTTTCCCGTATCAGAGGTATTATCAAAGATGAATTACAAGGTTTGCGCGATAAGTTCGCCGATGAACGCCGCACTCAAGTGGTGGCTCATGGCGTCAAAGATTTTAATGTGGAGGATTTAATCCCTAATGAAGAAACCATGGTCATGATGACCAGAGACGGCTACATTAAGAGAATTGATCCCGATACTTTTAAAGTTCAAGCTCGCGGCGGCAAGGGCGTTATTGGTCTCACGACCAAAGAAGAGGATTCGGTAGAATTCATGTTCACCACTTTCACTCATAGCGATTTGCTTTTCTTCACCACCAAAGGGCGAGCTTTCCAATTAAAGGCGCATGAAGTGCCGCAAGCTTCTCGAACTGCCAAGGGCACGCCGATTGTTAATTTTTTGCAGCTACTAAGCGGAGAAAAAGTGACTTCCACTTTGCCTTTAGATAAGATAACCAACGCTAAGTATTTATTCTTCGCCACCGAAAAAGGCTTGGTTAAAAAAGTGGAATTGGGCGCTTTTAATAATGTCCGCCGCAGCGGTTTGATTGCTATTAAGATTAAAGATGATGATAAATTGATTTGGGCTAAGCCGACTTCCGGTAATGATGAAATTCAATTAATTACCGCTTTGGGTCAGGCTATCCGATTCAAAGAAAAAGATGTCCGCGATATGGGCCGCGGCGCCGCCGGAGTCAAAGGCATGCGCTTGAAAGGCAAAGATATCGTGGTGGGCATGGGAGTGATTAAGACCGATAAGGATAAAAAACGCAATTATCAAGTAATGACTTTGATGTCCAATGGTTTTGGCAAGCGAACTGATTTGAAATTATATAAATTACAGGGTCGCGGCGGCAGCGGTATCAGAACCGCTAAAGTAACCGACAAGACTGGCCGAATAGTTAATGCTTTCATCGTTAATGCCGATACCATGATTGATAAAGATTTAATTGTTATTTCCGAAAAGGGCCAAGTTATCCGTCTGTCATTTAAATCCGTTAATGAATTAGGCCGCGATACTCAAGGGGTAAAAATAATGCGTCTCAAGGAAGCCGGTGATAAGGTTGCCGGAGTTACTTGGGCCTAAACTAATAATAAGGTAGTTATATTTATGAATCGAACTCCTTTTGGAGTTTAACTATAAATTTATAGACCGTATTTCGTGATTACTGAGATATAACAAAAACCTTGATAGATAATATCAAGGTTTTTTTGTTTATATAGAAAGTTCTTTGCTTATTGCAATCGACTTCTTCGAATAGCTGCGTCGATTAATAGATATGGTATTTGTCGTTCAGATAATTCTGGATGCTCAGACGGTCGGCATCGGTTAAAGGCACATTATAAATAATTAATTCGGCGATATCGCCCTCCCAATAATAACTCGGTGTATTTCGGTCATTGGCTATATATTCGCTTTCGACATTGTCGGTCGTGACAAAGGAATAAATGTGAAAATTGGGGTAGGGCTTGGGAATAGAAATCGCATTCGTCGTTGCGGCATCGTCATAAGCGGCACCGTTCAGGATATAAGGAGATGCGAATGGACTCAAGAAAGTGCTGCCCGGAAAAGCGTTTCCGCCGCTCCAATTAAAGCTGACGCTGTGTCCGAGGGGTGCATCATAGTCATATCCGAGATATACTTGGTCTCCGTCTGCATGCTTGATGACGAAAAAGATAGTGCGTTCGTCGGTGATATTGTTATGTGAATAAAAATCATTCGTTCCATCGAAGCGCAAAGCCGTCTTGCCATTTTGGACGCCGTCTTTCCTGACCGCTTGACTGGGGCCAGAAACCTGTCGAGCATCATTGTTATTGCCGCTTTTGTCGTGCCAGCAACCGACCAGTCCGTCGGCGGCCGCCGGGATCGAACAATCCCCGTCCGAAAACAAGGTACTGGTATCAGCGGCATCGAGCCATAATTTTAAGCCGACGATACATAAGGGATTGGAATTGGTGTTGACCATTCCGGTCGGGCTGGCCTGAACGCAATTACTATTCAGACTGCCGGTTCTTCCTCCTAGACAGAAAACAAGCTGGTAGCCAGCGCCATTTTCCGTTTCCACGTAATTATAATTATTATTTGCCTGGCTGCAATTGCCGTCCGGCGGGTCGGGTGCCAGGGGGACGGTGGCCATATAGGTAGTTGTTCCGTTGGTCGAGGTAGAATAAAGGGATCCTGTAGTAAATTCGGCGGCAGTCGGATATCTTCCTGCGTCGTTAAAATATAATTCCAGGGCTGTAGAAATTTGTTTAACGTCAGCCACCCGCTTAGTATCTCTAGCTTTGGCGCGAGCGGTATTTAAAGCAATAACGGAAATAGAAGCCAAGAGCCCGATAATGGCAATCACCACTAATAGTTCTACTAGGGTGAAGGCTTTTTTTGATTTTATAAAAATAAACTCATTAATTATTAATTTAATTATAGCTTATTTCGCTAAAAGCAACAAAAAACCAAGGTGTTAAGCTAGCTCTTTGATGACGGTACTCTTTTTGGAGTTTAGTTATAAATTTGGGGGAATAAAAAAATCTTTTATCCAAAAGGCTTTCTCGCCGTTTATATTTTAGCTGCTATTCTGGCGCAAAATTTTTAGTGAGACAATCGGTTTATTAATTAAGTTTGAAACCTAGGCCAGCTACAATCTGGTCTTAACCGAATACCAAATAACGGCCCGGATTAATCCAGACGGTCATTATCTTATTAGGCTTATAACCAAAATAAAGATTTGTTGGGTGGCATCTCCAAGGCAGGAGATCTAATTCAAAGTTTTTTAGATTGTATTTGAGAATATTTTTATGTCGCCAGTTATTTTTGTCATCGCCTTTTTCAAAACAAGTTACGGAAGCACTTTCGTTATTACCTAAATAGATTCTGCTACCAAGGCGGTAAAGAGCTGGGACTTGTTCAATGCCAATTCCGACACTGATTGAACACCGCTCAATTAAAGAATATGATAATCCTCCACATGCTTCGGCTCGGCCTTGTTCTACTAAAATGAAGTCTCAAATTCCAATTTTTTCGGAATCGGAGATAGATTTAGAGCTATAATAATTTATATTATAATTTGGGCTTTTTCCTTTGATCATTTTGTCGAATGGCCCCGTTAGCTGGCGAAAGATTAACTTGATAATTAACCCAATAAAACCTTATTTTTTAACGAACCAAAGAGTACCGTCATCAAAGAGCTAGCTTAACACCTTGGTTTTTTGTTGCTTTTAGCGAAATAAGCTATAATTAAATTAATAATTAATGAGTTTATTTTTATAAAATCAAAAAAAGCCTTCACCCTAGTAGAACTATTAGTGGTGATTGCCATTATCGGGCTCTTGGCTTCTATTTCCGTTATTGCTTTAAATACCGCTCGCGCCAAAGCTAGAGATACTAAGCGGGTGGCTGATATCAAACAGATTTCCACCGCCTTGGAATTATTTTTTAATGATATGGGCCGTTATCCCAGCGACGCCGAATGGGCTTCTGGTTCTATTTATTCTACTTCTTCCGGCGCTACAACTACTTATCTGGCCAATATTCCCACCGCCCCGACTACCCCGGACGGCAGCTGTACCGCCGCCAGCAATGCTTATCAATATACTCAGGCTGATGCCGGAGCTAATTATTATTTGAATTTTTGTTTAGGCGGCCAAGTTTCTAGTTTGCCCGCCGGCAAAACCTGCGGTCATAGCGGCGGCACTTCCGCCGGCGATTGCTGCCAGGCGCTTTTAGCCCCGACCGTTGATGGCCATACTTATGACGTGGTTCAAATTGGTACGCAATGTTGGATGGCGGAGAATTTAAATGTCGGCGTCCGAATTAATGGCACCGCCGGTCAAGCCAATAACGGTATAGTGGAAAAATATTGTTTTGACGATTTGGATGCCAATTGCACAGCTCGCGGCGGATTATATATTTGGAATGAGGCTATGCAATACAGCACTACTGCCGGGGCTCAAGGTATTTGTCCGGATAACTGGCATATCCCGACTAACGATGAGTGGACTACCTTAGAAAGAGCGGTTTGCACTTCAGCCACTTGTGTCACCGATTTTCCCTATGGCGATACTCAGCCGACCGCGATTAGAGGCACTGATGAAGGTGCCAAGTTAAAATTAGGAGGATCTTCCGGTTTTAATTCGCTTTTTCCCGGCATGTGGTATTTTATCGCTTCTTATTTTTCCTACCAAAACACCCAAGCTTATTATTGGACCTCTTCTTTACAATATGGTTCGTTTCCGTATGACAGAAACATTGGCAGCAGCGACTCTACAATCCGAATTGAACCGAGTTATTCCGGTTTTGGCCAGTCGGTTCGTTGTCTGCATGATTAATTAATATTTTAATAGGTTGCAGTGAAAATAAGGCCGCTTTTTAGAGCGGTCTTTTGGTGGGGTGAGGACACTAACCCCGGGGGCTGTCAACTATACTTCCTTCCATTTTTATACTATAATTTAAGTATAATCTATTGCAGTATGGACAATTCTTTTATTTTCATCATCCTGATAATTATCGGCTTCGCCATAGTCATTTTTTTGTTGTCTAAGAGAAATAAGGGCAATGATGATGACGGCTCTAAGGCTTTGGCCCTCATGGAAAAAATGACTCAACAGTCGGAACGTTTGGCGCTGCTTTCGGAACAGAATAAAGAGCTGCGTTATGAATTAGACAAGAAATTATCCGAAACTCATCGCACCACTCAGGAACATTTTGCTAATACCACCAAAATTATCCAAGGCATCACCGGCCAAAGCGCCAAGCTAATTGCTGATGTCACTGAACGACTGACTAAATTGGACGAAACCAACAAACAAGTGATTAATTTCTCCGCTCAATTGCAGAATTTGCAAGATATTTTAAAAAATCCCAAACAGCGCGGCATTTTAGGGGAATATTATTTGGAGGAAACTCTCAAGAATGTTTTGCCGCCTAATTCCTATCAGATGCAATATCCTTTCAAGGACGGCAGCATTGTTGATGCGGTGGTATTTGTCAAAGAGAAGATTATTCCGGTGGATGCCAAATTCTCCTTGGAGAATTATGAAAGAATATTAAACGCCAGTGATCCGGAGCAAAAAGAAAAACTAGAGAAGTCTTTTAAGCAAGACCTCAAGAATCGCATTGATGAAACCGCTAAGTATGTGAAGCCGGGAGAGGGAACTATGGATTTTGCTTTTATGTTCATTCCTTCCGAAGCTATCTACTATGACCTTTTAGTGAACAAAGTGGGGGCGGTATCGGTGAATACCAGAGATTTAATCGAGTATGCTTTTAAGGATAAGAAGGTGATTATCGTTTCGCCGACTTCTTTCTTGGCTTATCTTCAGACCGTGTTGCAGGGATTGAGGGCAATGCAAATCGAAGAAAGCGCTAAGGAGATTAAGCTTAACGTGGAAAAATTAGGTAAGCATATTTTGAGCTATGAAGATTTCATGAAAAAATTGGGACTATCTATGTCCACTACCGTTAACCATTATAATAACGCTTATCGCGAGTTAAAGAAGATTGATAAAGATGTGTTGCGGGTCACCGGCGGTGAGACCGTCATGGATCCGGTATTAATCGCTAATCCGAAATTAGATGATTGATTTAACTAACAACAATTCTCAACTCAACGCCGATCTCAAGGCGGCCGCTCTCCGCGCCGTCTTATTTTTTGACTTGTTCGATTATCCGCTGACCGCTTATGAAATTTGGCGCTATTTAGACCGGCCGGCTAGCTTGCGGGCAGTGATGGAAATTTTAGATCAAGGGATAACGGGAATCAGTGGTGGCGGCGGGGTCTATTTCCGGGTCGGTCGAGATAAATTGATTTTAGAAAGAATCAGGAGGTATAATGTTAGCCGCGAAAAATTGCGTTTAGCTAAACGGAGCATCGCTCTATTGAAAATATTGCCGGGAATAAAATTCATTGGCATCGCCAACCTGATTGGCGCTCATAACTGGCGGCCTAATAGTGATATTGATTTATTGGTAATCAGCTCTCCGGGACGGGTGTGGACTAGCCGTTTTTTTGCCGCCGGATTAATGAAGCTATTGCGTCGTCGACCGCAGGGAGTCAACAAGGCCGACAAGATTTGTTTGAGTTTTTATGTTGATACTACCGCCTTAGACTTTACTCGTCTTCGTCTCAACCCCTATGATCCTTATTTCACTTATTGGTTAGCTGATTTGTTGCCGGTCTATGGTGAGTTCCTCTATCCTCGATTAATTCGAGAGAACAAATGGCTGCGCTATGCTTTGCCTAATTGGCAACCTAATGTGAGGAGAGTTCCTGAAAAGCGGTTGTCTCAACCTAATTCATTTTCTTTAGCACTGGAAAGATTGCTGCGCCGCTGGCAGTTGAAAATTATGCCCTTAGCGTTATCTCGGCCGGGAAATAATAGCGGCGTGGTAATTAATAATCATATGTTAAAGCTCTACGTCGCGGATAAGCGGGCAGAGATAGCTTTTAAATTTAAACAATCTTATGAAAATCTTAGATCGGCTCATTAGCCGCTTGAGTTATCTTTTGATTTTTTTCTTGCCTTGGCAGACTCGTTATTTCTTGCGTCCGGGAGAAATTAACGGTGGTTATTGCGAATATACCACCTACAGTCTTTATGCCGTGGATTTGCTCATCTTGTTGTTGGCCGGCCTGAGTTTAATCCGGGCCATTAAAGCTCGAGAGAAAATCAGATTGCGCGGCGCTTGGCTGTTGGTGATTATTTTCACCATCGCGGCGGCGGCTTTGACTTTAGCTGGGATTGATTTGACTTTAAGCTTGAGTCGGATCTTTTGGCTACTAGCCGCTTTATTTATCGCTTATCTTATTTCTGCTTGTCCGGCGATTAGCAAGCGGATGGCTTGGCGGATGTTTTTGCTCTCCGCTATTTTGCCGGCTATTCTAGGCATCAGCCAATTTGTTAATAATTATGCTGGCAGCAATAAATATTTAGGGTTGGCTGAGCAACGCCCCGAAGTTTTGGGGGTTTCAGTGGTAGAATATAATTCTAATTTAGGAGTTGAGCGCCAATTGCGAGCCTATGGCCCTTTTGGCCATCCTAATATCCTGGGAGGATTTTTGGTCCTAGTTCTTTTATCCGCGGTCATTTATTTCCGCCGCCGCAAAAATTGCGATTGGTATCAAGCTCGTCCGCGATTATTCTTGGTATTGTTCGGGCTTTATTTTATCTTGATTACGTCGGCTTTAATCTTATCTTTTTCTCGCGCCGCCATTCTGGCCGCCTTGCTGTCCATTTTTGTTTATTGGTTCTTAGCCGATCCTTATAGCAGCCGGCGCCAATCTCAGGAAAGATCTTGGGTGCTGGGAACAGTCTGCTTGTTTTTAATATTTTTAAGTTTGAGTCTATATCCTTTGTGGTCGGCGCGCTTGGATAATGAGAATCGTTTGTCAGTTATTTCTCAGAGCGAGCGGCTCACTGGCTATTCTCAAGCCCAGAAGATTGTGAAGGATAATTGGCTCTTAGGGGTGGGGCTGGGAAATTATACCAATAGTCTGGTTAGGATAGCGCCTCAAGAGCCGGCCTATTTCTATCAGCCGGTTCATAATGTCTGGCTGCTAATTCTAGTGGAAACCGGTATCGTCGGTTTGCTCATTTCTTTGGTTTTAATTTTCTTTTTGTTTCTTAAATATCTGCCCTATAATCAACCGGAGCTAGCTGCTTTTCTGTCGGGATTGATAGTTTTAACCATGTTGGATCATTGGTTATTCAGCCTTCATTTCGGCTGGCTGCTTCTGGGAATAATTTTTTCCGGTGCAGTTTGGGGGATTGACCAAAAAAGAGAGGAAGAGTAAAAAGATATTAATCTAACCTAAAAGTTCTTTGCCATGGATGCTAAATTTCCGTCTGAACCAATTCATCTGGGGTCGGGAGAGCATCAGGGAAAAATCAAAGTCGGGAGCATTATCAAAACGGCGATTCCTGGAATGCCAATTGGTATGTGGAGAAAAGGCGGAGCGAGAGACTATAACGCCCTATTACTCATGTTTAACCAATTAATTCCTGGAACCGAAATAGTCACTGGCGTTTTTAAAGCCGTGCCCTATGACGGCAGAGGACTATTTTTTTCTGCTTGGCGCGGCCAGGCTTTGCCCTGTTTCTTAGATTTTCCTAATGATGTTCCGTGCGTGCCTCAGGTCAATGAAGTCATTCTGATTACCAAAGTATTTCCTACTATTGTTCGGGGGAAGATAATTCCTTGCCCGAAACAATTTAGGTAAACAAAAAATCCGGCCTTCCAGTCGGATTTTTAAATTGGGAAAATTATTTTTTCTTGCGGCTGATTTGGTAGTTTTTCTGGAGAAACATTAAATCTTTTTCTAAATTGTTTAATGATTTTTTCAACAAAGCATCCCGGGGACATTCCTTGGCTATCTTTTGCCTAATTAGGCTGATGACGGTGGCGATGGTACCGAAATAATCATCATTCTGGACATGGAAACGAACGCTGTCCTCATCTTTCATTAGCAAGATGAGCGGTTTAATTTGATATTTTTTCTCCGCCATATTAAATGATGCTGGCGAATTTATTATTCGCGATTATCAAATGGTCCAATACTTCAATGCCGAGGATCTGGCCGGCTTCCACTAATTTGTTGGTAATCTCCACATCGGGGCGAGTAGCTTTCAGGCTGCCGGAAGGATGATTGTGGGCGATGACAATCGCGGCGGCAGAATATTCCAGGGCCGGGCGGAAAACATCGCGGGGAGAAACTATGGCTGCGTCTAAGGTGCCGATGGAAATAACTTCATCATGAACCACTTGATAGTGAGTATTTAAATAGAGGCCGCGGAATTGTTCTTTCGGCAAAGACCCCATATCTTTTAAGTAGTCATAGGCTTGCTTGGCGGTGCGAATGGTTACTGATCCGCCCGGTTTCTTTTGGAAGAAGCGGCGACCTAATTCAAAGCAGGCCACTATCTGACAAGATTTAGCTTCCGGGATTTTTAATTCTTTTTCAATCAGCTTCGGATCTTTTTCAAAAGCAATAGTTCTCTCGCCGTATTCTCTCAGCAATCGGGAAGACATAGAGAAAACTTCTTCCTTTTTGGTGCCCACTCCTAAAACCACCGCTAAAAGCTCGGCAACCGACAGGGCGGCAACACCTTCTTTGATTAATTTTTCCCGGGGACGCTCGTCTTCCACCATGTCTTTGACCCGCAGAATATACTTTTTATCCAGGCCCACAATGAAGTCCTGGGGCTTAATTTGATACTTAGGCATAGAAAATAGGGTTAATTTCTGTCTTTTAATTATAGCAGATTTGTGATAAATTAAAAGGACTAATACTAAATAAAGCCTCTATGAAAAACGTGGAAATGAAAAAACTCCCCAATGGTCTGTCTTTGCTCAATATCAAGTCTCCCGGCTCTAAAACCGCCACCATTTTAGTGATTTTTAAGACTGGATCTAAATATGAATCTCGGGAAATCAGCGGTTTGTCCCATTTTGTGGAACATGTGATGTTTAAGGGTACTAAAAAACGTCCCAATACTTTAACTCTGGCTAGCGACTTAGATGCTTTGGGGGGAGAGTATAATGCTTTCACTTCCAAAGAGCATACCGGCTATTTTGTTAAAGTGGAAAATAGCCAAATATTGAAAGCTGCGGAGATTATTAGCGACATGCTGATTAATTCCAAATTTGATGCTAAAGAAATTGCTCGGGAGAAAGGGGTGATTATTGAAGAGATCAATATGTATGAAGATGATCCCCGTTCCAGTTTGGAAGATGTTTTTGAAGGCGTGCTCTATGGCGACACTCCGGCCGGCTGGGAAGTGATTGGCACTAAGGAAAATATTCGCCGCTTCACTCGCGCCGATTTCATGAAATACTATAATTCCCAATATGTCGCCTCTAATGGTTTTATTTGTCTAGCCGGCGATTTGCCTTTCCGGAAGATGGAATTGGAGTTAGCTAAGCTTTTTAAATCTTGCCGTCGGGGAAAAGCTCAAGGGAAGTTGGCAGTGGTAGAAAAACAAACCGCCCCGGTCTTTAAGGTCAAGCAGAAGAAAACTGATCAGATGCATCTTTCTTTGGGGGTTAGAATCGGTCAGGTTAACGACCCTTTGGCTCCGGCTTGGCGAGTGTTGGCGATGATTCTAGGCGGGTCCATGAGCTCTCGTTTGTTTGTTAACCTCCGTGAACGTCAAGGCTTAGCTTATTATGTCCGTACGCAAGTAGAGTTTTTAACCGATTCAGCTTATCTAACCACTGCTTCCGGTATTCGTTCCAGTGAATTGGAGCTAGCCGTGAAAATTATTATGAAAGAATATCGGGAGATGACCCAGAAGCTTGTTCCCTTGAAAGAGCTCAATCGGGTTAAAGATATGTATCGGGGCAGATTATTCATGGGACTGGAATCGTCGGATAGCTTGGCTTATTTCTATGCCAAACAGATAGTGGTTAAGGGGGAGGCTCAATCACCGGAGGAAATTTGGCGGGAAATTAAAAAGGTGACCCCTCAAGATATTCGTCGCGCCGCTCAGCAAGTTTTTAAGGACCAAGGTTTGAACTTGGCGATTATCGGCCAGGTGAATAATGAAGCTAAGATTAAACAGCTTTTAAAATTTTAATTGCTTATATGAAATTACTTAATCGCTACTCTTGGCTGATATCTATTCTGGGATTAATTCTCCTTTTAGGATTAATCTTTTTCTGGGTGAAACCATTATTGGGAGACCAGAAAGAAGTTTTGGATTTCACTGATGCCAATAGCGTGCGCTTGGAGGATGTGGTGCCGCCTAATACTCAGCCAGAGGAATTAAAGATTTTGGCTTTTGGCGATATGATGTTGGACAGGAATGTGGGCAAGAAGATTAAAAATAATGAGCTTAGTTTTTTGTTTAATGATTTAGAAAAGGCCGGGCTATTTGTTAATCGGGATTTAATAATGGCTAATTTAGAAGGAGCCGTTACTAACCAAGGCGCTCATTATGCTCCTCAGAATGCCTATGATTTTGCTTTTTCTCCTGAGTTAATTGCTCAATTAAAGCCCTATGGCTTCAACTTCTTCAACTTAGCTAACAATCATTTTAGTGATCAAGGAGAGAAGGGGGTTAAAGAGACTAGAGATAATTTGACGGCTCTGGGGATTGATCATAGCGGCAGCGTTGATGCTCAAGCTGATGGCAATTCGGTAATAGTTAAAGAGATTCAGAACCAAGAAGTTGCTTTAGTCGGACTATCTATGGTCTATAATCATTTTGATCTGGCTAAAGCTGTAAAAATAATTAAGGAGCAAAAAGCCGCTGGACATTTGGTGGTGGTGAGTATCCATTGGGGTACGGAATATCAGCATCAATATAATAAGATTCAGGAAAATATCGGTCATAGCTTGGTGGATGCTGGCGCCGATATTATTATCGGCCATCACCCTCATGTTATTCAGGGGATGGAGATCTACAACAATCATCCGATTTTTTATTCTCTCGGCAATTTTATCTTTGACCAGTATTTTTCCGCTGACACTCAAAATGGCTTAGCCTTGTTAGCTGATTATAATTCCGGCGCTTGGACTTTGCGATTAGTGCCTTTAAAGTCAATAGCCAGCGTGCCAAAAGTTATGACCGCCTCCGAGGCCAATGTTCTCTGGTCTAAGTTTTTCACTTGGTCTAAATTGTCTGCCACCCAACAAGATGCTTTGAAAAAAGGAGAGTTAATAATTTCCGAAAAATAAGATATGGACCCCGAGCTATTAGCCAAACTTAACCCCAGCCAATTAGCGGCCGTGACCCACGAGGGCGGTCCGCTTTTAATTGTGGCCGGTGCCGGGACTGGCAAGACTACGGTTTTGATTAATCGTTTGGCTTATTTAGTTTTAGAAAAGAAATTGTCCACGGAGGAGATATTAATCATGACTTTTACCGAAAAAGCTACGGCGGAAATGGAAGAACGAGCCGATAAAATTCTGCCTTATGGTTATTTTGATCTTTGGATTAATACTTTTCATGGCTTTTGCGAAAGGATTTTGCGTGAACATGCTTTGGATATTGGGCTTAGTCCGGATTTCAAGCTGTTGAGCACCACGGAAGAATGGATGCTAATTAAGAATAATTTAACCGGCTTAGGTTTGGACTATTATCGTCCCTTGGGCAACCCCACTAAGTTTATTCATGAGCTTATCAAGCATTTCTCCCGCTTGAAAGATGAAAATGTTTCCAGTCAGGAGTATTTGGATTATGCCGAAGGCTTGGAGCAAGATGAAGACGGCATGTTGAGCGGGGCGGAGGAGACAGAAATGGAGGTGGCGAGAGTCAAAGAATTAGCCCGCGCTTATCATGGTTATAATCAATTGCTGTTAGATGAAAAATATTTGGACTTCGGCGATTTGATAGTTTATACCCTGCGACTTTTTAAAGAGCGTCCTAATATCTTGGCAAAATACCGCCAGCAGTTTAAATATATCATGGTGGATGAGTTTCAGGATACCAATTGGGCGCAATATGAATTAGTGAAACTGCTATCCCGGCCGGATAATAATTTGGTGGTGGTGGGAGATGATAATCAGTCTATCTATAAGTTCCGGGGGGCGTCTTTATCTAATATCATGCAGTTTAAAGATGACTATCCTAATACTCAAGAGATAATTTTAAATGATAACTATCGTTCCGGCCAAAATATTCTGGATGCGGCCCATGCTTTTATTAAACACAATGATCCCAATACTTTAGAGGCTAAATTGGGAATTAGCAAAAAATTAAAAAGCCATAGTGCTGCTCCCGGCGCAGTTATTTATTATAACCTCCCCACAGAATTGGAAGAAGTGGCTCAAGCCGTCAATCGGATTGAGGAAATTAAAAAGACGGTCGCAGATACGGAATGGTCTGATTTTGCGATTTTGGTTCGAGCCAATGACACCGCTGATAAATATTTGAAAGAATTGAAACGTCGGGGCTTGCCGCATCAATTCGTTTCTTTAAAGGGGCTATATTACAAGCCGGTAATTTTAGATTTGATTGCCTATTTCAAACTATTAGATAATTATCACGAATCCTCGGCCATCTTCCGGGTCTTGAATATGGATATTTTTCGAGTGCCATATCAGGATTTAGTGCAGATTAATAAAGTGGCTAGAGCTAAGGTTTGGTCAATTTATGAAACTTTGCAAAATATCAATGTGGTTTCTGGTGTAACCCCGGAAACAGTGGCGGCGGTTAATCGTTTACTGGGATTTTTAGAAAAGCATTCCACTTTGGTTAAGAAAGAACGGCCCAGTAAAATTCTTTTGAGCTTTTTGTATGACACTGGTTATTTGAAAGACTTGGATCATGATCGCGACCAAGAGATATTTTCCTATCTCAATCAGTTTTTTCGCAAGATTAAAAATTTTGAAGCTAACGACTATGATGTTCGCCTCAAAGATTTCATGGCAGTCTTGGATTTGGAAAGAGAAGCCGGTGATAGCGGAGCTTTGCGCTTGGTCAACGATGACTATGACACTATTAAAGTAATGACCATTCATTCCGCCAAGGGGCTGGAGTTTAAATATGTGTTTTTGGTAGATTTAGTAGACAAAAAATTCCCCACCATTTCTCGGGGCGATAAAATTATCATCCCGCGGGCTTTGGCTAAAGAGAAAAACTTGCCGGATAAGGATACTCATTTGGAAGAAGAGCGCCGTTTGTTCTATGTGGCAGTCACCAGAGCCAAGCAAGAGCTTTATTTGCTGGCCGCTAAAGATTACGGCGGAGCCAGAGAGAAAAAACCGTCTCGGTTCATCGCCGAGTTGGGTATTAATCCGGAAATCAGTTCGGCCCAAAAAATAGCCGATGAATTATTAACCGAGATGGAGCGGCTGTTTGCGGCGCCGGCCGATGAGCGCGGTGGCCGTTATCCTTTGCCAGAACGTTTTTCTTTTTCCCAGTTAGCCGCCTATGATTCCTGTCCTTTGCAGTATAAGTTTGCTTTTGTGCTGGGCATTCCGGCTCCCCAAGACAAGCCGAGCTTAATATTCGGCAAAGTGATTCACGATGTCTTGAAAGATTTTTTAGCTCCGCTTTTACCGGGCCAGTCCCAAGTGGTTGATTTATTCGGCCAAGTGCAAGCGGCGGCAGACAATCTATCGCGGGAGAAATTATTTTCTCTTTATGAAAAAATTTGGCAACCGGATGGCTATAGCGACCAGACCGAAAGAGAGAAATATAATGAGCGGGGCAAAAAATGTTTAGATTTGTTTTTGAAACATTTGGAAACCAATGGCTATCCGCATATTTTATTTATTGAAAAAGATTTTAATTTTAAAATCGGTGACGAATCTATTAAAGGAAAGATTGACCGTGTGGACGAAGCCGCTGATGGATCATTGGAAATAGTTGACTACAAGACCGGCAATCCGAAAGACAAGTTGGAATGGAAAGATAAGAAGCAATTGATTTTATATCAATTATTCTTAGAAGAAGCTTTGTCCCGTCCGGTGAGCCGTTTAAGTTATTATTATTTAGAAAATGGCACCCAGCTCTCTTTCGTTTCTAAGCCGGCAGAAAAGGATAAGTTGCGTCAGGAAATAATGGCCGAAATCCAAGCTATTCGGAGCCTGGATTTCACTCCCAGCCCGGAAGAACATACCTGTCAGTTTTGTGATTTTAATACTATTTGCGAGTTTCGAAAGAATTAAGAATACCATTTGACAGATAGCTTTTTTTCCAGTAAAGTCTGATAGTTAACCGTTCTTTAACCAAAATTTGAACCATGAATACATTTGACAACCAAATTCTGGAGCTGCTCAAATGCCGCCCGGAATGCTATTTCGGTATGGCCGATTGGGAAAATTTCAGCCGACAGTTGAAAATTAAGGTGAAGTTCCCCCGCATTATCCAGGTCCCATTTTTAAAGGATCTTGATTTCCAGGTCGGGCCCCACACTACAATTGGCGAATCATTAAGAGCGGGCGAAGCTTTTGCCTTCCTGGTGCCGCCTCTGCCGGAAATCTTCTGCTCTTTAAGGGATTACGCCGGATTTAAACGCATCCCCTTGCAAGGGATTGTGCCCGGTGTCCATGTGGTGGATTTCAGTCAGAACAAGCGCAGTCGAAAGTCAGAAGAAGAGCCTGCGGCGGTCTTAGCCGGTATTTTATTTTCGCTGAAAGACACCGATAAGCATCGCCAAAAACAGCGGCTATTTATTCTCAAAACACCTGAAAATCAGGTGGGTTGCGAAGGCCGTGTTTTAAACCGGATTCTGAATGGGACATTTATGCCCATGCAAAGATTGGCGATTTAAGCGGTTTAAATTGAACATTTTTTTAATAGAACTCCGGTTTTGACGAACCGGGGTTTTTTATATATAATTGTAGGACTATGGATGACTTAAACTTAAACGAAGACCGGATTATTTCCTCCCAAGAAAAGGGTGAGGATTTGTCTTTTGACCTGACTTTGCGGCCGAAAACCTTATCGGAATACATTGGCCAGAAGAAGATCAAAGAGCATCTGGACATCACCATTTCTGCTGCTAAAAAGAGACAGGAGCCGATTGAGCATGTTCTGCTCTACGGCGCTCCGGGGCTAGGAAAAACTACTTTAGCCCATGTGATTGCTAATGAGATGGGGGTGAATATTAAAGTAACCTCCGGCCCAGCAATTGAAAAGAGCGGTGACTTGGCGGCTATCTTAACTAATTTGAGTGAAGGCGACATTCTTTTCATTGATGAGATTCATCGATTGAATAAAACAGTGGAGGAAATATTATATCCCGCCATGGAGGATTATGCTTTAGATATTGTGATGGGGAAAGGTCCCAGTGCCCGGACTATCCGTTTGGATTTGCCTCGTTTTACCATTATCGGCGCCACTACCCAGGCCAGCTTATTATCCGCTCCTTTGCGCGATCGTTTCGGTCTCAGTCATCATCTCAATTTCTATGAGCCGGAAGAAATGGCCAAAATCGTGGAGCGCAGCGCGCGGATTTTGGGAGTGGATATCGTGCCGGAATCAATTGCCGCCGTGGCTCAGAGATCCCGATATACTCCGCGCATCGCTAATCGCCTATTAAAGCGTGTGCGCGATTATTGCGAAGTGAGGGGCAACGGAAAAATTGATAATCAGATTTGCGTTGATTCCTTTTCGCTGTTAGAACTGGATGAATTAGGCTTGGATCATGTGGATCGCAAGATTATGAAAGTTATTTTAGAAAAATTTAATGGCGGGCCGGTGGGCTTGAACGCTTTGGCTGCCGCTTCCGGAGAAGACATGAATACCATTGAAGATGTCTATGAACCTTATTTATTGCAATTGGGGTTTATTGACCGCACCTTCCGCGGTCGGATGGTGACTGATTTAGGCAAGAAACATTTGGGGGTCATGCCTGAAAAACTCCTTTAATATGATGCGTTTATCTGATTTTGATTATAATCTTCCGAAAAACTTAATTGCTCAACAACCCACTACACCGCGAGATCATTCGCGGCTTTTGGTATTAGACAAGACGAGCGGCGACCTATCAGACCGTCATTTCTATGACCTGCCGGATTATTTAGTGTCGGGCGATGTTTTAGTGATTAATAATTCCAAGGTTTTTCCGGCGCGGCTTTTTGCTCATAAGGTGCAAAGCGGCGGGCGCGTGGAAATATTTTTATTGAAACGAGAAGATTTAAAAAGAAAAGAGGTTTGGCAATGCTTAGTGGGTGGGAAAATTAAAACCGGCTTGAAGCTTGATTTGACTTTAGGTTTAGAAGCTCAAGCCTTGCAAGATAATGACGATGGTACTTGGCAGATTGAATTTAATATTACCGGCCGCAAGTTTATGAATTTAGTTTTTCGCTTAGGCCAAATGCCTTTACCGCCTTATATCAAGCGAGAAAAAAAAGAAAAAATTGATGAAGTTTATTATCAAACTGTCTATGCTAAGGACAAGCAAGTCGGTTCCGTGGCTGCCCCGACCGCCGGCCTTCATTTTACCAAGAAATTACTGGCTCAGCTAAAAGCCAAGGGGGTGATTATCTTGCCGGTGACTTTGCATGTGGGGTTGGGTACTTTTGCTGGAGTGAAGACCGAGAATATCAAGGAGCATAAGATGCACTCTGAATACTGGGAAATTGGCAAGACGACCGCGCGGCAGATTGTTAAAGCTAAGGCCGAGAAACGGCGAGTGATAGCGGTGGGCACTACTGCTTGCCGGGTGTTAGAAACCTGGGGCAGGGAAATGAAGCCTCAGGAAGCTTCCGGCTGGACCGATATTTTTATTTACCCCGGCTATGAGTTCAAAGTGGTGGACGCTTTAATCACTAATTTTCACTTGCCCCAATCTACTCTATTGATGTTAGTTTCGGCTTTGGCCGGCAAGAAATTAATTAATTTAGCCTATCAAAAAGCTATATCGCTAGGCTATCATTTCTTTAGTTACGGCGATGCCATGTTTATTCATTAATATTTGCCCTTTTTAGGGCTTTATGATAGATTAAAAGGGTGATTCAAATAATTAATTATTTATTTTATGACTTGGCGGAAAATTTGGGAATTTCTTAAAATCGTGATAGTTTGTTTGCTGATTATTTTGCCGATTCGCTGGTTTGTTATCCAGCCTTTTTACGTCAAAGGGGCCTCTATGGAGCCGACCTTCCATGATCATGAATATCTAATTATCAATGAAATTGGCTATCGTTTGGGAGAACCGCAACGCGGCGATATTATTGTTTTCCGCTATCCGGAAGATCCGCAAGAGTATTTCATTAAGCGGATCATCGGCCTACCGGGAGAAAAGATTGAAATCAAAGACAATGGCGTTTATATTTACAACAATGCCCATGTTGACGGTTTCAGATTAGATGAGAGCGCCTATTTGCCGGGAAACACCATGACCTATGATCCGGAAGCCAAGGTGGTTACTTTGCGCGACGGTGAATATTATGTTTTGGGAGATAATCGGGCTTCCTCTAAAGACTCACGCAGTTTTGGCCCAGTCAATCGCAGTTTCTTAACTGGTCGCGTTTGGTTGCGCGGCTGGCCGTTTAAAACCGCTACGGTTTTTGACCGTTTAAATTATCAAGAATAATTTAACTATATTTATATGCCTAGACCTAAAAAAAATATCAATAGCAAAAAACCGATGTTGGTGAAAACCGGAGAGGCCAAGGAAAAAACCATTGGCGTCGGCCGTTTGCTGGGAACTAAAGATGTGGGAGCGGGGGAGTATAAGTATTGGCAATCTATTTTGACTAAGGTGAGAGAAATTTCCAATCTTTATAGTTTTCAGCGCACCGATACCCCTATTATGGAAAATTGGGGTTTGTTTAAGAAATCGCCGCGCTTGAAATCTTTATACTTCTGGCCTTTAAGTAAAACTGACAAAGCGGCTTTGCGTCCTGATTTGACTCATGGTCTAGCTCGTTATTTCTTGGATCAGAATCTATTGGAAAGCCCCCAACCGGTCAAGCTATTTAATTTAGGCCCGGTATTTAGAAATGAAACTAGAGTTCAGACTGGCCGCTATCGCCAATTTAATCAATTCAATTTTGAAATTTTCAATGAGGCCAAGCCGATTGGCGAAGCTTTGTTAATTACCCTGGCCTGTCAGATATTTAAAGAATTGCAAATTGATGTTCAGGTACAGATTAACTCTTTGGGCAATTTTGATTGCCAAAAAGAGTTCTTGCATAAGTTTGTAAAGTTCTATCGAGATCGCGGCAAGAAGATTAAATTATGTCCGGAGTGCCGCAAGAATTTGACTCGCAACCCTTTGGCTTTGTTGACCTGTCATGAACCGGTCTGCGTAGAGGCCCGGAAAGAAGCCCCGCAGATTACCAACTACTTATCCGAAGAAAGCAGCCAGATGTTTACTAGAGTTTTAGAGTATTTAGATGAATTGAATATCAACTACAATTTTGACCCTTATCTAGTCAAAGAGTTGAACTACTATACCGATACCATCTTTGAGATTTGGCCGATCAATGAAAAAGGAGAGATTGACGGTCGCCAGTCTTTGGCTCGCGGCGGACGATATAATCATCTTTTTGAGCAAATTGGAGGAAAATCCTTGCCGGCGGTTGGTTTTGCCGGCGGCCTAGAACGCACTGTTTACAAGCTAAAAGAGAAGAACTTGATTTTTAAGAAGGAAGATACTAATATAGTATTCCTGGCTCAGGTTAGCGACAGCGCTCGTTTGCGAGCTATGACTATGTTCACCGAATTGTCCAAAGCCGGTTTCCAAGTGCGCCAAGCTTTTACGGTTGATAATTTAAAAGAACAATTGGAAGAAGCTAAGCGCTTGAACGCTAAAATCATTTTGGTTTTAGGTAAGAAGGAAATTAGCTCCGAGACTATTCTGTTTAGAGATGTGGAAGTAGGGGTCCAGGAGGTAATTACTCAGAAGGATTTGCGCGAGAGGCTGAACAAAAAGTTTAATCAAAAGATTAAATAATTTATTAATTATTAATAGAAGGGGGGTCCACTATGGCAGATTTTAAAAGAAAACCAGGGGAAAGTTTCGAAAGTTTTTTACGCCGTTTCAAAACCGGTTTGAAGAATAATCGTATTCTAGAAGTTTCCCGCAAAAAACAGCATACCGCTCCGAAACGTACCAAGCGTATTTTAAAGAAACGCGCTTTGGTCGGTTTGGAATTGCATAAAGAAAGAGAGTTCTTGAAGAAGACCGGTAAGTTGAAAGAAGAAAGAACCAGACGCCGATAATTATCTCTAGTATTTAAAACCCCCGCTTGTTTAGCGGGGGTTTTGTTTTACTTACTGAAGTAATCTTTGATTTTAGAGAAGATGAGTTTTTTGGAATGTTTCTTAATCATTTCCCGGGCATGGCGGGTCTTTACAAACTTCAGCCAATTGCTGGAAGGGGACTGGCGGTTTTTGTCGGTGATTATATCTACTAAATCGCCGTTCTTTAATTCCACATCCAAAGCGGAGTGCTGATCATTGATTAATACTCCGACTGTCTTGTTGCCGATATCGGTGTGAACGGCATAGGCGAAATCAACCGGGGTGGCTTTTTCCGGCAATTCAAAGACATCACCCTTGGGAGAGAAGACAAAAATTCTATTTTGAAAAACATTAGCTGATTTAATTTCGTCCAAGAACTTATAGGTATCTTTATTATCTTTTTTAATCTGCAGAATTTCTTTAATCCATTGCGGCTGATCCTGGCTGTCATGATTTTTGTAATGCCAATGAGCGGCGACGCCATAGAGGGACTCATCATTCATTTCCGGGGTGCGGATTTGGAATTCGGTTGATTTGCCCTCTAGTCCGAAGACGGTGGTGTGAATAGAGCGATAGCCGTTAGGTTTGGGCACGGCGATATAATCTTTAAAGCGATTGATTTTCGGTTTCCAAAGAATATGGATAATGCCTAGGACTTTATAGCAATCCGGAATGCTGGGAACGACTACGCGCAAAGCGAATACATCATAGATTTCATCAAATTTTCGATTTTTGTTTTGCATCTTTTGCCAAATGCTGTAGAGATGCTTGAAACGATATTCAATGCTGTATTCTTTAATATGGTGCTTTTCCAGTTCTTTTTCCAACTCTTTTTTCACTTTTTGGAAGAATTGATTGCGTTCGGTCTTTTTCTCCACCTCATATTTATATTCCAATTTTTTATATTCCTCGGGAAAAAGATATTTGAAGCAGATATCTTCCATTTGCCATTTTAGCCTCCAGGCACCTAAGAGACCGGCGATAGGGGCATATATTTCTAAAGTCTCTTTGGCAATTCTTTCTTTTTTGTTATCTGGCAAAGCTTCCAAGGTTCTGAGGTTGTGGAGTCTGTCAGCGAATTTAACATAGATGATCCTCAGGTCTCCAGCAATGGCGATGAACATCTTTTTCAAATTCTCTTTGTATCTTTCTACGCCGCGGTATTTAAGCTTGCCCAATTTAGTGACGCCTTTGACGATTATCTGAATGTCTTCGCCGAATACTTTTTTTATCTCCTCTAAAGTATGGCTGGTATCTTCAGGAACATCGTGTAATAACCCGGCGGCGACGGTACTTAGGTCCATTTTGCTCTCGGCTAAGACATAGGCGGTGTGGAGAGAATGCTGGATATAGGGTTCGCCGCTTTTTCTAATCTGTCCGGCATGAGCTTTTTCGGCAAAATCATAAGCCAAACTGATGATTTTAGTATCAGAGCCAGGATAGTTATCTTGGAATTTTTTGATGATGCGATCAATCGTCATATTAGTTGTCGGCTTTTTTCTTTTATGTTATAATTTTATTATAAAATCGGTGTTAAGTAAAGCTAAATATTAGCTAAACTAATTTCATGTTTAGTTTTCTGGCTAAGCAACGGACAATTAAACGCTCCCTGGTCTTCCTGATATTGTTATTGGGAGTTTTTGCGTTATTTAAAGGAGTATTGGCCGCGGTTGATGTCGGTACGAATGAGATTAATAGCGCTATCCAATTGGGCAGCGCCGACCCGCGTCGGATTGTGGCTAGAATCATAAACATCACCATGATGTTTTTGGGAGTCATTGCCGTTGGCATCATAATCTTTGCCGGATTTAAATGGATGACTTCGCAGGGCAATGAAGAAAATATTTCTTCTGCTAAAAAAATAATGAAGGCCGGCATCATCGGCTTAGTGATAGTCCTAGCTTCTTGGGGAATCGCCGCTTTCATCATCAATCGTTTAATTAATGCCACTGGCAATACTACTAATAATCCAGACGGCAGCTGTACCGGCCCTAATTGTCATATCACTGATTGTACCGGTTCGGGTTGTTTGGGCTCCAGCTGCGATGATAATGCTTTAACCGATGGTTGTCAGCCAGGGGCTTGCTATCCCGGATTGACTTGCAGCCCGGATACTTGTACTTGTGTTTTGGATCAAGAAAACCAAGGCGGTTATGGCGCTAGTTGTGATAATAACACCAGCAATGAAACTTGCGACGCCGATAATCAGCTTTGCGATGGCGGCCAAGGATTAACTTGTAATGATACTACCTGTACTTGTGTCGGCGCTCCGGTGATTACCGATATTAGCCCGATGGGCGGTTTCTGCGACGGTAATCCTTTGCAGGCTTGCGAGGTGGATACCGACTGCGATGGCGGCACTTGCAATTTAACTATTCCCAATGGCGCACCGGGGAATATCGTTTCTATTCATGGTTATAATTTCGGCGGCTCCGAAGAAAATACCGGCGCTTATTCCGGTTCAATTTGGGCTGGTTTGAAAAAGTGGATCAGCCGATTATGGGGCGCTGAACCGGTATCAGCTTTTGCAGCTGGCAACCGAGTGATCTTTTTGGGAGATCCGACTACCGAGGCTGATGATGTGGAGGCTCTAGATCCAATTGAAGTCAATTCTAATTGTTATAGCAACTGGACTAATAATGAGATAATCGTCATTGTGCCGACCGGTGCTTTATCCGGTCCGGTGAAGGTGATTAACGGTTCCATGCCTGGCGATGGAGTTAATTTTGATACTACCGACAATGAAGTTGGCCCAGTTTTGGATAATTTTGTGGCTAATAATATTGTCCGGCCTGGTTTGTGTCGTATTACTCCGGGGGCTGGCCAATTAGGTGATGAGGTTTCTTATTACGGCGTCAATTTAGGCGGCGCCGGTTATTTTGGTAACTATCAGCATCCGTTTAGAGGCCTAGATTCTAATTTTACCAATACCAACGGTACCGCCGGTGTTCCTAATGTTAGCGCCGGCAAAATGAGCACTTTTGTTACCAACGCCGTGGGAGGACACAATCAAAATAGTAATTATTTGAATTTTAATAAGAATGCCGAACCTGAATCTGGGCCGGCCATAGTTTCTATTGATCCTATCTCTGGATCGGCTGGCCAGTATGTCACGGTTAAAGGACGAGGCTTTGGCGCTCGTCGGGGAACCAGCCAAGTATTTTTTGTCAGTGGCAATAGTGAGATTGAAGCCGATTATAGTTTCCCGCCGGTCTGCGCTCAATCAGTTTGGAATGACATTCAAGCTATTATTAAAGTACCGAGCGGATTAGCTAACGGCAATTACAAGATTAAGATGAAATTGGGTAATGTGGACGTGGTTAATCAGAATTTAACTTTTACCGCTAGCTCCAGCGCGACTTTACTTCCCAGCTTATGCCAAGTGGAGCCGGGTCGTGGTCCGGCTAATTCTCCGGTTTCAGTTTGGGGTGAATATTTTGGCAATACGCAGGCCGCGGTGAGGTTTTATAATAATCAAGACATTAACGGCAATATTACTAATGACAACGGCGCTCAGAAAATTAGTGTGACCGTACCTTTAGCGGCCATTTCCGGACCGATTAAGGTGGTTAAGAATAATCAGACCGGTAATAGTTTGAATTTCACTGTCGGCCGCTGTAGCTCCAATATTGATTGCGGCGGCACTACTCCGACTTGTTGTCCTTTGGGTTCGCCTAATTATGGTAGCTGCGTAGCTTCTTTATTTGATGATAACAATGGCTGTTATTCCAATATTCCGCGCTCAGTCTTTGAATGGAAATTTAATACCAGCGCCTATACTAGCTGTGATGATAATCCGGCGACTCCGACTTGCGAAAGAAATAATAGCAAATGCACCGAAGGTACAGCTTGTGATCCGAATTCTTCCCCGATTCCTTGTTTGTGCTTGCCTTGCCCGGGAGGGAATTGCAGCAGTGGTGATAGTTGTGCTAGCCAAGGTGACACCTTCTGCCCTACCGGATCATGCCCCAATGTTCCCGGCCAATGTAGCGGCGCTCCGGCTCAAAGTCAAGACACTGGCGTGAAATGCGACCAGGCCTCAGCCGCCAGCTTCGCCTATTGCTCCAACCCGGCGACTTGCCAATATAATTCAGAAATTAATCGTTATACTAAAAATACTCCGGATAAGTGTAATTTAGCAGTAACCGTCAGTTTGCAATTTTTAAATGAAGAAAGAGATGTGGTAAAAACTTGCCGTAATAATCATTTTGAAATTACTGTCACTGGTTCTTGTCCGAATGGCTGGACTAGCTTAGGCGGCGGCCGTTGTACTAATAATGAAGCTTGCTTGCTCTGTCCGGCTAATAGTCAATGCGTCCCACAGGATGATGTCTTTGGAGTTTGTGCTACTCCCACTGTCTGCCCGCCAAAATCAGAATGTCAGAATGATAAATGTATTAAGACTCAAGATGCTTGCGAATGTTGTTGTGATAAGAATGAATCGGCTCGAGATTGTTGTTTCCCATTAACTTGCGCCGGTACTTGCGGCAGTGGCAACAGCAACTTTGGTAAATGCGGCGGTTGTTTAACAGCAGCTCAACCCGATAAAGCTTGTAATTGTTCCGGTCATAACGGCCAATACTGCCAAGATGACGGTCAGACCGGCTTTTGTTCCGATTGTACTAGTTTGGACGAAAATTCTTGTTTAGATCATCAAGATGTTTGTTGCTGGGATGGTAAGAGTGATACTTGTCGCGGCGGGGCTGGTAATTTGACTAGCGAACCCGGAGCTTGCGCTTATTACGGTTGTTCTAATTGTTCTCAAGCTAACCCTTATAATTTGAACAGTGCTATCATTTATCCTTCCCAGGCTAATTGTACCAACACTTGCGGTACGGCTGCAGCTTGCGATTCTCTATTAACTCAATCAGTCTGTAATACTAATTCCGCTTGTTGTTGGGATGCCGGTATGGAAGGCGGCGTGCCGATTAATAAGTGCGTTGGTGGTAATAAAATTAGCAGCACTGATAATCGTTGCGCCTATTTTAATTGTAAAGACGCTCCGAATCAGAATGAATGTAATGAAACTCCGGTAGCCAATGGACAATTTAGAAGCCAATCGGTTTGTAATTCTACTTGTCCGATGCCTCAATTCGGTTTGAGCTGTGATAATGCCACTTCCAGCCTCTCCGGCTTGTTATCTTGCAATACTAATATTTGCTCCGGTCTTTTCTCTTGCCGTAATAATGACGGCGGCAGCACTAATAGCAATTGCGGTTTCTGCTGCTGCGATCCGAGTAAGACCGGTACCGATCCTAACGCCAGCGATTATGATTTTTGCCGCAATTTAAATTCTAAACTGCAGTGTCTGCCTAATAAGACTCCTTGCTCCGGCAGCAATCGCGGCCTTTGCTGCGGCTGTTCGGCTAACTCGGAATGTAATTCCGGCGGCAGCTTGAGTACCAATGGTTGTGGTAACGATTCTTGTTGTCGCACTCGACCGCAGGTGGTTGCCGCTTCCACTACTCCGTCTCAAAATCAGAATTATGTTTGTCGTAATGCTTTAATTACGGCGCCTTTTGATACTAAAATGAACATAATTTCTTTCGCCGGTAATTTTGTTCTTCTGGAAGAACATGACAGCGATGACCTTTGCCCGGCTGGAACTAATCTTTTGGCTTTAGGTAATGATGATTTCCGCAACCAGAGTCTGTTGGCTAAAGCTTGGAAAACAGTTCAGAGCTGGTTCATTGATTCCACTCGTTATATCGCCGGATTATTTGGTCAGAATACTTGGGCTCAGGCTCCGCAATCTACTAAGATTTATTGCGAAGTACCGGGTTCAGTGGTTCCAGAACAATTAGGCAATCAAACTATTCTAAAATTTGCTCCTAATCGGCTATTATCTCCGGACACTGTTTATTTTGCCATTGTCAAAGGACAAGATAATTTAGCCAGCAGCTCCACCGGAGTATTAAGCAATTATAATATCGGCATGGCCGGGGGAGGGTATGATAATCAAAATATTTTTGGTCCTTTTACCGATGTCCAATATCCTAATTCCTATATTTGGTCATTTAGGACTTTGAGTGATAATAATGCCACCAGCGGTATTTGTGAGGTTAGCCGAGTTTCAGTTGATCCGGCCGCCCATATTTTCCAAAAGAATACTAATGATTTGAATGAAAACGATATTGACGCCGCTAATTCTACTTTTGATACTATTTCTGACCGGGATAGAGTCTATACGGCTAAAGCTTGGAGCACTACTAATCAATTATTGCGTCCGGTACAAGGCTATAGCTGGAATTGGGCTTTTGCCATTGATCATCCTAACTTCATCGGTACCTCCACGGTCAGCAATTTGCCCAATGATGAAACATTATTAACCGTCCAACCTAATATCACCGATCAACAAACCGCTTTGCACGCTACGGCTCAGTTTAATTCCGGCAATTATGTGTCCACTGCCGACAAGACTGCTTCCACCACTATCCGTATTTTTGTTTGCGCCAATCCTTGGCCGGCGGTGACTAACGACGATTATTGGTTGCCGGAATCTGATAGCTTGAACTGCAATCCGGGATCGGGTAATTGTAATAATTATCATTACGAATTCTATTATTGCCGTGATGCTGGAGATCCAAATACTACAGCTGACGATTTGCCAGCCATTTCCAGCGGTGCTGACGCTGTCAGTCTTGGCCAATCAACTAGAATGGTCTGTAGTAATAACCGAACTCAGGAATGTTCCACCGATCCGGCCAGCAGCTTATATGGCGTTTGTGGCGGCGGTTTCTGTATTTGGGATATATTAAAGGAGTCTTATTTCTTTAAGCAATAATTACTTCTTAATTTTTTATCATATGGCTAAATTTAAAAAAGCAGGCGAATGGATGTTGCTGACAGCTTCCTTTTTCTTGGTAGCGGTGGGAGTATTGGTTAACTTTAGACCGCTAGCTCAAGCCGCGATTAATCCCCCCAATTTTAATCTCAATATTGATATTAATAATATTCCCAGTTTAAATATTACCGGTAATAGTTACGGCGCCAATACCGATGCTATCGCCATTCGTATTGTTCCTAATGCCAGCCATTTAAGTATTGATAGGTGGTATGCTTCGCAGGGATTTAGCGGTTCGCCTCAGAAGTTATTAGTGGATGGCTATGAAGCCATTCGGGATAACCGCACCGTCTATGTTGCTGGCACTAATATCAATCAAGCTGTCCAGCCACCGCAATTGTATTTCAATATTTATATCATTACCTATAATCAAGGTGCTGACGCTAAAACTGTAGATATTTTCGGTAAGATATTATCCAATTGGAGATTTAATAATAATTTAAGCGAAGCCACTCCCGGAACTTGTTCATTGCCGGCTGTTAGATGTCTGAGTGATGCCGATTGCGGCGAGGGCTCAACTTGTTTGAGCGGTTCCAATTCCTGTTCCAGCCAGAATAATTGCCGTTTAGATACCGACTGTCCGGCCGGTACATTTTGTGTCAGTGAAAAAGCTAAATTGCAGAGAGATATCAAGCGTTTCGGTTTGTTGAATGAAGTCAAAGATTCGCTGGCTATTTATCGTTCTCTACACCAGCGATATCCGACTTTGCTTTCCGGCACTTATCTGCCCGGTGTGGCTATCTCTACCTGGCCGAGCTGGCAAAGCGATTTTCTGACTCAGCTTAATTTAACCGGGTTGAAAGATCCGATTAATAAATTGGGTATTTGTAATGAAAGCCTGGCTGCTACCAGCTCTACTCCTGGTTATGAAAGTCAGAGCTGTTTTAATTCCGTTCAAAAAAGATTTTATAAGAATGGCAATAATGCCAGCCTAGAATTACCGCATGATAGTTTTGCTATTGCCTATACTTCCGACCCTAACGGCTCTAACTATAATCTTTGCGCCGCTATTGAAACTAATTATCAAGTGATGTCTTTTGTCGGTGGCGCTCCGGTGAGTTTCTCGGCCATGAATTGCGCTATTACCGCTCCGACCGGTTTTAGCGGCAATCAAGTTAATAATCCGGCGCAGATAGTGGCGATGAATCTTGGCGGCCAGAGTGGGGAAGAGTTTAACGGTTATGTCCGGGCTACTGACCCGGAAGGCAACCCGATTAATTTTCAATTAGATACTACCCAGGGTAATTGGAGCTCTTGGTCTGCCGCTCCGGTTTTGCAAGCCACCAATGATCCTAATCAGAAAAAGATTTGGGCGGCTACGGCCGGTACGGCCGGCACCTATCCGGTGCAAATTGTAGTGGAAGATAATCAGCAGTTGGGTAATTCTACTACTACCAATATCACTATTACCGGCGGTGCTCCGACTATTAATGCCGGCGATGCGGAATATAATCTAAGTACTTTGCCAGACAGTCCCTTGGTGTATGATTTGTATTTTACTAGCAATAATTTTAATAGCTTAGAATTATCATATGGCACCAGTTTAGCCGGCGCTCGCAAATTTCACCCGCTGGCTTGGTTTGAACCGAAAGCGGCGCAAGCTTTTTTCCCGGCTCTGCCTAACCCCGGCTCTATTCATCCCGGAGGACTTAATTCCGGCTCTATCATTAATCCGATTAACATTAATTGCCAAATAGTCGGCTCCGGTTCTAATAATAATCCTTGGCGCGTACCGGCTAATCGCATCGGTTGTAATTTTAATTTGAATAATGGCTTAAAAGGGGTGCTGTCTAAGGAGTCGGAAGACGGTTATCATTTGCGTATTTATGGCACCATGACCGGGGTAAATTTTTCCGGAGACACTAATTTTAATTATAAAGCCAGAGTGATTAATTCTTCCGGGCAAGCAGTGAGCAAAGAGTTTAAGATATTAGTAAAACGCAATTTGCCGCAATTAGATTATGGCTGCAGCAAATTAGCCGACTTATACGAAAGTTATAATTGTCAGATTAATAATTTAAACTCCAGTAACGCTTCTACCACTTATACTTTCACCGGCTTACCGCAAGGCTTAACCGGCACGCCGCAGGGATTAATCAGCGGCCAGCCTTTAACCGCCGGTGATTATTCCGTTCAAATTCAAGCTAAGAATGAATATAACTTTTCGGCCACTTCTAACTTTGATTTAAAAGTGGAGAATGCTTGCGGCCGCAATTTGGTGTATTACCAAGGTGGTCCTTGGGACGCTAGTGGGGAAATTCGCAATCAAGGCGGTTATTATCGCACTATCTTAATTGGCGATCAATGCTGGTTGGCTGATAATTTAAATGTCGGCGCTCGAGCCGCAGTGACCATGGGTTGCAACAATTTTAATTTAGAGAATTTTAATAATAACCAGCCGGTGATACCGAATACTTATATTAACGGTACCATTAATGTTCAAGCCGGCACTGGTTTGAATAATCAGTCGGAGATAGCCCCGGCCGGTGATCAGGATGTCGGCCCGTCGTTGAACTATAATTCGGAAAGCAATCCAGTTAAGGTTTCTCTCTGGCAGAAGGTCAAGAACTTCTTAAGTACAAAATTAGCTCAAGCCTGGGATCCTTCTTGGAATTTAAATTATCTGCCGATTGGCGAATGTTATAATTCTAGCCCGATTTATTGCGAGGCCGATGGTCGCTTATATACGATTAGCGAAGCTAATTATAATCCGCCTTGTGTCGGTCAAACTGATGGTATGAGAGGGCCTTGCCCGGCTGGCTGGCATGTGCCGGCTGATTCTGAATTACATGCTTTGGAATTATCTCAGCTTGGCCAAAATTTAACTGTTTCCTGTTCCGCTACTCGGCTTAATGCTTGGGACTGCGAAGGAGCCGGTGCTAAACTAAAACCTTTTGGCGGCAGCGGGTTTAGTGCTTTATTGTCAGGCAAAAAGAGCTCTACCAATTTTCAAGAGCGTACCAATGCCGGTTACTTCTGGTCTTCCACTAAAGTGGGCAATTTCCCGGTTTATTATCAACTCACTTCTCAGGGAACTAATATCAACAAGATTTATCGCAATCAATATACCGGTCCAGCCGCTAATCAGGCTTATAACATTAGATGTATCAAGGATAAGCCTTGTATGACTCCTTGTGCCACCGGTCAGTATTGCAGCACCTTGGGCCAATGCGCCAATTATCTTTCCACTCCTTAATTTTTTGTGCTATAATTTAGAAAGAAATATATTAATTTTAAATCTATGTTTAACGACTTAAACCCTGCTAAGCCAGTGGACGATATGTTCGCTGAAACCGAGAAAAATCCGAGCGCTCCGGCGCCCGCTAACGCTCCGCTGCCGCCTTTGCGACCGGTGGTGCCGCCAGCCAACGCTTCTTGGGGCGGGGAAGAGAGAAAGTCTCCGGCCAAGAAAGCCATGAAAACCGTGATCATCGCGTTATTAATCGTGATTATAGTCTTGGCTTTAGCTTATTTCATCTACGTCAAATTATTTTCTTCCTTCATGAATAAGCCAGCCGAAGAAGAGATTAACAATGCCCCGGTGGTCACTAATGTCGTTCCTACCACTACGCCGATTGTGACTACCACCACTCCGCCGGTAATTTTGGATACTGACGGCGACGGATTGTCAGATGCCGAGGAGGTTGTCTTGGGTACCGACATCAATTTGATTGACACTGATGGCGATTCTTTGACTGATTATGACGAAGTAAAAACCTATTTGACTAATCCGCTTTTGAAAGATAGTGATGCTGATGATTTGACCGATGATGTGGAAGTCAAAGTTTATGGTACTAATCCTAACTTAGCTGATACCGATGGCGATGGTTTCTCTGATGGCCAAGAAGTCAAGGGAGGTTACAATCCTAAGGGAGCCGGAAAGTTAACTCAATAATTATGGCTTTGTTTGCTAAGTCTAAAAAAGAATACAAGAGCGAAGAAGAATTAAAAAAGGAAGGCGACTTGCAAAATCAAGTTTCCCGCAATTTAGTGGTGCATAAAATGCCTAAAGGCTATAAAAGCAACGGATTTAATTATCAAGGTTATTTTGGCGATGAAGCCAAGCGCAACCCTGATCAACCTAAGGCTAAATTAGCCGCCGCTCCTTTAGCTCCGCATCGTCGGACCGGTTTAGTAATAATTGTCATTGGCATTATTCTAGTGGGCGGTTTAGGTTATGTCGGCTGGCGCTTCTTTAACGGCTCGGGAACTTTTAATTTAAGCAATTTGTTTTCCGGCAATAAAAATGTAGCTACTAACCAAACTCCTAATAATTTAAATCAAGTCCCCGCTACTACCACTCCGATTATATCTACTACCACTCCGCCGGTTTCTACCAGCACCGCCACTTCTTCTGAAGTTGTAGTGCCGCCAGTAGTTTCCACCCAGATTACCGATACTGATGCCGATGGGCTGAGCGACGAAGAAGAGCGAGCTATTGGCACTGACATCACTAATCCGGATACGGATGGCGATGGTTATAATGACTTAACCGAAGTAGCCGGGCTATATAATCCTAACGGCAAGGGCCAAATAGCGGATAATCCGGGCCTTAAGCGTTATATAAATAACGTCAAGGGCTATGGACTCTATCAGCCGAAGAATTGGACTGTGTCGGTGGCTGATCAATCTAATACTGTTATTTTTAACGCTTTAGATAATTCCTTTATCCAGATAGTGGTTCAGCCTAATGCCAAGAAGCAAAGTATTAAGGGATGGGCTTTGGCTGAATTAAATTTAGATTCTAGCAATATTATCACTGCCGCTTGGGGAGAGGGGATTAAGAACGGCGATGGCAGCATCTATTACTTCACCGATTCAAAGAAAAATCAGATTTATGTTTTCTCCTATGTCCCAGCCGAGGGTCAGCCGGCCTATTATCAGAATATTTTTGACATGATGGTCAAGAGTTTCTATCTCACTAAATAATTTATGAAAAAAATAATTTCCTCAGCATTAATGCTTGGTCTTTCTTTGGTCGCATTAATCGGATTACCTTCTTTTGTTTCCGCCGGAACCAGCAATACTCCTGACGTCGACTTTTTCCAAGTTGATGGCATAGTCTATTCCTTGGCTCACGACGCGGCCACCAACACTCTATATGTTGGCGGCAATTTTACTAAAGTTTTTAAATATTCCGGCTCAGCTTCTTTAATCAGTAAGAGCGCCGGGGTGAGGAATTCAGCTTCTTTAAAGGTTAACGGAAGCGTCAAAAAAATTATTTCCGATGGTGCCGGCGGTTATTATCTGGCCGGTGAGTTTACTAAAGTCGGTTCCGATAGTATTACCAACTTAGCCCATATTAATGCCAATAATACCTTAGATACCAGCTTTACTCCTAATCCTGACGGAGTAGTCTATGATATTCTCTTAGATGGCGCTAATCTTTATGTGGCTGGTTATTTTTCTAATATCTCTGGAGTAGCTCAAGGGCAACTAGCTTTGATCAATGCTAGTACCGGAGCGGCTGATTTAACTTTTAATCCGGTTTTTTCTAATGCCGTTACCCAAGTAGAAAAGAGCGGCGCTAATCTGTATATCGTGGGAAATTTTACCACCATCGGTGGAGCGGCGTTTGTAGGTATCGCCAAGTTAGCCGCAGCCACCGGCGTGCCGGATCCGACCTTTGATCCTAATCCTACCGGATCTAAGGGAGAAAAGGTTGCTCCGACGGCTATCACTTTATATAATAGTTCAGTTTATATTTCCGGTTCTTTCTTAAATATTGGCGGTCAGAGTCGAGTAGGTTTAGCCAAGGTTGACCCCGATACTGGCGCAGCCGATGTTGCTTTTACGGCCAATTGTTTAGATTCCAAGGGCACCCCGGCTGTGATTACTAGCATTGAACCAAGCGGTAGTTCTCTTTATTTAGGTGGATTTTTTGCTACAGTCGGCGGGCAAACTAGAAATGGCGGCGCCAAGATTAGCATGACTGATGGAGCGGTGGACGCCACCTTTGATCCAAATTTGTCTAATGGAACTGTTAATACGGTGGTTGTGGATGGTTCGGATGTTTATTTCGGTGGTGCTTTTTTGAATGCCGGCGGCGGTTCGTTTAGCAAGATGGTTAAAGTTAGCTCCACCAATGGCGTTGTGGTTGAGAGTTTTTCGCCGCAGCCTTCAGGCGAAGTGCGAACGATTCTACCGGCTGGCGATCAGCTGTATGTCGGTGGTGATTTTGCCAATATTGGCGGCGGCAGTTATAGCCGCAACGCTATCTTTGCCCTGAACTTAAACACCAATCAAATATTAAGCTTTGATTCCAGTCCTTCGGCTTGGGCCTCTGTCTACTCTTTATTGTTTGCTAATGGATCATTGTATGTCGCTGGTAATTTTGCGGATATCGGCGGGCAGACCATTACTAATTTAGCTAAGCTTAATCCTACAACCGGAGCAGCCGACCCCACTTTGTCTTTCACTTTTACTAAAGACGTTTCATCTTTGGTCAGAGACGGCAACTATTTATATGCTTCCGGTCCGTTTACTGGTTCGGCTGGAACAAAAGTCGTCAAGATTAATCTGACTGATAATACAGCCGATCTTAGTTTCGCTCCCACTATTACTGGTGGAGAAATTAATGCTTTGGCTGTTTATGATTCTAATGTTATTATCGGCGGTAGCTTTACTAATGTTAACGGAGCGCCTAGAAACGGGATAGCCAAGCTCAATGCTGCTGGAGAATTAGATGCCACGTTCAATCCTGATGCTAATGATAGTAAGGGAGGGGTAGGTTCTGTTTTCTCTTTATTAGTCAACGGCAGCAATTTGTATGTCGGCGGCAACTTTGTTAACATCGGTGGCGGAGCCATGCCGGTACTCGCTCGCATCAATCCCACCACGGGTGTTCTTGATACTGGATTTACTACTGGAGTCGCTGTGGGGGGTACTCAGTCTTTATATGCTAGCGGCGATTATCTTTATGTTGGTCAGAAAGGATCGCCTTATACTTATAAAAGCCTCTTAACCACTGGAACACCGGATGCAACTTTTACCCCTGGACTGGACGCTGTTAATTACGCTGCCTTTTTAGATGGGGAAGATTTATATTTAGGCGGTAACTTTTCCAACTACGGAATCACTCCGATTAGAGGGTTGGCTAAATTTCCCAGCGATACTCCGCCCGATACTACTGCGCCAACTATTACTATTCTCGGTGATAATCCCTATACTCTTTATCAAGGGACCACCTATGTTGATCCGGGAGCCACTGCCTCTGACAATGTTGATGGTAATATCACCGCCAACATTACCAGGGTAAACGGAGTTAATTCTAATGTTATTGGCAGCTATTCAGTGACCTACAATGTTTCGGATGCTAGTCTTAATGCTGCTACTGAAGCTGTGAGAACTGTTAAGGTTGTGGCTAATCCTGCCAATGGAAGTGGCGGAGGCTCTTTGCCTGCCGCTGCCTTCTTAGCGCCTAGAGAACCGGCGGGCGGTTTTCAATTTCAAATTAATAACGGCCAAGCGGAAACTAATTCATCAGCGGTGAGCTTGAATTTTGTAGCTTTGCCCTCTGATTTAACCGAGCCGATAGCTTATTATGTCGCCGTTTCTAATAATCCTGAATTTGTCGGTGCTAGTCTCGACGCTTATCAAAACAACAAGAGCTGGGTTTTGTCTCCCGGTTCCGGTGAGAAGACTGTTTACGTTAAGTTCTATAATCGTTGGGGAAAGAGTACTGAGGTGTTTTCCGATTCTATTAAATTAACCAATAATAATCCTATAGTTGGGAACCAAGTCGGTAGTGATGTTGTTGTTTCTCCAGCGCCATCGGTTTGTCGGTCTTATTTAACTAAGCAGATTATTTGGGGTGCCAGAAATGACAAGAATGAAGTTCTGAAGTTACAGAAATTTTTGAAGGAGAAGCAAGGACAGACCAAGATTAAATATACCGGCGTTTATGATTACGCCACCTTGTTGGCAGTCCGTAATTTTCAAACTAAGTATGCTAAAGATATCTTAGTTCCGAACAAATTAAAGCGTTCCACCGGCCAAGTCAGTTTCTCTACGCTCAAGAAAATTAACGCCTTAGTTTGTTCGTCAGAAAAATAGATTACAACCAATAAAAAAGACCGGTGAATCCCCGGTCTTTTTTATTTATAATTATGATTGTTTTTTTATCACCCGATCGATGAGACCGTATTTCTTGGCTTCTTCCGGGGTCATAAAATAATCCCGGTCAGTATCTTTCTCCACTTCATTTATCTTCTTGCCAGTGTGCTGAGCCAAGATACCATTTAAGCGGTCTTTAATCTTTAATATTCTCTCAGCCCGGATTTTAATATCCGAAGCTTGTCCTTCGGCCCCGCCCATTACTTGGTGAATCATGATTTCGCTATTGGGCAGTGCCAAGCGTTTGCCGGGAGTGCCAGCGGCTAAAAGCAGGGAAGCCATAGAAGCGGCCATGCCGACGCAGATAGTGGTGATATCGGCTTTAATATATTGCATGGTGTCATAAATAGCCATGCCGGCCGTCACTGATCCGCCCGGAGAGTTGATATAGAATTTAATATCTTTATCTTTGTCTTGAGCGTCTAAAAACAATAATTGGGCGATGACGATATTGGCGACATGGTCGTCAATTTCTTCGCCTAAGAAAATAATGCGATCTTTTAAGAGGCGGGAATAGATGTCATAGGCATGCTCTACTTGCCCCTCTTTTTCAATAACGGTAGGAATTAAAGGCATATTAGTTAATATAAAATGATTTATTAGTTTTAACATTATAAAATAAAAAACCCTGCTGGTCAAGTCGATAGACTTAGTTAGCAGGGTATTAGTGTCACACAATCACTCCAAACCATCTTCCGGCTTGGCGGATTAATCTTTGTTGAGTGTAAAATGTTCTGATGGGAATCAAGGCTTTGTCTCTCTGCCAGGTTTTGTCAATTTTAGCTTGGCTTTTATGATCAAAGCTGGCTACATAGTTGGCAATCCTTTTGCAGTTTACCGCCAGTTGAAAGGCCATTCTTTTATTCGGCAGGATATCGGGCTGCGATCCCCATAGGAAAGATATCCTGATTTTTCCTTTGGGATTAGTGGCTATTATCCCGCTTTCGCATTCAGTGAAATTCATACCTCCTCGGATATTGTTTAGATTTTCAATTCTTCTTTTCCTTTCCGTTTCTGGCAAGGAATGGAGGCGACAAAAACCATAGAGGAATCTTTTCAGGAAATATTTCCTTTGGAGTTTGTAAACAGTTAAAGCTAGAACCAGCGTTCCGGCAATCAGGGCGGTAAGTACAAAATTATTCATGTGCGTGGTTTTTATTAATGAACTAGTTTGTTCAAAATAGCAGGATTATTGCTATAAGTCAAGGGTATATTTTTTAGCTTATCCCCTTGATTTTTTGATAGGTTTAGCCTAAGATAAAAGGAGATAAAATTTAAATTAAGGATAAATATCAAGCGCATTAAATTACCTTTGGTGCGTTTCTGTATTATCACCTTTAATATGAGCCAAAAATTCTTTCAGAGAGTGTTCAATTCTTCCCCTCGCCGCCGTTCTTGGTGGATTTTTGGGGCGATTATGGTTTTAGCTGTAGCAGCTGGCTTGGTCAGTGGCGGCAATTATTATAATCAATTTCGTGATTCTTTAGCCAGCAAGACCCACAACTATGTGTTGTTGCCTAAAGTCAAAGAGGTTCCTTTCCGTTTAGGTCTAGATTTGCAGGGCGGTACTCAATTAGTTTATGAAGCCGACGTCAAAGACGTTCCGGATAGCGACAAGAGCAGCGCTTTAGAAGGCGTGCGCGATGTTATTGAACGCCGCATCAATGTTTTTGGCGTCAGCGAACCGGTGGTCCAAGTGAACAAGACAATGTCCGGCAGCTACCGAGTTATAGCCGAGTTGGCGGGTATTAAGGATGTTAAAGAAGCTATTAAAATGATTGGCGAAACTCCGCTTTTAGAATTTAAAGAACAATCCGGTGCCAATACTGCCGTTAATGTTCCGAATATTGATGGCTTAACTATTGAAACTGATAAAGGAGCTAATGTCCAAGTGGCGACCACCACCCCGACAGCTAATACTACTAATGAACCGAGCTGGGTTAATACTAAATTGACCGGTAAGCATTTGAAGCGAGCTGTGGTTCAATTTAATCCTAACGATGGTTCTCCGGAGGTCTCCTTGGAGTTTAATGAAGAAGGAGCTAAATTATTTGAAGAAATTACCGGTCGCAATATCGGCCGTCAGGTAGCTATCTTCCTAGATGGTTATCCGATCAGCGTGCCGAATGTGGAAAGCAAAATTTCCGGCGGCAAAGCTTCTATTAGTGGCAAGTTTAGCGCTCAAGAGGCTAAATTATTAGCCCAAAGATTGAATACCGGTGCTTTGCCGGTGCCAATTTCTTTGGTGAGCCAGCAGACTGTCGGTGCTACTTTGGGCCAAGAATCAGTGGTTAATAGCGTAGAAGCTGGCTTGATTGCTTTATTGGTAGTGGCTTTATTCATGATTGGTTTTTACCGCTTGCCAGGCCTATTATCAGTTTTTGCTTTGTTTATTTATGGTCTAATATCCTTGTCTATCTTTAAACTTTGGCCGGTGACTTTGACTCTGTCTGGTATCGCCGGTTTCATTCTGTCTATTGGTATGGCAGTGGATGCTAATATTTTGATTTTTGAACGCTTGAAAGAAGAGCTGCGCGCCGGCAAAGATTTAACCCGCGCTTTAGCCGATGGTTTCTCTCGAGCCTGGCCGTCAATTAGAGACAGCAACATCACTACGATTATCGTTTGTTTAGTCTTAGTACTGTTCTCCAACTCCGTAATCAAGGGTTTCGCTTTGACTCTATTATTAGGCGTTTTAATTTCCATGTTTACCGCCATCACAGTTACCCGTAACTTCTTGAAATTGATTAATCCGAAGTGGCTCACTAAATATCATTGGTTGGTGACCACGGTCAAGAATAATAAAGAATAAATAATCATATGACTTATCGCATTATTCAAAAAGGAAAAATTTGGATTAGCATCTCCATTGTTTTGGTTATCTTAGCCATCACCGCTATCAGCATGTGGGGCTTGAAGATGGGTATCGATTTCACCGGTGGTAGTTTATTGGAAGCCAAATTTATCGGTCAGAATCAACCTAATACTTTAGAGGTTCAAGATGCTTTAAAGGGTATTGAATTAAACAGCTTGACCATTCAACCGGCGGAAACTTCTTTCATTCTTAGATTCCAGGAGTCTAGCGAAGATATTCATCAGAAGGTTTTGGTTAATTTAAAGAAATTAGCCGCTCAGAAGAATAAAGAGGCTAATAATTTTGAAGAACTAAACTTCACTTCCATTGGCCCCTCTATTGGTCAGGAGATGCAACGTAAAGCTATTTCAGCTATTATCTTAGTTCTAATAGCGATCAGCGTTTATATCGCTTTTGCTTTCCGCAAAGTATCTAAACCGGTGGCTTCTTGGAAATATGGTTCTGTCACCTTAATCGCTTTATTCCATGACGTCTTAATAGTTATCGGCTTCTTTGCTATCCTCGGTCATTTCTGGGGAGTGGAAGTTAATACTTCTTTTGTGGCCGCTATTTTAACCGTTCTCGGTTTCAGTGTTCATGATACCATTGTGGTCTTTGATCGGGTGAGAGAAAACTTGCCGAAGAGCGACACCGATTTTGAAAATACCGTTAATCGCAGTGTCAATCAGACTTTGGTTCGCTCCGTTAATACTTCCATGACCGTTATCCTAGTGATGTTGGCTATTGTCTTATTCGGTGGCGCTTCTATTAAATATTTCTCTTTGGCATTATTGGTCGGTGTTTTTTTCGGTACTTATAGCTCTATATTCTTAGCCTCTCCGTTACTAGTGATTGCTGAAAAGATGCAGAATAAAAAGAAAAAATAATCTCTGAATACAGTTAAAACCGCTCTCTAGGGGGCGGTTTTAATTTATGCTATAATTAAAACATGAAATTTCACTATAGCTGGCAAAAACTATTAGAAAACTCCATTGAGGTCGTTTATCTGGCTGTTATTTTTTTGTTGCCATTGCTTTTTGCTTTGATTGTTCCTAACGCCAATGTTTTTGAATTGAATAAAACTGTTTATTTCCGTCTGGCCGTGGCCGTCTTGGCTTTTTTATCTTTGGGGCGTTATTTATTTTACGGCGGTGTCGGACGAAATTTCAAAAAGACTTATTACTTAGCCCCGCTGTTGTTTATAGCTTTTGCCGTGTTGTCTTGCCTTTGGTCACCAGATAAAGCACTGAGCTTTTTTGGGCTTTATGACCGCCAAGAGGGAGCTTTAAGCTATCTATTCTTCGGACTGTGGTGCTTGCTTTTAGTCTATAATTTAGGCTATGGGGACCTTAAGCGCAAGATTAATCGGATTATAGTGGTTATCACTCTCAGCGCCTCTCTGGTGGGCTTATACGCTTGGCTACAGATGATGGCATTAGATCCGATAGTCTGGAGCGAACCGGCTTTTTTGACCCAAAGAGCTACCTCCACCCTGGGACAGCCTAATTTTTTAGCCTCATTTTTGCTCTTAACTTGGCCTTTAGCTATTTATCTTTTGAAACGAGCGAAAACAATGTGGTGGAGGCTACTTTGGCTTATCGGCTTAATTCTTCAATTAGGGGCTATCTATTTTACGCTGAGCCGAGCGGCTTGGCTGGGATTGGCAGTGGCTATTGGCTGGAGCATAGTTTGGGGAATTAGAAAGTTAAAAAAGAACAAACAGCTGAGCAAAAAAAATATTTATTTTGGCTTGGTCGGTCTCACTGTTATTCTGGCGGGTCTATTGTTTTGGGGATTTACCAATCAAGGCAGTATCGGCCAGCGTTTACGGTCAGGATTAGATTGGCAGTCCGGCAGCGTCGGACCGCGACTTACTTTCTGGCGCGATTCTTTGGCCGCTATTTATCAGAAACCTTTAGCCGGTTACGGATTGGAAAATCAAGAATCGGTGTTTATCAAATATTATGAAAAGGATTGGGCGATCAATGGCTATGTGAACGCCCGCACGAATCGGGCTCATAATTTTATCTTAGATTTAGCTTTAGGCGGAGGAATAATTTTAGCGGGGCTGTATCTTTATCTTCTCTGGGAGCTTTATCAATTGTTGCGGGAGAAAAAAACAGCTAATCCATGGAATAGTTATTTATTCTTGGGCCTCTTGGGTTATTTTATTTCCTTGTTGTTTGGTTTTAGTTTTGTGGCCGGCCAAATATATTTCTGGCTTTATCTGTCTTTGGCTATAGTCGGGAAGGAAGTTTGGCAGAAAAATAATCAGCCGTCATTTTTGGCTAAAAGGATAGCGCCAGCTTGGCTGTTATCGTTGTGGATTCTGCTTGTTCCTTTTTTGCTTTTGGGTATTAAGCTTCAACTGGCGTCTTTAACCGCCGATCATTATTTTTATCTATTACGCAATAATTTTAACGCCGGAAAATATTTGGAGGCGGCTAATTATTTTGAAAAAATTCAAGTCTTACCTAGTCTCCAATCTAAATATTATGATAGCCGTTATATTGCTCTGTGGTATGATTCCGGTTTGGGCGGAGTGGCGGACAAACAGAGCGAGGCAATGTCCGGTCAATTAGAGGGGCTATTGGATGCTAAGGCCCAGGGATATTCCGATTCATTGAATCAAGCTAAATTGAATGGGTTGCTGAAAAATTATGATCTTTCCGAAAAGCTTTTTCTGGACGCTATTCACTATACTCCGTCTTTGCCGGAAAATTATTTGGCTCTAGCTCGCCTCTATTTATATCAGGGAAAATTAGACCAAGCTTTGGCTTATTTAGAAGAAGCTCAGCGCTTGGTGCCGGATAGCAATGATCCGCGCCTGAATCCTTTGCACCAGAAAGATGTGGCCAGCTATTTGGCTACTTTAGAATATTATTTAGGCGATGTTAGTTTGCGTCGGTTAAATTATCCGGCGGCCCGGCTTTATTATCAATCTGCTTTGCGCCATTTTTACGATCTGCGCCTTTACAAGAAAATTGCCGATACTTATTATTTAGAAAGAAACTTGGATCGAGCTTTGTGGTATAATAAAAGGGCGATGGTTTTAGACCCTAGCAATTATAGCTGGCCTCTAGCTATCTCTTATCTTTATCAAGAGCTGGGAGACCAAGCCAAGTTCCAAGAATATCAAGCCATAGCTAAGAAGTTGTGGAATAAAAAATAAATTTATGTACTATTCGTTGTTAGCACTATTTTTGATTATCGGTTTGGTGATGGGCAGTTTTATCCATTGTTTGGTTTCCCGCTGTCATCGTTCGGAAACCTTAGGCGGCCGGTCTTTCTGCTTTGGCTGTAATGAGCCGATAGCTTGGTATGATAATATACCGCTTCTAAGTTGGCTGCTGCTTAAAGGGCGCTGCCGCCATTGCCATTGCCGCATCGCTATTGATCATTTTATTTTAGAATTAGCTAGTGGTTTATTATATGCCTTTAGCTTTGCCTATCTCTGGCAAAAAGGGGAGGGCTGGCTGAGTCTCACTATTTATTTAGCGGCTATCAGCTTATGGCTGTTTGTGTTCTTAAGTGATTATTTTTGGTTGGAAATATATTTGCCGCCTTTGTTGGTTGGGGCCGCTTTGATTTTGATCGGCCAATTATTTTTGGGGGTATCCATTTGGAGTTTGTTATTCTCCGTAGCTTTGGGCGCCGCTTTTTTTGGCGCGCAATATATGGCTACTCGAGGCAAGGGAATGGGTAGCGGCGATATTTATTTAGGAGGGCTAATGGGATTAATTTTTCCGGATTGGCGCCTGCTATTAACCGCTCTTTTCTTATCTTACATTTTAGGCACTATTTTGAGTTTAGGTTTGGTACTGAGAACCAGGAAAAGCTTAAAAACTAAGGTGCCTTTAGGGGTGTTTTTAGCTTTAGGCAGCCTTTTGGCTTTGTTTATCGGTCAGCAGCTTTTGACTTGGTATTTGGGCCTGCTTTTATAGTTGGCAATATCTAATTTTTTAGCTATAATAGAGATAAGAAAATATAATAATCTATGAAAGAAGACATTATTGCTGGTTTGGACATCGGCTCCACTGGTATTCGTTTAGTTGTCGGCCAAAAAGTTAATCATTTAGGCAACGAGGAATTACAAATCATCGGAGCTGTTTCTTCGCCGACTTTTGGCGTTTCTCGAGGCAGCATCAACAGTATTGAAGAAGCCACTTCGGCCGTCTCAGCCGCTTTAGAAAAAGCGGAAAGATTGGTGGGAGTTCCTTTATCCAGCGTTTGGGTGAGCTACAACAGTCCGAAAATAAAATGCGAAAGAAATAAAGGGGTGGTGGTAGTTTCTAAGAGCAATGGTGAAATTGATGAACAGGATGTCGAAAGAGCCATGGAAGCCGCCAAGAGCATGGTGGTGCCGAATAATTATGAGATTCTCCATGTTATTCCCATGCATTTTACTATTGATAATCAAGAAGACATCAAAGATCCGATTGGTATGAGCGGCTTGCGCTTAGAAGTGGAGACTTTGATTATTTTGGGTCTAGGCAATCAGGTAAAGAATTTAACCAAGGCTGTTTATCGCACCGGTTTAGATATTGACGGCGTAGTGATGTCATCTTTAGCGATGGCTGATGCGGTCTTGGATAATCGTCAGAAAGATTTGGGCGTAGCCTTGATTAACATCGGCGCTACTACCACCAGTCTATCTGTTTATGAAGAAGGTAATTTACTAAGCACTTCTATTTTGCCGATTGGCGCTGATCATATCACTAACGATATCGCTATCGGCTTGCGTTGTCCGATTAATTTGGCGGAGAGAATAAAAATAGAACATGGTTATAGCGAAGCCTCGGCTATTGCTAAAAAAGATGAAGTGGATGTGAGCGATTTGGTAAAAGAAGAGGGAATTAATGATAACATTGATATAATTTCCAGAAAATACGTGGCCGAAATAATTGAGGCGCGCGTAGAAGAGATTTTTTCTAAAGTTGATGAAGAATTAAAAGCCATTGATAGATCTGGAATGTTGCCGGCCGGCGCTATTTTAGTCGGCGGCGGTTCATTATTGAAAGGAATAGCCGAAACTGCTAAGCGACAGTTAAGATTGCCGGTCGGATTAGGGGAAGCTAAGAATTTGCAGTTAGCTATTGAGAAAGCTAAGGCCCCAGAGTTCCTTACCGCTCTAGGTTTAGTGGCTTGGGGACATCATGTTACCCCGGCTAACCGAGTGAATTGGAAAAAGAATTTGGGTGGCGTAATGAGCAAATTTAAGGGCTTTATGAGTAAAGTCATGCCCCAATAATTTATCAAATAATTTTTATATCTATATGCCAGAAGTTAAACCAGAAGCTGAAACTTTCGCTAAGATCAAAGTGGTCGGCGTCGGCGGTGCCGGCGGCAACGCTATTAATCGGATGATTGAAGAGGGGATTAAAGGCGTGGAGTTTATTGCTATCAATACCGATGTTCAGGCTTTGCATAACAATAAAGCTGATGTGAAACTTCATATCGGCCGCAATGTTACTCGAGGTTTAGGCGCTGGTATGAATCCGGAATTAGGCCGCCAGGCAGCCGAAGAGTCTCAGGCTGAAATCAGAGAATTATTAAAAGGCTCTGATATGGTTTTTGTAACTTGCGGTATGGGTGGCGGCACCGGTACGGGCGCTTCTCCGATTGTAGCCGAAATTGCTAAAGAGCTGGGAGCATTAACTATTGCCGTGGTAACCAAGCCTTTCTTTTTTGAAGGTGGCCAAAGACGCAAAATTGCCGAACAGGGATTTATTGATCTCGCCGCTCGGGTGGATACTATTATTACCGTTTCCAATGAAAAATTATTGCAGATTATTGATAAGAAAACTTCACTTTTAGAATCCTTTAAGTTAGCTGATAATATTTTACGCCAGGGCGTTCAAGGTATTGCTGAAATCATTACCGTTCCCGGTATTGTCAATGCCGACTTTGCCGATGTCAAAGCAATTATGGCTAATACCGGTTCAGCTTTGATGGGTATTGGTCAGGCTAAGGGTGACGGCAAGGCTGAAGCGGCCGTGATGCTGGCGGTTAATTCTAATTTATTGGAAACTTCTATTAATGGCGCTAAGGGCATAGTCTTTACCATCACCGGCGGACCTGATTTGGGCATGGCTGAAGTGAGCGAGGCTGCCAAGATTATCAGCTCTTTGGCTGATGAAGATGCCAAGATTATTTTCGGTGCAGTTATTGATGAAAAAATGAAGGATGAAATTAAAGTCACTATCGTCGCTACCGGATTCAATGACAAAGAAAAACGTAATGAAACTTTCAGCGTAGAAGAGAAGAGCACCATTCGCTCCTATTCCGCTCCGGCATTCATGAAAGAGAAGGAACCGGAAGTGAAAGAAGAGCCGGTTAAGGAGGAAGAGACTGAAGCAGATAAAGGCGCTGGTTTTAATTTCCCTTGGTTTGATAAGAAGGGCAAGGAGTTTGATTTTAAAGCCGCCCCTAAATCCGAACGCAAGAATACCGCTAAGAAAAGCTCTGACGATGAAGATGATGATGAACTATCAGTCCCGGCCTTTATTCGGAAGAAAATGAGCTAATATCAAGAAAATATCAATTAATACCGGCTAAAAGGCCGGTATTTTTGTATTATTTGACAAAACACAAAAATAGTGATAATTTAATGGTAATTAACCTAGTTTCGGACATTAACATTAAAAAATATACCCATGAAAGCGAGCAAGTACCAGCGCGTAGCGCTAATCTCAAATTGTATTGATGAAGGACACCATAAGGCTATTACTGACGCCTTAGGGCTGCCCTCTGCAGCCGGTTTTAAGCCCATGCGCTATGAGTTTTTAGGCCAGGAAGGAATTATTATCCCTCTGGATTTTATTGCCTCCGATCTTCTGGCGCCGACGACTGGCAGCCGGACAGACGCTATTGTCAAGGCTAAAGAAAAATTCGTGGCAGCCGTGAAATTTGCAGTGTCAGCCCACGCGGTAAACACTGTATTATTAGCCGCTTCGACCAAAAGATTATTCGGCGACGGTAAGGAATTAAAATCTCTTTTTCCCGATGTTGATTTTACCATCGGAGACAATGGAACATTAATTTCTTTCTGTTCTCTGGTCGGTTATTTGGTCGAACTCTATAATCTGAAAAAAGATGATCAAATTGTCATCGGCGGCTTGGGACATCTGGGCAAGGGAATTTATTTCCATCTGAAGAGCCAGGGATTTAATAACATGATTCTGGTTAGCCAGTTTAACTTCCGGGAAGACAAGGCTGCCAGGGTGGTTAAGTCATATGATCAGATTCCTGATGGCAAAACCAAATTGTTTCTGGCCTGCGCTCATACCAATCCGATTAGCCGGGCCGATATTTTGCGGATTAAGGCTAAGAAGATGGCGATGATCGATGTAGCAGTGCCTCACGGCATTAAAGCTAATATCATTGCCGGAGTAGAAGGCGTGCAAAGATTTGATGGCGGAGATTACTTTCTACCGCGCCTAATTTGTCATTTTCACCCTCTGTTAATGGGCCTCCAGAATCAAGGAGACTTCTATGGCTGCTTCTTAGAAGCCACTATGATTGCCTTTGCCAAAAGCGGCGGCAATTGTGACTTCCGTAATTTGGACCTGTTCCAAATTAACGCCACCAACCTGGCCGCGGTGAAAACATTATTTGAACTGTATCATCGGGAAATCTTTATTCCCATCAGTTCATTTAGCCAAAGCATCGTGGGCTTGCCGCGCAGCATTGAAATTTAAAGTAGTATTGATATCATTAGGGGTTCCCAATCGGGAACCCTTTTTAAATATTCCCCAAATAATGGAAAAGTGATAAAATAGAAGTAAGATTATGCAGAGTATCAACCTAGCTTTTATTGAATCTTTTTTAATCACCAGCATGGTGGTGGTTTTTCTGTTGGGTCTTATCGTATTGCTAAAAGGGAAGAAGGCGACTATTAATCGTCTTTTCTTTTTTGTAGCTTTTGTTTGCGCCCTCTGGGAGTTTTGTACTTTGATGATGTTTAACAGCCCTGATGAAGCGGGAATCATGTTTTGGGACAGATTGGTCTATGCCGGCGTAGTATTCTTTCCGGCGGTAGAATATCATTTCAGTTGCGCCGTGACTTATTACAACCGCCAACGCCGCTGGATTTTAGCTTTAGGCTATTTATTATCTGTTTTCTTTTTATATTTAACTTGGACCCCTTATTTAGTGGATAAGGTTTATTATTACCGCTGGGGAGTCCATACTCAGGCTCAAATTGGTCATCATTTCTTTTTCGCCTTCTTTATTCTGTATGTAGTGGCCTTCTTATTCAATTTTATTAAACAATATCGGATTACTACGGTTAAGGTGGACAAAAGCCGTTTAACTTATTATTTAGTGGCTTTTACTATTTTAAACGTCTTGGGCGGCGCCGGTTTTCTGCCGGCTTACAAGATCTTTGTGTATCCTATTTTTTTAATCGCCCCATTAATTTTTTCTATTCTCATAACTTACGCCATTATTCTCCACGGCCTCATGAATATCAAGTTGATTTTGCGCCGTTCTTTGGTTTATTTTTTCTCTTTCATTTCCATATTGATTCCGGCCTTTATTTGGCAATTCTTTTTTTATCGCTTTTTCCCGCAATATACCATGGTTTCCTATATCGCTATTTTTGTTCTTTCCATGTCTATTTTTTCCGGTCTCAAAAAATATTATTTCCGCGTGGCCAACAGATACTTCTTTTCTTCTCTCTATGATGTCCGTGATCTGATTTCTGATTTAAATAGCGAGTTGCGGTCTTCTTTGGATACCGGAAGAATATTTAGCGGGGTCTCTCAGATTCTATCTAAAGCTTTTCACAGCAAGTCAATCGGAGTGATTAGCTACAATAAACGCCGAGACTTATGGAATGTGATTCATAACAGCGGCTTCTTGTTTGATAATCAGCAGGAGATATCCTTAAATTATGAGATCTTGGAAATCATTTTTAATAATCGGAGCAAGCCGGTCATTGTCCGGGAAATCAAGGAAGGGCCTTGGCACCAATTTTTCTCCATGGTTAAATTCTTTGATAATCTAGGGGTGGAAGTGGTGGTGCCGGTGGTTATTAAAGGCAAGCTCAATAGCTTGATGCTCTTCGGTTTTAAGGAGTCTAATGATAGTTATAACCAGGAAGATTTAAAAGTTTTGGAAGTGGTGAGCGAAGAAGTGGCTATTTCCATGGAGAACGCTGCTTTATACCAAAGAACCAAACAATTCAATGTGGAATTGAAAGATAAGATTGATAAAGCCACTAAGCAATTACAGGAACAGAATGTGGAGTTGCAGAAAGTTAATAAAATCAAAAATGATTTTATTTCCGTCACCTCACATCAGCTCAAAACTCCTTTGGCTACCACCAAATTGAATTTAGAGATTTTTGGTTTGAAATTTAAGAAAGATTTGAAGCCTGAGGCAACTGAAATGATAGATAATTTGAATAATGTTAACAATCAATTGATCAATCTAGTGGAAGAGCTTTTGGATGTGGCCAGGATTGAAGACAGCCGTTTGAAGATTGATATTGAACCCTTGGATGTTGCCACCATGATTTCGGCCACGGTCTTGGGATTTAAGCCTCTGGCCGATCGGCGACAGATAAAGATAGTGGAAAATGCCGAAGCCGTGCCCACTATTAACTTTGATCGCAGTATTTTGTCTAAAGCCATTTCTAATTTGATATCTAACGGTATCAAATATAACCGTGATCAGAAGAATTTGACTATTAACGTCAAGAAAAGTGATTTGGGCGTGTTAATTGCGGTGAGTGATGAGGGGATAGGCATTCCTCAGGCGGAACAACCTAAGATTTTCCAGAAATTCTATCAAGCCACTAATGCCGCTAAGGCTAACTTTGAAAGCAGCACCGGGCTGGGCATGTATATCACCAAGAGCTCCATTGAACAACTGGGCGGCCGGGTTTGGTTTGAATCTAAGGAGAATGAAGGCAGTACTTTCTTCTTGGATTTGCCTCTCAAAGCGACCATCAAGCAATAGTCTGTGGATAACTGTTTGAGGCCTTTAACCGGCTTAGTAAAATTAGACTAAAATTAGATAAAAATCGGATTGTTGTCCGGTTTTTTATTTTTTGCTATAATAACCAATGTCCAATATGTTGTGGTTTAAACATCAGTCTAGCCACTATATATAGTAAAATTTGGCAATCTATGAAATGTCCCATCTGTTATTTCCCTGATACTAAAGTGCTTGATTCTCGCGTCGCTACTGATGGTTTATCCATCCGCCGCCGCCGAGAATGTTTGAAATGTGCTTTCCGCTTTTCTACTTACGAAGAACTAGAAATTTTGGATGTGGCCATTATCAAACGCGATGGCCGCCGAGAGGCCTATAGCCGGGATAAAATGGTGGCCGGCTTGAAGAAGGCTAGTGAGAAACGAATTGGCGATGACAAGTTCAAGAAGCTAATCCATGTCATTGAACGCGATATTCAAGCTTTGAAGACTAATGAGGTCAGTTCCCAGGATTTAGGCAAGATTGTGATGAAGAACTTGAAGAAAGCCGACCAGGTGGCCTATATCCGTTATGCTTCGGTTTATGAATCGTTTAAAAATGTCCAGGATTTTAAGAGGGAATTGAATAAGCTCTTAGGTTCCAAGAAAAAATAGTTATTAATTTATATCTTTATGCCTGAAAAACTGTCCAAACTTATTAAGCGTTCCGGAGACATCGTGGAATTTGATGCCTCTAAGATTACCAAGGCGATTATCAAAGCGGCTGAAGCCGTGGATATCAAAGATGATCGTTTGGCTAAGCGTTTGAGCGATGAAGTGGTGCGCCGTTTGAATCAGAAGTTTCATTTTCACAGCATTCCGGCCGTAGAAGAAGTGCAGGATATGGTGGAAGAAGTTTTGATTGCTAGCCGCCAGGTCAAGATTGCCAAGGCTTATATTCTTTACCGCGATCAACATCGTCAATTACGCGACATTGGACAGACTACCGAAGAAAAGTTAATGGAAGATTATTTGGGCAAAGCCGACTGGCGCTTGAAAGAGAACAGCAATATGAGCTTTTCGGTCCAGGGACTTAATAACTATTTAGCCTCAGCAATTTCCGCTAAGTATTGGTTGAACAAGCTTTATCCGGATAATATCAGAAATGCTCATATCAATGGTGATTTCCATATTCATGATTTAGGCATGTTGGCTCCTTATTGCTGCGGTTGGGATTTAAAGGATTTATTAGTGCGCGGTTTCGGCGGCGTCAGCGAAAAGACTCAGAGCAAAGCCCCGAAGCATTTTCGGACCGCCTTGGGCCAGATTGTTAACTTTTTCTATACCATGCAAGGCGAAGCGGCCGGCGCTCAGGCCTTTGCCAACTTTGATACTTATCTAGCTCCCTATATCCGTTATGACAATTTGTCTTATCGCGATGTGAAGCAATGTCTACAAGAATTTGTTTTTAATGTTAACGTTCCGACTCGGGTTGGCTTCCAGACCCCTTTCACCAATGTCACCTTAGATGTCACTCCTTCCAAACTAATTGGCGAAGAAAATGTGGTGATTGGCGGTGAGATCAAACCGGAAAAATACAAAGACTTCCAATTGGAAATGGATTTATTTAATCAGGCTTTCGCCGAAGTGATGTTGGAGGGCGATTCTACTGGAAGAGTATTTTCTTTCCCGATTCCGACCTATAACGTGGACAAGAATTTTGATTGGGAACGTCCTAGTTTAGTGCCGATGTGGGAAATGACCGCTAAATACGGCGTACCTTATTTCTCTAACTTTGTGAACTCCGATATGGATCGCGATGATGCCCGTTCTATGTGCTGCCGCTTGCGGCTAGACAACCGGGAATTAAGAAAGCGTGGCGGCGGTTTGTTTGGCGCCAATCCTTTGACCGGCAGTTTAGGCGTAGTTACTATTAACTTGGCTCGCTTGGGCTATCTATCCAAAGATAAAGATGATTTTAAAGAACGTTTATTTAAGTTAATGGAATTAGCTAAAGAGAGTTTGGAAATTAAGCGCAAGATAATTGAAAAGTTTACCGAAGTTGGCTTGTATCCTTATTCTCGCCATTATTTAGATAATATCAATGCTCGCTTCGGTACTTTTTGGAAGAATCATTTTAGCACCATTGGTATCAATGGCATGAATGAAGCTCTATTAAACCTAATGAAGAAGGATATTACCACTCCAGAGGGGCATGCTTTTGCCGGGGAGGTGTTGGACTTCATGCGAGAGAAATTAATGGACTTCCAAAATGAGACTAATAACTTGTATAACTTAGAAGCTACCCCGGGAGAAGGCTGCACTTATCGTTTCGCTAAAAAAGATTTAGAACTCTACCCGGAAGCTATCTTCGCTAACGATCAAGCGGTGAAATGCGATCATGCCGATCCTTATTACACCAACTCCACTCATTTGCCGGTGAGTTTCACTGATGATATCTTTAGCGCCTTAGACTTGCAGGATGATTTGCAGACCAAATATACCGGCGGTACCGTGTTGCATGGTTATATCGGCGAACGCTTGAATGATCCGGAGGCAGCTAAGAAGCTGGTCAAGAAAATCATCTATGGTTATCGCTTGCCTTATTTCACTGTTACTCCGACTTTCTCCATTTGTCCTTACCATGGTTATCTAGCTGGAGAGCATAAATATTGTCCGAAATGCGATGAAGAAAGAGGTTATGTACCGCTTGAAAATGAGGAGGAAAAAGTGGCAGAAAACGCCTAGTTTTTCTCTTTACAAAACCATAAAATTTTTATATAATATTAATAGAAATTCTGGTTATCGGCTCCATAGTTGGGAGGGGATAATCGGAGCAAAAAATATATGGCACCAACTACGGTGAAACGCACTGAATGTATCGTCTACAGCCGTGTCGTCGGCTGGTTGACTCCGGTCAAAAATTACAACAAGGGCAAAGCGGCCGAGTACAAAGACCGCAAAACCTTTGTAGTGAAAGATTTAGTCCTTTAATAACTTTACCAATATGCGCATCGGCGGCGTAGAGAAATTAACCCTGATTGATTATCCGGGAAAATTAGCAGCGATTATCTTTACCGTCGGATGTAACTTCCGTTGTGGTTTTTGTTACAACCCAATGCTTGTCTGGCCCCGAATGGAGGAGCTCGACACTGAAAATACGAAAGGCCAGCGCCAGGATTTAGAAGCGAACGATGATTCGCCTCTGACTTCTGTCGCTGGCCTGTTTCATTTCCTAAAAAAGCGGGCGGGAAAATTAGAGGGTGTGGTAATTACCGGCGGGGAACCGACTTTGCACGCTGACTTGCCGGAGTTCATTAGTGAGATTAAGAGTTTGGGCTATAGTATTAAGCTGGATACCAATGGTACCAATCCGGAGATGCTTGAGAAATTAATTGCTGATCAGTTAATTGATTATATCGCCATGGACATTAAAGCTCCGGCTGACAAATACTCAGAAACGGTCCAGGTGTCGATTGACTTTAATAAAATAGAAAAATCTGTTAAAATGATAATGCAAAGTGGTCTGCCCTATGAGTTCCGCACCACAGTCGTTCCGTCTTTAATTACCGATCAGGACATTGCCGCTATGGGGAAAATAATTGCTGGGGCGGATAAATGGTATTTACAAAAATTTAAAGCCGATACGGAAATTATTAACCCGGAGTTTAGGAAGCAAGCGGGCTATAGCGATCAGAAAATGAAGACCCTGGCTGAAATTGGAAAAGAATTTGTTAAACTTTGCGAATATCGCGGTTAAATTATGCCTGAAGAAATAGAAAAAAAATTACCCGAATCCGAGCGCGATCTCTTGATCCGCCAGATTGAGTTGAGCGAAAGTATCTTGGAGCGGACAAAATATATCAAGCGCTATATTATTTGGCAGAAAGTTTTTGGTTGGATTAAATTCTTTTTAATATTAATACCTTTGTTGATAGGACTCTTTTATCTGCCGCCTTTAATTAAGCAATTAACCGGTACTTATCAAGAACTTTTGTCCGGCCAGGCCGTGACTGGCAACGGTTTATTAAACTCTCGTTAAACTTTTATGAGTATAACTTTTTTCGCCCAAACTACTTTCCGCAATCAAATGCGTCGGTTCGGCATCAAGGAGGATGACCGCCGCCGTCATATGTATTTGGTGGGAAAGACCGGTATGGGAAAATCCACGATTCTGGAGAATATGATTATTGATGATATTCGGGCCGGTCATGGTGTGGCCGTGGTGGATCCGCATGGTGATTTGGCGGAGAAGATCATTGAATTTATTCCTGATGATAGAATTGAAGATGTTATTTATTTTAACCCGGCGGATATTGAATATCCGATTGCTTTTAATGTAGTGGAGCAAGTTGATCCGCATTTGCGCCATTTGGTCGCCTCCGGGTTAATTGGCGTCTTTCAAAAATTATGGGCTGATTCCTGGGGGCCAAGATTGGAATATATTCTTCGCAACGCTATTTTGGCTATTTTAGACTATCCAGGCTCCACTCTATTGGGAGTGGTGCGAATATTGTCCGACAAAGCTTTCCGCAAGAAAGTGGTTTCTAATATTAAAGACCCAGTGGTGAAGTCCTTTTGGGAAAAGGAATTCGCTTCTTATGCCGACAAATTCGCCTCGGAAGCTGTTTCGCCTATTCAGAACAAGGTTGGTCAATTCTTGTCCACTGCCTTTATGCGCAACATCATCGGTCAAGTCAGCTCTTCCTTAGACATGAGGAAGATAATGGACGAAAGCAAGATTTTGATTATGAATTTGAGCAAGGGAAGAATCGGTGAAGACAATTCCGCCTTGTTGGGAGCCATGATGATTACTAAAATTCAGCTAGCTTCTATGAGTCGGGTGGACATTGAAGAAAAAGATCGCAAGGATTTCTATCTCTATATTGATGAGTTCCAAAACTTTTCCACTGACAGTTTCGCCAACATCTTATCCGAAGCCAGAAAATATCGTTTGTGCTTAATTATGGCCCACCAATATATTGAACAGCTTTCGGAGAAGGTGAAGCCGGCTGTTTTTGGCAACGTCGGCACCATGATTGTTTTTCGGGTCGGAGCCACTGATGCTGAAGAATTAGTCAAAGAGTTCACCCCGACTTTTACCGAAGAAGATTTAGTTAATTTGCCGAAATATGAAATGTATCTGAAATTAATGATTGATGGCGTCGCTTCGGATCCGTTTTCAGCTCGCGGTCTGCCGCCTTTAACTAATGAAGAGAAGACTCATAATATTGAACAGGTGATTAATTTTTCTCGGGAACATTATGCCAGCCGCAAAGCTGATGTGGAGGAAAAGATTTTGCGTTGGCATGAAAGTCATGATGATGAAACCGGCCAAGGCGGTGGTGGTACTCCCGGCGCTCATGTTGAACATCAGTCGGCCGCTAAACAACCGGCAATGGTTGTGGAGAAAAGGGAAGAAAAGGTTGAAGCTCCGGCTCGTCCTAAATTTGATGCCTACAAATATTCTGCTATCTGTGCCAACTGCGGCCAGGAAACTAAGACTGTTTTTCAGCCTGACGGTGTCCGTCCGGTATATTGTGCCGAGTGCTTGCCGAAGATGAAAGAAAAGAAGCAGAAAGATTTGGAGGCTCGCCGACTAGCCAAGCAGGAAGAGTTGCAAAGGGTTAATCATCCGCAGTTGAAACCAGTTATCAAGGGTTTGTCTTTGAGTGAATTGGCCCAGAGCAAGCCGGTGGATTTTAAGGGACGGGAAATTAAGGTAAAGCCAGTGGCCGCACCTAGTCTTGACGAAGGCGGGGCGGAAGAGTTAAAAGAAGGAGAGGACGTTTATTTTAATACTTAGTATGGATTACTTAAAGATCGGTAAAGCTACCGATTTAACAGGCAAAGAACGCAAGTGGTATCGGGTGCTGGAAATGCTACCCGGTTTTTTGTCATTAGGAACTTTATTGGCTTTAATCTTGCTATCTTGGCTGAAACCGGTCTGGGTAGCTTATTTTTTAATCGCTTTTGACGTTTATTGGTTATTACTGGTTATCTTCCTAGCTATTTATTTATTAGTCGGCTTCAAACAATTAAAGAAGCATCGGGCCATGAATTGGCAAGCGAAATGCGAAGAGTTGAAAACTCAGCCGGCCGGAGCGGGCAGCCTGAGCGCTCAAGGTGTGGTTTGGAATGATTTAACCCAATTGATTATCTTGCCGACCTATAATGAAGATTTGGCTATTTTGCGTACCGCTTTAACTTCTTTGGTTAATGACGGTTGGCCGACTGATAAAATGATTGTGGTTTTGGCTATGGAAGAAAGAGTGGGGGTATCGGCGAAAGAGAAGGCCCAGGTGATTACTGCGGAATATCAAGATAAGTTCGGAGAGTTATTAATTACTTTTCACCCCGGCGATATTGCCGGCGAATTAAAAGGCAAGGGGGCTAACCAGGCTTATGCCGCTAAGGCGGTTAAAGAAAAGATAGTCGATGCCCGGCAGATGGATTACAGCAAAATATTAGTGAGCGTTTTTGATATTGATACCGTGGTTCATCCCGGTTATTTTTTTCGCTTTACTCATTCCTTCTTGTCAGTTTTAAATCCTTATCGGGCCAGCTATCAACCGATACCGATTTATCATAATAATGTATGGCAGGCGCCTTTCTTTGCCCGAGTGGCGTCTTCTTCTAATACCTTTTGGCAGATGATGCAACAAATCCGTCCGGAAAAATTGGCCACCTATTCTTCTCATTCTATGACCTGGCAAGCCCTAGTGGATATTGGTTTCTGGGGGGTGAATATGGTTTCCGAAGATTCTCGGATTTTCTGGCATTGTTTTCTTCATTATGATGGTGACTATCGGGTCGAGCCTTTATATTTTCCGGTTTATATGGATACCACCATGGACCAGAACTTCTGGCAGACCGCCAAGAGTCTTTACAAGCAACAGCGGCGCTGGGCTTGGGGAAGTGAGAATGTGCCTTATTTAATTTTTAACGCCAAGAAGAAATGGCCGGCCTGGAAGAAAAACAAGGGCTCTATGTTCCGTCATATTTTTGTTCAGATTTATGGCTTTCATTCTTGGGCCACCAATGCTTTAATTGTCGGTGTAGTCGGCTGGCTGCCACAGATTTTGGGAGGGGATAGTTTTAACTCCACGGTCTTATCCGGCAACTTGCCAGTGGTGACTACCTATTTGATGAACATGGCAATGATCGGAATGATTTTGTCGGCGGCTATTTCTAATATTATGTTGCCTAAGCGCCCGAAGGGCTACAGCCCTCTCAAGAGTATTCTAGTGGTGGTGGAATGGATATTCGTGCCCGTCTCTATTATCATCTTCGGAGCTATCCCTTGTTTGGATGCGCAAATCAAATTGGCACTGGGCAAGTATATGGGCTTCTGGGTTACCCCGAAAGCCAGACAATAATTGCAGGTGTCATATAGTGGCTATTATGCCAGCTTCCCAAGCTGGAAAGGCGGGTCCGATTCCCGTCACCTGCTCAGCTATTTTAGGCGGGTTTTTTTTGGGGATAAACCCCTGTAAAATTGGCCTGTTTTCCCCTTGACACCATTTTTAAATAGTGTATAATTATAACCAGTGTTTTTTAATGTGACTATCTTATATATGAATAGACAACTTTTCAGTCAAAAAATAGGCGGGTAACAAACGTTCATTTTTCGTTTGTGTCTCAAACCGCCAGCAGCGGTTTTTTTGAACTCTAAGGTTTTCTCCTCTAAAATAGATTCTCTTTCATCAAAGATTTTGGTGGACGAGAGACCTGTTTCTAGAGCGGACATTAACAACTGAATCGAGGAAAAATAAAAATATAAAACTATTGCAAAATCGTTTGAAGATAAAAATGTGGGAAAATCTCGATAAGAGTATATGGTGAATGCCTTGACATAAGTAGACGATGAAGGACGTAGCAGCCTGCGATAAGCTTCGGGGAGGTGGCAAGCAACCTTTGATCCGTAGATTTCCGAATGGGGAAACCTATCCTGGTGAAGCCAGGATGCCCAATCTTTGATTGGGGGAAGACCCGGTGAACTGAAACATCTTAGTAGCCGGAGGAACAGAAAAAAACTTTTATTCCCTTAGTAGTGGCGAGCGAAAAGGGAGCAGTCTAAACTTTTTATACCGCGCATAACTTGTTTTACTTTTGTGAAGCTGTTATGCAGAAGGCTCTGGGGCCACATGTATAGAGGGTGTTGTAAGATGCTAGTGCCCGTTTCCTAGACGAACGAGGCCGAGTCAGAAAAGATAATTTTTAGCTGAAGCTCACTGGAAAGTGACATAAGATAGGGTGATAGTCCCGTAAGCCAAAAAAATTATCTCTCGGTGGTTAGCACTCTTGAGTAGGGCGGAACTCGTGAAATTCCGTCTGAAGCCAGGTCGACTATGACCTAAGACTAAATACTACTTATGATCGATAGTGAACTAGTACCATGAGGGAAAGGTGAAAAGCATCCCGGTGAGGGAGGTGAAATAGTACCTGAAACCATATACTTACAAGGAATCGGAGCCCGAATTTATTCGGGTGACGGTGTGCCTATTGAAGAATGAGCCAACGAGTTTGTTCAATGTGGCTTACATAATCTCCGTTTGGAGAGCATGTGGAGTGAAAGCGAGGGTTAATAGCCCGTGTCAGTTATTATATAAGCGCAAATGCTTTTGCGTTTATATAATGATTGACGTGTCGCATTGACAAGACCCGAAGCCGGGTGATCTAACCATGGCCAGGTTGAACTCTAACGAAAGTTAGAGGGAGGACCGAACCCGTGAGCCGTGCAACACTCTGGGATGAGTTGTGGTTAGCGCAGAAATTGCAATCGAACTCGGCGATAGCTGGTTCTCCTCGAAATAGCTTTTGGGCTAGCCTTGGATGCTGACTGTGGGGGGTAGAGCACTGAATGGGGACAGGTCGCAAGATACTGTTCCTAACCAAACTCCGAATACTCACAGGTGTAATCCAGGAGTCAGACTACGGGGGCTAAGCTCCGTGGTCGAAAGGGAAACAGCCCTAATCGCTATCTAAGGTCCCTAAATATATGCTAAGTGTGAAAGGTGGTGTTGTGACCGCGACAATTAGGAGGTTGGCTTAGAAGCAGCCATCCTTTAAAGAAAGCGTAATAGCTCACTAATCAAGTTGTTTCGCGCCGAAAATTTATCGGGGCTAAAGCATATTACCGAAGATGCGGGTTTCAGCCTTTTAGGCTGGAGCGGTAGAGGAGCATTTTGTTTGGCGTTGAAGCCGTGTCGTGAGGCGCGGTGGAGCAAACAGAAGAGAGAATGTTGGCATGAGTAGCAAAAAGGCAGGTTAAAACCCTGCCCACCGAAAATCTAAGGTTTCCTGGGCAACGTAAATCGACCCAGGGTTAGTCGGTCCTAAGGCAAAGCTAAGGTAATGTTAGCGTAGTCGATGGATGAGCTGGTTAATATTCCAGCACTACCATAATTTTCCGATGGGGGGACAAAGTTTCAAAGCGGGAGCGTTCTATGATATGGGCGTTCTTGGTTCCAAGAAGTGGCCACAGGCAAATCCGGGCCAATAATTCAAGGGACAGAGAAAAGATGAAGCCTTCGGGTGGAGTCAATTTTCGTGGCGGAGCTTTCCAGAAAAACCTCTAGGGCTAAGGTTATGGTATCCGTACTAAAACCGACACAGGTAGATGAGGCGAGGAGCCTAAGGTGTACGAGAGAACCTTCGTTAAGGAACTCGGCAAAACAGCGGCCGTAAGTTCGCAATAAGGCCTGCCCCAGTAATGGGGCCGCAGCTAAAGAGCTCAAGGGACTGTTTACCAAAAACATAGCTCCCTGCTAACTCGTAAGAGGATGTATAGGGGGTGATGCCTGGCCAGTGTCCGAACGTCAAGAGGAGAGGTTAGCCAGTTTACTGGCGAAGCTTTGAATCCAAGCGCGGATGAACGCCGGCGATAACTATAATCGTCCT